>NZ_VIUN01000001.1:397904-1108947 GCF_007828335.1 Pseudomonas sp. SJZ103
TGTAAATCGCCCGCCGACCCAAGCCCAAATGGGGGGAGGGGGGTGGCCCCGGTTGGGGTTGGAAATTTCAACATCTCTGTTGAATGATCCACCGCCATCGGGAGCAAGCCCCCTCCCACATTTTTATCGCATTTAAGCTTTACGGGCGTTTGCGTTCTACAGCCCGCAGCAAGTGCGTCGGCGGTGTCTCGCAGCTGATCTTGCGCCCCAGCAAGGTCTCGATCGACGGCAACTGATACGAGTCATCTTCCCCGGCAAAGCTGATCGACACACCCGCTGCGCCCGCCCGGCCGGTGCGGCCAATACGGTGCACATAGTCGTCCGGCACTTCCGGCAGGGTGAAGTTGATCACGTGGCTGATGCCGTCGATGTGAATCCCGCGCCCGGCCACGTCGGTGGCCACCAGCACGCGAATCTTGCCTTCGCGGAAGCCTTCCAGGGTCTTGATGCGTTTGTGTTGCGGCACGTCGCCGGACAGTTGCGCGGCGTTGACGCCATCGCGCACCAGGCGTTCTTCGATGCGGCGCACTTCGTCCTTGCGGTTGGCGAACACCATCACGCGCTCCCAACCGTTGTCGTTGACCAGGTTATAGAGCAGCTTGTACTTGTCGGCACCGGCCACGGCATAGATGTGCTGTTCGACATTTTCGCTGGCGACGTTCAGCGCCTCGATTTCGACGATGGACGGCTCGGTGGTCCACTGCTTGGCGAGGTTCATCACGTCTTCGGTGAAGGTCGCGGAGAACAGCAGGGTCTGGCGCTCTGCCTTTGGCGGTGTCTGGCGAATGATCTGGCGCACTTGTGGGATGAAACCCATGTCGAGCATGCGGTCGGCTTCGTCCAGCACCATCACTTCGACCATGTCCAGGTGCACAT
The DNA here is from genome assembly GCF_007828335.1 of Pseudomonas sp. SJZ103. Taxonomy (NCBI): domain Bacteria; kingdom Pseudomonadati; phylum Pseudomonadota; class Gammaproteobacteria; order Pseudomonadales; family Pseudomonadaceae; genus Pseudomonas; species Pseudomonas sp. SJZ103. Next base: position 398,781 of record NZ_VIUN01000001.1, read on the forward strand.
CACCGCGCTGGTTGAAGTCCAGCAGGCGGCCGGGGGTGGCGACCAGGATGTCGCAGTGGCGGGCTTCGAGGTGCTTGAGCTGCTTGTCGAAGTCCATGCCGCCCACGAACGTCATCACGTTGAGGCCGGTGTACTTGGTCAGGTCGGCGGCGTCCTTGGCGATCTGTACCACCAGTTCACGGGTAGGCGCGATGATCAGCGCGCGCGGTTCACCCATGTAGCGCTCTTTCGGCGGCGGCGTTTGCAGCAACTGGGTGATGATCGAGATCAGGAACGCGGCGGTCTTGCCGGTACCGGTCTGGGCGCGGCCGATGGCGTCTTTGCCGGCCAGGGTGAAGCCCAATACCTGCGCCTGGATCGGCGTGCAGTATGGGAACCCCAGGTCCTGGATGGCGTGCATCAGTTCCGGGGCCAGTTTGAAATCGTGGAAGCGGGTTTTGCCTTCCTGAGGCTCGACGACGAAGTCTTCGAGTTTCCACGGGATCACCGGTGGTTTGGGGGCGCGTTCCCGGCGAGGCTTGGGGGCGGGGGCGGCTTGCGTCTCAGGTTTTGCCTGTTCGGGCGGTGTCACCGTCGGCGTCTTTGGCTGGGCGACAGGTGCAGTCCGGCCTGGCTGTTGACCGTCATTGCGGCTGCCGGAGGAGGGGACAGGAGCACTGGGAACAGGCGCGAGCGGCTCAGCCTCGCTTTTGCCGAACATTTTCTTGAGTGCTTTGAGCACGGTGATCTCATTAATTGGTTAAGGAATGTACGCCGGCCAGTGTAATGCAAGAATCGGGCGCGGCGTAGTGCGTCTGTCATACGGCTACATAAACGTGGGTTTCAGCCCAGGCGAGCGGTCAACCAAGTCCCTATATCGTGTATCTCCTGCGGTAACACTTCGTGGCCCATTGGGTATTCCTGCCATGTCACGGTGACACCACGGGTTTTCAGATGCTCGTAGGCGCTGCGGCCCATGGCGTTCTGTACTACCTCGTCGTACTGACCATGCAGGCACAGGGTGGGAATGCGTTGCTGGCTGGCCGACAATTCGAGCTCGTCACTGAAGGTGGGCGCGTAGGTGGAGAGGGCGATTACGCCGCCCAATGGCCCCTCCCAATTCAGGAACGCGGTGTGGAATACCACGGCCCCACCTTGGGAAAAGCCCGCGAGGAAAATCCGCGAAGCGTCTATTCCGGTTCTCTTCTGGGCTTCGATCAGATCGGTCACCATTTTTGCCGACACTTCCAGCTCTTCCAGGCTGATCGAGCGCGCCGGGCTCATGGCCTTGATGTCGTACCAACTGGGCATCTCGTAGCCGCCGTTGATCGTCACTGGGCGGGTCGGTGCCTGGGGCAATACAAAGCGGGTGGACAGCAAGCTTTCCTGCAGCGCCTCGGCCACCGGCAGGAAGTCGTAGCGATCGGCACCCAGGCCATGCAACCAGATTACGCAGGCGTCTGCGGGCTTGGCGGGCTGAAGAATCAAGGGTTCGGTCATGTCTGCTCCATATATGTGCGTGCGCTCCGATTGGGTGCGTCGGAACGGTGCGCGACAGGTTGATCTGTTAAGAGAATGTCGCAAGGGTGAATCTTTTTCCATTGACTAGGGGCTGAAACGACTCAGCCGCCGTTCTGGTACGCGCCTTGCTATGTGTAGGGCGATGTCAGAACTTTCCTGAGGCGGTAACACTATCAGTGACTGCCGCTTTCGGGATAGCAGCTGGAATTTCCGCGAAAGCCTCATGCCGCTTGACCCCAAAAAAAGCCAACACGGGTCGATATCGCCTCATAAGGGTGCGCTGAGGTTGGAGCTTCGACACAACAAGAGCAACTGGAGGTTTGAATGAAGGTATTGAAATCCACCCTGGCCATCGTTTCTGCGGCGGCTGTACTGGGTGTCAGTGGTTTCGCCCAGGCTGGCGCTACGCTGGACGCCGTGCAGAAGAAAGGTTTTGTGCAATGTGGCGTGAGTGACGGCTTGCCGGGTTTCTCGGTACCGGATGCCAGCGGCAAGATCCTCGGGATCGATGCTGACGTTTGCCGTGCCGTGGCCGCTGCCGTTTTTGGCGACGCCACCAAGGTCAAATTCAGCCAGTTGAACGCCAAGGAGCGTTTCACCGCGCTTCAGTCCGGCGAAGTCGACATCCTGTCGCGTAACACCACCATGACCAGCTCCCGCGATGCGGGTATGGGCCTGAAATTCCCAGGCTTCATCACTTACTACGACGGCATCGGCTTCCTGGTTAACAGTAAGCTGGGCGTCAAAAGTGCCAAGGAACTGGACGGTGCAACCATCTGCATCCAGGCCGGTACTACCACCGAGCTGAACGTTTCCGACTACTTCCGCGGCAACAACCTCAAGTACACCCCGATCACCTTCGACACCTCCGATGAAAGCGCCAAATCGCTGGAATCCGGTCGTTGCGACGTACTGACCTCCGACAAGTCCCAACTGTTCGCCCAGCGCAGCAAGCTGGCCGCGCCGAAGGACTACGTGGTTCTGCCGGAAACCATTTCCAAGGAGCCGCTGGGCCCTGTCGTGCGTAACGGCGATGACGAGTGGCTGGCCATCGTGCGCTGGGTGGGCTACGCCATGCTCAACGCTGAAGAAGCCGGCATCACTTCCAAAAACGTTGAAGCTGAAGCCAAGTCCACCAAGAATCCGGACGTTGCACGTCTGCTCGGTGCTGACGGCGAATACGGCAAAGACTTGAAAGTGAAGAAAGATTGGGTCGTACAGATCGTCAAGCAAGTCGGTAACTACGGTGAAGTGTTCGAGCGCAACCTGGGCAAGAGCACCCCGCTGGAAATCGACCGTGGCCTGAACGCGCTGTGGAACGCTGGCGGCATTCAATACGCACCCCCTGTGCGCTGATCGCTGATGGTTCTGTCACCCGGAGGGCCAACCGCCGGGTGATGTTCTGTTCCATTCTTTCCGGGGCACTTCATGCAAAAACAAATCGGCGCACCAAAGCAGAAGCTCAGCTTCAGCGATCCCAAAGTGCGTGCGTGGCTCTTCCAGATCATCACGATTGTGGCGGTGATCTCGCTGGGCTGGTACCTCTTCGACAATACCCAGACCAACCTTCAGCACCGGGGCATTACCTCGGGTTTCGACTTTCTTGAGCGCAGTGCCGGCTTCGGCATCGCGCAGCATCTGATCGACTACACCGAATCGGACAGCTATGCCCGCGTCTTTGTCATCGGCTTGCTCAACACCTTGCTGGTGACCGTGATCGGGGTGGTCCTGGCGACGCTGCTCGGCTTCATCATCGGTGTGGCACGTCTGTCCCCGAACTGGATGATCAACAAGCTGGCGACCGTGTATGTGGAAGTGTTCCGCAACATTCCGCCGCTGCTGCAGATCCTGTTCTGGTACTTCGCGGTGTTCCTGACCATGCCGGGGCCACGCAACAGCCATAACTTCGACGACACCTTCTTTGTCAGCAGCCGTGGCCTGAACATGCCGGCAGCGCTGGCCGCTGACGGGTTCTGGCCGTTTGTGGCCAGCATCGTGGTTGCCATTGTGGCAATCGTGCTGATGGCGCGTTGGGCCAACAAGCGCTTTGAAGCGACCGGCGTACCCTTCCATAAGTTCTGGGCGGGCCTGGCGCTGTTTATCGTGATCCCAGCGTTGTGTGCCTTGATCTTCGGCGCGCCGCTGCACTGGGAAATGCCCAAGCTGCAAGGCTTCAACTTTGTCGGCGGCTGGGTACTGATCCCTGAACTGCTGGCGCTGACCCTGGCGCTTACCGTGTACACGGCAGCGTTTATCGCCGAGATCGTGCGTTCGGGCATCAAGTCCGTCAGCCACGGCCAGACCGAAGCTGCGCGCTCCCTGGGCCTGCGTCCTGGGCCGACGCTGCGCAAGGTCATCATCCCGCAAGCCCTGCGGGTGATCATTCCGCCGCTGACCAGCCAGTACCTGAACCTGGCGAAGAACTCGTCGCTGGCCGCCGGTATCGGTTACCCGGAAATGGTTTCGCTGTTTGCCGGCACGGTGCTCAACCAGACCGGCCAGGCCATCGAGGTTATTGCCATCACCATGAGCGTGTACCTGGCGATCAGCATCAGCATTTCCCTGCTGATGAACTGGTACAACAAGCGCATTGCGCTGATCGAGCGGTGAGGAAACGCACATGAGTTCGCATACTTTCAAACCTGATATGCCGCCGCCGAGTAAAGTCTTCGGACCGATGGCCTGGATGCGTGCCAACCTGTTTTCCAGTTGGCTCAATACCCTGCTGACGCTGTTGGCGTTTTACCTGATCTACCTGGTGGTGCCGCCGATCCTGCATTGGGCCATCCTCGATGCCAACTGGGTCGGCACTACTCGCGCCGATTGCACTAAAGAGGGCGCGTGCTGGGTGTTTATCCAACAGCGCTTCGGGCAGTTCATGTACGGCTACTACCCCGGCGACCTGCGCTGGCGTGTAGACCTGACCGTGTGGCTGGCCATTGTCGGCGTGGCACCGTTGTTCATCTCGCGTTTCCCGCGCAAGGCGATTTACGGCCTGGGCTTCCTGGTGTTGTACCCGATCATCGCGTTTTTCCTGCTGCACGGCGGGATCTTCGGCTTGACCAACGTGGCCACCAGCCAATGGGGCGGCCTGATGCTGACCCTGGTCATCGCCACCGTCGGCATCGCCGGTGCCTTGCCACTGGGTATTGTGCTGGCGCTGGGACGGCGTTCGAACATGCCGGCGATTCGTGTGGTCTGCGTGACGTTTATCGAGTTCTGGCGCGGCGTGCCGTTGATCACCGTGCTGTTCATGTCCTCGGTGATGCTGCCGTTGTTCCTGCCTGAAGGCATGGGCATCGACAAGCTGCTGCGGGCGTTGATCGGCGTGATCCTGTTCCAGTCGGCCTACGTGGCCGAAGTGGTGCGCGGTGGCTTGCAGGCGATTCCTAAAGGTCAGTACGAAGCGGCCGCGGCGATGGGCCTGGGTTACTGGCGCAGCATGGGCCTGGTGATTCTGCCGCAAGCCCTGAAGATGGTAATCCCGGGCATCGTCAACACGTTTATCGCGTTGTTCAAGGACACCAGCCTGGTGATCATCATCGGTTTGTTCGACCTGCTCAACAGCGTCAAGCAAGCCGCCGCCGACCCTAAATGGTTGGGCATGGCCACCGAAGGCTATGTGTTTGCCGCCTTGGTGTTCTGGATTTTCTGTTTTGGTATGTCGCGCTATTCCATTCATTTGGAACACAAGCTCGACACAGGCCACAAGCGTTAGGAGTTGATGTTATGAGCGAAGCGATCAAACAGCCTGTGAGCCCTGAAGGCATTATCCAGATGCAGGGCGTCAACAAGTGGTACGGCCAGTTCCACGTGTTGAAAGACATCAACCTCAACGTCAAGCAGGGCGAGCGTATCGTGCTGTGCGGCCCGTCGGGTTCGGGCAAGTCCACCACCATCCGTTGCCTCAACCGTCTGGAAGAGCACCAGCAGGGCCGCATCGTGGTCGATGGCGTGGAGCTGACCAACGACCTCAAGCAGATCGAAGCGATTCGCCGCGAAGTCGGCATGGTGTTCCAGCACTTCAACCTGTTCCCGCACCTGACCATCCTGCAGAACTGCACGCTGGCGCCGATGTGGGTGCGCAAGATGCCCAAGCGCAAGGCCGAGGAAATCGCCATGCACTACCTGGAGCGTGTGCGCATCCCGGAGCAGGCCCACAAGTTTCCGGGGCAACTGTCCGGCGGCCAGCAACAGCGTGTGGCGATTGCCCGTGCCCTGTGCATGAAGCCGAAAATCATGCTGTTCGACGAGCCGACCTCGGCCCTCGACCCGGAAATGGTCAAGGAAGTACTCGACACCATGATCGGCCTGGCCGAAGACGGCATGACCATGTTGTGCGTGACCCACGAAATGGGCTTCGCCCGCACCGTGGCCAACCGCGTGATCTTCATGGACAAGGGCGAGATCGTCGAACAGGCGGCGCCGAATGACTTCTTCGACAACCCGCAGAATGACCGGACCAAGCTGTTCTTGAGCCAGATCCTGCATTGATCGATGCTTGAAAAAATAAACCCGGCCTGGCCGGGTTTATTTTTGTCTGTTCAGGAGGCCTTGATCACCGCCAGATCGTAATGAGGTGTGTACTTTTCCATAAGACACCTGCGCTGAATAATTACCCTCTAAGGGTAATTGTACCAATCGAAAATACTGCTCCTTTTCCAGCCTAAGAACCCTAGTGCGTTGCCTTTGTAGGCAACTCTGAATAGGCTGTAGGAAAATTCATCCTATGATTGGACGAAAGTCTGCATCCCATGACTGACATCGCTCCCCTGATCAAACGCTCCCTGGTGGACCAGGCCCTTGAGCAATTGCGCTGGCGCATCAGCGAAGGCAGGTGGGCCGTCGGCGAACGTCTGCCCACCGAGCCGGAGCTGGCCGCCGAGCTGGGCATCAGCCGCAACACCGTGCGCGAAGCCATGCGTGTGTTGGCGTTCTCCGGGTTGATCGAGATCCGCCAGGGCGACGGCAGTTACCTGCGCTCCATGACCGACCCGCTGGGGGCCATGCGCGCGTTATCTCACTGCAGCCTGGAGCAGGCGCAGGAGACGCGGCAGATCCTGGAAGTGGAGGCCATCGGGCTCGCGGCGTTGCGCCGTACCGAAGCCGACCTCACGGGTTTGCACGAGGCACTCAAAGCCAGCGCGGTGCTGTACCACGGTGACCTGGAGGCCTATATCAGCGCCGACCTGGAGTTCCACAAACGCCTGGTGGACGCCGCGCACAACCCGGCATTGAGCGAGCTGTACCAGTACTTTTCCGCCATCGTCGGCGCCCAGTTGCGCCAGACCCTGAACATTTCGCCGCGCCGCCAGGCGGTGTTCGACCTGCATATCGCCCTGCTCGAAGCCGTGGAACACCAGGACGCGGAACGCGCCAAATCCCTTTGCCGGCAGTTGATCAATGAACCCTGAAACCAAACGTACGACCGAGTTGGAAGAGCTGTTGATCGACGCCGAAGCCGATGACGAAGTGGTGCAAGCCAGTCACCCGCTGGTAAGCCGCCCTTGGCTGTTGCTGCTGGGCCTGATCCTGGTGGCGTTGAACCTGCGCCCGGCGTTGTCGAGCGTGGCGCCGTTGCTGGCCGAGGTTTCCAGCAGCCTGGGATTGTCGGCGGCCAAGGCCGGTTTGCTGACCACCTTGCCGGTGTTGTGCCTCGGCTTGTTCGCGCCCATGGCCCCGATCCTGGCCCGGCGGTTTGGCGCCGAGCGAGTGGTGTTGGGGATTTTGCTGAGCCTGGCCGCCGGCATCATCCTGCGCAGTTCGTTTGGCGAAGTGGGGTTGTTCGCCGGCAGCCTGATTGCCGGTGCGAGCATCGGCATCATCGGCGTATTGCTGCCGGGCATCATCAAGCGCGATTTCGCCAGACACGCCGGCGCCATGACCGGTGTGTACACCATGGCCCTGTGTCTGGGCGCAGCGTTGGCCGCTGGCGCCACGGTGCCGCTGAGTCATTACTTCGGCGACCGCTGGACCATTGGCCTGGGCTTCTGGATTCTGCCGGCGTTGGTGGCAGCGTTGTTCTGGTTACCGCAGGTCGGCCAGAAACACGGCGCCCACCAGGTCGCCTACCGAGTGAAGGGCCTGTTGCGTGACCCGTTGGCCTGGCAGGTCACCCTGTACATGGGTCTGCAATCGTCCCTGTCGTACATCGTGTTTGGCTGGCTGCCGTCGATTTTGATCGGTCGTGGCCTGAGTGCCACCGAAGCCGGTTTGGCGTTGTCCGGCTCCATCATCATGCAGTTGTTCAGTTCCCTGGCCGCACCGTGGCTTGCCACGCGCGGCAAGGACCAGCGCCTGGCGATTGTGGTGGTGATGCTGTTCACCCTGGTTGGATTGTTCGGTTGCCTGTATGCACCGCTGGACGGTCTGTGGGGCTGGGCCATTCTGCTCGGCCTGGGGCAGGGCGGCACGTTCAGCCTGGCGCTGACCTTGATCGTGCTGCGCTCGCGTGATTCCCATGTGGCCGCCAACCTGTCGAGCATGGCCCAGGGCTTCGGTTACACCCTCGCGTCCGTCGGTCCATTCGCGGTGGGCCTGGTGCACGACTGGACCGGCGGTTGGTCGGCCATTGGCTGGATCTTCGCGGTGATCGGCGTGGGTGCGATCATCGCCGGGCTGGGCGCGGGGCGGGCGCTGTATGTGCAGGTCAGCAGCGAGAAACGCTAGAGATACACCACCTCCAGCGTCGCCGAGCCGTCGAGCAAGGTGTCGCTGCTCAGGTCCAGGTTCTTCGTGGCGTTGATCACGGTTTCGACCTTGACCGTGCTGATCAGCTCCCGGATCGCTGACGGGCCGGTTGTGCTGCCGGCCGTGTCGGTGAAGCCCAGGTAACTGTTGGCACCTATGTCGATCGTGTTGAGGTCGGCCGTGCGCCAGGCTATGCCACCGGTGGTGGATTCGGTCCCGTAGACCGGCGCGGTGGTGTCGACCTGGGTCTGGCGAGGGTCGAAACTCAAGGAATAGAGACCGATGCGGTTGCCGCTTTTGTCCAGCCCCAGCCCATAGTAAATCTCGCTGTTGACCGTGGCCGTGCCGTCGCGATTGTCGCGCATGCGCAGGGCGAAGCGACTCGGCGCGTTGCAACCGATACTGACTTGCAGCTGCTTGACCGGCAGGCGTGTGCCCTTGTCGACGTTGAGGTCTTGCTGGGACAGCTTGCCGTAGTCGATCACCCCGCCACTGGACAGCAGCGGTGTGCAGGCGGTCGGCGTGATCCGGCCTTTGACGTTAAGGTCCACGGAGGAAGCGGCCAGCGCTGGCTGGGCTGAGCACAGCAGCAGGGCAGAAAAACTCAGGCAGTACGTGTTCACGAGGGAAGCTCCACAGGCTAGAGGTAGATGATTTCGAGAGTGCCGGAACCATTGATCTGCACCACTTGGCGCAGGTCCAGCGATTGCAGGGGGGCCAGGTAAGCCTTGATGCGCAGGGTGCCGGTGAGGTGTTGGATCGCAACGGGCCCCTGGGTGCTGCCGGCCTTGTCGGTAAAGCCCATATAGCTGTTGGCGGCGATAGGGATCTGTCTGGCACTTGCGCTGCTCCAGGCCGTGCCATTGCTGGTGGAGTCGGTGCGATAGAGCGTGCCGTAGGCATCGGCGACAAAGTCTGCCGGGTCAATGTTCACGTAGAAGCGGCCGATCTTGTTCTGGCTGTTATCCCGGTCCAATCCATAAGCGGTTTCATCGGTGCCGCCGGTGGCCGAGCCGTCGCGGTTGTCGTGCATGCGCAAGGCGAAGCGTGCCGGCCCATCACAGCCGACGGAAAATTGCAGCGGGCGGGTGGGCAGCGGGTTTTCGTGGGTGGCGCTCAGGTCCTTGGCCAGCAGCGTGCCGTAATCCACCAGGCCGCCGTTGGACAGCTGCGGTGTGCAGGCGGCGGGCGCAAAGTGGGCGCGCAGGGTCAACTCCCGATAGCGACCGCTCTGGTGGGCGTCGAATGTTCCGGACACTTCCCACGTGGTGGCTTCGCGGACATGGGTGGCCGCCATGTCCGCCCAGGCGCTGAGGCTCAGTTGCAAGGACAGGTGTTTACCCCGTAGCACGGCCCCGCCTTGCACCGGCGCCACGCCATAGCCCGGGCGCCAATTCACTGCGCTACCGATGGCGGCGGGCGGCTGCGCGGCGGCCTGCAGCAACCCCAGCTCAACCGCCCGGCCATCCAGCACGCCATCGCTGACTTCAATTGCATAACTGCCGTGCTCGGTAAATTGCAGGCGTTGTGCGTCGGCCGCCAGGGCCCGATAGAACACACTCATGTCCGTCGTTTCCGGGCAGTTGAGGTTCAGGCTCAAGCGGCGCTCGCCGAGCAGGCGTTGTGGGGCGCTGTCGTTTTGTGCGAGGCGCTTCATCAGGCCGAAGTCCAGCAAAGGTTCGCTGATGTTCAACTGGCACTCGTCGTCGGCCAAGGCGGTGCCGACGAGACTGACGGTCATCAAGACGGCCGTCAGCCATGGGGCGCGGATAAAGGGCATGGCGATCTTCCTCATGAAGGGGTGCAGCGTGCGGGCGCGGTTTCGAAATACACCAGAGGGTCGCCCTTGGGCGGTAACTCGAACTGCAGTCGGCAGCGCGTCAATCCCGGCGCGCTGACCCACAACCCTGATTGCTCCAGGACGTTGGGTAGAAACACTTGGCCACTGTCCTGGACCAGGGTCACGAACTCGCCCGCATCGGTACTGACGGAGGCACCACGGGGCAGCAGTGCACCGTGTTCGGTGCGTACGGTGAGCAACACCCGGCGAGTCAATGTCACGGCAAAATCGACCCGATCCACTGCTCCACGCCCGGCCGAGATCATCGCCAGGCCGTTGTTGATATCGGCATTGCGCGGCAGTGAACGGGGCTGTACTTCAACCGGGCTGCGGCCATAGGCGCTCACGTGGGGAACCACGGCCTGGCCTTGCCAATCGGTCCAGACCGGGCCGCTGGGGGTACTCAGTTTTACGCCGCTCATCTCGCCCACCGAGACCAGGGCGAAGGTGTCACGCACCGGATACGGCGACAACGTCACCCCGGCGGCATGCAGCACCACGCCGCCTCGGGCACTGCCTTGATAGCTTGAGCGTTCGGCATCGGCGCGGCTGTAGCTGAAGTCGAGTTGGCTGTAGCGGGGCAGTGCCGAAAGACCGAGGGTGGTCTCCACCTGTTGGTCACGGGTGTCATGTTCGGCGCTGACGCGGTAGCTCAGTTGATCGTCGATCTGTTCATTCAACCCCACACCGGTGCGATGTTCGCCGCCCGAGTTGCGTACCCAGGCTCGCACTCGACGGCTCTCGCCCAGGGGCAGGCTGACATTCAGGTAGACGGCATTGTCCTGCTGCTGGCGTCCGCCCATCTGCCATTCGGCACTCGCCGACAGCGATACACCGCCGACGTTCGTGCCCCACGACGCCAGGCCGCGGCTGCTGGTGTTGCCGTCAAAATTGCTGGAGCGCGAAACCCCGGCACTGAATGCGCCCAGCCATGGGTGGGACCAGCCCAGCGTGGCGCTTTGTTGGTCGCGATAACGGGAGCGTCGTTGCTGGGTAGATTCAGGCTCGTAGGTCGCTTCCTCCAGCTCGCGATAACCCGGTGAACGCCAGGAGTTGGCGGCGCTGAACGACCATTGATCATTCAAGCGCTGGGACCATGACAGGTCGGTTTGCACGCCACGTACGGCGTGCGGTGCCTGGGTATCGGCAACCTGGGTGGACAGTTGGACCTGGCTGTCCAACCATGGCAGCCAGCCCAGGCTCACACCCGCAGCCCGGTATTCGCTGGACGCCAGCACACCGCTGCCCAAGGACAGCTGCGGGTGCACGGCACCGGTCCAGCCCGCGCTGACCACCCAAGGCTCGTCGCCTTGGCCGTCGCCGATATTGCGCACCCGTCCCGCCGCCATCGAGTACCCGGGCGCCGCCATCCCAACGCCGAGCATGGCCGCCGGTACGGTAAAGCGGCGCTCGCCACCGCTGCTTTCCTTGACCGTGACTTCGACGTCAGAGCGTGAGTTCAGGCGCCGTACATCGGTCAGCGAAAACGGCCCGGCCGGAACCACCGTGGAATGAATCAACGCACCGTTCTGTCGCACCTCGACTTGCGCCGGGCTGTTGGCGATACCGTCGATGGTCGCGCCCTGGCCTTGTTCTTGAAGGGCCTGTTCGGTGAGGACCTGGACCCCGGTGATCTGCGCCCCTGACAATACCGGGTTGTAGAGGTTGATTTGCCCCGCTTGCAGCACCGCCTGATGGCTGGCGAAGGTACGCTGGGCATAGGCCTCCAGGTGCGTACTGCGCGAGAGGCCATCCTGCCAGGTCTGTACCTGGCGGCTGCGTACGACCCAGTCGCCGGCGTTGAACCCTACCTCGGTATTGGCCGAACCGAACCGGCTGTTGTCGTCACCGAAGCGGTTATAAAAACCGGTGAGGTCGTAATTGAGCAGGCCGGCAAAACCACCGGTTTCGTACCCTGAGACGTCCTGCTGCAGCGGTCGTAGCGCTTCAGTCGGTACCACCAGCGACACCGTGAGCGTGGCGGGGTCCGGTTCCACCAGGGTTTGCGGGTACTGGTCGAGAAAGGCGTGGCAGCGCTCGCTGTCGTCGGGAATGATCAGGTTGGCGAGATCCAGCAACGCACGGTCGAAACACAAGGCACCGTCTTGATCAAAGCCGACCTCCAGTCGCCCGCGGCGCTGGCCATTGACCAGCAGGCTCACGGCATGCCGTCCTGCGGCAAAACGCGGGGCGTCCAGCAGCAGGTTGGCGAGCGTCGGATCAATTCCACGTTGGTGCAAGGTGGCGGCATCAAAGCTCGGTCGTTCATCCGCCCAGGCCTTGGTGGGCAGCAGTGCGCACGCCAACAGTATCGTCGGCAGTGCAAAACGGGGTGGCCTGTCGGGCAGGGCTTCGCCGTCACGGTAACTCAATACTGTTTTCACGAAAGGCACTCGAAGGGTGTGGTGACGGTCAGTGAGCCGTCACTTCGTGATACAGGCGCCTGGACGCCCGGGGTTTTCGTCAGAAGGTGAGGGGCGCTTCATAAGCGCCTACGGCAAAGCCATAGACCGTTGCCGGCTGCAACCGGACTGTACTGGCCGCACCGCCGGTGGCTGCAATGCTCAGGTGTTCCCCGGGCAACACATAGGTGCGCGGCAACATCGCTCGACCATTGCCAGGCAACAGGCGTAGTTCCTGGGCCAGTCGCACCACATAAGGGGTGTCGTTACGCACCTGCAACGTGCCGCCGTTGAGTGACCAGGTCAGGCCGGTCCAGGGCGTGCGGTTGGGGGCGAGCCCTTTGGGGTGAATGATGACGGGCAGGTTCTGACGTACCGTCACGCCGACCCGCGCGTGTCCGGCTTCGGTCGCCGATCGGCCTTGGGGCATGCCTTCGAAAATCACGCGCTTGAGCCGTTGGGTGTGCAGCGGTTGGGGGCTTTGCAAAATGAAACGCACCAGTTGCGATTTGGACGGCTCCACCCGCGACAGCGGCGGAGTCACCACCAGCAGCGGCTCGGGGTCTTCGGGAATGTCTTCCAGCGTGACGTGGAGCAGGGCCAGTTGGCTATCGGTGTTAGTGACCGACACAGCGGCTTCACCCTCGGCTTCGTGAACGATCACGACGGAGGTGTCCGGGACCATGCCGTCAGCCTGTGCACCCGTGGCAAGCAGCAGCGTCAGGGCCAAGAGGCAGGTGGCGGTGTTGAACAATGTCGTCGTCATGACGGGGTTTTCCATTGGGGCTGTGTGAAAAATCAGAGGTAACGAAGATCCAGCACGATGGAGCCATCGAGGGGGACTTCCTGATTCAGGGTCAGGTACTGGGCAAAGTTGATAGCGGTGTCGATGCGCAACTGAGCGCGCAGTTGGCCGATAAAGTCGGGCTGGCGATCACCGAGCGGCGCAAAGCCCATGTAGGCTTTGGGGTAGGCATTGGGCTCCGGGGCCCAGGTTTCACCACTATCGTTGGAGGCCAGCACCTGTAGGGACTGCGCGTCGCCTACCGGGTTTTGATAAGACACTGCCACGGATCCCAGGCGCTCCTGCGGGGCGTGGGGGTTTTTGCCCAGGCCGTAGAACGATCCGGGCGCCAGTGAAGACTCCACTCGGTTATCAAGCCCCACCAAGGTGAACAGCATTGGTCGGCTGCACTGCACATTCAGCTCCAGCACGCGGCTGGGCAGGGCTGTGAACTCGCTGGCGTTGAGCGTATGGGAGGGGATTTTCCCGTGGTCGACCGTACCCTCGTCTGACAGCGTGACGTGACAGGCATCCGGGGTCAGGCGGCCGGTTACGGTGAGGTCGACAGCGGATGCAGCGAAGACCGGATGAGTGGTTGCCAGCAAGAGCAAAACCGCCGGCAGGCGAGGGAGCGTGTTCATGGGAAGGCGCCACGTGTCGAGGTGAATGCGGGCGATACGAAAAACACGCCCAGGCCTGCGAATCACGCCAGGCATGGGCGCCCGTGGGCTTACAGGTACTTCACTTCAAGGGTGGCCGAACCGTCGAGGGTGACCTCGTTGCTCAGATCCAGGCCATCGGTGCGGGCAATAGAGGTATCCACCACCAGCTCCGTCACCAGTTCCTTGACCGAGGCTGGCTGTGTGGCGTCATCCATCGTGGCGACCGACATATACAAGCCTGCGTCCCAGAGTTTTTCGCTGTACCAGGTATTGCCACCGTCCCCGGAGGCAATGGTTTGCATCGGCGTACCGTCGGCGACGGCATTGCGCAGCGTCAGTTGAAACCAGCCGAGTTTCTGGGTGCCGTTGATCAGGCCCAGGCCGTAGTCGGAGGTGGATATCGATGACCCGGCACGGTTGTCGACGGAGTGCAGGGCAAATTGAATCGGTGCATCGCAGGTTACCGCCATGGTCATGACGTGAGTCCCGATGTGCGTGGCGTTATCCGGGCGCAGGTCTTTGGCGGAAATCTTGCCGTGGTCGATGACCCCGCCGCTGGTCAGGTTGGGTGTGCAGGCACTGGGCACGATCAGGCCCTTGACCGTCAGGTCTACGGTGGAGGCCGCATAGGTGGAAGCGCAGGTCAGCAGCATCAGGCTGGTGGCGACGGTACTGAGCAGTATCTTCATGGTGATCGAACTCCTTTCGCTAAGAGGGTGGTTACAAGTACTTGAGCTGGACCGTGGCGTGCCCGTCGATGGGGACTTCGTCCAGCAGGGTCAAGGTGTCGGCAGGGGCGACATGGGTATACAGGCGGATCTCGGCGTCAAAGTCCCGAACGGCGATAGGCAGCCGCTGATCGCCGATTGCCACGGCCGTCAGTTTCATGTGATTGAGCTGATTGGTCGGCTCCCAAGTCACACCGCCATCGCTTGAAGTAATGATGGTTGCGGCAATGCCATCCGCCACCGGTGTGTACAGGTGAAAGGCGGTGCCGCCGAGCTTTTCATCGTTTGGCGTCATACCCAGGCCATGCCAATGATCGTGGTTGGCCGACGAGCCAGTGCGGTTATCAATGGTATTGAGGGTGAAAAATGTCGGCCCTTCGCAGCGCACACTCAATTGCATGCTTTGGTTGGGCAGCACGGTGTGTTGCTCTGCATTGAGCGACTTGGCCGACATCTTCCCGAATTCGATCACACCGCCACCGGAGACCAGTGGGGCACAGGCACTGGGAGTGATGCTGCCTTTGACTGTCAGGTCGGTGGTGCTGGCGGCAAACGCTGGCGGAGTGAACAGCAGCATCAGCATGAGCCGCGAGGCTAGAGCGTTCATAGGCATGGTTTCCTTGTCAGGAGGGTTCAACGGATCGTCGGGTTACAGGTACTTCACTTCCAGGGTCGCCGAGCCGTCCAGAGCGACTTCGTCGGTCAGGGTCAGGGTGTTTGCCGGGGCGATCCAGGTGTTGAACAAGACTTCCACGGAGGCATTTTCGAGGGGGTGGGGCAAGTAACCGACATCCGGAACGAAGCTGCCGAATGCAATCAATCGGTTCGGCTCGACGTAGTCATCGTCCCATTGCATCCGCCATGCGCCGTCGCGAAATTGCAGCATATCGGACGGGATATCGGCGACCGGGTTACGCACGATCACGACATACAAGCCGAGTTTTTCCGTGCCGTTGATCAGTCCCAGCCCGTAGCCTGCGATGTTGCTGTTGGACGATGTCCCGGCCCGGTTATCGACTGGATTGATCGCAAAAAGAGTCTGGGCCTCGCAGTTCACCGTCAACTGAAGGGTTTTGTCTTCAAGTCGTGTCGTTCCGTCCTGATTCAAGTCTTTGGCCGAGATCTTCCCGAAGTCGACCGTACCCGGCAGTGTGAGGGTGCAGGCGCTTGGAGTGATCAGGCCCTTGACGGTCAGGTCCACGCTGCTGGCGGCAAAGGTGGATGTAGCACTGGTGAGCAACAGGGCGGCGCTCAACAGGATTAGGGACTTGCTCATTTCTATACGTTCCACTACAGGGCTGGCTGATAAAGCGCGCGCACGGCATCGTCCGGTCTTTCGGCGAAGGCGGCGAGCAAGGCGGCGGGTTGTATTTGGTCAGGGCCGCTTAAGTCAGCGAGACCATTCCCTCTTTGCGGGGTGGCGGCAATTTAGCCGGGGGGCGGGATGGGGGAAATACAACTATTACGACAATCGAAGTAACAGGTATTTGGGCGTTAGTTCGTGGGAATTTATGTTCTTAGTCGTAGGAAAACTAGATTTTTCGTAGTTGTTGTATCGTCTTTTTTACATCCTTAGGGATATTCATTGTTGCTTATGACAGTCATATGAGCGCCACGGGAATTTTGCACGCTGTTCGTTGATCTGGCTGTTGCATCTTCCAACCCCACTCAGATGGGTATTGATGAACTCATGGGCTGAACAATCAATGTAAGCGCAGTGAGGTGACCATGGTGACAAGGGTATTTTCCAATCAAGTACCTGTCCTGAAGTTGGCACCCTCGCCCCCACCACCGCTAGTGGAGGCGCCGGCGTGTTGTGCAGGTGCGATCGCGTGGCCGACGCGTGCCCGCCTGATCGACATTTTCGGCAGTGATGAGATGGTGAACCGGGCGCTGGCCAGCCTGATGGATGAAGCACGTGAAGACAACGCGTTGTTGGACCTGGCGCAGGCCCGCGCCGATGCGTCATTGGTGGTGGAGCGATTGCACCGACTGGTGGGCAGCCTGGCGTTCGTCGGGGGCGTTGACCTGGAGCGCCGCGCCGAGCAGTTGATCGCTCGAGTCCAGGCCCGTGGTGTGGTGGCGAACATGCCGCAGTTGCAAGTCTTTCAGCGTAACTTGCGCGTATACATTGCTTATCTAAGCCGGTTATGAATCCTTGGAATAGAGAGTCTTGTAGGATGTTTCCCCTTTGTGTTGGAGGCTTTGTATGTAGGTAGTTTCTTTTTGTTTTGTAGGTATAAGTTTGTCAGCTATCAAACACGGGTCGCGGTCCGGAACGTGTCGCACCGAGTGGTTGTTGACGCGCGAGGACACAGGTATTTTTGCGCCAATTCCAGTTGCCATCATTCGTGGGTATTTATGCTGCGTGTAATTATTGCCGACGATCACCCCATTGTGCGCATCGGGCAACGGGTGGTGATTGAGGCGGGCGGTAGATGCAAAGTCGTCGGTGAGGCCGACGGTCCCGATGAGTTACTCCGGTTGTTGAGTACGGTGGCGTGTGACGTGCTGGTGACTGACTTCGCCATGCCGGGTGGTCAGCAGGCGGACGGCTACGGGTTGCTGGGATTGTTGCGACGCCAGTACCCGAATTTGCCGGTGATTCTGGTCACCATGTTTGCCAATGTGGCGACGTTGCGTGCTTCCTTTGCCCATGGGGCACGGGCGATTGTCGCCAAGAGCGCCTCGGCCAGGGAGCTGCCCACCGCCATCGGTACAGTGATCAAGGGCGAGACATTTGTCAGTGAATGCCTGCGGGCCCAGTTGGTGGAGGCGGGCACCGGAGATCAACTGCAACAGCCGCAGTTATCCAGCAAGGAACGCGAAGTGGTGAGGATGCTGGCCAGCGGCATGACCGTCAGCCAGATTGCGGCCCGGGTCAATCGCAGTATTTCCACGATCAGCAAGCAGAAAAGCACCGCCATGAGCCGGCTGTGCATTTCCACCGACGTGGATCTGTTTGCCTATGCCCGCAGCTGCGGCATGGTGCCGTAGCGCCGGGTGGGTCATTCCCGGTGTAAATGGCGATAGAGTTTTACCGGCGCCCGGACTATCTTGGACGGCTTAAAACCCCTGGTTTGGAACCTGCCCATGAGCGACGCACACAACGCCCTGATCACCGAGTTCTACAGCGCCTTCCAGCGGCTGGATGCCGAGGCCATGGCGGCCTGCTACACCGAGGATGTGCTGTTCAGCGACCCGGCTTTCGGTGAATTGCGCGGGCGTGACGCCGGCGATATGTGGCGCATGCTCACTACCCGGGCCAAGGATTTTTCCCTGACGTTCGACCATGTACGCAGCGATGAAACGACCGGCAGCGCGCACTGGGTCGCGACTTACCTGTTCAGCGCCACCGGCAATACGGTGGTCAACGATATCGGCGCGCGGTTCGTGTTTCGCGATGGCAAGATCTGCGAACACCACGACCACTTCGACCTGTGGCGCTGGTCGCGTCAGGCCCTGGGCCTCAAGGGCCTGTTGCTGGGCTGGTCGCCGGCACTGAAAAACGCCGTGCGTGCCCAGGCACTCAAAGGCCTCAGGGCATTTCAGGCCGGTCGTTGATAAGCTTGGCGCTCTTCTGGTTTGCCGAATCGACCCGTGACTGATCCTTCTGAACCCAAACCCTGGTTTGTGTACCTGGTACGCGCCGCCAATGGCGCGTTGTATTGCGGCATCAGCAATGACCCGGTGCGTCGTTTTGCCTCTCATCAGAGCGGCAAGGGCGCACGGTTTTTCCTGTCCAGCCCGGCGGTCGCGCTGGTGTACACGGAGCAATGCGCGAGCAAAGGCGAGGCGTTGCGTCAGGAACGCTTGATCAAGAAGTTGAAGAAAAGCGCCAAGGAGTGCCTGGCGGCGAGTGGCTCATTGATTTGATTGATGGGTTGCCATCGTCCCCACGCGCGGTGTTGCAGGCTAAGCTAGTGGCTCACTTCGCCAACGGAGCCGGGCATGTCCGAGCTGATCCTGCACCACTACCCGCAGTCCCCATTCGCTGAAAAAGCCCGCCTGTTGCTGGGCTTCAAGGGCTTGTCCTGGCACTCGGTGCATATCTCGCCGGTGATGCCCAAGCCTGACCTGACCGCCCTCACCGGCGGCTATCGCAAGACCCCGGTGTTGCAAGTCGGCGCCGATATCTACTGCGACACCGCGTTGATCGCCCGGCGCCTGGAGCAGGATAAAGCGGCACCGGCGCTGTTTCCCCAAGGCCTGGAACTGGTCACCCAAGGCTTCGCGGCCTGGGCGGATTCGGTGGTGTTTTCCCATGCCGTAGCGCTGGTGTTCCAGCCCGAATCCCTGGCGGTCAAATTTGCCAAGGTACCGCCGGAGCTGCTTCAGGTGCTGGTGGCTGACCGCAGCAAACTGTTCAGCGATGGCACGGCAGCCCGTGTGCAACTCGACCAGGTCAAGCACCAATGGCCGGTCATCATCGGCCGCATTGATCAGCAATTGCAGCACGCGCCTGGGGATTTCCTGTTCGGCGAACCTTCGATTGCCGACTTTGCCCTGGCGCACCCGCTGTGGTTCCTCAAAGGCTCTTCGGTGACGGCGCCGCTGGTGGACGCCTATCCCGCCGTAGTCGCCTGGCTTGACCGCGTGCTGAGCTTCGGCCATGGCACTGCTACCCAGATGAGCGCCGAGCAAGCCCTGGACGTGGCGCGCAATGCCACACCGGCGGCGCTGCCCGAAGCGCTGTTCGAGGACTTGAACGGCTTCAAGCCCGGCCAGCAGGTGAGCATCTCGGCCACTGACTACGGCACCGACCCGGTCGTGGGTGAGCTGTTGTTTGCCGGGCGCGAAGAACTGATCCTGCGCCGCACCGATGAACGCGCCGGCACCGTGCATGTGCATTTCCCACGCTGGGGGTTCCGCATTCAGGCGCAATAAATAAAAATATTTGCCAACAAAGGTGAGGTAAATCGCCCGCCAATCCGTGTAGTGCTTGAAACTGCGATCTATTCGCATTAATGGCGTTTTCTACACGGGTTCTCACAGCATGAAGTCGACGGCGGGCGGTTTGGTTAAACAGTGGCTGGGAGCCTCGGTATTGGCGGTGTCGGGGCTGGCGTTGCTGCCCCTCGGCGTGGCGCAGGCGCAGGAGCAGCAAAGCGCCCAGTTCACCTTTGCCCTGGCAGCCAAGCCGCTGCCCCAGGCCCTGAGCGATTTCAGCCGGGTCACCGGGATCAGCGTGATCTACACCGATGAAGCGCCTTACGGCCTCAGTGCCCCGGCGGTCAGCGGGCAAATGAGTGCCAACCAGGCCCTGCAACGTCTGCTGGGCAACTCCGGCTTCACGTTCCGCCAGATCGACGCCCGCACCTTGGCCCTGGAACCGGTGCCCACCGATGGCGCGCTCAACCTCGGCGCGACCACCATCAGCGGCGTCGGCCAAACCGAGGACAGCACCAGCTACCAGCCCCCGCCCACCAGCTCGGTGATGCGCTCCCGTGCTTTGCTGCTGGAAACCCCGCAAACCGTCAACGTGGTCCCCGCCCAAGTGCTGCGCGACCAGACCCCGCGCAACCTGGATGATGCCCTGGCCAACATCAGCGGCATCACCCAGGCCAATACCCTGGCCAGCACCCAGGACGCGGTGATGCTGCGCGGTTTTGGCGACAACCGTAACGGTTCGATCATGCGCGATGGCATGCCGGTGGTGCAGGGCCGGGCGTTGAATTCAACCGCAGAACGGGTCGAAGTGCTCAAGGGCCCGTCGTCGCTGCTGTATGGCATCCAGGACCCGGGCGGCGTAGTCAATATCGTCAGCAAAAAGCCGCAACTGACCCAGGCCACGTCCCTGACCGTGCGCGGCTCGACCTTCGGCGACGGCAAGAACGGCAGTGGCGGCAACCTCGACACCACCGGCCCCATCGGGGATTCGGGCCTGGCGTATCGCCTGATCGTCGACCATGAAGACGAAGACTACTGGCGCAACTTCGGCACTCACCGCGAGTCGCTGGTGGCGCCGTCCCTGGCCTGGTATGGCGATTCAACCAAGTTGTTGTTCGCCTACGAACACCGCGAATTTCTCTCGCCGTTCGACCGCGGCACGGCCATCGACAAGTCCAACCACCCATTGGACATCCCGGCCACTCGCCGTCTGGATGAGCCGTTCAACAACATGGAAGGCCGTTCCGACCTGTACCGCTTTGAAGCCGACCACGACTTGAACGACGACTGGAAAGCCCATTTCGGCTACAGCTGGAACCGTGAGACCTACGACGCCAGCCAGGTGCGCGTCAGCGCGGTGAGCACCAACGGCACCCTGACCCGCAAGATGGACGGCACCCAGGGCGCGATCACCACTGACCGCTTCACCACGGCGAGCCTGGAAGGCAAGGTCAATGTACTGGGCATGCAGCATGACCTGGTGTTCGGCCTGGACGACGAGTACCGCAAGATCTACCGCGCCGACCTGATTCGTCAGGATTCGCGCTCCACGTTCAACTACAACAACCCGGTGTACGGCAACGAAGTCGCGGGCACCAACGTCAGTGCTGCCGACAGCGCCCAGACCGACCTGTTGCGCAGCGACTCGCTGTTCTTCCAGGACGCGATTCACCTGACCGATCAGTGGATCTTCGTGGCCGGTGCGCGCTATCAGATGTATGACCAGTACGCCGGCAAGGGCGTGCCGTTCAAGGCCAACACCGACGGCAACGGCCAGGCCTGGGTGCCGCGTGCCGGCCTGGTGTATCGCTACACCGATGAGCTGTCGTTCTACGGCAGCTACACCGAGTCGTTCAAACCCAACTCCACCATCGCCCCTTTGCTCGATGGCAGCACGCTGACCGGTGACCTCACGCCTGAGGAATCCAAGTCGTGGGAACTGGGCGCCAAGCTCGATATCCCGGGGCGCATCACCGCCAGTGCCGCGTTGTTCACTATCGACAAGCGCAATGTGCTGGTGTCGGTGGGCTCCGGTGCGAACACCGTCTACAGCATCGCGGGGCAAGTACGTTCCCGTGGCCTGGAACTGGACGCCACCGGCCAATTGACCGACAAGTGGAGCCTGATCGGCAGCTACGCCTTTACCGATGCCGAAGACATCAAGGACAACAACCCGGCGCTTGAAGGCAACCGCCTGCAAAACGTGGCCAGGCACACCGGTTCGCTGTCGGTCGCGTACGACTTCGGCAACATTTTCGGCGGCGATCAGTTGCGTGTCGGCACCGGTGCGCGGTATGTCGGCGAGCGCGCAGGCGACGCCGCCAACGACTTCAACCTGCCGGGCTACACCGTGGCGGATGCCTTCGCCACCTACGACACCAGGATCGACGGGCAGAAGGTCAAATTCCAGGTCAACGTGAAGAACCTGTTCGACCGCGTCTACTACACCTCGGCGGCCAGCCGCTTGTTTGTGTCCATGGGCGATGCGCGGCAGGTGTCGGTGTCCAGCACCCTGGAGTTCTAAACCCCGGCGGGTTCCCTGTGGTGAGCGGGCTTGCCCCGCGTTGGGCTGCGAAGCGGCCCCAAAACAGGTTCTGCGGTGTTCCTGAAAAAACACGGCGGCATTAGTAAGGGCGGCTTCGCCACCCAGCGCGGGGCGAGCCCGCTCGCCACAAAGGTACGGAGCTGTTAGCGTTGCGGCCATTAATGGCTTTGCGGAACACAGTACCGATGCACTTTGGACGATGGCTACACCTGCTGTGCCTGAGCGTTTTACTGGGCGGCTGCGCGAGTGTTTCGCAGCCTTCCACGCCTTCAACACTGGATCACCTGCTGGCCGATCCGGCCCTCGATGGCGCCACGGTTTCCGTCATGGTGCGCGACGCCCGCAGCGGCAGCACCCTCTATCAACACAATCCGCGCACACGCCTGATCCCGGCCTCCAACCTCAAGTTGCTCACCACCGCTGCGGCGATGGATGTGCTGGGGCCGCAATACCGCTTCTCCACCCAACTGTTGAGCGACGGCACCCGGCAAGGTGAACGTCTTGCCGGCAACCTGTACCTGCGCGGCCTCGGCGACCCGACCACGCAGTTCGCCGACTACCAGGCATTGGCCGTCCAGCTGGCCAGCCAGGGCGTGCGCCAGGTGCAAGGCGACCTGGTGTTCGATGACACGTGGTTCGACGCCGAGCGCCTGGGCTTGGATTGGGCCCAGGACGACGAAAGTACCTACTACGGCGCGCAGATTTCGGCGCTGACGGTGTCGCCGAATGCGGATTTTGACGCGGGCACCTTGCTCGTTACGGCGAAGGCTCCCGTCGCACTCGGCCAGCCAGTGAGCGTGGTGGTGAGCCCGTCCACCGACTACGTGCAACTGAGCAACCGCGCTGTCAGTGGCCCCGGCAACAGCTACGGCATCACCCGCCAGCACGGCACCAACCTGCTGCAACTCACCGGCGCGCTCGCACCGGGCAAGCAAAGCCGGCAATGGGTGAGTGTGTGGGAACCGACGCAACTGGTGGCCAATCTGTTTGAGCAGGCCTTGGCGCAGCAGGGCATCCACGTGCTGGGCCGGCGCGTGATCGGTGGCACCAGCCCCGCGACGGCGACGGTGTTGGCGGAGCATCAATCGGCGCCGTTGCAGGGCTTGATCACGCCGCTGCTCAAGCTCTCGAACAACAACATGTCCGAAGCCTTGCTCAAGGCCATGGGCCGCAAAACCGCCAATGCCGGCACGGCGGCCGCGGGCGTGGCAGCGGTGACAGCCTTTATGCAGCGTCAGGGCCTGGACCCGGCGACGTTGAATCAGGTGGACGGTTCGGGTCTATCGCGACGTAATCTGGTGTCGTCACAGAATCTGACCGATCTGTTGTTGGCCACTTCCAAACAACCCTGGTTCGACGCCTGGTACAACGCCTTGCCGATTGCCGGCAATGCCGACCGTATGACCGGCGGCAGCCTGCGATATCGCCTGCGCGGGACGGCTGCCCAAAACAACCTGCACGCCAAGACCGGCTCCATGGCCGGCGTATCATCGTTGAGCGGCTATATCACCGATGCCGACGGACGGCGCCTGGTATTTTCGATGATCAGCAATAACTACGTCAGCGACGCAGCCCCTATCCGCGCCCTCGAAAATCGCCTGGCGCTGGCGCTGTCCCAGTGGCACGACTAGCTCAGGGCTGGTAGCCCATCCGCCAACTCACGGCCCGGGTCGCCGCCAGCAAGCGCTGCGCCGCCGGGCCATCTTCGTCGGCGTGGAACAGCGAGGTGGGACCGACCACGGTCATCACCGCCGCCACTTGCCCGACCGCGTTGAACACCGGCGCCGACAACGCATCCACCCCCGGCATCAGCAGGCCATGCACAAAGTGCAGGCCGCGCTGGCGGATCTGTTCACAGGCCGTGGCGTAGGCCTGGTCGTTGGCGAGGGCATGGGCGGTACCGGCCTGAATTTCACGCTCACGCAACTCGACGGTTTCCCGCGACGGCAGGAAGGCACTGAACACCAGCCCGGTGGATGAACTGAGCAGCGGTAACACCGAACCCAATTGCGTCACCACCGTCACGGCGCGCACGGCCGGTTCGATCTGTACCACGGTTGCGCCCTGGTTGCCCCATACCGCCAGAAAGCAGGTTTCATTCAAATCGTCGCGCAGCTCTGCCAGGGGCATCGCGCCGACTTTCAGCACGTCCATGCTACCCAGCGCGGCCAGGCCAACACGCAATGCTTCGCGCCCCAGGCCGTAATGGTTGGTGGCGGTGTTCTGTTCGGCAAAACCTGAGGCGATCAGCGCCTGTAAATAACGGTGCACCTTGCTCGCCGGCATCTGCACATGGTCGGCCAGCCGCGACAACGACGTGGAGGGCGACAGTTCGGCCAGGGCCTTGAGGATATCGGTGCCCACTTCGGCCGAGCGGACTTTCTGTTTACCGGTGTCGCGGGGCTTTTCCATGGAGAGGCGAGAATCCGAGAGATGAATGGGCGTCTTTATAGCTTGACGGTCGACAGTGATCAAATTACGTTATGCGTAACTGGATTACGATAAAAACAACTTCCGCATAGAGGATGATCCATGAACCTCGAATACCTGTCGGGCTTCGGCAATGAATTCGCCAGCGAAGCCTTGCTCGGCGCCTTGCCGGTCGGGCAGAACTCTCCGCAAAAAGCGCCCTACGGGCTGTATACCGAACTGTTTTCCGGCACCGCCTTCACCATGGTGCGCAGCGAAGCCCGCCGCACCTGGCTGTACCGCATCCAACCGTCGGCCAATCACCCGGCGTTTATCAAGCTGGAGCGGCAGCTGGCCGGTGGCCCTTTGGGCGCAGTGACGCCCAATCGCCTGCGCTGGAACCCGTTGGATATTCCGACTGAGCCGACGGACTTTATCGACGGCCTGGTCGGCATGGTGGCCAACGCCGGGTCGGAAAAACCCTCGGGCATCAGCATCTATAACTACTGCGCTAATCGCTCCATGGACCGTGTGTTCTTCAATGCCGACGGCGAACTGTTGATCGTGCCCGAGCAGGGCCGCCTGCGCATCGCCACCGAATTGGGCGTGCTGGACGTCGAGCCGCTGGAAATTGCGGTGTTGCCCCGTGGCCTCAAATTTCGCGTTGAACTGCTGGATGCACAAGCGCGCGGTTACGTCGCCGAAAACCATGGCGCACCGCTGCGCCTGCCGGACCTGGGGCCTATCGGCAGCAACGGCCTGGCCAACCCGCGTGACTTCCTCACCCCGGTGGCCCACTACGAAGACCTCAAGCAACCGACCACGCTGGTGCAGAAATTCCTCGGTGAACTGTGGGCCTGCGAGCTGGACCATTCACCGCTGAACGTGGTGGCCTGGCACGGCAACAACGTGCCGTACAAATACGACCTGCGCCGTTTCAACACCATTGGCACGGTAAGTTTCGATCACCCCGACCCGTCGATCTTCACTGTATTGACCTCGCCCACCAGCACTCATGGCCTGGCCAACCTCGACTTCGTGATATTCCCGCCGCGCTGGATGGTGGCCGAGAACACCTTCCGTCCGCCGTGGTTCCACCGCAACCTGATGAACGAATACATGGGCTTGATCCAGGGCGCCTACGACGCCAAGGCCGAAGGCTTCCTGCCCGGCGGCGCGTCGCTGCACAGCTGCATGAGCGCCCACGGCCCGGACGGCGAGACCTGCACCAAAGCCATCAACGTGGACCTGGCGCCGCACAAGATCGACAACACCATGGCCTTCATGTTCGAGACCAGCCAAGTGCTGCGTCCGACCCAGTTCGCCCTGGAGTGCCCGCAATTGCAACCTTCTTATGACGCGTGCTGGGCCTCGCTGCCCGCCACCTTCAACCCGAACCGGAGATAACCCATGACGCAGCCAACCCTTACCCGCAGCTGGGTAGCCTCCGCCAACGGTCACCGCGATTTCCCCCTGCAAAACCTGCCGCTGGGGGTGTTCAGCATCAATGGCTCGGCCCCGCGCAGCGGCGTCGCGATTGGCGACGCGATCCTCGACCTGCACGCCGCCCTGGATGAGTTTGAAGGCGAGGCCCGCCAAGCCGTTGAATCCACCGTGGGCGGCCAGTTGAACGCCTTTTTCGAGCTGGGCCGTGGCCCGCGCGTGGCGTTGCGCGAGCGCCTGCTGGAACTGCTGGCGGAGGGCAGCAAACTGCAAACCCGTGAAGCGCAGGTGCTGCACCGCGCCGCCGATTGCCAGATGCACCTGCCGGCGAAGATCAACGACTACACCGACTTCTACGTCGGCATCGAGCACGCGCAGAACGTCGGCAAACTGTTCCGCCCGGATAACCCGCTGCTGCCGAACTACAAGTACGTCCCGATCGGTTATCACGGCCGCGCCTCGACCATTCGCACCTCGGGTGCCGAGGTACGTCGCCCCAAAGGCCAGACCTTGCCGGCCGGCCAGACTGAGCCGAGCTTCGGCCCCTGCGCACGCCTGGACTATGAGCTGGAACTGGGCATCTGGATCGGCCAGGGCAATGCCATGGGCGACTCGATTGCCATTGGCGATGCGGCCGAGCATATCGCCGGTTTCTGCCTGCTCAATGACTGGTCGGCGCGGGACATCCAGGCCTGGGAATACCAGCCGCTGGGGCCGTTCCTGTCGAAGAGCTTCATCACCACCATTTCACCGTGGGTGGTCACGGCCGAAGCCCTGGAGCCGTTCCGTAAAGCACAACCAGCGCGGCCCGAAGGCGATCCGCAACCGCTGGCGTACCTGCTGGATAAACGCGATCAGGCGGCCGGCGCCTTCGATATAGAACTGGAAGTACTGCTCACCACGGCGTCGATGCGCGAGCAAAACCTGCCGGCCCATCGTCTGGCCCTGAGCAACAGCCTGCATATGTACTGGACCGTCGCGCAGTTGGTGGCGCACCACAGCGTCAACGGCTGCCAATTGCAGGCCGGCGACCTGTTCGGTTCGGGCACCTTGTCCGGCCCTGAGGTAGGGCAGTTCGGCAGCCTGCTGGAGATGACCGAGGGCGGTAAGAAGGTCATCGAACTGCCTTCCGGCGAAGTGCGCAGGTTCCTTGAAGACGGTGATGAAGTCATTCTGCGCGCCCGTTGCAACCGTGAAGGCTTTGCCTCCATCGGCTTCGGCGAATGCCGTGGCACCGTGGTCGCGGCGCGCTAGGAGGGCAGGGCGATGGAACTCTATACCTACTACCGTTCAACGGCGTCATACCGGGTGCGCATCGCCCTCGCGCTCAAGGGCCTGGATTTCACTGCGGTGCCCGTCAACCTGCTGGTGCCGGCGGGTGGCGCCAATCGCCAGCCCGAATACCTGGCCATCAACCCCCAAGGTCGCGTCCCGGCCTTGCGCACCGATGAGGGCGAGTTGCTGATTCAGTCCGCGGCGATCATTGAATATCTGGACGAACGTTATCCACAGGCGCCGCTGCTTTCCAAGGACATGGTCACCCGTGCCCATGAACGCGCGGTGGCGTCGATCATCGGCTGCGATATTCACCCGTTGCACAATTCCAGCACCCAGAACCTGCTGCGTCAGTGGGGGCATGATGAAGTGCAGGTGCTGGAGTGGATCGGGCATTGGATCAGCCTGGGGCTGGGTGCGGTGGAGCAGTTGATTGGCGATAAGGGTTATTGCTTTGGCGAGCAGCCGGGGATGGCGGACGCATTCCTGATTCCCCAGTTGTATGCGGCGGAGCGCTTCAAGGTGCCATTGGCGGCTTACCCGCGCATCGGCAGGGTGGCGGCGTTGGCGGCGCAGCATCCGGCATTCATCCAGGCCCATCCTGCCAGCCAACCCGATACGCCTTGAATGATCGTTCCCTCGCGCGGGAACAATAAAAACCTTGATGTTCCTGTTTGCCGGCACCTTCGCCATCGGCATGGCCTGATTTTACCGATCGATTGAAGAGCAAATTGTCCTGTGGCAAGTCCGCTCGCCACAGGACAATTTGCTGCTGAAAAGTCGTGGGTTCAATGCACCACGAAGTTGGGCGGCAGGTGCCCCAGCCGCTCAGTCAGGCGTAGGCGTTGGATCGGGTCTTCGCTGAGCATGAGCGCGTGTTCGAGGTCGAAGCGCTCGGCGTTGGGGCAGTCCAGGCGCTGATACAGGCTGGCCCGCGCGAGGTAATCGGCAGCGCTGGCATTGCCCAGTTCCAGCACGCGCTCGGCGTCGATCAGCGCGGCCAAAGGGTTGTCATTGGCCAGGTGCAACTGGCGCAGGTTGCGGGACAGCCGTTGCAGGATCGAACGGGGTTCGGCGGTGTGCAGGTGGTCGACCTGCAACTTGAGGTTGGGGCCGTACTGGCGTTGCAGCAGCTCGCGGCAATCGTTGGGGTACAGGCGTCGCCCGCCGCAGGGGTCCAGCAGGTGATCGGCACCGGGCACCCGCAACAGGAAGTGGCCGGGGAAGTTGACGCCGACCATGGGGATCCCCAGGCGTCGAGCCAGCTCCATGGCAATCAACCCCAGGGCCAGGGGCTGCCCGCGTTTGCGTTGCAACACCTTGTCCAGCAGGGCGGCGGCGGGGCGCAGCGGGGTGAAGTCATCCTGGGCGAAGCCGAGGTCATTCATGCGTCGCAGCAAGGGCTGCCCCAGTTCGTCCGCCGGCAGCATGGGCATGCCCTGGTTGACCTGTTGCTCGAGCAATTTCAGGTCCTGCATGATCAACGCCGGTAGCACCGCCGGGTCATGCTCGGCGGCAATCCACAGCGCGGCTTCAAACAGCGCGGGGGGCGAACGTTCCAGGCAGGCGAAAAAGGCTTGGCGGGGATTCATTGCTTTCTCCGGCAGATGCCCCGTTTTAGCCTTGCTGGGAAATTTCGTCCAGTGTCTTGAGAGATATCCTACGTGCTTATGTCGCAGGGCCTGCAAAACCGAGCGGCTTATTCCAGCGCACTTCGGCAGTTTTCTGCCGCAAGCCTATACTTGGCGACACAAGAAGTGATTCGGGAGCTCGACGATGTTTGCTCTCATGCACAGCACCCGCCTTGAATCGCTGCACCTGAGCATCGACCCGGTGACGGGGTTGAAGGCGGTCATAGCCATCCACAACAGCCGCCTGGGCCCAGCCCTGGGTGGTTGTCGCTACCTTGCTTACCCCGACGATGAAAGCGCCGTGGCGGACGCCGCGCGCCTGGCCCAAGGCATGAGCTACAAGGCCGCCCTGGCCGGGTTGCCGGTGGGTGGCGGTACGGCGGTGATCCTGCGCCCCGCCCATGTGGAAAACCGTGCGGCACTGTTTGAAGCCTTCGGTCGTTGCATCGAGCAACTCGACGGTCGCTACATCACCGCCACCGACAGCGGCACCTCGGTCGCCGACATGGACTGCATCGCTCAACACACCCGTTTCGTTACCAGCACCACCGCCGCCGGGGACCCTTCGCCCCATGCCGCCATGGGCGTGTTCGCCGGTATCCGCACCACCGCCATGGCCCGTCTGGGCAGCGACAACCTCGAAGGCTTGCGCGTGGCCATCCAGGGCCTGGGCAACGTGGGCTTCGCCCTGGCCGAACAACTTCACGCCGCCGGCGCCGAACTGCTGGTCAGCGACATCGATCACGGCAAGGTGCAACTGGCCATGGAACAGCTCGGCGCGCACCCGATCGCCAACGACGCCTTGCTCAGCACCCCGTGCGACATCCTCGCACCCTGCGGCCTGGGCGCCGTGTTCAACCGCCAGAGCGTCGGCCAGCTACGCTGCGCCGCCGTGGCCGGTTCCGCCAGTGCGCAACTGACCAACCTGCAAGTGGCCGACCAACTCGAAGGCCGCGGCATCCTCTACGCCCCGGACTACGTGATCAACTCCGGTGGCCTGATCTACGTCGCCCTCAAGCACAGCGGCGCCGAACTGCCGACCATCACCGCGCACCTGTCCAACATCGGCACGCGCCTGACCGAAATCTTCGCCCACGCCCAGGCCGAAAAACGTTCCCCGGCACGGGTCGCGGACGAACTGGCCGAGCGTTTGCTCTACAAATAGGCCAGGCATTAAAAAGGCCCTGAATCATGGACTCAGGGCCTGTTCAATTCGGACTTTATTCCGCCGGTGCGTTCAGCAGCTCGGACAACGCGTCCGGTTGGCTCTTGAACGCCTTGGCAAACACATCGCGATTCTTCGCCATGTAGATCCCCGCTTCTTCCACCTGCTGCTCGCTCAGGGACGGCACGGCTTTTTGCAACACTTCTGCGAGCAACTCAGCGAGTTCAAGCATCTTGTCATGACGGTCAGCTTCGGCTTTATCCATGAACAAACGCTCCAGATCTCGGCTGCTGCGGTATACCACTTCGACGGCCATTCACCACCTCACATGCCTTCACGATAGTTGTCTTTTGCGACTACTGTATTTATATACAGCTAAAAGGTTAAGCCAAACTGTGGGGTTTGGGTAGCAGTTTTTTAATGTAGCCGGGAAATAGGGGTTTGCTACACCGGAAATTTCTGACAACTTGCCGGGGTTGCGCTGGAATTGTCCGGTGGCTTACTTTCACCGGGCGCTGCAAATGCAGCTAGCGGGCTTGGCGGCCCAACAAGGAAGCGCAACAACACCCCTATAAGACTGCAGGCGTTTTTTGCATTTGCATTCTTGTGTCATGGCGGGTTGCGCATGGACCCTTCGGGGTGCCGGGTTGTTCCTTACCGGTCCGCCAACCTTGTGCAATCCGTCACCCAACCTGCTTGGCGGCAGGCGGTGATGGTTTCTTAACTAAGGAACTAATCTATGAAAAAAATCACTCCCAACCCCCCGTCCACCGATTCGACGCTATTCAGCGTCACGCCTGAAGCTGACACAGAAACCTTACTGGCTAACGCCAGCGAAACCCTGAACAGCGCCCGTGAAATGGCTAATATGCTGGCATTCGACCTTGAAGGTCCGCAGCGAAGTCTGGTATTGGCCATTCACCAATTGGTTGAGATTGGCGGTCTGTTAGTCGACCAAGCGCTAGAGAAAGTCGCACCAGTTTGATGCCAAGCCCTCTGACCGTTCCTACGTTTATGGGAACGGTCAAAAAATAGTCACAAATGGCTTCGATTTTTCCTGTTACTCACTTCATCGCTCGGAGCACGACAGTAAAAACTCCAGCGACTAGACTCCTTCTTCATCGACAACGGAGGCTTTTATGGACACTTCCTTTTCCTCAGGTATCCCCGCAGATACCGAAGAGCAGGCCGACAGCTATGACCGCTGGTTTCGCGCCAAGGTACAGGCCGCTCTTGATGATCCAAGCCCTGGCATTCCTCATGATGAAGTGATGGCAGAGATGCGCGCGTTAATCGAATCCAAACGCAAGAAAGGCGATGCTGATTGAGTGGGCTCCCGCAGCGCGGGTGCAACTCCGGCAAATTACTGATTACATCAGCGACCGCAATCCAGTTGCTGCGCTTGAGCTAAACCAAGCAATAGAAGCCTCCGTGCTGGCTCTTTCTCGTAGGCCCCATCTTTACCGCCCTGGGCGTGTCATCGGCACGCGAGAGATGGTGGTACACCCGAATTATCTGGTCGTTTATAAGGTGACAGACAACATTCGGGTCATCTCGGTTTTACACGCCCGCCAGCGATATCCTTGAAAAATCCGCTTCTCGGATTGGCAAAGTATCTACTCTGCTCATCCTCCCACGTGTCTCATGTCACCCCGCCATCATCTTATACCCGCCTCTGGCCTTTTTTCTGCATGCAGAACAACCGTCACGTCCAACCCGCATTATCCGGTCGAACCGACCTAAGGAAGCACCATCGTGAAATTTAATTGGGCCGAAAAGCTGCGCCATCAAGTCCATGGGCTGGCCGAGTCCCTGGGTAACCTGTTTGTCGAGTCGTTCCACTACCTGGCGTTGTTCGCCATCGGTGCGGTGACCGCCTGGGCAGCGGTGATGGAATTTCTGGGGATGCTGGAGAATGGACACATCAAGATCGATGACATCTTGCTGCTGTTCATCTACCTGGAATTGGGCGCGATGGTCGGGATTTATTTCAAGACCAACCACATGCCGGTGCGCTTCCTGATCTACGTGGCGATCACCGCGCTGACGCGTCTGTTGATCTCCAACGTGTCTCACCACAACCCGCCCGACCTCGGCATCATCTACCTGTGCGGCGGGATTCTGCTGTTGGCGTTTGCGATTCTGGTGGTGCGTTACGCGTCGTCGGCGTTCCCGTCGGTGAAGGTCGAAGGCCCGCGTCGCAAGGGCGAGGCGAGCCTGGAAACCGAGAAGGGTGAGCTTTAAAGCCCGACGCTGAAGGGAAGGGCGCGGGCCGGTGGCCGCTGCAACAATTTGTGGCTGTCGCCGTCCGTCATCACCGTCAGGATCTCCATGGCGCTGTGGCCCTGCTCGATGGCAATGCCGAATTGAATGCTTTGCACCAGGCGTTTGAGCCGTTGCGGGTCGTTGCGTTGTTCGGCGCTGATCATGCGTTTGGCCACTACACCCGTCTCATCCGAGAGGGTGAGCATGATGCTTCCGTCGAGCCGTTGGATGCTCAGGTTGACGCGGTATTTTGGGGTGAAGGTGTCGGTGATGATCTGAAAAGGATTGTCCATGGTGCGTTACCGCCTGATAAGAACATGCAGTCATTGACGACCGGTGTCGTGATTAGTTCGCGTTGCCTGACCACCGGCCACTCCGTCGCTGAGGTTGTACAAATTCCGTTTACCTCATGAGCTGTACAGCAAAGGGCGTGCCGTACAGCGATCTGTCAAACAATGAGCGCCTTATGTGGGAGGGGGCTTGCTCCCGATAGCGGTGCATCAGTCAATGAATACTTGGCTGATTCACCGCTATCGGGAGCAAGCCCCCTCCCACATGGGTTCTATGTTGTTATTGAGATCGGTGATCCGTTTCAGGGCAACACGGAAAAAACGATCGCTGACAGCGCAATCAGCACTCCACCCAGCTGACCGCCAGGCCGCCCCGTGACGTTTCTTTGTATTTGTCATGCATGTCGGCGCCGGTATCGCGCATGGTGCGGATCACCCGGTCGAGGGAAATGAAGTGCTTGCCGTCGCCGCGCAGAGCCATTTGCGTGGCGTTGATGGCCTTGACCGCGGCGATGGCATTGCGCTCGATGCACGGCACTTGCACCAGGCCGCCGACTGGGTCGCAGGTCAGGCCGAGGTTGTGTTCCAGGCCGATTTCGGCGGCGTTTTCCAGTTGTTCGGGGCTGGCGCCGAGGATGTCGGCCAAGCCGGCGGCGGCCATGGCGCAGGCTGACCCGACTTCGCCCTGGCAGCCGACTTCGGCACCGGAGATTGAGGCGTTTTTCTTACACAGAATGCCGACGGCTGCGGCGGCCAGGAAGAAATTGACCACATCGTCGTCGGACGCGGCGGCGTTGAACTTCATGTAGTAATGCAGCACCGCCGGGATGATCCCCGCCGCGCCATTGGTCGGCGCGGTGACCATGCGACCGCCCGCGGCATTTTCTTCGTTGACGGCGAGGGCAAACAGGTTGACCCATTCCATGGCCGACAAGGTCGAGGTGATCACATTGGGTTTGCCGATTTCCAGCAGGCTGCGGTGCAGTTTTGCTGCGCGGCGGGGCACGTCCAGGCCGCCTGGGAGGATGCCTTCGTCACGCAGGCCTTGTTCCACGCATTCGCGCATCACCGACCAGATATGCAGCAGGCCGCTGCGGATCTGTTCATCGCTGCGCCATGCGCGCTCGTTGGCCATCATCAATTCGGAAACCCGCAGGCCATGCTTGTTGCACAGGGCCAGCAGTTCGACGGCGCTGGAGAACTCGTAAGGCAATTGCACATCGCTGGTCGGTGCAATGCCCGAAGCGGCTTCAGCGGCGTCGATGATGAAACCGCCACCCACCGAATAATAGGTTTGCTCACTCAGCAGGCCGTTGTCGCCGTAGGCCAGCAGGGACATGGCGTTGGGGTGGTAGGGCAGGCTTTCGTCCAGCAGTAGGAGGTCGCTTTGCCAGTTGAAGGCAATTTCATGCTTGCCGGCCAGTAACAAGCGACCGGACTCGCGCAGTTGTTGGATACGCGGGTTGATCGAGGTGGGAGCGACCTGATCCGGCCATTCGCCCATCAGGCCCATGACACAGGCGCGGTCGGTGGCGTGGCCGACACCGGTGGCGGACAGCGAGCCATACAGGCGCACTTCGACGCGGCGCGTTTCACCCAGCCATTGCTGGTCGCTCAGGGCTTGGACGAAGGTCGCCGCCGCGCGCATGGGGCCGACGGTATGGGAGCTGGAAGGGCCGATGCCCACCTTGAATAGATCGAAAACACTGATAGCCATGCTAAAGCCTTACAAGCAATGGAGTAGGAATCGCTGCCATGTTTTGTAGGACGAGCGCAGTTGGCGTGATACTGAGCCTCTGGATCAGCACTGACCAACGAATTATCCTAAGACACCCTTTAGCAGGACTAAACCCTATGGCTCGCCCTCTCAATGGCCAGACTTATGTCTGGCTGCACGTGTTTTCCTGCGCTGCACGGCATTTGTCGTTCACCCGCTGCGCCGAAGAACTGCACATCACTCCGGGGGCGGTGAGCCAACAAATCCGCCAGTTGGAGGAGCGTCTTGGGTTTCGGCTGTTTCATCGACGAGCGCGGGGTGTGGAGCTGAGTGCCGAGGGCCAGCGCCTGGCGGCAACGGTGGGGGAGGCTTATGGCAGCATCGACGCCGAGTTGCAGCGCCTGGACGCGGGGATGATCAGCGGCACCTTGCGCCTGCGCTCTATCCCCTCGTTCCTAGGCAAGTGGCTGACTCCACGTTTACCGCGTTTGCAGCAGCGCTTCCCGGATATTCAACTGCGTATGGTCGCCGAGGACAGCAGCATCGCCCTGCACGAAGGTGACTTCGACCTCGCCAT
Organism: Pseudomonas sp. SJZ103; assembly: GCF_007828335.1. NCBI lineage: Bacteria > Pseudomonadati > Pseudomonadota > Gammaproteobacteria > Pseudomonadales > Pseudomonadaceae > Pseudomonas > Pseudomonas sp. SJZ103. Next base: position 433,594 of record NZ_VIUN01000001.1, read on the forward strand.
CGACCTCAATGACGGCAGCTACCCCGGGCTGTTATCCACAGCCCTGTTGGATGAGCAGATTTTCCCGGTGTGCGCGCCGAGCCTGTTGCGAGGGCGGCCGCCGTTGCACGGCCCAGCCGACCTCGTGCATTTCCCGCTGCTGCACGACATTACCGCCTGGCGTGGGAGTTATGAGTATGCGGAGTGGGAGTTCTATCTGAATGCCATCGGCTACCACGACGCAGACGTACGCCGTGGCCACACCTTCAACCGCAACCACCTGACCATCGAAGCCGCCATCGCCGGCATGGGCGTGGCGATTGCGCGACGCACCTTGCTCAACGATGAGCTGGAACGCGGCACCTTGATCGTGCCGTTCGGCCTTGCGGTGCCCAACCACAAACGCTATGTGCTGCTGTATGCGCCGGGCGCGCTGAGCCATCCGGGCGTGCGCGCGGTGCATGACTGGCTGGTAGAGGAAGCAGGGATTTTTCGCGCTTTGCACCCGCTGGGAGAGGGGCAATTGTGAGGATCGCAGGGCGTAAGAAGATGTAACTAACTCCCCACCCTAACAGCGTTTTTGCTTGTCGTCAGGGTTAATTTGTAATGTAGGATTTATCTTTGCAAAGGGGTTGAAATGTTTCTCTGGCTGCTCAATTGTGTAATCAAGAGGTCATGGTTTCACCACCCCGGTGTTGCAGTTTGTGACCTCCCGCGAGCTAGCTGAAATAAGGGAAGAACTATGCAAATCCAAGTCAATAGCGATAACCATATTGAAAGCAGCATCCGACTGGAGGAGTGGGTACGTACTACCATTGAGAGCACGCTCGAACGTTATGAAGAAGACCTGACCCGAGTGGAGGTCTACCTGCGGGATGAGAACGGCGACAAGCCCGGTCCCCACGATTTAAGTTGCCGCCTGGAAGCGCGGCCTAAAGGCCATCAAGCGCTTTCGGTGTCCGCCAAGGGCGATACCCTCGAACAGGCGATTGACAGTGCGGCCACCAAGCTCGATCACGCGTTGGAACATCTGTTTGGCAGACTGCAAGGCAAGCCCCGCGCTGCCGCGAAAAACCAGCCAATCAACAAAGTGAACGAAGACGCGCTGGAACAGGAATTCCTGGAAAACGAAAACGCTGTCATCAACGGCTAACTTTTTTCACCCCCTGCAAACGGGCCTGCATCTGCAGGCCCGTTTTCGTTTAGCGGCCGCGTCGGAAAAAATACCGGCTCAACAGCGCCAACCCGCCAGCACCCAACCCGGCAAACAGCATCGCCCAACCGGCGCCGTGGCGCAGTGCCGCCTGGGCGTCGTTGACTGTCAGCCCCATCGACTCGAGTTTTCCTGCGGCAATGTTTTGACTGATAACCGGCCAATCCATTGCCGTGGTGGCGGGCAGCACCTCGGCCAGTTGATGGCTGATCCCCAGCAACAGCACCCACCCCATCAGGGCAATGTTGAGCGCCAGGGTGATCAGCCGCGCACTGAGGTCGATGCCCGAGGCCATGCCCGCGCGGTCCGCCGACACCGAACCGGTGGTGGTGTTGGTGGTGGGCGAGTTGGTCAGCGCCAGGCCTACGCCGGCGATCACGCAAATGAGCAGCACCAGCTCGATACGTGGGTGCTCGGCGCCGTTGACGGCGGCCATGGCCAGAAAGCCCGCGCCCATCAGGCCCAGGCCGAGGGGGATGATGCGTTCGGCGCCATAGCGCAGGGCCAGGCGCTCTGCCAGCGGCGGCACCAGCAAGGTCGGCAGGGTGTAGGCGAGCAACGCGGCGCCGGTGGTCAAGGTGTCGTAACCCAGGCCCGCCTGAAAGTACAACGGCAGGTAGATCATGAACGGCCAGAAGCTGAAGTTCATGCCGATCGAACCCATCAACGCGCCGTTGAAACGCTGGATGCGGAACACCGAGAAGTCGAACATCGGGTGCGCACTGCGAAGCTCGACCGTGATGAACAGCAGCAAGCCGAGCACCGACAACGCCGCCCAACCGAGCATGGCCGGTGTGCCGAAGCCGTGCTCGCTGCCTTGGGTGATGAAGTACACCAGGGCAAACACCGACACGGTCAAGGTGAGCATGCCGGCGATGTCTAGGCGACGGGCGGCCGGGTCACGGGACTCCTGCACGCTGATGCGCAGCAGCACCAGAGTGAACAGGGTGAGCGGCACGTGCACGAGGAACACCCAGCGCCAATCCGTCACCGTCAGGATCAATGCGCCGATCATCGGTCCGAAGCCCAGGCCCACGCCGGCAATCACCCCCCATATTGCAAACGCCCGTGCCCGCGCTACCGGTTCGCTGAACAGGTGCGACAGGATGGCGAACTGGCAAATCATCATCGCTCCGGCACCGATGCCCTGGACAAACCGCGCCGTGATCAGCAGCGAGGCATCCTCGGCCAGCCCGCAGGCCAGGGAGGCCAGGCCAAACACCCACAGGCACAACACCAGCATGCGGCGACGACCAAAGCGATCCGCCAATGTGCCCGCTGCCATCAGCACGCAGGTGCAGGCGAGGGTGTAGGCGTTCATGATCCATTGGGCGTCCTGGAAGCCCGTGCCCAATTCTCGCTCGAGCGTCGGCAGGATCACCGGGACGCTGGAAATCTCCAGGTCGAACATCAGGGCGACGAGGCACACGGCAGTGAGGGCCAGGCCATTCCTGGCAGTACGCGGGCGGCTGGCGGCGGTTAACGTGGCGGCGGGTGGCATGGGATTCTCCTGTGGATGGGTGTCGGGGTATTTTCAGGGGAATAGGGTTCGTTATTCGTGATAAGTTTTCTGTCCATAGGGGAATCAAGGGCGACAATAGAGCCATGGCCACACCGCGTTTTGATGGCGTTGAGCTGTTTCTGCACATCGTCGAAAGCGGCAACCTGACTGAGGCCGCCGAACGGCTGAACCTCACACGCTCTGCGGTTGGCAAGGGCCTGGCGCGATTGGAAGCACGGCTGGGCACGTGCCTGCTGCAGCGCTCCACCCGCCGCCAGCGCCTGACCGAGGACGGCCAGGCGTACTACGAACATTGCCTGCGGGCGTTGGCGGAACTCGAGGCTGCCGAGTCAGTGCTGGAAAGCGGCCGGCAACAGCCACGCGGCCGCTTGCGGGCCAGCCTGCCACTGGCGTTCGGGCACCACTATGCGGCCCCGGCATTGTGGGGATTGATGGCGCGTTATCCGGAACTGGAGATCGAGATCAGCTTCGCCGATCGGCTGGTGGACCTGGCACAGGAAGGCTTCGACGTCGCCGTGCGGATCGGCCCGCTGCCCGACACCGACCGCCTCAGTGCTCGTCGCCTGGGCGAGCAGGCCATGGGACTGGCGGCGTCACCGGCGTACTTGCAGCGCGTCGGGCCGATTGAATGCATTGAAGACCTTGCCGACCACCGCGGTATCGCCTATCGCAGTACCACCCCGCAGCGCAATCGCGTGGCCTCGCCGTTAATGATGGACGACCTCCAGGCCGTGGCCGATGCCGCCATCGCGGGCGTCGGCCTGGCCTGGTTACCGAGTTGGTTGATTGCGCATTACGTGCTGCGTGGGCGGTTGGTCGCGGTGTTGCCCGACTATCGCGACCAACCTGCGCCCATCCATGTGATCTGGCCCACTGCCGTCCATATGCCGGCCAAGACACGCTGTGCAATCGATGCGTTGGTCGCGGCCACCCCCAGTTGCCTGGCGGGCAGTTAGAACGCGATGGAGGTCTGCACGTACACCGTACGCGGTTCACCAACGTATTTGCCCTTGTTGTTATCGTCGAACGAGCGCGTGAAGTACTGCTTGTTGAAGATGTTCTTCACGCCGACCGCCACGTTCAGATCCGACAGTTGCGGGCCGAAATCATAGGCCGCGCGGCTGCTGAACAGCATGTAGCCGGGGATTCGACCGTTGGCGCCGTCAGCACTTTCTGCCTGAGTGTTGGCGTTGTCGGCGAACTGGCTGCTCTGATAGCTGCTGTCCACATTGAGTTTCCAGCGCCCTTCGGTGTAACCCACGCCAAGGGTGCCCTTGTGCTTGGACGAGAAGGGCACGCGGTTGCCTTTGTTCGGGCCGTCTTCGCGGATGGTGGCGTCGACATAGGCGTAGGTGGCGTACACATCGAAACCGGCCAACGCCGGGCTCAAACCATCGAGGGCGTAGTTGGCGCTGGTTTCAATACCCTGGTGGCGCGTCTCGCCGCGGGCGATCACCGAATCGTTGGTCTGGTTGCTTTCATACTGGTTGTCGAAGTTGATCAGGAACGCGCCGATCTCTGCGCGCAAGGTGCCGTCGTCATAGCGGGTACCCAGTTCCCAGGTGCGGGCTTTTTCCGGTTTCACTTCACCGCTGGTCACACGGTTGGGCATCTGGCTGTACTGCACGCTGCCGAATGAACCTTCGGTGTTGGCGTACAGGTTCCAGTCGTCGGTCAGGTGATAGAGCACGTTCAACGCCGGCAGCGCGGTGTTGTAGTCGCCTTTGTATTTGACGTTGGTCAGGTTGTTGCTCTGCTGGGACTCGATCATCTCGTAGCGGATGCCCGGGGTGATGGTCCATTTGCCGATATCAATCCGGTCATCGACGAAGAACGCATTGGCTTCGGTACCGCCGCGGGTGTCGCGGTCATTGCGGCTGTCGGTGCTGGGGATTTGCTGGTTATTGGCGGAAATCGGCGTGCGGTAGCGCAACTCGTGGCCGGCTTCGTTGATGTAGCGGTAGCCGACGCCCACTTCATGGCTGGTCGGACCGAGGTCGAAGCCTTGGGCGAAACGGGTTTCCACGCCGCGCACCCAGTATTCACGCGGGGACAGCGACAGGAAGGTGCCCTGGTCCAGGTAGCCACTGCGCAGGGTCTTGGTGAAGAAGCTGTTGACGGTGAATTCGCGGCGGTCCTGCTCGTAGCGATAGCCGACGTTGAACATCGTACGGCGGCCCCAGAATTTGTCGTAGGGGCGGGTGGACTGATACGGATCGGCCTTGTAGTCCGCGACGTTCAAGCCCCCAGGCATATCGGCCTGGCCTTCGTAGTACTGCGCCATGGCGTTGAAGCTGTTGGCGTCGTCGAGCTGGTATTTGCCTTTGAGGATCAGGTCGTCGATGCGCGTGTTGCTGTTTTCGCGCCAGTCACCGCCACGGGTGCCGGAATACAAAATCGCGCCGCCCAGGCCATTCTCGGCAGTGCCGCCGGCCAGCAGGTTGCCGGTGGTCTTGAAGCCGTCATGGCTGGAAGACGGGCTGGTTTCGGTCTGCAAGCCACCTTTGACGGTCGGCGCATCCGGGATCGCGCGGGTCACGAAGTTGACCACGCCGCCAACGTTCTGCGGGCCGTAGCGCACCGCGCCGCCGCCACGTACCACGTCCACGGCGTCCATGTTGCCCATGCTGATCGGCGCGAAGGACAACTGCGGTTGGCCGTACGGCGCGAAGGGCACCGGGATGCCGTCCATCAGCACCGTTGAGCGCGATGCCAGGCGCGGGTTGAGGCCGCGAATGCCGAAGTTCAGCGCCATATCGTGGCTGCCGGTGCCGTTATTGTCCGGGGCGTTGACGCCGGGGATGCGATTGAGCACGTCCTTGGCCTGGGTAGCGCCCTGGCGTTCGAACTCTTCGCGGCGGATCACGTCACGGGCGCCGGGGTGTTCGAATATATTGGTTTGTGCCGCATCGCCGAGCCAGTCGCCGACCACGCTAGAGGTCGCCAACTCGACAGTCGCCGGCGCTGTTGCCGGTTGCAGGCTGTAGGCATTGTCGCCCTCGGCGCGGGCTTGCAGGCCGGTGCCTTCCAGCAACTTTTGCAGGCCCTCGGCAGCGCTGTAGTTGCCGGACAAACCACGACTCTGCATGCCCGCGGTGACCTCGGAACCGAAGGAAATCAACACGCCGGCTTCGCGGCCAAACTGGTTCAGGGCTGCTTCCAGCGAGCTTGGCGCGATGTGATACGGCTTGGCATCGGCCGCCATCACGCCAGGCAGTACGGTGAAGCTGAGGCTGGCGCCCAGTAGCAGTTGGCGCAAGGTGCGGGCGAGGAGGGTGGGTTGCTGGGGCATGAAGGGCGGTCCTGAGAAGGAAGGATCAAGGTGGCTTTCCTTCTCTGTCACGCGAGGTGCGGAAAACGGCTCACGGTGGCTGAAAATAATTTACGCGCGTGCCTGGACGCTCACCCAATAGCGGGTAAAACGCCGCACCTTGACCGGCAGGCTGACTTCCAGCAGGTCGAGAATGCGTTCGCTGTCGTCCAGCGGGTAGCTGCCGGACAGCAGCAGGTTGGCGACTTGCGGGTCGCAATTGACCTGGCCCCGGCGATAGCGGCCCAGTTCGGCGAGGAAATCTTCCAGGCGCGTATGCGCGGCCACCAGCATGCCGTCTGCCCAGGCGCCGCTGTTGGCGTCGGTAGGGCGCGGGGTGTCCCAGCCCTTGCGGGTGAAATTGACCTGGCGCGCCGCTTCGACCGTCAGTGGCAGGCCGCTGTAGCTGTTGGGCATCACGTCGACGCGGCCGTCGAAGACCGCCAGTTGGGTGTGGTCGTTGAACTGGCGCACATTCAGGCGCGCCGCCTGGCTGCTGAGCAGGCCCTGGCCGGTCAGCACCTGCAGCGGCGCGTTGCCGGCAATGCCGGTGAGCAGGATCTCGCCTTCGAGCAGACGGATCAGCCGTTGCCGGCCGTCGAAATGCACATCCACGGCGCTGCCGGTATTGAGCTGCAACTGGCTGCCGTCGGCCAATTGCACCTTGCGCCGTTGCCCGACCGGGCTGCGGTAGTCGGCGCTCAGCGGCGGCAGGATATGTTGCTGGCGCAGGCTCCAGGCGGCGGCCGAACCAGCGCCGAGGATCAGCAACAACTTCAGGGCCTGGCGCCGGCTGCTGGACTTAGGTGCGTTCAACGCCGCGTGGGCCAGGGGCGAGGGCATGCCGCGCAGGCGTTGGTTGACGCGCTGGATATGGTCCCAGGCGCGCTGGTGTTCGCTGTGGGCATTCAGCCATTGCTGCCAGGCCGCTTGCTGGCGTGGGGTGAGCGCGCCTTGCTGCATTTCCATCAGCCAGTGCACGGCCTGTTCGGCAACCTGGGTCGAGACATTCATAGGGCGAAGTAGCAGCGCAGGGCGGCTTTCTGCAGGTGGCGTTTGACGGTGGCGATGGAGATGCCCAGTTCGGCGCCGATCTGCGCATACGTCAGCCCGTCGAGTTGGGCCAGCAGGAAAGCGCGTTTGACCAGGGTGGGCAAGCCATCAAGCAATTGGTCCAACTCGACCAGGGTTTGCAGGATGATCGCGCGTTCTTCTTCCGATGGCGCTACCTGTTCAGGCATCTGCGCCAATGCGTCGAGGTAGGCGCGCTCCAGGTCCTGGCGGCGGTAGAAGTTGAACAGCACGCGCTTGGCGACCGTGGTGAGGAAGGCGCGGGGCTCGATCAGCGTCGGCGCTTCCCGTGCGGTCAGGACCCGGATGAAGGTGTCCTGCGCCAGGTCCGCAGCGCTTTCCGGGCAGCCGAGCTTGCGTCGCAACCAGCCGGTGAGCCAGTGGTGATGGTCGTTGTAAAGCACTTCGACAGTGTTGGACGGCTGCAACGCGATCTCCCTTTTTTACAGGCCGGCAAACATCGGCATGCTTTAGAGAACAAGAATTGTTCGCATTGTAGGGGGCCGGAAACCGTTCGGCAATGCGTGAAGGCAGGTGTTTCATCCGTTCTGTTTTGCTTATGAGAATATTTATCATTAATATTGCGCGCTGATGAACCTGGCGCCTCCCGCATGAAAAGCAAAACCTCACTGCCCGCCTCCTACCGCCTCGCTGTCACATCGCGGGTGCTCGCCGCTGTGGTCGGCGGTTACTTGATGGCGTCCCTGGCCAGCATCTGCCTGGCGCTGTGGATGCCGACCTCCCGCGCCGATGCGGTGATCACCGGGATGATGAGTTCGTTTGTGTTCTACCTGTTGGCGGTGCTGTGGTGCTTTGCCTGTCGTACGGCATGGCGCGCCTGGTGTGGCGTGATGCTGCCGAGTGCGGTGTTTGCGACCCTGGCGGGCGCGGGCTTGTGGATGGCACGCACATGAAAGAGGGCTTTCGCCAGGCCATGGCCTGGTTGCACACCTGGGCCGGGCTGATCTTTGGCTGGCTGCTGTTTGCGATTTTCCTGACGGGCACCCTGGCCTATTTCAAGGATGAGATCACTCACTGGATGCAACCCGAGGTACAGGCCCATCCCCTGGATGACGCGCGCAGTCTGAGTGTCGCCCAGGACTACCTGCAGAAGGTCGCACCCACGGCCGCACGCTGGTTCATCACCCTGCCGGATAGCCGCGACCCTGGCCTGTCAGTAATGTGGCAAGACAAAGTCGACCCCGGCAAACGCGGCAATTTCATTCAGAAAACCCTCGATCCCGTGAGCGGGCAAGCCGTAGAGGCCCGGGAAAGCATGGGCGGGGATTTCTTCTACCGCTTCCACTTCCAGCTGCAAATGCCGTATCCCTGGGGCCGCTGGCTGTCGACCATTGCAGCGATGGTGATGTTCGTGGCGTTGATCACCGGCATCATCACCCACAAGAAAATCTTCAAGGACTTCTTCACCTTCCGCCCCCGCAAGGGCCAGCGCTCCTGGCTCGACGGGCATAACGCGGTGGGTGTGCTGGTGCTGCCGTTTCACTTGATGATCACCTACAGCAGCCTGGTGATTTTCATGAGCATGGTGATGCCGGCGCCGATCGTGGCCTCCTATGGCAACGACACCCGGGCCTTCTTCAATGACGTGTTCCCCGCCACCAACAACGCACCGGCGCTGGGTCAGCCAGGCCAATTGCTGTCATTGGTGCCGATGTACGAGCAGGCGAGGGCGCAGTGGGCGGGTGGACATGTCGGGCGGCTGGCGGTGAACAACCCGAGTGATGTAAACGCCTCGGTCAACGTGTTCCGTGCCGGCTCCGACCGCGTGGTGCATGATTTCGGCAGTACCGTGTCGTTCAACGGCAAGACCGGCGAGCTGGTACGGGTCAGTGGCGAACAATCGCTGCCGGCGGCGATCGGCGGCAGCTTCTATGGCCTGCACATGGGCCATTTCGCCGGCCCGGTGCTGCGCTGGTTGTACTTTATCTGCGGCCTGGCGGGCACGGCGATGATCGGTACGGGGCTGGTGATCTGGCTCGGCAAGCGTCAACTCAAGCATGCAAAATCCGCGGTGATGCCGTTTGAACTGCGGCTGGTGGAAGTGCTGAACATCGCCAGCATGTCCGGGTTGTTGATCGCCATTGCAGCGTTCTTCTGGGCCAACCGTTTATTGCCGGTGAGCTTCGCCGAGCGCTCCGATTGGGAAGTGCAGGCCTTCTTTATCGCCTGGGGCCTGAGCCTGCTGCATGCGATCCTGCGCCGGGGCCGCCAGGGTTGGGTTGAACAATTGAGCTTCGCAGCACTGCTGTTTGTCGCAATCCCGTTGCTCAATGCCCTGACCACCTCGCAGCACCTGGGCACGTCACTGGCAACGGGCGACTGGGCCATGGCCGGCTTCGACCTGACCTGCCTGGCCAGCGGCGTGTTCCTCGCCTGGGCGGCCTGGAAGATGCAACACCGCAAGGCCTCGCAGCCCAAGGCCGAGCGGGCGCGGCCGCTCCACCTCAAGCAGGAGGCGAACTGAATGCTCCTTGCGCTGCTGATGTGTTACGCCGGGTTCACCGCCTTATGCCTGTCCACCGACCGCCACCACGGCGAACTGCTGCACAGCAAGCCATCGCCTCGGCGGCGGCTTGCTTTGCGCGTCATCGGTTGGCTGCTGCTGACCGTCGCGATCTGGCCCGCAGTGGCTAGTGCCGGTTGGGGCCAGGGCCTGGTGGAGTGGTGCGCGGTGTTGATGCTCAGCGCCCTGTTGCTGGTGCTGTTGTTGCCGTATCGGCCAAGGCTGGCCTTGATCCTGGCAGGCGTCGGCCTGCTGGCCAGCCCCGTTGCGGCCTTCGCTGTTTTCTGAGCCCCTGCCATGATGATCAGCACGCCACCCGATTCCCAGGACAGCCCGCAGACTGACGCGGCGGGTGGGCGCGCGCATTTTCTGCAAGTGTTCTTGTCCCAGCGTTCGCAGATGGAAGCGTTGGTGAGCCGACGTGTAGGGTGCCGCGCCACGGCGGCCGACCTGGTGCAGGACCTGTTCCTGCGCTTTTGGCGTCGGCCATTGGTGCAGGTCGAAGAACTCAGCACCTACCTGCTGCGTTGCGCCGGCAATATCGCCATCGACCACCTGCGCAGCGAAGGCGCGCGGGTACGCAGCAGTGAAGGCTGGCTGCCGGAGCAGCAGGATAACCAGGGTTCCGAACCCCAGGCGGCGCTTGAGGCGGGCAACGACCTGCGGCATGTCGAAGCCGCCCTGCGCAGCCTGCCGGAGCGCACCCGGCAGATCTTCCTGCTCAACCGCATTCACGGGCGCAAGTACGCGCAAATCGCCAAGGCCATGGGCCTGTCCCAAAGCGCCGTGGAAAAACATATGATGCGTGCCCTTGAAGCCTGCAAAGCCAGCCTTCGCGAACCATCGCCATCGCGCACGCCAGGGAAAGCACCGTGAATCTGACCCCCACGCCTGACCAGGAACAAGCCGCGCTGGCCTGGCTGAGCCTGTTGCACGACCAGCCCAGCAGTGGCGACCAGGCCACTTTCAGCCGCTGGCTGAGGGCTGATCCTGCGCACGTCGAAGCGTATGCCCAGGCCCAGGTGCTCTGGGAGTTGAGCGAAGTGGCGGCACGCCAACTGGCGGATGAGGACGCGCTGGCATTGCAGGGCTACCTCAATGCGATGAACACACCGAAGCGCTCGCGGGTGGTGCGCTGGTCCGGCGCTTTGGCCGTGGCGGCGTGCCTGGTGTTGATGGTGTCCATGGGCGCCGGTTGGCAGCCTTCGCGTTGGATCGATGACTTCGGCGCCGATTACGTGACCGCACCGGGTGAAGTGAAGACCTTCACCCTGGCCGATCAGTCCCAGGTCACGCTGGATGCGGACAGTGCAATTGCCGTGGACTTCAGCCACGGTGAGCGGCATATCCAATTGCGTCGCGGTGCAGGGTTTTTCAACGTCACCCACACCGGCGAGTCCTTTGTGGTCGAGGCGGGCAGCGGCGAAGCGCGGGTGCTGGGTACGCAGTTCGAAGTGCGCCTGCAACCGGCGGGGGCCGAGGTGACGGTGTTGTCGGGGCGGGTCGGCGTGACCGCGTCGAAACAGGGCCAGCAGCACATTCTGACGGCGGGCCAGCAAGTGGCCTACGCCGATGGCAGCGCCGATCCCCTGCACGCGGTCGACAGCGAATCCCGCCTGGCCTGGCGGGATGGCTGGCTCAACTACTACAAGGCGCCGCTGGCCGACGTGGTCAAGGACCTGTCGCGTTACTACCCTGGCCGCATCCTGCTGCTCAACGAAGCGATGGGTGCCAGGCGCGTCAGCGGCAGCTTTCCGAGCAAGGACCCCCAGGCGGTACTCAACGCCTTGCAAGCGGTGTTGGGGTTCGAGCAGCACAGTCTGTTGGGGCGGGTGATCGTGGTGCGCTGATTACTTCAGCGCGGCCATGATCGCGTCAGGGTTGTAGTCGCGAATCAGCGTGCCGTTCACATCCACAAACGGAATCCCGCCACCACCCAGCGCCTCATACGCCTTGCGCGCCTGGGCGTCCTTCTCGATATCGAAGGCCTGGTACGGAATGCCCTTCTGGTCGAGGAAGCGGCGGATCTGCTTGCAGTAGCCACACCACTCGGTGGCGTACAGCGCCACCCGCGCCGAGGCTCGCGTCTGCTCCGGCACCACTTGGGAGGGGTTGAACAGCCGCTCGATCTTGCCCCAGTTCTGGATAACCACCACCACCAACAACACCAGCAGGACTTTCTTGAGGACCCCGCCGAGCATCAGTTACGGCGCTTGAGCTGGTCGGTCAGTTGCGTCGGCAGGCCCTTGATGATCAGGGTACCGGCGGCTTCGTCGTACTCGATCTTGTCGCCCAGCAAGTGCGCTTCAAAACTGATCGACAAGCCCTCTGCGCGGCCGGTGAAGCGGCGGAACTGGTTGAGGGTGCGTTTATCGGCCGGGATTTCCGGCGACAGGCCGTAGTCCTTGTTGCGGATATGGTCGTAGAACGCCTTGGGCCGATCTTCATCGATCAACCCCGACAATTCTTCAAGGCCCATGGGTTCGCCGAGCTTGGCCTGGCTGCTGGCGTAATCGACCAGGGTCTTGGTTTTTTCGCGGGCGGATTCGTCCGGCAAATCTTCGCTTTCGACGAAGTCGCTGAAGGCCTTGAGCAGGGTGCGCGTCTCGCCCGGGCCGTCGACGCCTTCCTGGCAGCCGATGAAGTCGCGGAAGTACTCCGAGACCTTCTTGCCGTTCTTGCCTTTGATAAACGAGATGTACTGCTTGGATTGCTTGTTGTTCTGCCACTCGGACACGTTGATACGCGCTGCCAGGTGCAGTTGGCCCAGGTCCAGGTGACGGGACGGGGTCACGTCCAGCTCATCGGTCACTGCCACGCCTTCGCTGTGGTGCAGCAAGGCGATGGCCAGGTAGTCGGTCATGCCTTGCTGGTAGTGGGCAAACAGCACGTGGCCGCCGGTGGAGAGGTTGGACTCTTCCATCAGCTTCTGCAGGTGCTCGACGGCGGTGCGGCTGAACGTGGTGAAATCCTGGCCACCCTCGAAATAGTCCTTCAACCAGCCGCTGAACGGGTGCGCGCCGGATTCGGCGTGGAAGAAACCCCAGGCCTTGCCTTGTTTGGCGTTGTAGCTCTCGTTGAGGTCGGCAAGCATGTTCTCGATGGCGGCCGACTCGGCAAGCTCGGAGTCGCGGGCGTGGAGAACTGCAGGTGTGCCGTCGGGTTTTTTGTCGATCAGGTGGACGATGCAATGACGGATCGGCATAGGCTTCTCGGCTGGTTGAAGGGGAGCGGTTGGCCTCCCCGAAAAGTCGCCCAGTGTACCGCACCCATTGGCCAAGACGTGCTTCGAAGGCGTTTTGGGTGCCTTCCGACGGGGCATATGCCTTTTTTTCACGGTTTAGAGCGATAAAGCTGACCAAATGGGTAGGTAGAGGCGGATATTTCCCCGTCTCTGTGCTAGTTTTGCCCCGTCTTACGCCAAGTCTCGGCGATAAGCGTGCATTCAGCATCTGTCAGGTCGAACCAATCCCCGTTTCAAGCATCTATAACCCCGATCTCCGTGGTTATAGCCGGGGGTGCCAGGCCGTGACGGTCGGGCTCGACGGCTGACACTGCACTCTGCAATCCATATGAATTTGATAGGGAAGGAACACCACAATGGCTATTACTAAAGACCAACTGATCGCTGACCTGGCTGAAGCAGTAGACGCACCGAAAACCACCGTGCGCGCTCTGCTGGACCAACTGAGCCAAGTTGTTGCTGATCAGCTGGAAAACGGCGGCGAAATCACTCTGCCAGGCGTTGGCAAACTGAAAGTGACCGAGCGTCCTGCCCGTACTGGCCGTAACCCTTCGACTGGCGCTGCCATCGAAATCGCTGCCAAGAAAGTTATCAAGCTGGTTGTGGCCAAAGGCCTGACCGACGCTGTTAACAAGTAAGACGCAGCAAAAAAAACCGTGCTTCGGAGCGATCCGGGCACGGTTTTTTGTTGCCTGCGATTTGTCTCTATCGCACCCAGCGCTGGCGCCAGATCTGCTGCTCGTTCTTGGTCTGGAAAGTCCAGGCCACGAAACGGCTCTGCTTCTGGCCCTGGGACATTTCCACCACCTGGCTTTCCAGCACGCCGGCTTTTTTCAGGGCGGTCTCGATCGCGGGCAAGTTTGACGCTTTTGACACCAGGGTGCTGAACCACAACACCTTGTGGGCAAAGTGCGCGCTCTCGGCGATCAACTGCGTCACGAAGCGCGCTTCACCGCCTTCACACCACAACTCGGCCGATTGACCACCGAAGTTCAGCACCGGCAATTTGCGCTTGGGATCGGCCCTGCCCAAGGCGCGCCACTTGCGCTCGCTGCCCTTGGTGGCTTCGTCCATGGACGCATGGAACGGCGGGTTGCACATGGTCAGGTCAAAACGCTCACCCGGCTCCAGCAGGCCCAGCAGGATGTGCTTGGGGTTTTCCTGCTGGCGCAACTGGATGACCTTGCTCAGGTCGTTGGATTGCACGATGGCCTTGGCGGCGGCCACGGCGATAGGATCGACCTCCGAGCCGAGGAAGTTCCAGCGATACTCCATATAGCCAATCAGCGGGTAGACGCAGTTGGCGCCCATGCCGATGTCCAGCACCTTGACGATTGAACCACGCGGGATCTTGCCATCGTTGACACTGGCCAGCAGGTCGGCGAGGAAGTGCACATAGTCGGCACGTCCCGGCACCGGCGGGCACAGGTAATCCTGCGGGATATCCCAATGCTGGATGCCATAGAACGACTTGAGCAGCGCCCGGTTGAACACCCGCACCGCGTCCGGGCTGGCGAAGTCGATGCTCTCTTTGCCATAGGGGTTGATGATCACGAATTGCGCCAGTTCCGGCGTGGTCTTGATCAGCGCCTGGAAGTCGTAACGGCCTGTGTGGCGGTTGCGTGGGTGCAGGGTAGCCTCTTTGCGCGGCGCGACGGATTTGGCCGTGGCTGCGGTTTTAGGCTTCTTGCGTGGAGGTTTGGGCGTAGTGGGGGCGGTCATGATGATTCTGGTGTTGGCTCAAAGTGACGGCCATTGTCACACATTCCCGAGGATAACTCGGTCAAATGTGGGAGGGGGCTTGCTCCCGATAGCGGTGTGGCAGTCAAAAATGCTGGGACTGATACACCGCTATCGGGAGCAAGCCCCCTCCCACATTGACCGCATGCACAAAAAAAAGAGACCCGAGGGTCTCTTTTTTCACACGGATTGCCCCTTACAGGCTGGAAATCCGCGCATGTTGCTCCGCCAGCTTGCCCAGAGCCTGTTCGGCCTCGGCCAGCTTGGCGCGTTCTTTGTCGATCACTTCAGCCGGTGCCTTGTCGACGAATGCCGCGTTGGACAGCTTGCCGCCCACCCGCGCCACTTCACCTTGCAGGCGCAGGATTTCCTTGTCGAGACGGGCCAGTTCCGCGCCCTTGTCGATCAAGCCGGCCATCGGCACCAGCACTTCCATGTCGCCGACCAATGCGGTCGCCGACAGTGGCGCTTCGACGCCCTCAGCCAGTACGGTGATCGATTCCAGCTTCGCCAGCTTCTTGAGCAGCGCATCGTTCTCGGTCAGACGACGCTGGTCTTCGGCGCTGGCGTTCTTCACGAACACCGCCAGAGGCTTGCCCGGGCCGATGTTCATTTCGGCGCGGATGTTGCGCGTGCCGAGCATCAGGGTCTTGAGCCATTCGATATCGCTTTCGGCCGCCTCATCGATGCGTGCTTCGTTGGCCACCGGCCAAGGTTGCAGCATGATGGTCTTGCCTTCGATACCGGCCAGCGGCGCCAGGCGCTGCCAGATTTCTTCGGTGATGAACGGCATGAACGGATGCGCCAGGCGCAGCGCCACTTCGAGCACGCGCACCAGGGTGCGACGGGTACCGCGCTGGCGTTCGATCGGCGCGTTTTCGTCCCACAGCACGGGCTTGGACAGTTCCAGGTACCAGTCGCAATACTGGTTCCAGATGAACTCGTACAAGGCTTGTGCGGCCAGGTCGAAACGGAACTGGTCGAGTTGGCGGGTCACTTCGGCTTCGGTGCGCTGCAACTGCGAGATGATCCAGCGATCGGCCAGGCTCAGTTCAACGGCTTCGCCGTTCTGGCCGCAGTCTTCGCCTTTATCCAGCACGTAGCGCGCGGCGTTCCAGATCTTGTTGCAGAAGTTGCGATAGCCTTCGACGCGGCCCATGTCGAACTTGATGTCGCGACCGGTGGACGCCAGCGAGCAGAAGGTGAAGCGCAGCGCGTCGGTGCCATAGCTGGCAATGCCGTCGGCGAATTCGTCGCGGGTCTGCTTCTCGATCTTCTTCGCCAGTTTCGGCTGCATCAGGCCCGAGGTGCGTTTCTGCACCAGGGTTTCCAGGTCGATGCCGTCGATGATGTCCAGCGGGTCCAGGACGTTGCCCTTGGACTTGGACATCTTCTGGCCTTGGCCATCACGCACCAGGCCGTGCACGTACACGGTCTTGAACGGTACCTGCGGGGTGCCGTCTTCATTCTTCACCAAGTGCATGGTGAGCATGATCATCCGGGCAACCCAGAAGAAAATGATGTCGAAGCCGGTGACCAGCACGTCGGTGGAGTGGAATTTTTTCAGGAACTCGGTCTGTTGCGGCCAACCCAGGGTGGAGAACGTCCACAGGCCCGAGCTGAACCAGGTGTCGAGTACGTCGTTGTCCTGCTGCAGCGCGACGTCCGGACCCAGATTGTTCTTGGCGCGTACTTCGGCTTCGTCGCGGCCGACATAGACCTTGCCCGACTCGTCGTACCAGGCCGGAATGCGATGGCCCCACCACAGCTGACGGCTGATGCACCAATCCTGGATGTCACGCATCCACGAGAAGTACATGTTTTCGTACTGTTTAGGCACGAACTGGATACGGCCGTCTTCCACAGCCGCGATTGCCGGCTCGGCCAGCGGCTTGGTGGACACGTACCATTGGTCGGTCAGCCACGGCTCGATGATGGTGCCGGAACGGTCGCCCTTCGGCACTTTCAGGCCGTGGTCGTCAACGCTGACCAGCAGGCCGGCGGCGTCGAAGGCAGCAACGATCTGCTTACGCGCTTCGAAACGGTCAAGGCCGGCGTATTCGGCCGGGATCTTGCCGTCGATGCTGTCGTTCAGCGTACCGTCCAGGTTGAACACCTGGCAGGCCGGCAATACGGCGGCGTTCTTGTCGAAGATGTTGAGCAGCGGCAGGTTGTGGCGCTTGCCGACTTCGTAGTCGTTGAAATCGTGGGCCGGGGTGATTTTCACGCAGCCGGTGCCGAATTCAGGGTCGCAGTAGTCGTCCGCGATGATCGGGATGCGGCGGCCTACCAGCGGCAGCTCGACGAACTTGCCGATCAGTGCCTGGTAGCGCTCGTCGTTCGGGTTAACCGCTACGGCGGCGTCGCCGAGCATGGTTTCCGGACGGGTGGTCGCGACGATCAGGTAGTCGTTGCCTTCAGCGGTCTTGGCGCCGTCGGCCAGCGGGTACTTGAGGTTCCACAGGAAACCTTTCTCGTCGTGGTTTTCCACTTCAAGGTCGGAAATCGCCGTGTGCAACTTGGTGTCCCAGTTGACCAGGCGCTTGCCACGGTAGATCAGGCCGTCTTCATGCAGGCGCACGAAGGCTTCTTTCACCGACTCCGACAGGCCGTCGTCCATGGTGAAGCGCTCGCGGCTCCAATCGACGGAGGAACCGAGGCGACGGATCTGACGGCTGATGTTGCCGCCGGACTGGTCTTTCCATTCCCAGATTTTTTCCAGGAATTTCTCGCGACCCAGGTCGTGACGGTTCTGGCCGGAGGCTTCGAGTTGGCGCTCCACCAGCATCTGGGTGGCGATACCGGCGTGGTCGGTACCCGGTTGCCACAGGGTGTTGCGGCCCTGCATGCGGCGGAAGCGAATCAGGGCATCCATGATCGCGTTGTTGAAGCCATGGCCCATGTGCAGGCTGCCAGTGACGTTCGGTGGCGGAATCATGATGGTGTAGGACTCGCCCGCGCCTTGCGGAGCGAAATAGTTCTCGGACTCCCAGGTGTTGTACCAGGAAGTTTCAATAGCGTGCGGCTGGTAGGTCTTATCCATGCGCGGCGGGACCCTAGTTGGCATTTATTCAGGAAAGCCGGCAAGTATAACGGGGGATAGAGCGCAGGGCGAGGCGAAGGCGGGCTTAAGGTGCAGGCAATCAAATGAGGGAGGGACCAGCCCCCTCCCACAGGGGATCTGATGGACGGTTTAAGACTGGTACTGGCTGAGCAGCCGCTCCATCCGCGCATCCATCCGGCGCTTGATCTCCGTTTCGATATGGGGGGCAAAGTCGTCGATCACGTCTTGCATGATCAATTGCGCAGCCGCACGCAGTTCGTTGTCCAGGTGCAGCAGCAGGGCGTCGGGGCCCTTTTCAGCGGGCGCAGGGCCAGTGTCCACGACGACGGGGGCTTCGACGACCGGCTCCGGTGCAGCCTGCTTGCTACCGACCATGTCGAACAACAGCGGAATCTGTACCTCGCCATCGGCCTGTTCGGTCAGCAGCGGCGGTTGCAAGTCATCATCACCCAGCAACTGACGGATCGACTCGAGGTCGTCCAGCAGGTGGTCATCTTTTTTTGTCGGGTTGGGAGTGTCCATCATGTACTCAAAGTCGTTGTAGCCGGTGATCTTGCAAAGGATAGCCCTGTTCGCGGTAGAAACGGAAACTCTCCCGCGCGGCCTGACGAATAGCCGGATCCTCCACCACCACTTCCGCCACACGGGCGAAGGCCTTGGCAAACGGCGGTACTTTCAGGTCCAGGTTAACCAGCAGGTCATGGTGATCGCCGCAACTGTCGCCCAAACCCAGGACAACCTGGCCTTCGGGTTCGGATTCTGCGGGGCCGTGGGGCACGAAGCTTTCGCCCTTGAAGCGCCACAGGCGGGCGTCGAGTTCATCGCGTTGGGTGGCATCGCTGCAATGCAGGTAGATGCGGTGGCCCATGCGCCAGGCTTTTTCGGTGAGTTTGCAGGCAAAGTCCAGGCGCGCGAGTGGATCGGCGCTGGGCAATATATAGAAGTCGACTTGGGTCATTGAGGTTCCTGAGGCCGGGGCGGCGAGATCACCACCCCGGCATCTTCAGTGTCAGGCTTTGGCGCGGTCCAGCAGGTATTGGGTCAGCAGTGGCACCGGACGGCCGGTGGCGCCTTTGTCCTTGCCGCCGCTGGTCCAGGCAGTGCCGGCGATGTCCAGGTGCGCCCAGTTGAAGTTCTTGGCAAAGCGCGACAGGAAGCACGCAGCGGTGATGGTGCCGGCTTTCGGGCCACCGATGTTGGCGATGTCGGCGAACGGGCTGTCCAGCTGTTCCTGGTATTCATCGAACAGCGGCAGTTGCCAGGCGCGGTCGTCGGCGGCCTTGCCGGCGCTGAGCAGTTGCTCGATCAGCTCGTCGTTATTGCCCAGCAGGCCCGAGGTGTGGGAACCCAGGGCAACGATGCAGGCGCCGGTCAGGGTGGCGATGTCGATCACGGCTTGCGGCTTGAAGCGCTCGGCGTAGGTCAGGGCATCGCACAGCACCAGGCGGCCTTCGGCGTCGGTGTTGAGGATTTCCACGGTCTGGCCACTGAGGGTGGTGACGATGTCGCCCGGACGGGCAGCGCCGCCGCTCGGCATGTTCTCGGCGCAGGCCAGGATGCACACCAGGTTGATCGGCAGCTTCAGCTCCAGCACGGCACGCAGGGTACCGAACACGCTGGCGGCGCCGCCCATGTCGTACTTCATCTCGTCCATGCCCAGGCCCGGCTTGAGGCTGATGCCGCCGGTGTCGAAGGTGATGCCTTTACCGACGAGGGCGTAAGGTTTCTCGGACTTCTTGCCGCCGTTGTATTGCATCACGATCAGGCGTGGCGGCTGGTCGCTGCCCTGGCCCACGGCATAGAACGAGCCCATGCCCAGTTCCTTGATCTTCTTCTCGTCCAGCACTTCGACTTTCAGGCCCTTGAACTCTTTACCCAATGCCTTGGCTTGTTCGCCCAGGTAGGTTGGGTGGCAGATGTTCGGCGGCAGGTTGCCCAAATCGCGGGTGAACGACATGCCATTGGCGATGGCCTGGGCGTGGGTCACGGCGCGCTCGACTTCAGCCTGGGCAGCCTTGATGGTCAGCAGGGTGATTTTCTTCAGGGCGCGGGGTTCGGCTTTCTGGCTCTTGAACTGGTCGAAGAGGTAGCCGCCGTCCACCAGGGTTTCGGCCAGCAGGCGGGTCTTGCCGTAGCTGTCACGGCCTTTTACAACGATTTCATCGAGTGCCAGCGCTGCATCGCTGCCGCCCAGGCCCTTGAGGGTGTTGAGGATACCGCTGATGATCTTGCGGAACGGGCGGTCGCCCAGTTCAGCGTCCTTGCCCACGCCCACCAGCAATACGCGTTCGGCTTTCAGGTTAGGCAGGCTTTGCAGCAGCAGGCTCTGGCCGACTTTACCGGCCAGGTCGCCGCGCTTGAGGACCGCGCTGATGGCGCCGCCGCTGAGTTCGTCGAGTTGCTTGGCGGCCACGCCGAGCTTGCGGCCTTCGCCGATGGCGACCACGAGGGTGGCGGTTTTCAACGTTTCGGGGCTAACGCTTTTTACAACCAATTCCATTTTCGGGTCCCTTATAAAGGTCTGAGAGCCTTGCGTCTGTACGCAGGCTTTAAAGCTTGGCAGCCGTGTAAACCGCCAGCGACAAAGGCCGCAGTTTGAACCTCGCCGACGGAGCCTGACAACCCTTGGCGTACGCTTTGTAGGTGCGCGTGAGGTTGCGCAGTGACAGGCGCGGTCAATCACAGGATAATGCGCCATCTTTTTAGCCGGCCCGGTGTAAACGGGCTGACTCGGTATGCTTGCTTGTTTGGCCGCCTTAGCCTGACAACCCTGGAGTGTCTGGTTTGATCGTCTTCCGTTATCTGTCCCGCGAAGTCCTGTTGACCCTGAGTGCCGTGAGTGCGGTTCTGCTGGTCATCATCATGAGTGGTCGTTTCGTCAAATACCTGGCCCAGGCTGCCTCCGGCGCCCTGGACCCAGGCTCGCTGTTCCTGATCATGGGCTTTCGCCTGCCGGGGTTCTTGCAACTGATCCTGCCGCTGGGCCTGTTCCTTGGGATCCTGCTGGCCTACGGCCGCTTGTACCTTGAAAGTGAAATGACCGTGCTCTCGGCCACCGGCATGAGCCAGCAGCGTCTGCTGGGCATGACCATGATTCCGGCGGCCGGCGTTGCGCTGATCGTGGCCTGGTTGAGCCTGAGCCTGGCTCCCCAGGGCGCCATGCAGTTCCAGCTGGTGCTGAACAAACAGGACGCGATGACCGAGTTCGACACCCTCGAGCCGGGCCGTTTCCAGGCGCTCAATGACGGCTCACGGGTGACTTACACGGAAACCCTGACTGACGACCGCGCCAACCTGGGCGGCGTGTTCATCTCCGAGAAGCGTTTTGGCCAAGACAAGAAAGACCGTGGCATTTCCGTGCTGGTGGCTGATTCGGGTCGCCAGGAAGTGCGTCCTGACGGCAGCCGCTACCTGATTCTGGAAAATGGCTATCGATACGATGGCAGTCCAGGCATGGCTGACTATCGCGCGATCAAGTACGACACCTATGGTGTGATGCTGGCCCGCCCGGACATCAGCGACGAAGTCACCGACCGCGACGCCATCCCCACGAAGGACCTGCTCGGCAGCAAGGAACTGCGCTCCATTGCCGAGCTGCAATGGCGGATTTCCCTGCCGCTGCTGGTGTTTATCGTGACCCTCATGGCCGTGCCGCTGTCGCGCGTCAACCCGCGCCAGGGCCGTTTCCTCAAGCTGTTACCGGCGATCCTGCTGTACATGGCTTACCTCACTATCCTGATTTCCGCCCGTGGCTCCCTGGAGAAAGGCAAGCTGTCGCCGACCCTGGGCCTGTGGTGGGTACATGGAATGTTCCTGCTGATCGGCCTGGGGCTGCTTTATTGGGAGCCTATTCGTTTGAAAATGATGAGCCGTCTTGGCCAGAAGGAGTTGGCTCGTGGCTAAGCTCGATCGCTACATAGGTAGCAGCGTCCTGATCGCCATCCTGGCGGTACTGGGCATCATCCTGGGCCTGGCCTCGTTGTTCGCTTTCATCGATGAAGTCGGCAACGTCAGCGACACCTACACCGTGTGGGACGTGCTCAGCTACGTTGCACTTACCGCGCCGCGTCGTCTCTACGACATGATGCCGATGGCCGCGCTGATCGGCTGCCTGATCGGCCTGGGCAGCCTGGCCAGCAACAGCGAACTGACCATCATGCGCGCCGCCGGGGTGTCCATCGGTCGTATTGTCTGGGCGGTCATGAAGCCAATGTTGCTGCTGATGCTGTGCAGCGTGCTGATCGGTGAATATGTAGCGCCGCCGGCCGAAACCACCGCCCAGGCCAATCGCGCCCTGGCCCAGGGCTCGGGCGATGCACAGAGCGCCAAACATGGCCTGTGGCACCGTCAGGGTGATGAGTTCATCCACATCAACGCCGTGCAACCGGGCGGACTGCTGATCGGTGTGACGCGCTACACGTTCGATAAGGAACGTCACATGCTGTCGTCCAGCTTCGCCAAACGCGCGCAGTACAGCGACGAAAAGTGGCAATTGACCGACATCACCACGACTTACTTCCGCAATGTCGGCCAAGGCACCAAGGCCAGCACCGAAGTGATCAACGTACCAAGTGAAGAGTGGGACATCGCCCTCAAGCCGGAACTGCTCAATACGGTGGTGATGATCCCCGAAAGCCTGCCGATCTCCGGGCTGTGGGGTTATATCCACTACCTGAAGGACCAAGGCTTGAATAACGGTCGTTACTGGCTGGCATTTTGGGTCAAGGTGTTACAACCGGTGGTGACCGCGGCCCTGGTATTGATGGCGATCTCGTTCATCTTCGGTCCGTTGCGCTCCGTAACTCTCGGCCAGCGCGTGTTTACCGGGGTGCTGGTGGGTTTCACCTTCCGCATCGCCCAGGACCTGCTCGGCCCGTCGAGCCTGGTGTTCGGGTTCTCGCCACTGTTTGCGGTGCTGGTGCCGACGACCATCTGCGCCCTGGCCGGGTTCTGGCTGCTGCGCCGGGCCGGCTGATACCGCAGTGATGCATAAAAAATGCCCCACTCGAATGAGTGGGGCATTTTTGTTCTGGTCAGCAAAGATGACGCCTGGCCTGAGCATCAGGTACAATTCCCGGCTATTTTTCAGCGGGCAATCTGCCTGCAGCCTTTTTGAGTGTTGATCCGTGAGTGATTTGAGTCATATCCGCAATTTCTCCATCATCGCCCACATTGACCATGGTAAGTCGACGCTGGCCGATCGATTCATCCAGATGTGCGGCGGCCTTGCCGAGCGTGAAATGGAAGCCCAGGTGCTGGACTCCATGGACCTCGAACGCGAGCGCGGGATCACCATCAAGGCCCACAGCGTTACCCTGTACTACACCGCCAAAGACGGTATCAAGTACCAATTGAACTTCATTGACACCCCGGGCCACGTTGACTTCACCTACGAAGTCAGCCGCTCCCTGGCGGCCTGCGAAGGTGCGCTGCTGGTAGTGGACGCGGGCCAGGGCGTTGAAGCCCAGTCCGTGGCCAACTGCTACACCGCCATCGAGCAAGGCCTGGAAGTCATGCCGGTACTGAACAAGATCGACCTGCCACAGGCCGATCCGGACCGGGTAAAGGAAGAAATCGAAAAAATCATCGGCATTGACGCCACCGACGCCGTCGAGTGCAGCGCCAAGACCGGCCTGGGCGTCGACGAAGTGCTCGAGCGCCTGGTCAAGACCATTCCAGCCCCCACCGGCAACTACGAAGATCCGCTGCAAGCGTTGATCATCGACTCCTGGTTCGACAACTACCTGGGGGTTGTCTCCCTGGTACGCGTGCGTCACGGCCGTGTGAAGAAGGGCGACAAGATCCTGGTCAAGTCCACCGGCAAGATCCACCTGGTGGACAGCGTCGGTGTATTCAACCCCAAGCACACCGCGACCACTGATCTGAAAGCCGGCGAAGTAGGCTTCATTATCGCCGGTATCAAGGACATCCACGGTGCGCCGGTGGGTGACACCCTGACCTTGAGCTCCACCCCTGACGTCGACGTGCTGCCGGGTTTCAAGCGCATCCAGCCGCAGGTCTACGCCGGCCTGTTCCCGGTCAGTTCCGACGACTTCGAAGACTTCCGCGAAGCCCTGCAAAAGCTGACCCTCAACGACTCGTCGTTGCAGTACACCCCGGAAAGCTCCGACGCCCTGGGCTTCGGCTTCCGCTGCGGCTTCCTCGGCATGCTGCACATGGAAATCATCCAGGAGCGCCTGGAGCGCGAGTACGACCTGGACCTGATTACCACGGCGCCGACGGTTATTTTCGAGCTGTTGCTCAAAAACGGTGAAACGATTTACGTCGACAACCCGTCCAAGCTCCCAGACCTGTCTTCCATCGAAGACATGCGCGAACCGATCGTGCGGGCCAATATTCTTGTGCCGCAGGAACACCTGGGCAACGTCATTACCCTGTGTATCGAAAAGCGTGGCGTGCAGCACGACATGCTGTTCCTCGGTACCCAGGTGCAAGTGACCTACGATTTGCCGATGAACGAAGTGGTCCTGGACTTCTTTGACCGTCTCAAATCAACCAGTCGCGGCTATGCTTCGCTGGATTACCATTTCGACCGTTACCAATCGGCTAATCTGGTGAAACTGGATGTGTTGATCAACGGCGACAAGGTCGATGCCCTGGCACTGATCGTGCACAAGGACAACGCGCACTACAAAGGTCGCCAGCTGACTGAAAAGATGAAAGAACTGATTCCGCGCCAGATGTTCGACGTCGCGATCCAGGCCGCCATTGGCGGGCAGATCATTGCGCGAACCTCCGTCAAGGCTCTCAGAAAGAACGTACTGGCCAAATGCTACGGTGGTGACGTCAGCCGTAAGCGCAAGCTGCTTGAGAAGCAAAAGGCCGGTAAAAAACGCATGAAGCAAGTGGGCAACGTGGAAATTCCACAAGAAGCCTTCCTTGCGGTGCTCAGGTTGGATAGTTAGGTCCTATGTCGCTAAATTTCCCGCTGTTGCTGGTCATCGCCGTTGCCGTTTGCGGTCTCCTGGCGTTGCTCGATCTGGTGTTCTTCGCCCCGCGTCGGCGGGCGGCTATCGCGTCCTATCAGGGCAGCGTCAGCCAGCCCGATGGCCTGGTGATCGAGAAGCTGAACAAAGAGCCCTTGCTGGTTGAATACGGCAAGTCGTTCTTTCCGGTGTTGTTCATCGTGCTGGTGCTGCGTTCTTTCCTGGTGGAGCCGTTTCAGATCCCGTCGGGCTCGATGAAACCTACCCTGGACGTGGGTGACTTCATCCTGGTGAACAAGTTCTCCTACGGGATTCGCCTGCCGGTGATCGACAAGAAGGTCATCGAAGTCGGTGACCCGCAGCGCGGCGATGTGATGGTGTTCCGCTACCCAAGCGACCCGAACGTCAACTACATCAAGCGTGTGGTGGGCCTGCCGGGCGACGTGATTCGCTACACCAGCGAGAAGCGTCTGTTGATCAATGGCGAGTCAGTGGCCGAGAAGTTGATCGGTTCCGAACCGAACAGCCTGGGCAGTGCCGAGCTGTACCAGGAAAAACTCGGGGCGGTAGAGCACGAAATCCGCAAGGAGATGAGCCGCTACCGCGCCATGCCTGATGGCGAGTGGAAAGTGCCGGCCGGGCACTATTTCATGATGGGCGACAACCGCGACAACTCCAATGACAGTCGCTATTGGGATGACCCCAGCATTCCCAAGGATCTGCTGGGCATGGTTCCCGACCAGAATATCGTCGGCAAGGCCTTTGCGGTCTGGATGAGCTGGCCGGAACCCAAGCTCAGCCACCTGCCGAACTTCTCGCGGGTCGGGCTGATCAAGTAATACAAGCGGCGCTGTGAACACAGCGCCGAATGCTTTTCTGGGGCTTGGACATTTTCCGTCCCCGTGCAATACCAACCAGGATTTGAATTTGAACACTGCGTCAATCGTCGATGGCCGCCGGTGCCACCACACAGATATGGGTAAACCGTGACCGTTTCTCTAAGTCGTCTCGAGCGCCAGCTCGGCTACACCTTCAAGGATCAGGAATTGATGGTCCTTGCCCTCACACACCGCAGCTTTGCAGGGCGTAATAACGAACGCCTGGAATTTCTCGGTGATGCCATCCTCAATTTCGTCGCCGGTGAAGCCCTCTTCGAGCGCTTTCCCCAAGCCCGTGAAGGTCAGCTGTCGCGTTTGCGCGCACGGCTGGTAAAGGGCGAGACCCTGGCCGTACTGGCCCGTGGTTTTGGTCTGGGTGAGTACCTGCGCCTCGGCTCCGGTGAGTTGAAGAGCGGTGGGTTCCGCCGTGAGTCGATCCTGGCCGATGCGCTTGAGGCGTTGATCGGTGCGATCTACCTCGATGCAGGCATGGAAGCGGCCAAGGAGCGCGTCACCGCGTGGCTGACCTCCGAGATCGAAAGCCTCACGCTGGTCGACACCAACAAGGATCCGAAGACCCGCCTGCAGGAATTCCTGCAATCGCGCGGTTGTGACCTGCCACGCTACGAAGTGGTGGATATCCAGGGTGAGCCCCATTGCCGCGTGTTCTTCGTGGAATGTGAAATCACCTTACTGAATGAAAAAAGCCGAGGTCAGGGTGTGAGCCGTCGTATTGCCGAACAGGTAGCGGCCGCTGCAGCACTGATTGCCCTGGGCGTGGAGAATGGCCATGACTGATTCAACCGCAACACGCTGTGGCTATGTTGCCATCGTCGGCCGCCCGAACGTGGGCAAGTCCACGCTGCTGAACCATATCCTCGGCCAGAAGCTTGCAATCACCTCGCGCAAGCCGCAGACCACCCGCCACAACATGCTGGGCATCAAGACCGAAGGCAGCGTGCAAGCGGTGTATGTCGACACCCCGGGTATGCACAAAGGCGGCGAGAAAGCCCTCAACCGCTACATGAACAAGACCGCTTCGGCGGCGTTGAAAGACGTCGACGTGGTGATCTTCGTGGTCGACCGCACCAAGTGGACCGACGAAGACCAGATGGTCCTCGAGCGTGTGCAGTACGTCACCGGGCCTTTGATCGTCGCGTTGAACAAGACCGACCGTATCGAAGACAAAGCCGAACTGATGCCGCACCTGAGCTGGTTGCAGGAGCAACTGCCGAACGCGCAGATCATGCCGATCTCGGCCCAGCACGGCCACAACCTCGAAGCCCTGGAGCGCGTGATCGCCGGCTACCTGCCGGAGAACGAGCACTTCTTCCCGGAAGACCAGATCACCGACCGCAGCAGCCGTTTCCTCGCCGCCGAACTGGTGCGTGAGAAAATCATGCGCCAGATGGGCGCCGAGCTGCCGTACCAGATCACCGTCGAAATCGAAGAGTTCAAGCAGCAGGGCAAGACCCTGCATATCCATGCGCTGATCCTCGTCGAACGTGACGGCCAGAAGAAAATCATCATTGGCGACAAGGGCGAGCGCATCAAGCGCATCGGCACCGAAGCGCGCAAGGACATGGAATTGCTGTTCGATTCCAAGATCATGCTCAACCTGTGGGTGAAGGTGAAGGGTGGTTGGTCCGATGACGAGCGCGCTCTGCGTTCCCTCGGTTACGGCGACCTGTAAGAACAGCGCAGGGCAAAAAATGTGGGAGGGGGCTTGCTCCCGATGGCGGTGAGTCAGTTAATAAATAAGTGACTGACACACTGCCATCGGGGGCAAGCCCCCTCCCACATTAGGTTTGTGTTGTTTTCAAGATAGAGAACCCATGTCCCAATCCCAACCCCCCAGCCAACTCGCCTACGTCCTGCACAGCCGCGCCTACCGTGAGACCAGCGCGCTGGTGGATTTCCTCACGCCGCAAGGCCGCCTGCGCGCGGTGTTGCGTAGCGCGCGGGGCAAGGCGGGGACATTGGCGCGGCCCTTCGTGGCATTGGATGTGGAGTTTCGCGGCAAGGGCGAGCTGAAAAACGTCGGCCGCCTGGAAAGCGTCGGCACTTCCGCCTGGCTCAATGGCGATGCACTGTTCAGCGGCCTCTACCTCAATGAATTGCTGATCCGCCTGTTGCCCGCCGAAGACCCGCACCCGGCTGTCTTCGATCACTACGCCGCCACCTTGCTGGCCCTTGCAGAAGGCCGCCCCCTGGAGCCGCTGCTGCGCGCCTTCGAATGGCGCCTGCTCGACGACCTGGGCTACGGTTTTGAACTGAACAACGACCTGCATGGCGAGCCCATCGCCGCCGACGGCATGTACCGCCTGCAAGTGGATGCGGGCCTGGAGCGTGTGTACCTGCTGCAACCGGGCCTGTTCCAGGGTACCGAGCTGCTGGCCATGAGCGAGGCCGACTGGAGCGCACCCGGTGCGTTGTCCGCCGCCAAGCGCCTGATGCGCCAGGCCCTGGCTGTGCACTTGGGCGGTCGGCCGCTGGTCAGTCGCGAGTTGTTTCGAAAGCCCTGACATCCCCGTGTATGCTGTGCAGCGTTTCTTTCCCCTTTTCAGGAGCGCTTCCGTGACCACCAGCAATCGCATTCTTCTTGGCGTCAACATCGACCACGTCGCTACCCTGCGCCAGGCTCGGGGCACCCGTTACCCTGACCCGGTCAAGGCCGCGCTGGACGCCGAAGAAGCGGGCGCCGACGGCATCACCGTGCACCTGCGCGAAGACCGCCGCCACATCCAGGAGCGCGATGTGCTGCTGCTTAAGGACGTGCTGCAAACCCGCATGAACTTCGAGATGGGCGTCACCGAAGAAATGATGGCCTTCGCCGAGCGCATTCGCCCGGCGCACATCTGCCTGGTCCCGGAAACCCGCCAGGAACTGACCACCGAAGGCGGCCTCGACGTAGCCGGCCAGGAAGCGCGGATCAAGGCTGCGGTGGAGCGCCTGTCGAAGATCGGCAGCGAGGTCTCGCTGTTCATCGACGCCGACGAGCGCCAGATCGAAGCGTCCCGCCGTGTCGGCGCGCCGGCCATCGAACTGCACACCGGCCGTTACGCCGACGCCACCACACCGACCGACGTGGCGGATGAACTGCAGCGCATCATTGACGGTGTGAACTGCGGCCTTAATGAAGGCCTGATCGTCAACGCCGGCCACGGCCTGCATTACCACAACGTCGAAGCGGTGGCTGCGATCAAGGGCATCAACGAGCTGAACATCGGCCATGCGCTGGTGGCCCATGCGCTGTTCGTCGGGTTCAAAGGCGCTGTGGCCGAGATGAAAGCCCTGATCCTGGCGGCCGCCAAGCGCTGACCGCAGATTCACCTGTAGGAGCGAGCAAGCTCGCTCCTACAGGTGTGCGCCGTCTTTGTGTCATGCGGCAATGCGAAGCCTTACTGTTTAGCCAATGCAGGTGTATCGTATCTGCCCTTTGCAGGCCCTGCGCCTGCGGCAGATACGTGAGGTTGTTGTGTCCCGATCCTTTTCCCGTCGACAAATCCTGGGTGGTCTTGCAGGCCTGGCCGTAGTGGGCGTCGGTGCCGGTGGCGCCTACCGCTACTGGCTGGGGAAGGTCGCCGAAGCCGAAGCGGGGCACGATTACGAACTGATCGCCGCGCCGCTCGATGTAGAGCTGGTGCCGGGGCACAAGACCGAAGCCTGGGCCTTCGGCCCTTCGGCACCTGGCACCGAGTTGCGCGTGCGCCAGGGTGAGTGGCTGCGGGTGCGCTTTATCAACCACCTGCCGGTCGCCACCACGATCCACTGGCACGGCATCCGCCTGCCGCTGGAAATGGACGGCGTGCCCTACGTCTCGCAATTGCCGGTGTTGCCCGGCGAATACTTCGACTACACATTCCGCGTGCCCGATGCCGGCAGCTACTGGTATCACCCCCATGTGAACAGCAGCGAAGAACTCGGCCGAGGCCTGGTCGGCCCGCTGATCATCGAAGAGCGCGAGCCCACCGGTTTCAAGCACGAACGCACCCTCAGCCTGAAGAGCTGGCACGTGGACGAAGAGGGCGCCTTCGTTGCCTTCAGCATTCCCCGTGAAGCCGCGCGTGGCGGCACGGCCGGGCGGCTGTCGACGATCAATGGCGTATCCCAGGCGGTGATCGACCTGCCCGCCGGGCAGATCACCCGCGTGCGCCTGCTCAACCTCGACAACACCCTGACCTATCGCATCAACATCCCCGACGTCGAAGCGCAGATCTACGCCCTGGACGGCAACCCCGTCGAGCCGCGCCCGCTGGGCAAGGAATACTGGCTGGGCCCGGGCATGCGTATCTGCCTGGCGATCAAGGCGCCGCCGGCGGGCGAAGAACTGTCGATCCGTAACGGCCCGGTGCGCCTGGGCACTTTCCGCTCAGTCGCCAACACCGATGCACCGAGCGAATGGCCCCCGGCATTGCCCGCCAACCCGATTGCCGAGCCGGACCTGGCCAATGCGGAGAAACTCAACTTCAATTTCGAGTGGGTCGGCTCCGTATCGGTGGATAACGGCAAGCCGCCGAGCCTGTGGCAGATCAACGGCCAGGCCTGGGACATCACCGACAAGACCTGCGCCGACCGACCGATTGCCAAGCTGGAAAAAGGCAAGAGCTACATTTTCGAATTGAAAAACATGACCCAGTACCAGCACCCGATCCACCTGCACGGCATGAGCTTCAAGGTGATCGCCTCGAACCGCCACAAGGTGATCCCGTATTTCACCGACACTTACCTGCTGGGCAAGAACGAACGCGCCCGCGTGGCATTGGTGGCGGATAACCCTGGGGTGTGGATGTTCCACTGCCACGTGATCGACCACATGGAAACCGGTCTGATGGCCGCCATCGAGGTGGCGTGATGCGCCAGTTTCGCCCCACGGCGATTATCGACCGCAGCCGCGATCAGGATTTCATGCGCGAAGCCCTGGCACTTGCCGCCCAAGGCGCGACGCTGGGCGAAGTGCCGGTGGGCGCGGTGCTGGTGCAGGATGGTGAAATCATTGGTCGCGGCTTCAACTGCCCGATCAGCGGCCATGACCCCAGCGCCCATGCCGAAATGGTCGCCATCCGCGCGGCTGCGCAAGCGGTCAGCAACTACCGCCTGCCGGGCAGTACGCTGTACGTGACCCTGGAACCGTGCAGCATGTGCGCCGGCCTGATCGTGCATTCACGAATTGCGCGGGTGGTGTATGGCGCGTTGGAGCCCAAGGCGGGGATCGTGCAAAGCCAGGGGCAGTTTTTTACCCAGGGCTTTCTGAACCATCGGGTGTTGTTTGAAGGCGGTGTGCTGGCGGAGGAGTGCGGCACGGTGTTGAGCGAATTTTTCAAGGCACGCCGGGCCAAGCCCCCGCTCTAAAAAACACTGATGAGCAAATGTGGGAGGGGCAAGCCCCCTCCCACATTTGGATCTCTGTTGTTTCCGGGAGATTAGCGGTTACTTCTTGGCGATGATGACCGCCCGCATCGGCGCCGGCAGCCCTTCAATCGTCTTGCTGTGATCCTGCGGATCGAGGAAGTCGCTGAGGGACTGATACTTCATCCACTCCGTCCCGCGCTGTTCCTCCACCGTAGTCACGCTCACATCCACACACCTCACATCACTGAACCCGGCACGCCGCAGCCACAGCATCAATGCCGGTACCGACGGCAGGAACCACACGTTACGCATCTGCGCATAACGGTCTTCCGGCACCAGCACCTGTTGCTGATCGCCTTCCACCACCAGGGTTTCCAGGACCAGTTCGCCGCCCTTGACCAGGGTGTCCTTCAGCGCCAGCAGATGCTCGATCGGCGAGCGACGGTGATAGAACACACCCATGGAAAACACTGTGTCGAAGCCTTCCAGGTTCGCCGGCAGGTCTTCAAACGGGAACGGCAGGTGCCAGGCCTTGGGTTCAGACAGGTAACGCTGTACGGCTTGGAACTGGCAGAAGAACAGCCAGTTCGGGTCGACGCCAATCACGCTGTCGGCCCCGGCGCCGAGCATGCGCCACATGTAGTAACCGTTGCCGCAACCGACATCGAGAATGCGCTTGCCCTTCAGGTCCAGGTGCGGGGCCACACGCGACCACTTCCAGTCCGAGCGCCATTCGGTGTCCACATGCACACCGAACAGGTGGAACGGGCCCTTGCGCCACGGGCTCAAGCCCATCAGCGCGGTGTGCATCTGCGCGCGGGTGGCATCGTCGCAATCGGTGTCCAGCACCAAGCCATTGAGCAAGTCGACTTCGCTGGGCTGGATCTTTGGCAGCGCGTCCAGGGCACTCTGCCAACGCTCCAGGTCGCCATGACCCTTTTCCATCTTGCTATCGAGCTGCGCTTGCAGGCCTTGGGCCCATACAGCCAGAGGGGTGCCGACCAGATGGCGGGCGAGGGGGGACAGATCAATCATGGCAAGGCAATCAACGAGGCAAAGTTAAGACACTGGAACCACGGCACGACTTTCGAGAACCCGGCCGCCAGCAGGCGTTCGCGGTGTTCTTCGAGGCTGTCGGGCTTCATGACGTTTTCGATGGCGCTACGCTTCTGGGCGATCTCCAGTTCGCTGTAGCCGTTGGCGCGTTTGAACGCGATATGCAGGTCGGTGAGCAGTGCCTGTTCTTCAAGGTCGTTGAAGCGCAGCTTTTCCGAAAGGATCAACGCACCGCCGGGCAGCAATGACTGGCGGATACGCCCGAGCAATGCCAGGCGCTCATCCGGGGCGATGAATTGCAGGGTGAAGTTCAACGCCACCACCGAGGCTGGTTGGAACTGCAGCGCGAGGATGTCGCCCTCGATCACTTCGACCGGCAGCAGCTCCTGGAACATCGAGTCCTGGCCATTGAGGTATTCGCGGCAGCGCTCGACCATGGCCGCCGAGTTATCCACAGCGATCACTCGGCAACCGTCCGTGCGCACATGGCGACGTAAGGCCTGGGTCACCGCACCCAGGGACGAGCCCAGGTCGTAGAGCACGCTGTTCGGTTGGGCAAATTGCGCCGCGAGCACGCCGAGGTTTTCGACAATCGTCGGGTAACCGGGCACCGAGCGCTTGATCATGTCCGGGAACACCCGCACCACGTCCTCGTTAAAGGCGAAGTCCGGCACCTGGGGCAGGGGCTGGGCGAATAGGCGATCGGGTTCTTTGCTCACGGTTGTTCCGGCGACGAGGGGGAAAGGCCGGCATTTTAGCCAAGTTGGTCAGCGGATGCGCGGGTTGTCTGATGGAAAGCCGAGGCGGTGATGCCCCATTGGCCGAGCCAGTAAGTTGTGATCAACAAATACGGCGCGGCCTCGAACGACAGCACAAACCGATTGATGCCGATCAGCGTGTCGGAAAATACAAACGACACCGCCCCCGCCGCCGCCAGCAGCGCCGAGCGTTTCGGCACATCGCTGCCCAGGCGTGCCAGCGCGCGCCAAAGCATGGCGCTGATCACCAGTGCGTAAACCACCACCGGTATCAGCAGTTCACCGAGGCCGTGGGAGATCAGGATGCTCAGCAGGATCGCGCCCACGCCCAGCGCCAATACCAACGGCAACAGCGCCAAGCGGCGGCAGTCGCTGAAATAGGCTTTGAGATAGGCCAGGTGCGCAAACAGGAAGGCGCCGAGGCCGAAGATAAACAGGTCGCCCGGCCAGGCGAGCAATACATCGCCGACCAGGGAAAAAATCAGCCCGAGGCTGATCCAGCGTCGATAGTCAGTAGGCGGCGCATCATGCAGCCAGCCCAGCAGCGCCAGTACCGGCAGCGGCTTGACCAGCAGGCACAGCAACGTGGCATGGGTGCTCAGGCCGTAGATAAAGGTGCCTGCGCCCATCAGCGCAAGAATCAGCCATGGCATATCAGTTCACCGTAATGGCGCAGTCGAAGGTCTCGGCGGGCTCGGCTTCCGGTTCCCAGGGTTGCTGGGAGGTCAGGCGCAAACGACCCTGGCCGGCCGTGAAAGCCTGGAAGCGCCAGGTGGACTGGCCTCCGCCACCGACCACACCGGATTCCGAGCTGCTGTACACCTCGGGGCTCAGTGCGCGCAGTACGCCTCCGGCGGAATCCTGGATGGCCCAGCGATAACCCGTGGTTGGGTTGCTTGGCAGGGTGAGGATCAGGTTTTGCCCGGTTTTGAGTTGCAGCGGACAAGCGCCCTGTTCTTCCACGGTGACGTTTTGCTTCGGCGCACTGGCGCAGGCGGCGAGCAGGCAAAGGCTCAGGGGGAGAAGCAGGCGGGCAGCGGTCATGGGGGCTCCGTTGTTTGGCGACGAAGACCGAGCATAACCGAAGATAAGACAGGGTGTTACAAGCAGGATACAGGTTGCGGCCACTCACGCCATCGGGGGCAAGCCCCCTCCCACATGTTGATGTGTGAACACATTCAAGTGTGGGAGGGGGCTTGCCCCCGATGAGGCCATTTCAGGCGCTAGCGCTCTATCAGAACAACACCTTCGCCACATCCGCAAAGCGTTTGGCAAAGTGCACGGTCATGCCTTCCTTCAGGTACTCCGGCAACTCTTCAAAACTGCCACGGTTCGGCTCCGGCAGAATCAGTTCGTGAATCTTCTGGCGCCGCGCCGCAATCACCTTTTCACGCACCCCGCCAATTGGCAGCACATGCCCGGTCAACGTCAGTTCGCCAGTCATGGCCACGCCTTTTTTCGGCGCTTGATTGCGGGCCAGGGACAGCAGCGCGCTGGCCATGGTCACCCCGGCGCTCGGGCCGTCCTTCGGCGTGGCGCCTTCCGGTACGTGCAAGTGCACGAAGGCTTCGTCGAAGAACTTCGGATCGCCGCCAAACGACTTCAAGTTGGAGCTGATATAGCTGTAGGCGATTTCGGCGGACTCTTTCATCACCTCACCCAACTGCCCGGTCAGCTTGAAGCCGCGATTGAGGGTGTGGATGCGGGTCGCCTCGATTGGCAGGGTCGCGCCACCCATGCTGGTCCAGGCCAGGCCGGTGATCACACCGGTACCGGACAACACCTGCTCGTTGCGGAACACCGGCATGCCGAGGGAGCTTTCCAGGTCCTTGTTGCCGATCTTGATCACCGAGTTCGGCGCGTCCAGCAGCTTGACCACCGCCTTGCGCACCAGTTTGCCCAGCTGTTTCTCCAGCTGGCGCACCCCGGCCTCTCGGGCGTAACCGTCGATCAGTGCGCGCAGGGCGCCGTCGCTGATGCTCAGGCTGTTTTTCGAAACGCCGGCTTTTTCCAGCTGTTTTGGCCACAGGTGGCGTTTGGCGATGGCGACTTTTTCTTCGGTGATATAGCCCGACAGGCGAATCACTTCCATACGGTCCAGCAGCGGGCCGGGGATCGAGTCCAGGGTGTTGGCGGTGCACACGAACAGCACCTTGGACAGGTCCAGGCGCAGGTCCAGGTAGTGGTCGAGGAATTCGACGTTCTGCTCCGGGTCGAGGGTTTCGAGCAGCGCCGAGGCCGGGTCGCCCTGGTAGCTCTGGCCCATTTTGTCGATCTCGTCGAGCATGATCACCGGGTTCATCACCTCCACGTCCTTGAGCGCCTGCACCAGCTTGCCCGGCATGGCGCCGATGTAGGTGCGGCGATGGCCCTTGATCTCGGCCTCGTCGCGCATGCCGCCCACGCTGAAGCGATAGAACGGCCGCCCGAGGGACTCGGCGATGGATTTGCCCACGCTGGTCTTGCCCACGCCCGGCGGACCCACCAGCAGCACGATGGAGCCGGCGACTTCGCCTTTATAGGCGCCCACTGCGAGGAATTCGAGAATGCGGCTCTTGATGTCATCCAGGCCGGCATGGTGCTTGTCCAAGACCTTGCGCGCGTGTTTGAGGTCGAGTTTGTCCTCGCCATACACGCCCCATGGCACCGAGGTGGCCCAGTCCAGGTAATTGCGCGTCACCGCGTATTCCGGTGAGCCGGTTTCGAGGATCGACAGTTTGTTCAGTTCTTCATCGATACGTTTTTTCGCCTGCGCCGGCAGCACCTTGCCTTCCAGGCGTTGCTCGAACTGTTCGACGTCGGCGCTGCGGTCGTCCTTGGTCAGGCCCAGTTCCTGCTGGATGACCTTGAGCTGTTCCTTGAGGAAGAACTCGCGCTGGTGCTCGCCGATCTTGCGGTTCACCTCGGCGGAGAGTTCTTTTTGCAGGCGCGCGACTTCCACCTCCTTGCGCAGCATCGGCAGGACTTTTTCCATGCGTTTGAGCATCGGCACGCAGTCCAGCACTTCCTGCAGCTCATTACCGGTGGCCGACGTGAGGGCGGCGGCGAAGTCGGTGAGGGGCGACGGGTCGTTGGGGCTGAAGCGGTTGAGGTAGTTCTTCAGCTCTTCGCTGTACAGCGGGTTGAGCGGCAGCAGTTCCTTGATCGCATTGATCAGCGCCATGCCGTAGGCCTTGACCTCGTCGGTCGGATCGCTTGGCTGGTGCGGGTATTCGACTTCCACCAGATACGGTGGGCGGTGGTGCTTGAGCCAGGTTTTGATCCGCACGCGGGTCAGGCCCTGGGCGACGAATTGCAGCTTACCGTTTTCGCGGCTGGCGTGGTGCACCTTCACCAGGGTGCCGTACAGCGGCAGGGCGGAGGTGTCGAAATGGCGTGGGTCTTCCGGCGGCGTGTCCATGAAGAACAGGGCGAGGGAGTGGTGGTCGGATTTGCTCACCAGCTCCAGGGTCTCGGCCCACGGCTCTTCGTTGACGATCACCGGCAGCACTTGCGCCGGGAAGAACGGCCGATTGTGGATCGGGATGATGTAGACCTTGTCCGGCAGGTTTTGCCCAGGCAGGGCCAGGCCGGTATTGGACGAAGGGGTTTCAGCGTTTTCGGGGTCGGCGTAATCGTTGAGGTCGTAATCAGGGAATTCTTGCTGGTCGCTCATGGGGCACCTGCATAAGGAAGTATGCAGGTTAGATGGGGCGGGGTAGCAGTGGTTTCAATGGTGGGGGTGAGATAGCAACATATTGCATGAAATTACTGCGGCGACTTGGTCAATGTGGGTCAGCTGATTTTGTGGAGGTAGGCGGGGAGTGGCTGTTCTGGCAGCACCGACAGCACTTTCAGACGCTGCAACATCCGCTGCCGCGCCCGCTGCAAATGCTCGCGCAGGTTCAACGCGGCCGCATCGAATGCGCCATGCAGCAGCAGTTCCAAAATCAAGCGATGTTCGGCGAGCATCGCCGGATCAGCGCCGATCCCCAGCAATCGGTAAAAAATCCGGCTGATAATCATCGGGCTCTGGCCTTGGCGAATCAGCGCGGCAATCTTGCGGTTTTGCAGGCCGGCCAGGCAGCGCTGGTGCAGGTCCTCTTCGATCTGCTCGATGGCTTCCAGGCTGCACTGCGGGCTGTCCTGGGCATCCAGCACGCGCTGCAGCATGGCTTCAAGCATGTCGCGGTCGAGGTTCGGGGCACTTTGGCGCAGGGCTTCGGGTTCCAGGCAGGCGCGCAGTTCGTAATCCTCGGTGACCTCCCGCGCGGTCAGTGGCCCCGCCAGCCATTGGGAATAGGGCTCTTTTTCCACCAGGCCACGGTCGCGCAGGCGCATCAGCGCCTCACGCACCACCGCGCGGCTGACGCCATAGTGGTCGGCGGCGGCCTGTTCATCCAGGCGGTAATGGCCAAAGGCGATGCAGGTGGACAGCGCCGCGCCGATTTCCTCGACGATGCGCTCGCCCAGCGGCCGGGTGTCCACCAGTTCGGCCTCGCCATTGAGGCCCAGGTGCGCATGGCTCAGGGGCAGGCGCAGCGGTTCCATGGCCAGGCCTTCGGGGTTGATCAGGTAACCCCGGCCGTTGAAACGGCAGATCAAGCCCTCAGCGTGCAGCAGGTCCAGCGCCTTGCGCACCGGCACGCGGCTGGTGCCGAACAGCTCGGCCAGGGGCGCTTCCAGCAATACCAGGCCATGGCGGGCGGTGCCGTTGACGATCGCGTCGCGCAACACCTGGTGAATCATCGCGTAACGGGAGGCCGAGGCGGACACTGCTTTCATCGATTTCTCAAAGGCATGTAGGACGGTGGCCGGGGATTCTCTCATAAGTTGCGCCTGTCACTCTGCGCCACGTCGGTGGCACTTTTTTGGGGCCTTGAATGTAGGAATGTTACTTTTCTGCACCAAAATGTACTTATTAATAAAAGGTACATTATTTCATCGGAGGCGCTTCGCAAGCGTGGCGCAAGGTTTTTTTCCATCGAGCAACACCATCTATCCCGTAGCTCTGGGTAAAAATGCGTAATCGCGTCAAGAGCGCTACGCAGAGACTGGCACGAAAGCTGCCTTTGTAAAATGTACATTTTATGAATATGTACGTTTTATGAGGTTTCCCTGATGTCAGACGCCACTTCACTGGCCGAGGATTTCGCCAGCGGTCGCAGCGACCCGGTGCAAGCCCTTGAACAGGCACTCAATCAAGCGAGCCGCTCGACCGGCGTATTTATTTCCCTGACCGCCGAGCGCGCCCGCCGTGAAGCCGAAGCGTCCGCCGCCCGTTGGCGTGCCGGCCAGCCCTTGAGCGTGTTCGACGGCGTACCCCTGGCCTGGAAAGACCTGTTCGATGTGGCCGGCAGCATCACCACCGCGGGCGCCGCCTACCGCCGTACTGCGCCCGCCGCGTTGCTCGACGCCCCCAGTGTGGGCCTGTTGTGCCGTGCCGGGATGGTCAGCGTCGGCAAGACCAACCTCAGCGAACTGGCCTATTCCGGGTTGGGCCTGAACCCGCATTTCGGCACGCCGCACAATCCCCATGGCACGGACCAGACGCGCATTCCCGGCGGCTCGTCGTCCGGGTCGGCGGTGGCGGTCGCGGCCGGTATCGTGCCGATCGCCATGGGCACCGACACCGCCGGTTCCATCCGCATTCCGGCGGCGCTCAACGGATTGGTGGGGTACCGCAGCAGCAGCCGACGCTACAGCCGCGACGGTGTGTTTCCCTTGGCCCACTCCCTCGACAGCCTCGGTCCGTTGACGCGCAGCGTGCGCGATGCCTTGGCCATCGACGACCTGCTCCATGGCCGTACCCAGCAGCACAGTGCCCGCCGCCTGAAAGGGCAGCGTTTTGTGTTGGAACAGGGCGTGCTGGCCGACGTGGAGCCTGCCGTGCGCAACAACCTGCTGCGCGCCGTTGAGCGACTGAAGGCGGAAGGCGCGCTGATTGAAGAGCGTGAAAGCCCCCCGTTCCAGGCCACCCTGGACCTCATCAAGCACCAAGGCTGGCTCGGCGCGTTCGAGGCCTTCGCCCTGCACCAGTCCCTGCTCGACAGCACTGATGCCGAGCAACTCGACCCCCGTGTGCGCCGCCGCCTTGAAGCCGCGCGCGGATTGCCGGCCAGCCAACTGATCCACCTGACCGAGGCGCGCCGCCGCCTGCAACAGCAACTGCTCGACGACCTCGACGGCGCGATCCTGATCACCCCCACCGTCGCCCATGTCGCCCCGGCGTTGGCACCGCTTGAAGCCGACGACGAACTGTTCGTCAAAACCAACCTCGCCACCCTGCGCCTGACCATGCCCGGCAGCTTTCTCGACATGCCAGGCGTCAGCTTACCCAGTGGCCGTGATGCCCAGGGCCTGCCCACCGGGCTGCTGCTCAGCGCCCCGACAGGAGAAGACGCGCGGCTGTTGCGCGCGGCCTTATCCGTCGAATCCGTACTCAACAT
The DNA here is from genome assembly GCF_007828335.1 of Pseudomonas sp. SJZ103. Lineage (NCBI taxonomy): Bacteria > Pseudomonadati > Pseudomonadota > Gammaproteobacteria > Pseudomonadales > Pseudomonadaceae > Pseudomonas > Pseudomonas sp. SJZ103. The sequence continues at coordinate 472,680 of NZ_VIUN01000001.1, forward strand.
TTAAGGAGACACACCATGGCTAAAGACATCCTCTGTGCATTTGGCGTCGACGTCGACGCCGTCGCCGGCTGGCTCGGTTCCTATGGCGGCGAAGACTCGCCCGACGACATCTCCCGCGGCCTGTTCGCTGGTGAAATCGGTGCGCCGCGCCTGCTCAAACTGTTCGAACGCTACGGCCTGCGCACCACCTGGTTTATCCCCGGCCACTCGATGGAAACCTTCCCCGAGCAGATGAAGGCCGTGGCCGACGCCGGTCACGAAATCGGCGTGCATGGCTACAGCCACGAAAACCCGATTGCGATGACCGCCGAGCAGGAAGAAATCGTCCTCGACAAGTCCATCGAACTGATCACCCAAGTCACCGGCAAGCGTCCCACCGGCTACGTCGCGCCGTGGTGGGAATTCAGCAAGGTCACCAACGAGCTGCTGCTGAAGAAAGGCATCAAGTACGACCACAGCCTGATGCACAACGACTTCCACCCCTACTACGTGCGCAAGGGCGACAGCTGGACCAAGATCGACTACAGCCAGCACCCCGACACCTGGATGAAACCCCTGGTGCGCGGTGAAGAAACCGACCTGGTGGAGATCCCGGCCAACTGGTACCTCGACGACCTGCCGCCGATGATGTTCATCAAGAAAGCCCCCAACAGCCACGGTTTCGTCAACCCGCGTCACCTCGAAGAAATGTGGCGCGACCAGTTCGACTGGGTCTACCGCGAGCACGAACACGCGGTGTTCACCATGACCATCCACCCCGACGTGTCCGGCCGCCCGCAAGTGCTGCTGATGCTCGAGCGCTTGATCGAACACATCCAGAGCCATGCCGGCGTGCGCTTCGTCACCTTCGACGAAATCGCCGACGACTTTATCCGCCGCCAACCGCGTACCTGATCCCAACCCAAGCAGCCCCCACCTCCCGAGGCGCGATTATGTCCATCTACAACAAGCTTGACCTGACTGGCTGGAAACCCCGGCAACTGACGTCCCAGGAAGTGCGCTTCGCCACCTGGATCGCGTTTTTCGCCTGGGTGTTTGCGGTGTATGACTTCATCCTGTTCGGCACCTTGCTGCCGGAGATCGGCCGGCACTTTGGCTGGGGTGAAGTGGAGCAAGCTGAAATCGCGACTTGGGTGGCGGTGGGTACCGCCGTCGTCGCCTTGGCCATCGGGCCGATCGTCGACAAGCTGGGGCGGCGCAAAGGGATTATTTTCACCGTGGCCGGTTCCGCACTGTGCTCGGCACTGACCGCCATTGGCGGGGCGTGGGGCAAGTCGCCGCTGATTCTGATCCGTTCGCTGGGCGGCCTGGGGTATGCCGAAGAAACCGTCAACGCCACCTATCTGACCGAGTTGTATGGTGCGTCAGAAGACCCGCGACTGACCAAGCGTCGCGGCTTCATCTACAGCCTGGTGCAGGGCGGCTGGCCGGTCGGTGCGTTGATCGCCGCCGGTTTGACCGCGCTGTTGCTGCCGATCATCGGCTGGCAGGGTTGCTTCATCTTCGCCGCGATTCCGGCGGTGGTGATCGCGATCATGGCGCGCAAGCTCAAGGAGAGCCCGCAGTTCCAGATCCACCAGCGCATCAGCGAGCTGCGTAAAAGCGGCGCGGTGAAAGAAGCGCAAAACGTTGCCGTGACCTACGGCGTGGACTACGACGAACACAGCAAGGCCGGTCTCAAGGCGGCCTTCCGTGGCCCGGCCCGTCGCGCCACGCTGGTGATCGGCGCTGCGCTGCTGCTCAACTGGGCAGCGATCCAGGTGTTCAGCGTGCTCGGCACTTCGGTGATCGTCAGCGTGCACCACATCTCGTTCGAGAACTCGCTGATCATCCTCGTGCTGTCGAACCTGGTGGGTTACTGCGGCTACCTCAGCCACGGCTGGATGGGCGACAAGATCGGCCGTCGTAACGTCATCGGCCTGGGGTGGATGCTCGGCGGCCTGGCGTTTGCCGGCATGCTGTTTGGTCCGAGCAATATGCCGATGGTGGTCGGGCTGTACAGCCTGGGCCTGTTCTTCCTGATCGGGCCGTACTCGGCGGCGCTGTTCTTTATCAGTGAAAGTTTCCCCACCAGCATCCGCGCCACCGGCGGCGCGATCATCCATGCCATGGGCCCGATTGGTGCCGTGGTCGCAGGTTTTGGTGCGACCCAGGTGTTGTCCGCCGGCAGTGACTGGCAGACCGCCGCGCTGTGGTTCGGCGCGCTGCCGTGCTTCTTGTCCGGCGCGCTGATGTTTGCCGCCCGCCATGTGCGTCCGGAAACCGTTCAGTAAGGAGAATGTGATGAGCCGTAAAGTTGCGCTGATTACCGGTGCCGCCAGTGGCATTGGCCAAGCCCTCGCCGTGGCCTATGCACGCAGCGGCGTGGCGGTGGTGGGCGGGTATTACCCGGCCGATCCCCACGACCCGAGCACCACCGTGTCGCAGGTGGAGGAGGCGGGGGGCGAGTGCCTGATGTTACCGCTGGACGTGGGCGATACCGCCTCGGTGGACGCCCTCGCCGAACAGGCGGTACAGCATTTCGGCCGGCTGGATTACGCGGTGGCCAACGCCGGTTTGCTGCGCCGTGCGCCGCTGCTGGAAATGACCGATGAGTTATGGAACGAGATGCTCAATGTCGACCTCACGGGGGTGATGCGCACCTTCCGCGCGGCGACGCGGCATATGAACGAAGGCGGCGCGCTGGTGGCGATCTCTTCGATTGCCGGCGGCGTGTATGGCTGGCAGGAACACAGCCATTACGCCGCAGCCAAGGCTGGTGTGCCGGGGTTGTGCCGCTCGCTGGCGGTGGAGTTGGCGCCCCTGGGCATTCGCTGCAATGCGGTGATCCCGGGGTTGATCGAAACACCGCAATCGCTGGATGCGAAGAACTCCCTCGGCCCGGAAGGCCTGGCCAAGGCCGCGCGGGCGATTCCGCTGGGGCGGGTAGGGCGCGCAGATGAGGTGGCGTCGCTGGTGCAGTTCTTGACCAGTGAGGCGTCGAGTTATTTGACCGGGCAGAGCATCGTCATCGACGGCGGCCTCACCGTGCGCTGGCCTGACTGACTGATGTACTTGATCCAAATGTGGGAGGGGGCTTGCCCCCGATGGCGGTGGTTCAGTTAGCCCATCTGTGACTGACCCACTGCCATCGGGGGCAAGCCCCCTCCCACATTGGAAGTGGAATTTTTCAGGAGTTTTTGCATGAACCAACTGACCAACCGCCGGGCCGTGATCACCGGTGCCGGCAGCGGCATCGGTGCCGCCATCGCCCGCGCCTACGCCGTTGAAGGCGCGCGTCTGCTATTGGCCGACCGCAACGCCGCCAGCCTCGCCGAAACCGCAATCACCTGCCGCAACCTCGGCGCCGAAGTGGTCGAGTGCGTGGCCGATGTCGGCACGGTCGAAGGTGCCCAGGCCAGTGTCGACCGTTGCGTCGAACACTTCGGCGGCATCGATATCCTGGTCAACAATGCCGGGATGCTTACCCAGGCGCGTTGCGTCGACCTGTCCATCGAGATGTGGAACGACATGCTGCGCGTCGACCTCACCAGCGTGTTCGTCGCCAGCCAGCGCGCCTTGCCGCATATGCTCGCGCAGGGTTGGGGACGGATCATCAACGTGGCGTCGCAACTGGGCATCAAGGGCGGCGCCGAACTGACCCACTACGCGGCCGCCAAGGCCGGGGTGATCGGCTTTACCAAATCCCTGGCGTTGGAAGTGGCCAAGGATAACGTGCTGGTCAACGCCATCGCCCCCGGCCCGATCGAGACGCCGTTAGTGGGCGGCATCAGTGACGATTGGAAGCGCGCCAAGGCCAAGGAGCTGCCCTTGGGGCGCTTCGGCCTGGCGGACGAAGTGGCGCCCACCGCTGTGCTGCTGGCCAGTGAGCCGGGTGGCAACCTGTTCGTCGGCCAGACCCTGGGCCCGAACTCCGGCGATGTCATGCCATGAGTGAGGTGTAGCCATGTGCGGACTCTGCGGATTGCTCGGCGAAGACCTGCACTGGAGCGACCCCCTGGGCGATGAACTGCCCCGGCGCCGCGAACGCCTGCGCCGTATCGCTGCGATCAACCAGGTGCTGGCGGTGTTCCGACTCAAGGTCGAAGACTTCCAGGGCGCCTCCTATCTGCTGTTGGGCGCCACCGGCAAACAGGCACTGGCAAGCGGGCTGGATCAACTCTGGCAGGCAGCTGAAACCATGCTCGGCCGGCCGCTGGATCCCCTTGACCCGCGTCTACTTGACCACCTGGAAAACACCCCATTGTAGGGCCGGAGGTAAATATGAGCATTGCTCTAAATGTGATCACCGGCTTTCTCGGCAGCGGCAAAACCACCTTGCTCCAGCGCCTGCTGCAAGGTGAAAGCCTGGGTGACACGGCACTGCTGATCAACGAATTCGGCGACATCGGCATCGATCATCTGCTGGTGGAAGAAGTCGCGCCTAATACCGTGCTGTTGCCCAGCGGCTGCATCTGCTGCTCCATCCGTGGCGAGCTCAAGGACGCGTTGCTCGGTCTGTTGCAACGCCGCGAGCGTGGCGAAATTCCTGCGTTCAAACGGGTGATCCTCGAGACCACCGGCCTGGCCGACCCGGCCCCGATCCTTGCCACCTTGAACAACGACGTGCAACTGCGCGGGCGTTTTCATATCGGCCTGGTGGTGACGCTGGTCGACGCCAGCCACGCCGCGTTGCAAGAACGCCTGCACCCGGAATGGCTGGCCCAGGTCGCGGCGGCAGACCGTTTGCTGCTGAGCAAGACTGATCTTGTGGATGACTGCGAACCGCTGCGTGCGCATCTGCAGGCGCTCAACGCCGGTACGCCGATCCTCGATACCCACGCCATCCACAGCGGCGACCAACTGTTGCTCGGTGAAGGCCTGCGCAGTGCCGAACCCGCCATGGAAGTCAGCCGCTGGCAATTGCATCAGACCACCAGCGCCAGCCATGGGGCAGCCCAAGTGTGCAGTATGACCTTCGACCAGCCGCTGGACTGGGTCGGCTTCGGGGTGTGGTTGTCGATGCTGTTAAGATGCCACGGCGAACGAATCCTTCGCGTCAAAGGACTGCTCAACGTGAACGCCAGTAACGCCCCCATCGTCATTCATGGCGTGCAGCATTGCCTGCATGCTCCGGTCCATCTGCCTGCGTGGCCAGGCACCGACCGGCAATCGCGCCTGGTGTTTATCCTGCGTGGCCTCGATCCTGCGTTGCTGCAGCGTTCCTTTGAAGTGTTCTCACGGCGGTTCGCCGGATGATCACCTTACGGGTGCTCGGCACCTCGGTCACCTTGCTCGAATGCCTGCGCGTGCGCGCCGAACAGGAACTGGGGATTCGGCTGGTGTACCAGGTGCACGACGTCGAACAGGCCCAGCGCATCGCGGTGATGCAGCCCGACAGTTATGACCTGTACGACCAATGGTTTCACAACGTCGACTTCGTGTGGCCGGCCCGGGCGATCCAGCCCATCGACACGCGGCGTATCGCGCTGTGGCACGAGATCAACGACCTGCCCAAGCGCGGTCGGCTGTCGCCCAGCGACCGCCTGGGCAGCGGCAGCGTACCCAGCGAGCGCCTATTCGTTCAGCACGACGGCGGCCTTGGCAGCACCGTCACCGAACGCATCAGCATGCTGCCTCTGACCCACAATGCCGACAGCTTCGCCTACCGCCCCGAGCGCCTGCCCGAGGGGTTTTGCCACGGTAACGAAAGCTGGGGCTGGCTGCTGGACCCGGCGTGGCGCGCACGCACGGCGCTGCAGAGCGATGCCGCCATCGGCGCCCTGGATGCTGCGCTGGCCGTGCAGGGCGCGGGGCTGGCGCGCTTTAACGACATCGGCAATATGAGCATCGAAGAGATCGACGTGCTCGCCGATATTCTGGTGCGCAAGCAGAAGGAAGGACATTTCGCCGCGTTCTGGTCCGACGATGAAGAGGCGGCGCAACTGATGCTCAGCCCTAGCATCGATATTCAGAGCTTGTGGTCGCCGACCCTGATGCGCCTGCACCGCGCCGGGGTGAAATACCGCCTGGCGGTCCCCCGCGAAGGCTATCGCGCCTGGTTCGGCGGCTTGTCATTGTCGCGCCATGCCCAGGGCCCGGTGCTGGATGCGGCGTATGCGTACCTCAATTGGTGGTTGTCCGGCTGGCCGGGTGCGGTGATGGCGCGCCAGGGTTACTACATCGGCAATCCGGCGCGCAGCCGCGATCACCTCAGCAGTGCCGAATGGGATTACTGGTACGCCGGCAAGCCTGCGCGGGAAGAGTTGCCCGGCAGTGATGGGTTGCCGTTGATCGATATCGGCGAGGTGCGCGATGGCGGCTCCTATGAGCAGCGCATGGGGCATATCGCGGTGTGGAATTCGGTCATGGATGAGCACAACTATCTGGTGCGGCGTTGGGGGGACTTCATGCGCGCCCGCGGCTGAATAAGCGGGTATGGCCAAGGGGTTGTCGCCAATAAAGTGACGGTGAAAACCCCGTTTTTATTCGGTGCGCTTCTGCTCTGTCCCAGCTAATCTGCTAAGACAAAATTTCCAGTCTAAATGGATGTTTTTTTGACGGCGGGTCTGGGCGTAGGGAATGCACATGACTAAGGGACGCGGCGGCAGAGAGAGGCGAACGCTGCCGGAGGGCACTGCCATGACATGGCGCCATACCTTTCAAACCCGCATCGCCGGGGTGTTGGCGCTGTTGCTGCTGGTGGTGGTCGCCGCGACCTATTTCGCCGTCAAGAGCGCCACCCGCCGAGCCGTGGAGAACCAGGCACAAGTCCAACTGAAAACCGGAACCCAGGTATTCGAGCGTCTGCTGGACCTGCGCGGGCGGCGCCTGCGATACGGGCTCGACTGGCTCGCCGGCGATGGCCCGTTCAAGCAGGCCGTGGCCGGGGGCAAGCCTGCGCCGATCCTGGCGGCACTGCGTCGCCACGGCACCGGCATCCGTTCCAGCGAAGTGTTTGTGCTGGGCCTGGACGGCAAGGTCATGGTCAGCACGCTCCCCATCCTCACCCGCGGCCAGCGGTTCCCCTATGACGTCGCCTTGCGTCATGCGCGGCGCAATGGCCTGCAAATGTTGATCGTGGCCCTGGACGGGCGGCCTTACCTGCTGGTGCAGGATGAGGTGCGCGACCCGTTGCCCATCGCGCGCATCGTGATGGGCTTTGCCATGGACCAACTGTTCGCCTATGAACTGCGCGCCATGAGCAACCTGGAAGTGTCGTTCCTCAGTGTGCAGGACGGCACGCCCGGCCCGCTGTTCAGCACCCAGCCCGACGCGTACCAGGCCACTGCCCTCAGCCTGCTGCACGGCGCACCGCTCAACCCTGAGGCGCAGATCCATGTGTTTCACGGTCAGCGCGTGCTCAGCCGAGTGCTGGCGTTGGCCAACACTGGCGAGGGTGATGAAGTGCGTGTATTGCTTCAGAGCCCGCTGGACCATGCACTGGAATCCTTTGCGCCGCTGGACCGGCAGTTTCTCGGGATTGCCCTGGCGGTGCTGCTGGTGTCGTTGGCCGGCGCGCTGTTCCTGGCGCGGCGGGTCTCGCGCCCGCTCAATGCACTCGTGGAGGCGGCCGGGCGCATCGGGGCCGGTGATTACCGCACGCCGGTGCGGGTACGCAGCCACGATGAATTCGGTTTGCTGGCCCGCGCCTTCAATGCCATGCAAAGCGGCATCGCCGTGCGCGAACGGCAACTGGCCCATAACGCTTTGCATGACTCCCTCACCGGCCTGCCCAACCGTGCCCTGGCCATGGAGCGCCTGGGCAGTGCGATCAGTGCGCGGCGGCCGGTGGTGTTGCTGTACCTGGGGATCGAGAACTACCGCGTTATCAACGAGGGCTTCGGTCCCGAGGGTGTGGATGAAATGCTGCGCGAAGCCAGCCGCTGCCTGTCCATGAGCCTGCTGGCCAGCGACACGGCGGCGCGCATCACCGGCAGCGAGTTTTTGCTGTTGCTGGAAAACACCGAGGTCGACCGTGCCGTGGCCCGCGCCGACCGCCTCTACGCGCTGCTTACCGAACCCCAGCGCATCGGCAATGACGAAGTGCGCCACGAAGTCAGCATCGGTATCGCCGCTTACCCCGCCGATGGTCAGCACGTTGAAGAACTGATCAGCCGCGCCGCTATCGCTCGCCATGATGCGGCGACGCTGCCGGGCTATCTGCAGATATACCAGCAGGACCGCGACCTCGCCCACCAGCGCCAGATCACCCTGATCCGCGACCTGCGCCGGGCCGTCGTCGAAGGCGAGTTGTACCTGTGCTACCAGCCCAAGCTCGACCTCAAGCACGGCGACGTGTGCCAGGCCGAAGCCCTGCTGCGCTGGCAGCATCCCACCCTGGGGCTGGTGTCGCCCGCCGAATTCATCCCCCTGGCCGAGCGCACCGGCAGCATGGGCGGGCTGACCCAGTGGGTGATCGAAGAAGCCATCCGCCAGATCGGTGAGTGGTCGCAGCGCGGCATGCACATTCAGTTGTCGGTGAATATCTCGGTGGATGACTTGGTCGATGACGACCTGGCGATCCGTGTCACCACCCTGCTGATGCAGTACGGCGTGGCGGCCAAGCAGCTGATTTTCGAGATCACCGAAAGCGCGATCATGCACAACCCGCAACAAGCCTTGAGCGTGCTGGAGCAACTGCGCGGGTGTGGCATCAGCCTGTCGGTGGATGACTTCGGCACCGGCTATTCGTCGCTGGCGCAACTGCAGCGCCTGCCGGTGCAGGAGTTGAAGATCGACCAGTCCTTCGTGCGCAACCTCGACAGCACCAGCGGTGACGGCGTGATCGTGCGTTCGACCATCGAAATGAGCCACAACCTGGGGCTCAAGGTGGTGGCCGAAGGCGTGGAATTCGAGCCCAGCCTCAAGCTGCTCAAGCTTTGGAACTGCGACACTGCCCAGGGCTACCTGATCAGCCGGCCGCTCAATGCCATGGCGTTCGAGATGTGGATGCGGCGTGAACGGACACCGCTCTAACGACGGGTGCAGTCCATCGCCCCTCCCGGATGTTGATCTTCATTGCTTATGAAAAAGGCGGCTACCTGTGAGGGTAGCCGCCTTTGTTTTGCCGCCGATAACGCTTAATCCGGCAGTTTAAACGCCATCACGTAGTCACCCTGTTTGGTCCCCAGGGAACCATGACCACCCGCCACGACCAGCACGTACTGCTTGCCGTCCTTGCCGGTGTAGGTCATCGGTGTGGTTTGCGCGCCGGCCGGCAGGCGGCCTTCCCACAGTTGCTTGCCGTTTTTCACGTCGTAGGCACGCAGGTACTGGTCGAGGGTACCGCTGAGGAACGACACGCCACCGGCGGTGGTGAAGGTGCCGCCCAGGCTCGGTACGCCCATGGTCAGGGGAACCGGGACCGGCGAGCTGTCACGCACGGTGCCGTTCTTGTGCATCCAGATGGTCTGGTGGGTGGTCAGGTCGACCGCGGCCACGTAACCCCATGCCGGTGCCTGGCACGGCAGGCCCAGGGGCGACAGCAGGGCTTCGAGGATCACGCCGTACGGCGCGCCTTTGTTCGGCTGCACGCCTTCGGTTTCGCTGACCCGTGGGCCTTGCTTGGCGATATCGGCCGCCGGGATCAGCTTGGATTTGAACGCCATGTAGCTCGGGTTCACGAAGGCGATCTGGCGTACCGGGTCGACGGAAATGCCACCCCAGTCGAACACGCCGAAGTTACCTGGGTAAACGATCGAACCTTGCAGCGAAGGCGGGGTGAAAGCACCGTCGTAGCGCATGGATTTGAAATCGATACGGCACAGCATCTGGTCGAACGGCGTCACGCCCCACATGTCACGCTCTTTGAGCGGCGGTGGCATGAAGTTCAGTTCGGACTTCGGTTGGGTCGGGGAAGTACGGTCACCCGCGACTGCACCTTGCGGCACGGCCACTTCGTGGATCGGCACGACCGGCTGGCCGGTGGCGCGGTCCAGTACGTAGATGCTGCCTTGCTTGGTCGACGCCATCACCGCCTGCTTCACGCCGGCTTCGGTCTTGATGTCGATCAGCGACGGCTGGCCGCCAACGTCCATGTCCCACAGGTCATGGTGAGTGAACTGGAAGGTCCACTTCACGTGGCCGCTGTCGATGTCCAAAGCGGTGAGGCCCGCTGCGTACTTCTCGGAATCGTCGGTACGGTCGCCGCCGTATTGGTCAGGCATCTGGTTGCCCATCGGCAGGTAGAGCATGCCGAGTTTTTCATCCACGGCGAACATGGACCACATGTTCGGCGAGTTGCGGGTGTAGGTCTTGCCCTCGGCCAACGGGGTGGTGTCGTCCGGGTTGCCGCTGTCCCAGTTCCACACCAGCTTGCCGGTGTGTACGTCGAACGCGCGGATCACGCCGCTGGGCTCGTCGGTGGAGACGTTATCGGTGACGTGGCCACCAATCACCACCAGGTTTTTGGTCACGGCCGGTGGCGAAGTGGAGTAGTAACCGCCGGGGGCGAAGCTGCCGATATTGGCACGCAGGTCGACCTGGCCTTTGTCACCGAAGTCTTCGCACATCTTGCCGGTGTCGGCGTTCAGGGCGATCAGGCGGGTGTCGGCGGTCGGTACGAAGATGCGTTTCGGGCAGGCGTTCGGCGCGGCAGCCGGGCTGGCGCTGCCGGTCGGGCTCTGCTCGGAAGCGTAGGCGGCGTCATCGTGATACGACACGCCACGGCAGGTCATGTGTGCCCAACCCTTGAAGTTCTCGGCGCCCTGGCTGCTGATCTTCGGATCGAAGCGCCAGATTTCCTTGCCGGTGTCCGGGTCCAGCGCGATCACCTGGCTGTGCGGCGTGCACACGTAGAGCATGCCGTTGACTTTCAGCGGAGTGTTTTCTGCGGTGGTTTCACCCGGATCGTTCGGGCCTGGGATGTCGCCGGTGCGATAGGTCCACGCCGGTACCAGCTTGTGCGCGTTTTCCGGGGTGATCTGCGCCAATGGCGAGTAGCGATCACCGTAGGCCGAGCGGCCATAGGAATTCCAATCGCCATCCGCCTGGGACGGTGCGGCGCTGGCCATGCCCGGTACCGCGTCGCGGTCCAGTTGGCCGGTCTTGACCATTTCACCGGGGTTGGTGAATTGGCTGGCAAGGGCGGTAGCACCGGCCAGCACCACGGCCACGCTCAGCGCTCCAGTGCCCAGCGGGGCAGGTTGGCCACGCAGCAATGGACGGCGAAACCACGGGAGCAGCATGACGATGCCCAGGGCGAACAGCAGCGCCAGGCGCGGCACCAACTGCCACCAATCCAGGCCGACTTCCCACAGGGCCCACACGGTGCTGGCGAACAGCACCAGCGCGTACAGGCCCAGCGCGGCGCGGCGGGTGGCCAGCAGCAACAGGCCGGTCAGGGTGATGCCGATACCGGCCAGCAGGTAATACAGCGACCCGCCGAGCAGGCTCAGCTTGATACCACCGGCCAGCAGGGCCAGCCCCATGATCAGCAGCAAGACGCCTAGCAGCCTTGGGAGCAGGCGGCTTGGACTTGAAGCACCGTCAGTGCTCATAGTTGTGTTTCTCCGTTACGTTGGAATTATGTATCCCCGTGTTTCTTCACTGTAGATGACGATTCGGCACGGGCTTGGTTCAGCGTTAATTACGTTTTTCTGGGGATATCAGCGTTATCCACAGGCGGGCGATTTATTCCCAGGCGCAGATCGGTGTAAGACAGCGCTGTCTTGACGGGTAGGAATAATCAGCAAAATGGGGTCGACCGGGGGAGTGAAACGTTTCAGGTTATTGCCGACAAGGATAAAGCGCCGGCGCACCAAGAGAAAGCACGAATCGCAAGATGCATCATTTCCGATTTGGTAACAGTGACAGATCGCCGCTGCCAAATAGGGGGGGAGGGGGAACTTCAGGGTTTTTTAGACGGTGGGGGCGGACGGTGATAAGGGTTGAGACGGGTGGTTACAACCTAACATCTGTCTTTCGCCGAAAGCGGGAACTTTTTTACCTGTAAGGGTGGAGTGATAAGGTGTGCACCTTCGTGAGTACTTTTTCATAGGCCCGGCATGACCGCGACAAGCAACGACCCCCTCCACGGCGTGACCCTGCAACACGTCCTCACCACCCTGGTGGAACATTACGAATGGGAAGGCCTTGCCGAACGCATTGATGTGCGCTGCTTCAAGAGTGACCCGAGTATCAAGTCCAGCCTGACCTTCCTGCGCAAGACGCCTTGGGCGCGGGAGAAGGTCGAAGGCTTGTACGTCAAGCTGATGCGCACCAAACGCCCGCTGGATTGATCCCATGAAGCGGTATGTGGCGGCAGCGGCGCTGGCCGGTTGGGTGGGGTTGGCGATTCAGCAATACCTGATTTTCTATTCGCGCTGGGAAGCCGGCGCCAGCCTGCTGGGCGGGCTGATCAACTTCTTCAGTTTCTTCACGGTGCTGACCAATACCCTGGCAGCGGTGGTGCTCAGTTACGCACTGATTCGTCGGGACTCTGCCGCCAGGCGGTTTTTTCTCGCGCCCAGTGTCAGCAGTGGCATTGCCGTGAGCATCGTGGTGGTGAGCCTGGCCTACAGCCTGTTGCTGCGGCACTTGTGGCAGCCCGAAGGCTTTCAATTTATCGCCGACGAATTGCTGCACGACGTGATGCCGGTGTTGTTTGTCATCTACTGGTGCCGGTGTGTACCCAAGGGCAGCCTGCGCCTCAAGCACGTTGGTGCGTGGGTAATTTATCCGCTGATCTACTTCGCTTATGTGCTGCTGCGCGGGGATTTGCTCGGGCAATATCAATACCCGTTCATCGATGTCGGCACCCTCGGTTATCCACAGGTGTTTGTGAATGCCGGGGGCATTCTGGCCGGGTTTGTGCTGGTTGCACTGGCCGTGGTGGGGCTGGATAAGCTCATCAAGCCCCGCGCCTGATTCACTCCTTTCCTTAGCGCTATTGGGCACGCACCGTCTTGTCGAACGGTTGCGTGCTTCCTCTCGAACTCTTCAACTCATTAGTTAATCTTTTCACATAAATGCCCTGGTTTTTCAGGTGATGTAATCCTGTTCCTACAGTTATATTTACCCATAAAACCTTCTCGTTAAAATCCATGTAATCCAATTCTTACAGATACATTCAAAGTTTTGGCAAATTGCCATAATTTTCCTATGTGTCTTGGTGTTGCAGGGCTACGTAATTAAATGAATGTGCCGACTTAACTTCTAAAATCTGCGCTGGATAATTGCCGGGCTTCAAATGAGCTGAGTTGCAATGCAAGTAATTGGAAAAAAAGTGGGATGTTCTGCGTGCTAAAGCGGCGGAATGACTTAATGACGTTTATTACTATGTGAGCCTCTATACATGAACGCTAAAATTAACACTGCGCTGTTATCCATCGGGTTGTTGGTAGGGTCGATGTCTGTCGCTCAGGCGGCGGATGGAACGGTCACGTTTGTGGGCTCGGTCCATTCCGGGGCCTGCTCCATCAAGCCTGACTCCGTCGATCAAACCATTCCCCTCGGCGCGATTGCCAAGCATCAGTTGCAGGCGGGAGGGAAGTCCGAGCCTCGGCGCTTGCTGATTGAGCTCGAAGGCTGCGATCTGGCCGGCCTCACCGATAACACCGTGACCACGACTTTCACGGGGGCGCCATCCAGCGTTGTGCCGGGTGCGCTGGGTACCGTCGGTAGCGCGGGCAATGTGGGCATCATGATGACCCATGGCAGCCAACCCGTTCAGTTGGGTGTGGCTACCACACCGCAGGTTATTGCCACCGGTGATAACACACTGGAGTTCGGTGCCTATGTGCAAGGCGCTGCTACGGGCGACATCGTGCCGGGCGATTTCAGCGCGGTGACCAATTTCACCTTGGCTTATCAGTAAGCTTTTTCCCCCGCCACCCAGGGTGGCGGGGGAGGCTGGTGGAGGCATAGGTGAAAACATTCATAAGTCTCGCTATTTCCTCTTCATTGACGATGTTCATCAGCCCTTGGGTGGTTGCCCAGGTGCCTGCGCAAGGTAATGGGCTCGTCACGCTGGGAGGAGAGGTCGTTGACTCGGCCTGTGGGCTGGAGTTGGTCAGTGTCGATCAAACCATCGATGTGGACCCCGAGCCCATTGGCCGGTTTTTGCGACGCGCCAGGGGAGGGGACCAATCCTTCCAGTTGCGCCTGGTCAATTGCACATTGAGTCGCACCGACCCGTTGCGCCCTGGAGTAACGCTGCCCGACTGGCAGCACCTGCGGGTGACATTTGATGGCCCCACCGACAGAGGCGGCCGTTCTTTTGCGGTATTTGGTGGCTCACAAGGTGTTGCCCTCAATATCGAGGATTCCGTTGGCCAATTGAGTATTCCCGGTCAGCCGATGACGCCGCATCCCTTGTCGGAAGGCGACATGACGCTTCACTTCACGCTTCATTTTGTTGGCAACGGATTGCCCATAGTGGCCGGCGCGCACCGTGCCGCAGTGCGGTTCAAGTTGGAATATTTCTGAACTTTGATGGGTTGCTTGCATGTTGAATACGGCGAAGGTCAAAAATACGCTGCGCTCAAACTTTTTCAGTGGGTTGATATTATTGCCGGGCACTGCGATGGCTGTCGGGGATATTGAGTTTAATACGGACGTTCTTGATCTGAGTGATCGAACTAATATTGACTTGTCTCAGTTCGCGCGCAGCGGTTTTATTCTGCCTGGCACTTACTCGATGGGGGTGCAGATCAATAACCAGGCGATTGCCGAGCACTCAGTGGCTTTCTATCCTCCCGATAATGATCCTAAAGGCAGCCAGGCCTGTTTGTCGCCGGCCTTGGTGGGCCTGTTGGGCCTCAAGGCGTCGGGCGCTGCTGAACTCAAGTGGTGGAAAGGCAGTGACTGCCTGGATATAGAAAGCTTGCCGGGCATGGAGGTCAGTGGCGACCTGGCCACCTCCACGCTGAACATCAGCGTGCCCCAGGCCTACCTTGAATACAGCGCCATCAATTGGGATCCACCTTCCCGTTGGGATGAGGGCGTGCCGGGGCTGCTGGTCGATTACAACATGACGGTGCAGTCCAGTTATCAGAAGAATGACGGCACCCGAAACAATCTCAGTGGTAACGGTACCCTGGGGGCGAATGCCGGGCCCTGGCGCCTGAGGGCGGACTGGCAGGCGCGTGTCGAAAAAGGCCTCGACAGCGGGTACGGGGACCCACAACAGCTGGAGTGGAGTCGTTACTACGCCTATCGCGCAGTGCCTGCACTGAAGGCGCGCCTGACGGTGGGAGAGGACTACCTGTATTCGGACCTGTTTGACAGCTTCCGCTATACCGGCGCCGCTCTCATTTCGGATGCAAGCCAGCTGCCCCCCAACTTGCGTGGTTACGCGCCGGAAGTGGTAGGGGTCGCCAAAACAAATGCCAGGGTTGTTATCAGCCAGAAGGGCCGCGTGCTCTATGAAACGCTGGTCGCGGCAGGCCCGTATCGTATTCAGGACCTCAATGACGCCGTGAGCGGCACCCTGGATGTGCGGGTGGAAGAGCAGGATGGTTCGGTACACACCTTCCAGATCGATACGGCAAGCATTCCCTACCTGACGCGCCCTGGCCAGGTTCGTTACAAGCTGGCGGCGGGGCGACCCTCCGATCTTCAATACGGCGCCGATGGCAATGTTTTCGGTACCGGTGAATTCTCCTGGGGGGTCAGCAATGGCTGGTCGCTGTTCGGCGGCGCTATCACCGATAACAACTACCGTGCGTTGTCTGTCGGCGCCGGTCGTGACCTGTTGGCGCTTGGAGCCGTATCGCTGGATGTCACTCAGTCCCACGCCAGTGTGTGGAGTCAGTCGCTCTCGGGCAAATCCTACCGCCTTCAATACTCCAAGCACTTCGAGCAGTACGACAGCCAGGTGACGTTTGCCGGTTACCGGTTTTCCGAGAAAAACTACTTGAGCATGAGTGAGTACCTGGACGCTCGCCATTACGGGTTGAACGGCGAGCGCGGCGAAATCGATAACGTTGAGTTCATCGAGGGCTGGAAACCGATCGGCGACAGCAAGGCACTGTATACGGTGACGCTCAATAAGCAGTTTCGTGACCTTGGGGCGACGGTCTACGCCAGTTACAACAAACAGACGTATTGGGGGCGCCCGGACACGCAGCGCTGGAACCTGTCGATGTCGCGCTACTTCAATGTGGGCTCCGTCAGGAACATGAGCCTGTCCCTGAACATGTACCGCAGTCAGGAGTACGCCTACAAGGATAGCGGAATGGCGCTGACGGTCAGCCTGCCATTGGGGCGCAGCGGCACACTGTCGCTGGATGGGAGCAGGACCTCGGGCAAAGAGAGCTTTTCCACGCGTTACAGTGACCGCATCGATGAACGCAACAGCTACCAGCTCAGTGCCAGCGATCGCTCTGCCAGTGGTTATCTGAGCCATATTGGCGACCAGGCTGATATCGATCTCAGCGCCAGCACACAACAAGGCAATGGCAGAACCCTCAGTGCGTCTATTCGCGGTGGCGGCACGCTCACGCCCTACGGTGCGGCCCTGCACCGAACCAATACCGTCGGCGGGACCCGCCTGATGCTCGACACCGGTGGGGTACCCGACGTGCCTGTGCGGGGTTACGGCGTGTCGACCCGCACCAATGCCTTCGGCAAGGCGGTGATCTCCGATATCAGCAGCTACCAGCGTACGGCCGCCAGTGTTGACCTGGAGAGCTTGCCGAGCAACGTCGAGGCCACTCAGTCGGTGACGCAACTGACACTCACCGACGGGGCCATTGGTTATCGATCGCTGGACGTGATTGCCGGTGAAAAGGCCATGGCAGTCCTGCGCCTGCCGGATGGCAGTTCACCGCCCTTCGGCGCGACGGTGAAAAACATAAAACAGCAGGACACCGGAATTGTGAACGACGGCGGCGCCGTTTACCTGAGCGGCATCCAGGCCGGCGAGCAGATGATCGTCAGTTGGGGCGGCATCGACCAATGCCTGCTCACGCTGCCTGTGGTGTTGCCAGCAGACAGCTTGACCGATGCCCTGCAACTGCGCTGCCAGAGTGTCGCCACTGATCAATCCTCACCCGAGCCAGCAGCGCTGACCGGGAAGCGCACCGATACGGAGAATACCGCCTCATGATGCTCAATACGCGCCCTACACTCCTGGTCTTCGCACTGCTGGCTCTGGGCCTCAATCCGAACGCTGACGCTGCGGTTGGCCTGGACCGGACCCGTGTGATTTTTGATGGGGGCAAGGATGCCACCAGCGTGAACATTACCAATAACAACACCCAGTTGCCGTACCTGGCCCAGGGGTGGATCGAGGACGAGCAGGGCAACAAAATCGCCTCGCCCCTTATCGTGCTGCCGCCGGTTCAACGCTTGGAGCCCGGTAAACAAAGCCAGGTGAAAGTCCAGGCGTTGCCAGCGGTCAAATCGTTGCCCCAGGATCGCGAGACCGTCTACTACTTCAACCTGAGGGAAATTCCGCCGCGCAGCGACAAATCCAACACCCTGCAAATTGCGCTGCAGACCCGCATCAAATTGTTTTACCGCCCGCAAGCCATCATGCCCAGCCAGCAGGACTTGGCTAATCCCTGGCAGGAAAAGCTCACCCTCACCCGGCAAGGCGACCGTTACCAGGTGAATAACCCCACGCCTTACTACGTGTCCCTGGTGGACGCGCGCAGCAGCAAAGACGGCAAAACCGTGGCGGGCTTTGAACCGGTGATGATCCCGCCCAAGGGCACGCTGGCTTTGGGGCCAACGGCCAAGGCACTTGGCCAGGCCCCCTATCTGGCCTATGTGAACGATTACGGTGGACGCCCGCTCCTGGCGTTCACCTGCAGTGGCCAGACTTGCACGGTGAACGCGCAAGTCTCATCGCCTAATGAGTAGCGTCTGCTGCGGGAGAACGCCATGAAGTCGCACAACGTGAAAGTCCTGGGCTGCGTGTTATTGGCCTTGGCGGCGCGTGTGAGCGCCGAGGATGACGACGGTATCGATGGTCAGCGTGGCCGGTTGAACGTTAACGGGTCCATGCATGAATCGCCTTGCAGCCTGGAGATGACATCGCGCCATCAAACGATTGACCTGGGCGCTGTGTCGGCCAGCCAGTTGCAAAGACCTGGCGATCAGGCGCCATCGAGGCCCTTTCAGCTGCGCTTCCAGGACTGCCAGCGCATCGCCGGCAGTATCCGCAGTGAGCGTACCGGGAACCTGGCATGGAGCGCCCATCAACCGGTGCTGTCGGTCACGTTTATCGCGCCTGCCGATGCTGATGATCCACGGCTGGTCAAAGTGCAAGGCATCACCGGGATGGGGCTGCGTTTGACCGACGCCCTGGGCCGGGACGTGCAACTGGGCTCCCGGGGCGAGCCGTTGTTTTTGACCGAGGGCAGCAGTCTCCAGACCTGGCATGTTCAACCCACGCGCACCTCCGCTCCGTTGACCAGTGGGGCATTTCGGGCCGTGGTGGATTTCAGGCTCAGTTATGAGTGAGGGCAATCTAATGACGAAGGCAGTCGGCTCGCGGGCCATTCTTATAGGGGGAGGCCTGCTGTGGGCCGTCAGCCAGGGTGCGCTGGCCGAAACCAGCCTGATCATCCGCGCGGTCATCATTGCGCCTCCTCCATGCGTCATTAATGGTGGGAGTACGCTCAACGTGCCCTTTGGCAATGATCTGCTGACGTCGCGGGTGGACGGTGTCAACTATCGTCGCGACGTGCCCTATACCGTCACCTGCGACGCGCCTTTCAGCAATGCGATGAGGCTTGAGCTCAGGGGCACCGGGGCTTCGTTCGATGGTCGCGTACTCTCGACCCGTAACCCGGATCTTGGGGTGAAACTGTTCGTTAATGGCGCGGATTGGCCCCTGAATGCGGCCGTGAACTTTACCTATCCAACCTTCCCCGTCGTGCAGGCGGTGCCTGTCAAACGCGCGGGCAGCAGACTGACGGGGGGCGCGTTCGATGCCGCCGCTACCCTCGTGGTCGATTACCAGTGATGAGGAACGATCAATGACCTGTTGGCAGCGGCGAGCCTTGCTCGCCTTGTGTTCCATCGCCCTCAGCAGCGGCGCCTCGGCCAACTTGACCTTCAGCGGAACGCTTAATGAACCGCCGCCCTGCACGATCGATGCGGGGAACAAAATTGAAGTCGATTTCGGCGATGTCGGCGTAAAGCGAGTCGATGGTGTGAGATACCGTCAGGAGGTTGGCTACACCATCAGTTGTGGGGCTGACACGCTGCCGTGGGTGCTGAAGTTGAGTGTCAACGGGGCACCTACGACATTCGACGGCGCGGCATTGCAGACCAGTGCGCCAGACCTGGGGATTCGGATATTTCAGAATAACCTGCCGTTTCGACTCAATACGCCACTGGACATAACCGTGTCGTCACCGCCGGTATTGGAAGTCGTGCCGGTCAAGCAGCCGGGTGCAACGCTGGCCCCCGCAAGGTTTACAGCGGTGGCCACGCTGTTGGCCGAATACCAGTAGGAGTTGAAGCCATGGGACATGAAAGGGTTCATCGGAGGTGGCTGTGTGCCGTGCTGGCGGGGCTGCCAGCCTTCAGCCTGATCCCCGGGGCGCAGGCGGCGGACAACCTGAATTTCAAGGGCAACCTGGTTGAAGAGGCCTGCACTATCCGGCCTGGCGACGAGGCAATTAACCTGGAGCTCTGGGACCTTACCAGCAAGCACCTCTACATCAACACGCGCTCAGTGGGCAAAGGTTTCAAGCTGCATCTGGAGGACTGTGACACCACGATCGGCAACACGGTGACCATCACGTTCGGCGGCGTGGAAAACCAGGCGCTGCCCGGATTGTTCGCGCTTGATGGCGGTAGCGGTGCCTCGGGTATCGGGCTGGGGCTGGAGACGCTGAGCAACAAGCCATTACCCGTGAATAACGTCAGTGACGAACAGGTATTGGTCAATGGCAGCAATGTGATCGAGCTCAAAGCCTATGTGCAGGGTGAGCCGAATGCCATCAGGGATCAGACCATTGGCCATGGCGCCTACACCGTGACCTCTACGTTTACGCTGGACTATCCGTAATTCATAAGCTCAACAACCGGGTGCATACGCATTGGCTTTCAGGTCATTTACACGGGCTGATTGTTCGCTGGATGGCGCCTGTGTAGAGAAGCAACGAGAGATCAACATGAAACGACTATATGACAGCGCCATTGTGCTTCTCCTGCTGATGGGCATTAACACAACCGCGCAAGCCGTAGACTGCAGGGTCAATGGCGGTGAGTGGGCGCGCGTCACTCATCTGACCGTTCCCGTAACTGTGCGACTCGATACAGATCGCACGAGGATTCTGATGGAAGGTGCTCGGCTCGAATGTCGGTTTACGGCTGGAGCGGGCCCCGTGTGGGGCGCTGACTATTGGGAAACGGGCAATGCCTCAGGTACACCTTGGACATCCGGCCCCAAGTTCGCCGGTGAACAGAGTGGTTTGCGCATCAATGGCGCTTTCCTCAATACCCCGGTTCCGGCGGGTATACGGGTGGCCACCATGCCCAACAACGGGATCGGCTATCCGATCAATATCACCCCCTATATTCTGGTGCGCCACAGTCCCTCCAACCCGATCGATATTCGAGCAGGCGACACCCTCGGCCTGTTACGCCTGACCAGCTCGAACAATTACGACGCGACTCGGCCGCAACTCACCGTCACTTATACGGCCGCCAACAACTTCACCATCTCCCCGTCTACCTGCACGATCAACAATAACAACCCGATCGAGATCAACTTCGGCGATGTTCATCAGAGAGCAATAGGTACCGATCCGCTGACCACGTCCATCCGCAGCAATCGCCGGCTCACTTATTCATGCCCGGACGGCGGGATTTCCACGCCGATCACCATCACTTACAAGGGCAGCCCCTCATCGTTCGACACGCGTCTGCTGATGATGACCAACCCGGACGTGGGGACAGCCCTTGTTCGTGGCGCAAGTGCGGTTCAAGTCGGTGGTTCGTTCCTGACCCAGATTACCAACAGTGTAGGAGGCGACGATGTGACGTTTTCCCTCGTACGGCGTGCCGGGTCCTTGCCTGCCGCCGGGGCTGTGAGCGGCAGCGGTGTACTTGTCATGGGGGTGCCATGACATCCCCACACCTGAGGCTTACTCCTCTTCGCTGTCGGCCGCACGCCAGTAACCCACGGCCTTGAGGAATTCCTCATTGACCTTATGCGTGTCCAGGAGCACCCGGCGGACCTGGCGCGACAGCTTGGTTTCGGTGGCGACAAAGCTGTACAGCGAGCCACTCGGCAGCGTGAGGTTTTTCACGCTGTCGAGCAGGTCATCCTGACCGCGCACCACCCAGATCACCTCCACATCGGCGGCGCTTTCCAGGGCCTGCTGTTCCGCCGCATTGGCGATTTCAATCAGCGCAAGTACCTTGCGCCCCGCCGGCAGTTCTTCCAGGCGTCGACCAATGGCCGGCAGCGCGGTTTCGTCACCGATCAGCAGGTAGCTGTCGAAGATGTCCGGCACGATCATCGAGCCGCGTGGCCCGCCGATGTACAGGTGTTGGCCGACCTTGGCCTGGTCGGCCCAGGTGGAGGCGGGGCCGTCGCCGTGCAGCACGAAGTCGATGTCCAGCTCGCCGGTGTCCAGGTCGAAGCGGCGTGGCGTGTAGTCGCGCATCGCCGGTTGCGGGCCGTCACCCTTGATGCTGAACGTCGGGCTCTCCAGCGCTGCCTGTTCGGCGGCGTTCTGCGGGAACAGCAGCTTGATGTGATCGTCACTGCCCAGGCTGATAAAGCCCGCCAGTTCCGGCCCGCCCAAGGTGATACGGCGCATGCGCGGGGTGATATCGACTACCCGCAGTACCTCGAGGCGGCGGCGTTTGATTTCGTGGGTCACGCGGTGGATGGCTTGAGTATTCATTGGGCTTCCCCGTCGGCAATGGCTTGGGCGGTGCCGTTGAGCAGCGCCGCGACACGAACGATTTCTTCCGGGCTCCAGCGCCCGTGGTGCGAATGCAAGGCGTGACGCAGGTTATGCACCGCCTCGTGGATTTCCGCTGGGCGATCATGGCCGCGCAACGAGCGCTTGCTCACCTCCATGCGCAGGCGAATGCCGTCGAGAGCGACAGCCTGTTCGCTTAAGAACAGACGACCGGCGTCGGTGATTGTGTAGCGTTTTTTTCCACCCTCGGCATCGCCGGCGATCAATTCGCTTTCTTCCAGGAAGGTCAGCGTGGGGTAGATCACGCCGGGGCTGGGGCTGTAGGCGCCATCGAAGAGGGTTTCGATCCGGCGAATCAGGTCATAGCCGTGGCATGGCTGTTCGGCGATAAGAGCTGGCAGCAGCAATTTCAGGTCACCCGGCGCAAAGACGCGCGGGCCACGTCCGCCGCGTTCGCGGCCGGGGCGTTTTTCGAAGCCGTCGCGGTCGTCACCGTGGTCTCGGTGGTGATGAGGGTCTCTCATTGTCGTGTTCTCCTGTCTGATTTAGATACAACTTAAGATATATCTTACGCTTTGCGCAAAAGCGTCTGACGAGCGGTAGCGGCGACAAAAGGCAGCCTGCAACGGGCCGGATGCATTGAATTAGCGCCTGGCAATACCAGCAATTACTTGACAGGTAAATGGCACTTTTATGAATGAAAGATAAACTGGTTAATCAGTGCGTTAGTTCTAATCACGTTGAGAACCCCTCAATAGATAGCGTGTAGCCCATGTCCTACGGATAAGTGATTAATGCGAGTGGTACTGAGGTATCTGCGGTGTAATAAATGGATGACAGTTAATATTCATCTTATTGAATAATAAGGTTTTTATCTGTCGCGTCGCGTCGTGATTAATTACGCGTTTAAGCGAAAGCGCTGGCATCGTTAAGTGGGTTTTCGAGGGACTATTTACCGGCGTCGCAAGACACGAATTGCTCGGGTTTTGCCATGCAGTAAATAACGAATCCCCCACTAACATCTGATGCCACAACAGGTAATTAAAATGCTTAAAAAGACCGCTTTCGTACTGCCACTGATCGCACTGGCTGTCGGCGCTTCCAGCGTGTTTGCCGCCGGTGAAGCCACCAGCGTCATCAACATCAAGGCAACGATCCCAACCAAACAGTTCCACGCCCAGCCGTTGGACCCGGATTTCGGTAAGGACGAAACCATGTCCTACAACACCGTGACCGGTCAGTTGAGCCCGATCCGTGCGACCTACGCGGTAAAAAATACCGACGGTTCGATCAAGGCCTACATCGAAGGCGGCCCGGCTTCCCTGAGCAACGGCACCTCTTCGATTGCCCTGACCACCACCTTCAACGGCGTGACCCTCACCGGTTCGCCACTGGAAGTCGTGGATGATGCCAGCTCCACTCCCGGCACCCAGGCTGACCTGGTCGTTGCGGCCGCCAAACCGGCTGACACCGACGCTGGCCTGTACACCACCAACTACACCGTGGTGTTCGATCACGAGCCGCGCGTCACCCGTTGAGCGCGATTTGTTGATCGATAAGCATCGGCTTATTGCTTAGCCCTTACCGATCGACGGGCAGCCTCTGTCGGTTGATCGGTATCCAAGAATTCCCCGAGTGTAATCAGAGTATCCGTTCATGTTCCCGATGATTCTCATCGCGGCAGCGCTTGCCTTGTTGTTTTGTACGGGGGCGTTTGCAGCTGACGCGACAACTGGCACAACCCCAAGAAGTTTGCTGTCCCAGGCCAAGGGTTTACCGGCGGACTTTGAAGAGCACTTTTTTGATGTGCCGTTGGCAGTACGGGTCGAATTGGACCAGGAGTTTGTCGCCGAGGCGATGATCGTGCTGACCCGTGATGACCGCCTGACCCTGCTGGATTTCACCGATCACGAAGGCAGTGTGATCAAGGACGTCGAGCGTGATAGTTGGGGTGATTACCTCAAGCAGGGCGTGCCGTTGGGCGCCTGCGAAAGCAGCTGCCCGGCGCAACTGCTGGCGGTCCACTACAACCTGGAAAAGTCCCTGGTCACGTTGTTGACCGAAAACGCCGAACGTGAGGGGCAAGAGTCCAAGTATTACTCCCTGCCCTCCGGTGGCAGCACCGGCCTGATCGTACGTAACCAGCTCAACCTCAGCGGCGGCCAGGGCCAGGACCTCGGCGGACGCCTGGGGCTGGACGCCAGCGGCAGCCTGGGCAACTGGAACCAGGTGATGAACATGCAGTTTTCGCGCTTGGGCGGCCCGGACGACGATGCCCTCAACCATGCCGTGTACTCGCTGTATGCCCAGCGCGAAATGCGCGGTGAGTTCC
Organism: Pseudomonas sp. SJZ103; assembly: GCF_007828335.1. Taxonomy (NCBI): domain Bacteria; kingdom Pseudomonadati; phylum Pseudomonadota; class Gammaproteobacteria; order Pseudomonadales; family Pseudomonadaceae; genus Pseudomonas; species Pseudomonas sp. SJZ103. The sequence continues at coordinate 496,833 of NZ_VIUN01000001.1, forward strand.
TGCGCCTGGGCTATTTCACCCCCAATGCCGAAGGCCTGACCCGCCAACTGCGCACCTTCGGTGCCAGCCCCGACACCGCCGTCGGCGTGATGTATGGCAGCTCCGACAGCCTGATGATCAGCAACCCCAAGCCGAGCATCTACCCGATTTACGTCACCGCCAATCGCCAGGCCTCGGCGGAGATCTACCGCAACGGCCTGCTGATCAACACCCAAGCCGTTTCCACCGGCCTGCAAAGCCTGGACACGCGGCCCTTGCCCGGCGGCATCTACGAGGTGGAAGTGCGCCTGGTAGAAGACGGCCAGATCACCAGCACCACCCAGGAGTTGGTGTACAAGCCCAACAACTGGCGCAACCTCGACAACCGCTGGCGCTACAACGTATTTGCCGGGCAAGAGAGCAAGTTGCTCAGCAACTGGGACGAACAATCCAGCGGCGACCTGACCGCCGGCGTATCCCTCAACTACCTGGCTCACCCGCGGGTGGTGCTGGGCATGTCCGGGCGCCAGGTCAAGGACAGCATGCAATACGGCACGTCGCTGGACTGGAGCCTGGCCAGTAACGCCAGCCTGTATGCCAACGTCTACCAGACCGACAACTACGGCACCGGCGTCGACTTCAACAGCCTCTACAACTACGGCCTGGGCAGCGTGGTGTTCAACCACACGCGCAGTTGGCTGGACAACCGCAACACCTACGAAACCCTGCCCGACGGTACCCGCATCCGCCAGCGCGATGTGTTCATCGGCCAGACCAGCCTCTCGTCGCTGTCCATCAATCATCGCCTGAGCAACCTGCGTTCCATCAATGCGCGGCTGGCCTACAGCGAAGGCAACAACGAAGGCCTGGGCCTGGACCTGGGCTGGACCGAACGCACCCAATTGTTCGGCAGCGATGCCAACTGGCGCTTGTCGGTGTTCGACCGCCCGGCCAGCTCCAGCACCGGCGACAAACGCAATCGCGGGATCGACCTGAGCGTCAGCCTGGCGCTCGGCAGCCCCGGCGAGCAGTGGTCCGCCAGCATCGGTACGCGAACCTCCCGCGATGGCAAGCGTGACAACAATGGCTCGCTGAGCTACCGACGCGACCTGCAGGACCACGTGCTGCAAAGCGTCTCCGCTACGGTACTGACCGATACCTACGGCGTGGGCCTGTCGGGCATGGCCAGCTTCCAGAACGACGCGGTCAATGGCGACGGCTTCGTGCAGCGCTCATCGTTCAATAACGAACTGACCGGTGGCCTGAACCTGGACAGTACCTTCGCCTTCGGCGGGCAGAAGATGGTGTTCACCAGCCAATACGCCGGCAGCGGCTCGGGGATGATTGTCGATATTGAAAGCGACGTGGACGACATCGTCCTGCGCGCCGATGACCTGAGTGGCGGCAGCACCGTGCTGCGACCGGGGCGCAACTTCATCCCGATCACCGCCTACAGGGGCAGCTCGGTCAGCTTCGACTTCGATGGCAACCACGCCCCGGCGGCCAATATCCAGCCACCGCGCACCGCCTACCACTTGAACAAGGGCGGCGTGGACTACCGCAAGATCAGCGTGATGCGCACCGTCACCGTACTCGGGCGCCTGGTGGACCCCCAGGGCAAGCCGCTCAAGGGCCATCACATCCTCAACCACGCCAGCCGAGGTGTGAGCGAAGTGGATGGGTTCTTCTCCCTGGAAATGAACGCCAGCTCGCCGACCCTCGAAGTGCGCCGCAACAACCAGTTGCTGTGCCAGTTCCGCCTGGATACCGCCAACGCGCGCAATGAAAACGACGTGCTGATGATCGGTGATCTGCGGTGTACGCCGGATACGTTGGCCGATTCCGCTATCACCACACACGTAGCAGGTTGAGTGTCATGACACGTTCACTAATTACCATGAGACCTATCAGCACATTGATCACCCGGTTCGGCAGTGTGGGCGCAGCTCTGTTGTTCAGTACAACGGCGGCTGCATTTACCCAGGAAATTACTGCTGTGTTCAGCCCCGATCCCGGCAACCCGATGGTCAACAAATTCAAGAACACCACGCCCATCAGTACGATCTGCGAATTCCATATTCCGGCGCGGTGCAAGGCGCTGGATATTTTCAGTCTTCGAGAACCGACCTTCACCGCCAGCTCCAATGGACCGGTTTTGGCCAATCACGAGGACGACCGTCAAGGGTTTATGGTGCAGGTGCCTTCAGACTGGCGAGATTTGACCGTCACGCATCTTAGAACGGGAGAGACTGAGACTGTACAGATGCGCATTGCAGGTCTGGGTGGGATGTGGAGTGTTTCGCGCCCGCCGGGAGTCTCGGCTTGGGCCCAACCAGGTGTTGGCTGGGACCGTCAATGGCGACAAGCGCCCAGTCCTTGCCAAAGCACCAACCATCTGGCGGCAGGCGTTACGTTTGCCTCTTACTTCTGGCTGGTTCCTGAAGGGGCTGGCATTTGCAATCGAAAGCCCTCGGTGGACATCCCGGTGATGAGGTTCACTCAGCTGGAGTATGCCTATGAGCTCAGGACGCCCAACCCGCTGGGCATGTCCTCCGGCGAATACACCGGTAGCCTCACCTACACGATGGGACCTCGGGGTGATTATGATTTTGGTGATGTGATGATGCCCTCACAAAATTCCATCACCTTCAATTTCACCCTGACTGTGCAACACCAACTTCAGGTCGAGGTTCCCCCCGGTGGCAACCGTGTCGAACTGATCCCTCAGGGCGGCTGGCAGGCCTGGTTGAACCAGGGGCGCAAGCCGGCGCGGCTGTTCCGTGACCAGACCTTCAATATTTCCGCCTCGTCGCGCTTCAAGATGCAGATGGCCTGCGAGCGCGTCATCGGTGACACCTGTGCGTTGAAAAACAACACCGACGGTCATGAAGTACCCCTGGATATCAGCGTCAGCCTGCCCCATGGCTTGAATCGTCAGGATGGCGCAGCCGTGAACCGCCAGCCGCTGCTGTTGAGCGGTGCCGGTACCGAGTTGTTCCAGCCGGGGTTCTACGTCGATCGACGGCCCGGTACGTTGCACTTCGAGGTCACGAAAGACTCCGCCGACCAGATGCTCAGCCGGGGCGGATCGACCTATTCGGGCCAGGTTTCTGTGGTCTGGGATTCAGAAGTATGAGGTGCCGTCAGATGGATGCCGTTGCGGGAAGCGGCAAGACTGTATCGAGGCTGGCAGGGCGGTGTTCGCAGCTTGCTGCCAGTTTGTTATTGGCGTCGCTGGCAATGCCCGTAATGGGTGTGGAGATGAACATCCATGCTGAGTTTCGGCCGGACCCTTCACAGCCGCACTTGAATAAGTTCGAGAACAAAACGCCAAGCGTTGGTTACTGTGCGTCTTTTCCCGCCCAATGTACTGCCTTGAATATATTCAGTCTCAGGGCCGCCATTTCGGCGGATTCCGTTACGCAGATCGCTGCTTTTCATACGGATCAACGCCAAGGCGCGATGTTTAAAGTGCCAACGGAGTGGCAGGACCTGACCGTCGTGCATCGACAGACTCAGGAGACCGAGACGTTAAGGGTACGGATCATGGGTGTCGGCTCGACGTATGCCATCCCCAATCTGGTCAGCCTGGTGGGCGGCGGCGTTACCCCTTTGCAAGCTCACCAGCAATTATGGACCGGCTCCAGTTGGGTTTACCCGCCGCGCACCTGCCTGGGCACAGGGGTGAGCTTGTATGGGACGACAACGTATGGGTTTTTCTGGCGAACACCGGTCGGTTCTCTCTGTGCCAGACAAGCCAGGTTCGATATTCCCACCATGCGCTTAACCAACCTGGAGTTCGCCTATGAACTCATCACGCCCAACCCCTTGGGCATGACTTCAGGGGAGTACGTCGGTCGCCATCAATACACCGTAGGGCCAGGGAAGGACTTTGATTTGGGCGACGTGATGTTGCCCAGCAGTCCTACCCTGACCCTGAACTTCACCCTGGCGGTGCAACATGACCTTAAAGTCGAAGTTCCCCCCAACGGCAACCGTATCGAGCTGGTGCCCCAAGGCGGTTGGCAAGCCTGGCTGAACCAGGGCCGCAAACCTGCGCGTTTGTTCCGCGACCAGACCTTCCGCATTTCTGCTTCGTCGCGTTTCAAGATGCAAATGAGCTGCGAGCGGACCATAGGCGACACCTGCGCCCTGAAGAACCCCACCGACGGCCATGAGGTGCCGCTGGACGTCAGCGTCAGCCTGCCCCATGGCCTGAATCGACCGGACGGCAGCGCTGTGAATCGCCAACCGCTGTTGCGCAGCGGCGCCGGTACCGAGCAGTTCCAGCCGGGCTTCTATGTCAACCAACGGCCCGGCACCTTGCACTTCGAGGTTAAGAAGAATTACGCCGACCAGATGCTCAGCCGGGGTGGATCCACCTACTCGGGCCAGGTCACGGTGGTCTGGGATTCGGAGCTCTAAATGAGGTTTACAGCAATGAAACATTTGTTGGCGCTGTGCGCGCTGTGCTGGTTGCCGCTGTCGGCACCAGCGGCCCCCAATATCAACGTGGGGGTGTTTTATGACTACCTGGACGGCGACAAAAGCACCTACCTGAAACGGGTCTTCAACGGCGGCGACAGTACGGCGTTCATCAAGGTGTCGGTGATGGAGATTCTCTACAAGGCCGACGGTAGCTCCGAGGAAGTCGAGCTCCAGAGCAACGCAGAAAACACCGCTCGCGATGGCTTGATGGCCACGCCGGCGCGTCTGATCGTCCCCTCCAATGGCATGCAGGGCACACGCTTGCTGTACCTGGGCGCGCGGGAAAAAGAGCGCTATTTCCGCCTGCGCTTCGTGCCGGTGATGCCGGAGCCGGAGGATGACTTTGCCGTGTCCAGTGAGGCGCGTGAATCTTACAAAGAAAGTCTCTCGGCCGGGGTCACGGTGCTGGCCGGGTTTGGCACGGTGTTCTTCGTGCGCCCCAAAGACACTCGCTTTGCCACCCGTATCGACGAGCAACCCGCCCAATACGCGCTGCATAACGACGGTAACAGCGTCGTGGTGGTGGATCAGTTCAAGGACTGCGCCAGCGGCGATGCCCAGGACTGTCTGCCCGTCACCAAGAACCACATCCTGCCCGGTCGTGCCTTCAGCTTTACCAAGCAGGCCGGGCGTACCTACCGCTTTACCCTGGTTGAGGGCAGCGAAAAAAAACCTTATGAGGTCAAAGGCTGATGCTCAGGAAAAGAGCCCATGGAGCCGGGTATCGCCCGGACAAGGTCATCGCGACGCTATTGCTGTTGATGGTTACAGCGCTGCTCAGTACCCAGGCCCTCGCGATCCGTGAGGAGCAGGTGTTCGATGTGTCGGTCACCATCCCAACCGCCGATTTTTACGTGCTGCCCATCAACCCGGTGTTTCTGGAGCGCGAGCAGGAGATGGCCTGGAACCTGGTGAGTCGCACGCTCAAGCCATTGCGTGAGCACTTCGATGTGAAGAACAGCGGCGGCGGCATCGTCGCGCGCCTGGGGGAGTTGCCGGTGCTCTCCAACGGCCGGCGCCTGATTCTGTTGAATGTCAACTTCAACGGCGAATGGCTGGACTTGACCGACACCCTAGTGGTGCCTGCCGAGGAGGCGCGGGCCGGCAAGCGGGTGCTGTTGGAAATTGCCGCTGTCGAGCCCGAGGACGGTTATACCCCGGGCGACTATTTCGGCAGCGTTCATCTGATCTTCGACGCGTTGCGACCGTGATAACGAGGTGCTTATGAAATACGTTTATGCAGTACTGGGCATGTGCCTGTGGTCCTTCAACGCCCAGGCCGGGCCGGCCATCAACGTCGGCGATTTTTACGACTACTTGAATGGCGACAAGAACACTTACCTCAAGCGCGTGTTCAACGGCGGCACCAGCACCGCGTTCGTCAAGATCAAAGTCACGGAGATGCTCTACAAACCCGATGGCAGCTACGACGAAGTGCCCCTCAAAAGCCAGGCCGACGGCCTCGTGCGCGATGGCCTGATGGCCAGCCCGGCACGCCTGATCGTGCCGGCCAATGCGATGCAAAGCACGCGCTTCCTGTTCATGGGCGAGCGCGATCGGGAACGTTACTTCCGGGTGCGCTACCTGCCGGTGGCGCCGGAAAAGGACGATGACTTCGGCATCAATGACGAAGACCGCGCCGCCTATGAAGCATCCCTGGCGGCGGGTGTGCGGGTGATGTCCGGATACGGCACGGTGTTTTTTGTGCGGCCCGAACACAGCCGTTTTGATACCCGCGTCGAGAACGGCGGGCGCACCTACACCCTGCGCAATGCCGGTAACACCGTCGTAGTGGTGGATGAGTTCAAGGACTGTTCGGTCGCCGACCGCACGGACTGCGCGCCGATCACCAAGAACCATATCTTCCCGGGTCGGGTGTTCAGCTTTGAGAAGCAGGCCGGACGGGTCTATCGGTTCTTCGTGGTAGAGGGCAGCACCGAGAAAGTCGTCGAGATCAGTGGCTGAGGTACGCTGCACAAGGTATGGCCACCCGGTTGCAGATACGGCATCAGCACCGGCGCCATGCCCTTGAGCACCTGCACCGGCAGTGCCGAGGTAAAGGTGAAGTTCTGCGCGCCGCTGCCGGGGACGAAGGCGGTGAGGGTGCCGAAATGCCGGTCGCCGATATAGAACACAAAGGTAGCCGTGCGGTTGATCGACTTGGAGCTGAGCACGCGCCCACCGGCGCCAATCGCTTCGATGCGGTTGTCGCCGGTGCCGGTCTTGCCACCCATGGCCAGCGGTGTGCCGTCGCCCAGCTTGAAGCTGCCCGACACGCGTTTCGCCGTGCCCGCATCCACCACTTGGGACAACGCCCCGCGCAAGGCGGTGGCGACTTCGCTGGGCATCACCCGCTTGCCTTTGTCGGGGTTGTTGACCAGGTGGGTTTCATAGGGGGTGTCTGCGGCAAAATGCAGGCTGTCGATGCGCAGCGTCGGCTCGCGTATGCCGTCGTTAAGGATCGTCCCCACCAGTTCCGCCAACGCCGCCGGGCGGTCTCCCGAGCTGCCGATGGCGGTGGCCAGGGAAGGCACCAAATGGTCGAACGGGTAGCCGACCGCCCGCCAGCGTTGATGAATATCCAGGAACGCCTCGATCTCCAGCATGGTACGGATGCGACTGTCGCGCGCGCTCTTATGACGGCTCTTGAACAGCCAGCCATAGACCTCCTGGCGCTCGTGCTCGCTGGCGGCGACGGCTTGGGTGAAGGTGGCGTCGGGGTGGTTCAGCAGGTAACCGAGCAACCACAGGTCCAGGGGGTGGACCTTGGCGATATAACCTTGGTCCGGCAGGTCGTAGGCACCGGGGCCGTAGTTTTTGTAGAGCTTGCTCAGGCGCTCGTCGGTGAGTTTTTCTGCGGTTTTGGTGCCGGTCAGGTGCGAGCGCACGAAGCTGTTGAAACTCGCCTGGCTGGCCTGGGGCAACAGGTAGCGGTGCACGGCGGCCAGGCGGATGGCGGTAGGGTGCAGGCCGTCCAGAAAGGTCGCGAGCCGGGCCTGGGTGTCCTTGTTGCGGTATTTTTTCCAGAAGCGCAGCAGGAAGGTCGTGCCTTCGCGGTCGGCGAACTGGGCCAGGTATTCCTGGCGCCGTGGGTCGCTGTCGTCCTTGAGCAACTCGGCACTGTTGTTGTCACCGTGATAGGTGCTGTAGCGGACCAGGTCGCGCATCAGGCGAATGAACGGCAGGTTGATCGACTCGCGCAGGGCGTCGCGCAAGGTCGGGTTGCGACCGTTGTCTTCATTGCGAAAGTTATGGAAGCGATGCAGGCCGCCACCGGTAAAAAAGCTTTCGCCGGGGCTGGCGGAATATTGCCGGTCGAGCGCGGCGTCGAGCATCTTCGACAGGCTCTGGTCGCGGTTTTGCGCCAGGTAGTCCACGGCCCAGCGCGACAAGCGGTCCTGCTCGTCAATCTCGACTTTTTTCAACACGGCGGGCGTCTGGCCGGCATAGCGCTGGTGCAACTCGCTGATGATTTGCAGGTAGGTGGTGAGCACCCGCAGCTTGGCGGTGGAGCCCAGTTCGAGCTTGCTGCTCTCGTTGATATCGAAAGGTTGGTCGGTGTTGTCGGTCTGCACCCGCACTCGCGCGCCGTCGCGCGTCATCTCGTATAGCGTGAAGCTGTAGCGCACCTGAGTCGTGCTGGCGGGTGTCAGCAGGCGCGGGCCGAGCAGGCCGAGTTGCCCGGCGAAGGCCGGATCGGCCAGGTGCTTGAGGTAGGCGGTGGTCTGGGTTTGCAGGTCATTTTGCAAGGTGCTGGTGGCGCTCAGGTCCAGGCGATCAAGGTCATACAGCGGGCGGTTGAGCAGGGTGGCTAGACGGTTGCGGGCCACGCTGATGCCTTTGTTGGTTTCAATCGGTTGGATCGTCGGTTGCTGCTGCCAGTCGCGGTAACTGACCTTGCTGGCCAGGGCCGCCTTGGCCAGGGCAGGGGCGATGACGCTGTTTTGTTCCAGCAGGCGGATATGGCTGTCGGTCAGGGTCGCCAGCTCCGCGTGGCCTTTGGACAGGTAATGGGAAGGCCGGCGCTGGGCGATCATCAACGACAACACTTCGCGCAGGGCCAGGCCCTTTTGCGCGAGGTTCTGCGGGCTGTTGTCGGCGAGCAGCGCATTGGTGCGGTTGAAGTCGGCGCCGTACCACACCCGCAGACCGTCGGCCATACCATGCACTTCGCCGTGACCGGGCACCGCAGACAACGGCACGCTGTTGAGGTAGTCGCGCACGATGTTCTGGCGCGCCTGCAAGGTCTGCGGGCCGTCCTGATAGGCGCGCACGCTGGCGGAAAACATCTGGCGCAGTTTCTCGCCGCCCGACAGCGTCAACCCATCAGGGGAGTGGCGGTATTTTTCCAGCTGGGTGGCCAGGGTGCTGCCGCCGGCCGTCTGGCCGGGCAAATGCAACAGCTTGGCCACTTGCGACCACGCCGCCTTGGCGAAACGCGGCCAGTCCACCGCCGGGTTGGCCTGGGGGTGTGCCGGGTCGAGCAGGTCGCGGTTTTCGATGAACAGCAGGCTGTTGACCACCACAGGCGGGATCGCGTCGAAACGCTGGTAGGACTGCTGTGGATAGATGAACTGGTACAACGGCTCGGCGCGGCAGTCGCTGATCGACAAGCCCGCCTGGATTTTCTCCGTGTAGGGCACGAACAGGCCGCGCTCGACATAGGTCATCAAGGGCGCGGAGAAGCGCACCTGGCTCTGGATCAGGTAGTTGCGCTTGAGCAGGCGCGGCAGGAACTCATCGAGGTCACTGTAACCCAGGCGTTTGTCGAACGGCCCGGCACCAGGATAAACCAGCGCCTCGCTGGGGCCGGGTTCCAGGGTGTAGGTCAAGGTCGCGGCCAGGCGGCTCAGTTCCCGGGCCTGCCAGTGCGACGTGCGCATTTCGCGCTGGGCGGCAAAGCCCGCAGCTATCAGGCCGATCACCAGCAGCAGCCATACCATTCGCCACCTGTACAACGGTTTGCGGGGGCGTCGTGGCAATGGCTGTTCGTCCATGCTGTCGGTGGGAGCCGCAGCCTCGGTTGAATCGGTTTGCCATAAAGCGCCCATAGTCGATTGATCCATCCCTGCAGATTGATCGGACTTGACTGAAGCTTAGACGCTGATTGGCGCTGTCGAGGAAATTGTCTGCAGTGAGGGCGGGCGGGTGCATACCCGGTTACCACAAATGGGCGCGGGACTGCCCCTACCGTTCAGGGCTTATCGGACCGATTCCAGCGTCCGTACAAGGAAGTCCAGCCCATGCCTGAAACACCTTCATTGCGTCGTAACCATATCGAGCAAGTTCTCACGCTGTTTTCCAACGTCCCCACCCTGCGGGAGGTGGCGATCACGCAGGTGCAGGCCACACTCGATCGACGTTTCCCAGCCTTCAACCTGCTGGCCGAACGGGTGGCCATCGGCACCCCGATGCAGGCCGACCAGTACCACTACAGCCTGCTTGCCGATGAGGTGATGGTGCGCCTGACCAGTGCCCGGCCGATGCGGTATATCGAGGACTACCATCAAGTATGCCTGCGTCAACGAGAAATCCATGTGCCCGGTGGCCCGCCCTTGGCGGCTATCGAGCAGGTGGTCAACCAGCTCGGGCCGAACCTGTTGCAGGCCTGGCTGGAGCGGCTGGAAGCATGGTGGCGGGCAACGGTGTCGGTGAACACCACGCGATGGGCCTACCTGTCCGATGACTGCCTGGCCTTGTTGTATGACAGCCAGAAACCGCCGGGGATGGATGAGCAGCAATTTGCCCGGTTATTCCCCCGCACGGCGTTACGCGCCAGTCGCCCGGATCGCGAATGGAGCCTGCACGGCGCAACGTTGCAGGTCCAGACCGTACATGTCAGGCCGCAAGGTTCACAGACCTCGGAAATGCTGCCGCTGCTGATCCTCGCCCATCGGTTGCCCGGTGCCGAGCTGCCTACCTTGCTGCTGTTCAGCCCGGCGACCGGCCTTCACCCGCTCGCCCGCCTGGAGGACATCGAGCCATTGATTCCCGACTACCTCAGCCAGCGCCTGGCCGGCCCGACGCTCGAGTGGTTTGTCCAGGTGCCCTGGGGGGATCCGTTCGATGCGCTGGCCGCCAGTTATGCCGAGCGTCAGCGGGCGGATGTATTGGCCATCGACCTCACGGTGCCCCGAACGCCCGCGCAGTTTCAGCACATGCTCGACTATGTGACTGATCCTTCGCGCTGGTTTGAGTCAGTCCTGACCCCGTTTCAACTGCGCTTGCAGGACCAACTGCCACTGTGGCTGATCCATGCGTCGGCGGCAGACAGCCTGGCGTACGCCCGTGCGCTTCAGGCACTGGTCGTGGCGCAGGCCGCAGCCGACGGGCGTAGCTTTGTTGACGGCATCGCGCCGCTGCGTACCTTTGCCGCACAGGCTCTGAAGCAATGCCTGCGCAAGGATCGCCGGGCCGACGGCATCGAGCCGGAGGACATCGAAATGACTTACCACATCGTGACGGCGGCGATGACGCCGGGCGGGTTTGCCACGGGCGAGGTGCACCCGGTGAGCCTGAGCCTTACGGACCTGGCCTTGGCGAACCTGGGTGGTTTTCCCCATTTGCCGTCGTCGATCCACCTCAACGGCAGCCCCGCCCCCGACTGGCTGACGGCAACGTTGCTCAAGGGATGTGTGACCGAGGTGGATATCGGGCAAACCTACCCGGCGCTGCTCCAGCAAACGCTGGTGGACGATGCGGCTGAGCGGCAGCGCCGTGAAGCGTTGTTCACCCGGCAGGTCCGTGCACAACTGCCGCTGCTGGCGTTGCAGATGAAGATCAAGGGCGAGCACGGCTTGACCGAGGCCGGTTATCGCCTGGTGCAGGCGGCCGTGATGCAGCAACCGGATGCGGCGTTTTGGCCGTTGGCATTCGAGGCCACGCCGACCTCATCGCCGGATGCGGTGGTCAATCTGTATGTGATTGGCCCCCGGCAGTCCGAGGAGGGGCCGCATCTGCTCTACCAGCCCTTGTTCAGTCCCTGCCTGCGTGAATTCGCAACGGCTCAAGCCTTGTTCGATGCGATCAAGGCTCCCGGCGAACTGCAGGACACGGTACTGGCCTGGCTCCCCGCGACACGCCAGGCGGTGTATGCCAACGGCGGTTTCGAGGAACCGCATGTGCGGCGCTTCCTGGCCGGCGATGAGTTCAGCGTGCCCGAGCGCCCGGCGCCGGCGCGCTTGAGCAAGCAACCGCTGGCCGCTGACCCGCTGCCTCAGGTATTTGCTTCCACGGTCCAGGCGCTGGTCAGTCTGGCCCAACGCCAATCGGTGTCCAACGCCGAGCAGCGCTGGGCGACGTTGAAGGAAGGCGGCTGGTTGCTGTTCAACAGCCTGTTGCCGTTCCTCAGGGGACCGGTGGCGTTGGTGGGATGGATGGTTCAGGTGATGGACAGTGTTCAGCAGGACGTGCAGGCCATCAGCGGCAACCAGCCGGCCTTACAGGTATCGGGTGTGATGGACCTGTTGAGCAACCTGGTGCTGATACTCGCGCACCGGGCTTCGCCCCACGAGTGGCCGTCGACCCTGGACCTGCAACACCCGGCGTTCGAGCCGACCCCCCGGAGGCTCGCGCCGGCAACCCTGGTGCGTGGCCCACTCGACGTGCAACTACGCGCCCCCGGTGGCTGGAGCAATGCCCGCGACACCCTGACAGCGGATTTGAAAGCCCGCCTTGAGCAGCTGAGTCTCAAGGCCTTTGCCCTGCCTTGGCCGGTACGTTTGCCCGGCGCGCAGGTGGGCGGGCGGCTCAATGGGATGTTATTCAACCCCGCCACGCAACCGCCGCAGTGGCAGGTGCTGGTACGCGGTCATTTGTACCGGGCCAGGGTCACGGACAACAGTGTGCGGATCATCAGCGCCGATGGTCGTGTGTCCGGGCCTTGGCTCAAGTTGGTGGACAATGTCTATTGGGACGTGGATTTGAGCCTGCGTCTGCGCTTGATCGGCGGGCAGCCCGATACACCGGTGGCAGGGGCGGACACTGAGTCGCGTCACGAGCAATTGGAGCGGGACTATCGTCAATACGGCCAGCGTCGGGAAACCGCGAATCGGGCCATGGTCGTGGCCTACACCCTCAAGACCAGTGATGCCGCCAGCGTCACCGACCAGCAGCGCGCCACGGCGAGCAGTCGCTATACCCAGGAGTTGCAGAGCAAGCTGGAGGCGTCATTGCTGGAACTGCAATGCCTCAAGGCGCTGCAACTGCTCAAGCCCCGAGCGGGCTATGAACGTGAACTGTCGACGTCGCTCGAGGGGCTGATCCTCAGCCTGCGGCAACTGCTGATGCACGCCCGGGCAACGACCGTCGCCATCAATGCCCGATTGGTACCGTTGCTGGACCGGGTGCAATCGCTGAGTGAGGACGAGGCCACCTGGGACGTCAATCAACAGGCCCACCAGGTGTTGATGGAAGGGCTACGGCAGTTGGCTGACAGCAACGAAAATGCGATCCGCTGGCGTACTCAGGAACTCAACTTGCTGCAAGAGCTGGAAGCGGTTCCCAAGTTCGGGCGGGACAGGGCCCAAGCCTTGCGGCAGGGCGATTTGGTTGGGCCGACGGTGCTGGAACTGCAGTCGTTGCAGGTGACGGCCCTGTGGGCGGTGGCGCTGAAGACCGAAGGGCCGAGGCTGGATGAAGATTTTTTCCAAAGCCTGGACGACACCATTCAGCGCGCGCGTTGGGCCAGTGGGTCCCAGGCGCAACTGGACGAATTGGCGCCCCATAGCACGGAGTTACGCATCGAGTTGCTGGAGAGCTTCAACCGTGTCTACGCCCAGACCGATGACCGCATCGAATTCTGGCGGGCCATGGAGCCGGATAAATTCCATCTCGATTACCTGGATAAGTTGCAGCAGCTGTTCACCCAACTGCACGCTGAGGTCGAACGCGAGCTGTCTGCGGCCCTGATGCCCGCGAACCCTGCGCCACGCCCGGTGCCGGCACCTCGTGCACCGCGCAAAAATATCATTCGCACACGCAATCAGGGTTTGTATGTCGCTCAACTCAAGATGACGACTGGCGAACAGCCGACGCAGGTGGCAGAGGTGTTGGATGCCCAGAACAGCGTGATTGCCTCGTTCACCCCGGCCGCCGATGGGATCTGGGAACCGGTCGAGAAAGCGGCTCCCCGGCGTGCAGGTTCAATGCCCAGTCTCAGTCGCTTGATTGAGCAGGGCCAGGCCTTGCGGGCTGCGGTGGAGCAAGCCATTGGCGAAGTCCTGAAAATGGCGCGCAGGGCCAACGAACCACAGTCGCTGCAGGACATCCTGGAGCAGCGCGCCGACAAGTTGCGCCAGTGTGCCGAGGCCATCCAGCGACACCTTCAGCACAGCGAGCCGGCGCGCCTGGCTGCCACCCAGCGGGCGCGGGCCAGGACCGAAGCCGACGCACTGCGGGCTGCGGCCAGTCGTTTATCCGAGCAGGGTTTGCAGGCTCGATTGAATGCGATCAAGGCCCGCCTGCCCACTCAGTCCGGGGTGGACGTGCTGGTCAGCCATCATGAGGCGAATATTTTCCGGCAGGGCGGGCGTGTCGCTCTCGCCGCACGCCCCAATGATTGGTTGCAGGCTTATGGGGTGGTGGATGTACACACGCGCCAGCCCCTGTGGTACGCGCATTTCCACTATGAACGCCAGGCGGGGCCGGACGACCATTTCACTGCGGCGCACCTCAAGACCCCGGAGCAACACCGCATGGGCAAACAAACCCAGGCCCAGGCGCAGGCCCAGGCGTTTGCCAGCATCCAGGCCGGGCAGGGCGGGCGGGCCTCGCAGGCCCTGGAGATCCATCGTGGCGAAATCAACCTGCGCATGGCGCGCAAGTTGTTCTTCGACGCACCGCAGTGGAGGCGTGACGAATAGGCGCGGCTTGAAATGACGCACCATTGCCGTGCGATACTCCAACCGCGCAATCGGAGTTTTCCGGGAATTCCCGCTGAATATTGCCGTTTATAGAGTGAAAATCACTGGGTTGAGCTTTTTATACTGCACCCCCCTGATCTGGCCCGGCCAGACCGTTTGACCCAAAAGGTCAAGCGGAGACGGCACCCCATGGCGCACCCGCCGTGGCGTGCCGGACTCGGAGGCTCATATCCAATAACAAGACGAGGTTGTATCCCTATGCCAGTCGGCAACCACCTGCCCCATGGCGAGACCGCTTCGGGCGGCCCGCTCAAACGCGAACTGGGCGAACGGCATATCCGCCTGATGGCGCTCGGCGCCTGTATCGGTGTCGGCCTGTTCCTTGGCTCGGCCAAGGCCATCGAAATGGCCGGCCCGGCCATCATGCTCTCCTACATCATCGGCGGCCTGGCCATCCTGGTGATCATGCGCGCCCTCGGCGAAATGGCCGTGCACAACCCGGTCGCCGGCTCATTCAGTCGCTACGCGCAGGATTACCTCGGCCCGTTGGCGGGCTTCCTGACCGGCTGGAACTATTGGTTCCTGTGGCTGGTGACCTGCGTGGCGGAGATTACCGCCGTGGCCGTTTACATGGGCGTGTGGTTCCCCGACACACCGCGCTGGATCTGGGCCCTGGCAGCCCTGATCAGCATGGGTACCATCAACCTGATCGCAGTGAAGGCCTTCGGTGAATTCGAATTCTGGTTCGCGTTGATCAAGATCGTCACCATCATTGCGATGGTGATCGGCGGCGTCGGCATCATCGCGTTCGGCTTTGGCAACGACGGCGTGGCACTCGGCATTTCCAACCTGTGGACCCACGGCGGCTTTATGCCCAATGGCGTCCAGGGCGTGTTGATGTCCCTGCAAATGGTGATGTTCGCCTACCTGGGCGTAGAGATGATCGGCCTCACCGCCGGGGAAGCGAAGAACCCGCAGAAGACCATTCCCCGCGCCATCGGTTCGGTGTTCTGGCGCATTCTGCTGTTCTACGTGGGCGCGTTGTTCGTGATCCTGTCGATCTACCCATGGAATGAAATCGGCACCCAGGGCAGCCCGTTCGTGATGACTTTCGAGCGCCTGGGCATCAAGACCGCCGCCGGCATCATCAACTTCGTGGTGATCACCGCAGCGTTGTCGTCATGCAACGGCGGCATCTTCAGCACCGGGCGCATGCTCTACAGCCTGGCGCAGAACGGCCAGGCACCGGCCGCGTTCGGTACCACCTCGAGCAACGGGGTACCGCGCAAGGCACTGCTGTTGTCGATTTTTGCCTTGCTGCTGGGCGTGTTGCTCAACTACCTGGTGCCGGAGAAAGTCTTCGTCTGGGTCACGTCCATCGCCACCTTCGGTGCGATCTGGACGTGGGTCATGATCCTGCTGGCGCAGCTCAAGTTCCGCAGCAGCCTGAGCCCGGCCGAACAGAAAGCCCTCAAGTACCGCATGTGGCTGTATCCGGTCAGTTCGTACCTGGCCCTGGCGTTCCTGGTGCTGGTGGTGGGCCTGATGGCGTACTTCCCGGATACCCGCGTGGCGCTCTATGTGGGACCGGCCTTCCTGGTGCTGCTGACCGTGTTGTTCTACGTGTTCAAGCTGCAGCCGACCCAGGTCGCCCAGGGTTCACAGCCGTCGGCGTGATCCCTTGAGCGCGGGCCGGCCTGTTTCGCGACAGGTCGGCCCGCACTGTCTCAGACCCGCTGCAACGTGCGTTGCGTGCCCTCGGTCAACTGCCGCACCAGGCGGTTGTGTTCGTTGGCTTCCTCGTCGGCCAGTTGCTGGCGACGCTCCAGGTATTCATCCGAACGCCTGTCCGAAAACGCCTGATCCAACACGCTGACTTTGTAGGTGATGGTGTCCTTGACGGTGAAAAACGCCTCCGGCTCACTGCTGGCCAGGTACTCGATCCAGAACTCGGTGGCCACGATCGCCTCCTGCAACGCCGGTGACTGGCCGAGCCGGCGCAGGGTCCGGCGCGCGTCGTCGATCACTGCCGGCGTCACATAGTCATCCACGCTGTACAGCAGCTCCAGTGGATAAAACGGCAGGTTGAATTCCCGCGCCAGTTTACTGCGCAGGTAGATGGTCACCTCGGCGTGATCGACGTCCAGGTCGGCACGCTCGCGCGCAAGCACGAACTGGTCGGCAAAGTGATCGAGCTGATTGAGGTAGAAGCAACTCTTGGCCAGTTCCAGCAAGGCCCGGTCGGCCAGGTAGCTCCTGGGTTGCAGCTTGGCCTGGTGGATACGGTGATGCAGCTCCATGTTGGTAAAGGCCAGCAGCACGCTGTCGCCGCAATTGCCTGAACCGTAGGTATTGAGGCAGATCGTGTTACGCAGTTGCGTCGATTCGCCCATGGCGATCAGCAGGCTCCAGACCCGCTCGGTCAGCCGTGTTCTTGACGCGGGGCTGCGGTAGGCGTGGGTCCTCTTCAGGTCACGCAGTACCCGGAACACATCATCGGCACTTGCCGTTTCATTCGCCTTCAACTGCTCCCACAGTTGTTGGCGGGCGGCCACGTCCTGCGCCGCCACGCCGGTCAGCCAGGTATCGAGGTCGTTCGGCGCCGCCGGGGCATGGGCCGGTGTACGCAGTTGGCCACCCAGTCGGATACCCGTGGCAATCCGGTAGGCGTCGATGCTCTCCAGGGTCTCCACCGACAGCGGGTTTTCGTGCAGCAGGGTGTTGCGATTGGCGGTTTGCAGCCAGGGGTTGGTGAAGACTTCTTCGGGAACGGTAGTGATCCCGTTTGCCTGCAGGTGCAGCTCTGTAAGCACCGGCAGCGCGCTGGCCCCGATGGGCCATTGCGTGATGCCGGTGTTGGCCAGGCGCAGTGTATTCATCTGCAGCATCCGGCTGACATCCGGTGTGAGGGTCAGGTCCGGGTTGTCGTTCAGGTCGAGTTTTTGCAAGTTGACCATGTTTGCCAGGCGCTGCACGGCCTCTTCGGTCAAACGCAGGTCGTTGTCACTCAGGTCAAGGTGGGTGAGGGTGGTCATATCCGTGATCGCGCTGGGCAAGTCCGTGAGGCGACAGTCGACGCGCAATGCCTTGAGCTGGGCGAACTTACTGAGAAATTCCGCCCCCGTGGCAGGGAACGTGTTGCCGGAAATTCGCAGGTATTCAATGTGGCTGAAGCCGCTGGTACCCGTCAGGAAAGCCCCCGGCGGCAGGCCTTCGTCGTCCAGTTGCAACTCCAGTGACGGCACGTTGAACAGGCCGGCGATATAGAACGTCGCGTTTTCGCGCCGCCATGCGCCCCGCAGTTGGTAGGCGATATGGCGCCGCCGGCCACGGTTCATGCCCAAGGGGTCATTGAGTGCGTTGTCAGCCGGCAGCAAGGTTTCACTCCAGCGGGAAAGCTCCACATCCATGGCCTGGTACTCGGCCTGGCGGCGCTCCAGCTCGATCAGTATTTCCGGGTCCGTCATGTTCAACGACCGCAAGAAGCGCCGTGCGTCGTCGTTGTTGAAGCTGGGGTAAAGCTCCTGGGCCTTGGCCACCAGACTCGGCGGTCGGGGGCCGAAAAAAGACTGGATCTGGCGCCATAGCGGATACACCAGAAACGAACGGTCCAGCCCCATGGCCGGTTGCATCCAGGGCTGCAAGTGCGGGATGTCCAGCAGGCCCTTGATGTCCACGCGACGGGCGAAGGCCAGTTCGGCAAGCTGGTTGCGCAGGTCGGCGATACCGGCTTCGGTGTCCACTTCAAGGACGGCCTGCTCGGCGGCAGTCAAGGTGCTGAGAATGACCCGCAGCAGTCTGATCGAAGGCTGGCCCAAGGCTTGGCCCTGTTGGTCATAGGCTTGATAGCCGTGGGTGGTTCGGGCCACGGTCTTGCGTGATGAACCCACCAGGTAACCCGCCGTTTCCAGCAGGCGCCCCTCGTTGTCCCGTTCACGGATATCGATGCGCAGGCTCCGTGGCCAACCCGGCAGGGAACGCAGCAGGTACAAGGTGATCCTGTCGCTGTCGGCATTGGCGCAGGCGTCTGCATATAAGCCTTCGAAGGCGCGATTCAAGCGCAACTCGTGGCTACTCAGGCGCGCCTGTTCCGAAAGGCGCAGGCTCAACTGGTTTTTCTCGTGCAACTGCTTCAGCTCGCGTGGCGAGGCGTGGCCAAGAATGGCCTTGACCGTGCGGGTCGGCAGGTCTGGATGCCGGGTCTTGAAGCGGCGCTCTTGCTCGGTGCCTTCGGACTCGCTGCGTCGGTAAAGGGACTTGAGGATTTGCGCCCGCTCCCGGTCGGTGTACTCGACGATTTGCGTAATCAGCTCGACCCGGCGCTGTTCCGGGGTCTTCGGTAGCCGGCCCAACAGGCCCTGGACCACATCGTCGTGGGGGACAATGGCGTCCAGCAGCCTGGCGCTTTTGAACTGCGCATCGGTGACCTTCACGACCTGGTCGTTGGGCCGCCGATGCTCAGGGTATTGGTGGGTGACACGATCATTGCTGTCGACAATCTGCAGCACGTGGCTGTCGGGCCAGCCGGGCAGGCTGGAGATCACCAGCAACTGCAGGTCCGGGCGCGCGGAAGGGGAGCCGGGGAACTCATACATTGCCTCGATGAACCGGTTGATTTCCTGGTCGATACGCAGGCGTTTGCAGGTATCGGCCAGCAGCGGCGGCGCCGCCCGGCCGCTGCGGTGTGCCTGGCGCAGCACGTGGGCCGGGGTGTCGGTCAGGGCGAGAAGGGTGCGGGCGGTATCCCGAGGGAATGCGTAGTGGTCGCCCCCAAGACGGTAGAGCAGGCTGTGGTCGTCCCACCCCATGGGATTCTCGCTGGACAGGCGCCAGGCGCCGTCGCCATTGTGCTCCAGGGTTGGGGTGTCGACGCCGATCTTTTGCGGGTGCTTGAGCCGCCACTTGAAGGTCCGCGTGTCATGGGCAATCCGGTACCAGGAACCGAACAGGGGCAGATAGTGCTCGCCCCCAAGCGCGAAAATGCCCAGGGCATCCGGCCGCAGGTGGCTCGGCAGTGACAGCGTATGCTCGTACTGCGCCAGCGACCCGTCGGCCAGCCTCACAAAACCCTCCGGGCCGCGCTGGTTGCTCATGTAGTCGCCCAAGGTGACCCGCAGGCCCATGGCGTCGGAGGCACTGCGCATGCCCAATTGTTGCCGCTCATGGGGTTGCAGCACCGAGCTGATGGCCAGGTAGAAACTGTCCACCGCCGGCGATACCGCAATCGTGCCGGCATTGTGCATATCGTAGGCTTCATAGACGCCCTCGCCGTAGTGACGCAGCTCTACAGTGAGGTCGTCAGGACCGCTGCTGGCATACGGCTTGGCGATACGGCCGGCAACCACTTCGGTGATGACGAAATTGCGCTTGAGACTTCGGCGTATCAACGCCGAGGCAAACTCCCTGGCCCATTGATCGGCATCGTTGTTGAACTGGCGCGGGTGATACAGCGCGTCGATCGCGGCGTCGATACGCAGCGCGGTGCGATGGTTATCCAGCAGTTCGGCAAAGACCGTCGGCAGTCCTCCTTCTCGTAAGTAGGCCTGCTGTTGGCGCGGGGTCAGCGGATGCTGGGCCAATAGACGCTCCAGCATGGCCGGTGACAGTGGGTTATTGAGGTCGCGCAATTTTTTCAGCAGTGGAGTGACGGCGACCGCCGGCGCTGACGCCTTGAGTGGCAGGAAGCGGCGCACATTGGTGGGTGGCAATGCCTCATGTTTTTCATAACCGGCGTAATTCACCACGGCGGCGAACAATGCCAGGCGTTCGCGACGCGCGAGGGCGGCGACGTCGCGCCGTACCGCCATGATCCGCTGTTCAGGCGTGGCGTCGGGTTGATCCGTGAAGCCCAGTGGTGAGGTGCCCGGTTGCAGGCTGATGACCAGGCTCAACAGGGGGGCGGCCCGATAGGGCGGCTGGCCGTGATCGCCTTCGGCCTGGTAGCTGCCGTTAGCGCTGCGGATGATCGTGATCGTCGTCGAGCCGGGCATCGGCTGCTCGGTCTTGCCGAAGGTTGCGATCACCCTGCGTTGCGGGTCCTTGATGCTCAGCAGGGCGGCGCTGGGCCAATCGGGGAGCTGGGTCAGCAGGCATAGCACCACGCTTTCGCCATAGGGAGGCAGGTAGCCGGCTTCATGAAAGCGATTGATGATGTGTTCGATCACCTGGTCGGCCTGCAGGCGTCGCACGCCTTCGATCAGGTTCAACGGTGCCGGTTCGCCGCGCCACACATGCTCCAGGGTATCGCGGGAGGTGGCCGTGCTGCGCAGTGTGCGTTCCAGATCGGCCTGGGCGATAACCGATGCATCGTTGGGCAGCATCTGCTGCAGCAGTTGGGTATCCGACAGGGCTTGGGTGTTGTGCAGGTCGAAGGTCCAGGCTTGCAGCGCCGGGTTGAAGATAATCGGCGGCTTGTACCCGCTGCTGCTGCGCTTGAGGCTGTAGCGCTGCGAGACCTGGTCGTGGACGACCTCTGCCACCAGGGTCTGGTTGTCATGGTGTAGCTTGACGTATTGCCGGTCTTGTACGGTGAACACGCACAGGGCGTCGGCGCGTTTACCCTCGAGCAGGTATTGCTGGCTGTGGGCGTAGGGGCGGGCGTCGGGTTTCCACAGTTCATCCACACCGTCGGGGCGCGTGACTTTGCGCGGGTTGCCCAGCCGGTGCAGGTGTTCGCGCATGCGCTGGCGATGGGCGCTGCCGGCAACGCTGATCAAGCGCCCGCTGATGGCCAGGTCGGCGACATCGCTCAGGGTCGAGGCGAAGCTGCTGGCATCGCCCTTGACCGCTTCATCCAGGCCTGCGCTGACGCTGTAGGTCATGCTGCCCAGTACTGCCAGTTGCATGACCCGGTTCATGCCCGTGACCCCGCCGGGCAGGGGTGTGAGCAGCAGTTGCAGGACTTCGGCGGCAATGGCGGCGGTGGCGTCCTTGACCGCTTGCCAATCGGCTTCGGAACGGCTGTTGGCCAGGGTGTCCAGATCGGCCTGGCAGCGTTGGATCTGCCGGTAAGTCAGGGCTTGCACCAGGGTGACGGCGGGGCCGGTATGCGGGTCGGTGGAGAAGCGCATATCGTTGAGCGTCCGCTCCGGGAACGCCGTGTGAAAGCCATCGTAAAGCCGCCCGGCCAGCCAGCTCATGCCCTCGGGGCGTGGCGCCTGGGTCAGCAACGACTGGAACACCGACAGCCCCACCAACGGCAGTTGCTGGGAAAACCAACCCAGGTCGCCTTGCTGGTGACTGTCCAGCAACTGCTGGCGAAAATCCGCCTCTGCCGCGCGCGCGTCGCTGTGGTGGCGCAACGCCCCGCCGGGGCGGAACGGAAAATAGGACAGCACGCCGAGGCTGGCCACCCTGATCAGCAGCAGCGGTACGGGAATCGCGCTTTCCCAGGGGACGAAAGGCACGGCGATGATGGGCGTGACGCCGGAGGTCAGGCTCAGGCTGTCGACCGGCAGTTGCGGCCCACTGCCTTCGAGCGATGCCGTAAGGCGGTCATACACCTCGCGGGTCAGGCCGTTGCGGGCGCGGTTGCGCCAGGCGTCGAGCACATCGAATTGCAACAGCGCCAGTACCGCCTCGCCCATCAGCCGGCGCAGCGTGCCGTTCTCACCGAGGGTGGCCTGGATTTTCACTTGCAGTTGGTGGCCCAGGTCCAGCTCGCGGGCAATGGCGATGAATGCCTGCGCCGTGAGGCTCAGATCACCGTCTTCGCCCACGACGCGGCTGGCGTCCACCAGGCTGTAGCCGGAGTCCTGGTGGATCGAAGTGGTGAAACCAAAATTCAGGCACGCGGCTTCCCATAACGACAGGCTCTTGACGTGTTCGATGTCGCGCAGATCCCTATCGGAGCGACGGGGCACGCGGACGTGGCTGCCCGGCTGCCGGTCCCAGGGCAAGGGTTGCTCGACCTTTTCCAGGTAGGTGGTCTCGAAGCGATAGTGCTCCGGATCGCGCCCACCGATTCGGTTACGCAACTGCGCCAGACCATCGGTCTTGAAGCTGCGTACCACCCGCTCCTTTTCGGCCTCAACCGCGGCCAGGGCCGCCAGGGCGTTGCGTTGCAAGCGCAGGAAACGTGGTTTTTCCTCGGCGTCCAGGCCCTCCAGGGCTTGCAGGACATTACGCTGGATCAGTGCCAGTGCCTGTTGCTGGGACCAGGCGGTACTTGATTGCAGATTGCCGGACAGGCCGTTGAGTAATTGATGAGTCGGCATGCGCTCTACCTTTCACGATAAGTGGAAGGCAGATGGAACCATCGCGCATGCCGGCGCCGGGGCTATCTATTTAAAGGCCGGTGCATCGCCGCGCAGCGTCTGGTCCAGACGCTTGTTGAACTCCAGCCACGCCGCCAGCCCGGCCATCAGCGCCAGCCCCAACAGTGCGCTGAAAATCTGCATAGGCCAGGCATCCTCGGCCTGGGCGTTGAGCATGTCTGCCAGCGGCGCCAGCAGCACGCCGAGGCAGAATACCTCCAGGGAGTAGCGGCCCATGCGGCAGCTTTGCTCGGCCAGCCAGTTTTGCGTCCAGCCGCGACCCGGCAACAGTTTGGCGGTGACATAGGCCAGGGCCAGGAAGTGCAGCAGGCGTAGCGGCGAAAGGTTGGTCTTGCTGATGGGGTAGATCAGGTCGCTGAGCCAGGACGGCATCACCGCGTCATGCACCTCGGGCCAGCGCCACGACAGCGTCAGCACACACGCCACCACGGTGTACACCGCCGCCGCCAGGAACAACGGCTGGCGCTTGAGCGGGCGCTGTTCCGGCGGGCGCGCTTGGCTGGCATGCAGCGCCGCCGCGCCACCGAGGATAAACAGGAACTGCCACGTCACCGGGTTGAAGTACCACACACCGTCGGCAATCGCGCGCAGGTTCCAGCCCATCCAGGGCGCCAGCAGGTACACGGTCGCCGACGCGGCCACCACCAGCCAGGTCCTGCGCAACAGCAGCGGCAACACCAGCGGCAATCCGGCAAGCAGCACGATGTACAGCGGCAGCGGGTCCATCAGGTTGGGTTTGAAGCGCAGCAGCAACTCATCGGTCAGGGCCTGTTGCGGGTGGGTGACGAAGTGCGTCAGGCCCATCTCCTCGACCAGGTCGCGGGTTTCCACATGGCTGTTGGCGAAGAACACGATGCCCATCAGCATCGCCAGCAGGAAGATATGCACCACGTACAACACCCAGGCGCGGCGCAGGATTTTCAGTGCGGCAATCCAGTAGCCGTCACGTTGCAGGATCTTGCCGTAGGCCAGGACGGCGGCGTAACCCGCGAGGAATACAAAGACCTCCGCCGCATCGCTGAAGCCGAAATTTCGCAGGGTGATCTGGCCGAGAGGATTGTGGGGGACGTGATCCCAGAAAATGAAGATCAACGCCAGGCCCCGAAAAAAATCGATGCGTGGGTCGCGTCCGTTCAGCATGGCAGCGGGCTCTTGAACAAAAGGTTTAGTAATGACAGGCGAACGCGCGCGTCGTCGTACGCCGCACGTCGGGCGGGCGCAGGTTGGCGTTATTTGTAAGTAATTGCAAAGGTTGGGTATTACTGAATGTCTCTAGGCATCAATGATCACCAGTAGCCCGGCGATTGCAGCGAAGTCCAGTAACGGCATGTGAATTTCCTTGTTTCAACGATGCCGTCGGTGGTCCGGTTCAGCGGGGAAAGGGGGGGCTAGAACGCATTCATCAACAGTACTGTGCACGGCTTGGCTTGGTGCTCGTTGATCTGCGGCACCAGCCGGGTGAAGTGTTCGGTCCGGCAATGGGTGTCGAGCGCGGCCTGGTCGGGCCATTGCTCGATGAAAATGAAGTGCCCTGGGTCTTTCTGATCGACAAACAGATCGTACGAAATGCACAGCGGTTCCTGGCGGGTTTTTTCCACCAGTTCGGCGTACCAGGGGCGCACGGTGTCGAGGTATTCGGGTTTGATGAAATCTTCGGCGATGACTTTCAACACGATCTGGGTCCTTTAAGCAGCGTCGACTTCATGGGGCTCAAAACTGTCCGCCCGCGCCATCTGCCACATGCGTGAATAAAACTCGCCAGTGACCTCGCCGGTGAGCAACTCGCCAGGCTTGAGGAACACATGCAACTGCGAGAACAGCTTGATCTCGGTCGCCGACATGCGCCGTACCAAGTGTTTGGCCGACAGCTGCGACGGATGGTCCAAACCTGCCGCCGCGAGCATCTCGGCCAGGGCCTTGAGGGTGTTGCGGTGGAAGTTGAACACGCGCTGGGCCTTGTCCGGTACCACCAGGGCGCGTTGGCGCGATGGGTCCTGGGTGGCGACGCCGGTCGGGCATTTGTTGGTGTGACAGCTTTGGGACTGAATGCAGCCGATGGCGAACATGAAGCCACGCGCCGAGTTGGCCCAGTCGGCGCCGATGGCCAGCACGCTGGCGATGTCGAAGGCGCTGACGATCTTGCCGCTGGCACCGAGCTTGATCTTGTCGCGCAGGTTCAGGCCCACCAGGGTGTTGTGCACGAACAACAGGCCTTCGCGCAGCGGCACGCCGATATGGTCGGTGAACTCCACGGGCGCCGCGCCAGTACCGCCTTCCTTGCCGTCCACCACGATAAAGTCCGGGAGGATGCCGGTTTCGAGCATGGCCTTGGCAATGCCCATGAACTCCCACGGGTGGCCCAGGCAGAACTTGAAGCCCACCGGCTTGCCGCCGGACAGCTCGCGCAGTTGCGCGATGAACTGCATCAACTCGACAGGGGTGGAGAAGGCGCTGTGACGCGACGGCGAGATGCAGTCTTCGCCCATCATGATGCCGCGCGTTTCGGCAATCTCTTTAGTCACCTTGTGCTTGGGCAGGATACCGCCGTGGCCGGGTTTTGCGCCCTGGCTCATCTTGATTTCGATCATGCGCACCTGCGGGTTTTGCGCCTGCACGGCAAAGCGCTCCGGGTCGAAGCGGCCGTCGCTGGTGCGGCAGCCGAAGTAGCCGCTGCCCAATTCCCAGGTCAGGTCGCCGCCGTTTTCGCGGTGATAGGGGCTGATGCTGCCTTCGCCGGTGTCATGGGCGAAATTGCCGAGCTTGGCGCCCTGGTTGAGTGCGCGGATCGCATTGGCGCTCAACGAGCCAAAGCTCATCGCCGAGATATTGAACACCGACGCCGAATACGGCTGCGAGCATTGCGGACCACCGACCATCACGCGAAAGGCACTGGGGTCGCTCAGCGGCGCGGGGCGCATGGAGTGGCCGATAAATTCGAAACCCAGCTGGTACACATCGATCAGGGTGCCGAAGGGTTTGTCGGCCGTTTCGTTCTTGGCGCGCGAATACACCAGCGAGCGCTGCGAGCGCGAGAAGGGCAGGGCGTCGCTGTCGGACTCCAGCAGGTACTGGCGGATTTCCGGGCGGATGGCTTCTACCAGGTAACGGATATTGCCCAGGATCGGGTAGTTGCGGCGCACCGCGTGGGGGCTTTGCAACAGGTCGAAAATACCGATCAGGCTCAACACACCGGTGACCAGGGTGATGGGCCACAGCCATTCGTGTTGGATAAAGGGGAGGCTGGCGAGGGTGAAAATGACGCACACGGCAAAGAAGGCGTAACGGCTTAGCAAGGACAGGCTCATACGGTTTCCTTGGGTTCGGACTCTCAGGTCGATCCGGCATTCTGCGCCAGTAACGAAACGCCAGACAACCTGCAGGTGTGCTCAGTTTGATCCCCGTGATGGGACAGACTGGCCCGAAATAGACAATGCGCGGCTATCGGTCAGTTCAAACCGGGCCTGGTTTTCGGTGGTCGAATCTGCCCCGACGAAGACGGTGAACGTGCCGGCCTCAACCACCGGCGAAAAATCGCGGTCCAGCAGGGCGAAGTCCTCTTGATCAAGGGTAAAGGTCAGGTCCCGAGCCTCGCCGGGCGCCAAGTGCACTTTGCGAAAGCCGCGTAATTGGCGAACCGGGCGGGTCACGCTGGCGACATCATCGCGCAGGTACAACTGCACGATTTCTTCGCCTGAGCGCGCTCCGGTATTGGTGACGGTGACCGATACGGCCAACGCTTGGGTGGACGCCAGCCGCTGTGCGCTGAGCCGCGGCGGGGAGTAGCTGAACGAGGTGTAGCTGAGGCCGAAGCCGAAGGGGTACAGCGGCGCCCAGTGCTCATCGATGTAGCCGGAGACATACCTCTCATCGCCGCTGGGCGGACGACCGGTGCGCTTGTGCGCGTAGTAGAGGGGGATCTGCCCCACGCTGCGCGGGAACGTGATCGGCAGTTTGCCGCTGGGGTTGACGTCACCGAACAGGATATCGGCCACGGCATTGCCCATCTCACTGCCCAGGAACCAGGTTTCCAGCAGCGCCGGCGCCTGGCGCACGGTCTGCGAGAGCACCAACGGGCGGCCATTCATCAGCAGGATGACCACGGGTTTGCCGCTGTCCAGCAGGGTACGCAACAGCGTCTCCTGGCCACCCGGCAAGCCCAGATTCGCGCGACTGCGGGCTTCGCCGCTCTGATCTGCGTGCTCGCCAAGTACGGCGACCACCACCTCGGCAGCGCGGGCGGCCTGCTGGAGCTCGATAAGGTTCTGAGTCTCGTTGCTGATGGGCGAAGCGCCGGGCAGGTAAACCACCTCAGTGTCAGGCGCGACAGCGCGGCGTATGCCCTGCAAGACCGTGATCGAATCTTCGGGATGACCCGCCAAGGCCCATGGGCCGATCGTGGCCTCGGCATCCGTGGCCAGGCTGCCGACCACCAGCACGTTACGCAGGTGCTTGGACAGCGGCAGCAGGGCATCGGTGTTTTTCAACAAGACAATCGACTTCTGCGCGGCCTCGCGCGCCAGTGCCCGGTGCTGCGGTGTCAGCACATTGGCCCGTTGCCGTGCCTCGTCGCTATAGCGGTAGGGATCTTCAAGCAGTCCCAGGCGCTGCTTGGCCTGGAGTACGCGGCGCACCGCATCGTCCACGGCGGTCAGGGGAACCTGGCCATTGCGCACCAGCGTGGGCAGGTATTGGCGGTAAGTCTGGCTGGCCATGTCGATGTCCACGCCGGCGTTGAACGCCAGCCTTGCCCTGTCGGCCGGGCCTCCTGCGATGCCGTGCTGGCTCAGCTCCCAAATGGCGTTGAAGTCACTGACGATGAGGCCGCGAAACCTCCATTGATTGCGCAGCACACCGGTCAACAAGGCGCTGTTGCTGTGCAGGGGTGTCCCGGCCAGCTCGTTGAATGCGGGCATGATGCCATCGACGCCAGCTGCTATAGCCGCCTGGAAAGGCGGCAAATACACTTCCCGCAACGTGCGTTCCGACACGTCAGCGACGTTGTAGTCGCGCCCGCCTTCGGCCGCGCCGTAGGTCACGAAGTGTTTCGCGGTCGCCAGCATAAATGAGGGGGCTGGAGGCCCGGGACCATGGAACCCCAGCACTTTAGCGCTGGCCAGCGCCGCGCCCAGGAACGGATCTTCGCCGGTACCTTCCACCACGCGACCCCAGCGCGGGTCGCGGGCAATGTCGACCATCGGGGCGAAGGTCCAATGCACGCCGCTGGCCGTCGCTTCAACGGCCGCCGCGCGAGCGGTCCGTTGCGCCAGGTCGGGGTCCCAGGCCGCGGCTTCTGCCAGCGGAACGGGAAATACGGTACGAAAACCGTGAATCACATCGAACGCAAACAACAGCGGTATATGCAGGCGCGAACGCGTGACGACCTGTTCCTGTAACCGGCGAGTCCGCTCGAAACCGTAGACGCCGAGGACCGAACCAACGGTGTGCATGGGCAGTTGCGTCAGTTCGCCCTGGTCAATGACGGGGCCGGTAGGCGTGTCCTGGACGCCGAGTTGGTTGAGTTGGCCAACTTTTTCTTCGAGTGTCATCTGCTGCAACAAGCGCTCGACGGGGTCTTGCTCGCCGGCGTGGAGAGCGCTGCCGCTGAGACTGAACGCCAGGTAGCACAGTGCCAATTTGCTATAGAGCCTCACGGGCGATTGCCGGTGTCAGCCGTTGAAGGGGTACCAATTGCCGTCGATTCCGAATTGAAGGGATGGTACTGATACAGCCAGGTCTCTGACAGCGGCTGGCCGTCAAGGCGCAGGAAAAGGCGCAGTTCCACCGGGTCCTTGCCGTCGACGCTCAAATCGAACTGTGCTCGCCAATGGCCGGCGACGTCGTCCGGCACCGCTTCGGTAAAAACCTGGCTGAGCTCGCCTCTGGAGCAACTGATCACGGCCTCGGGCTTGACCCCCGGCGCGAGTTTTTCCAAGGGTGCGCCTTGGAATTCGACCACGAATTTACGCACACCCACAGCGCGCGGCTGGCCCGGTTGGCCGCCTTTGCCCAGGCGTGTGGCCACGCACACTGCCAGTGGCGAAACGTAGGGCTCCCGGGCCAGCCAGTGCAGGCGATAACGCAGCGCATAGCGGTTGCCCGCTTCGGCTGGCGCCGAGGGCACCCACATTGCGACGATGTTGTCGTGGATCTCGTCGTCGGTGCCGTTTTCCATCAGTTGCACGCTGCCTTCGCCCCAATCGCCCAACGGCTCGACCCACAGGCTGGGACGCCGCTGGTAATTCACACCATCGAGGTAGTGGTCAAAATTGCGGTCGCGTTGTAGCAGGCCGAAGCCCTTCGGTTGACGATCGCTGAACGCCGAAACCAGGGTGCGTGGCGGGTTGTTCAGGGGGCGCCAGATACGTTCTCCGCTGCCGGTCCACAGCGCCAGGCCGTCACTGTCGTGGACCTCGGGGCGCCAGTCGGCGGCGGTGCGCTTGGCGGTTTCACTGAACCAGAACATCGAGGTCAGCGGCGCAATGCCCAGCCGGCTGACGTTCTTGCGCAGGAAAAACGTGCAGTCGATGTCCATGACCACGCCCTGTGTGCGGTGGATCTCGAAACGGTAGGCGCCGCAGATACTGGGACCGTCGAGCCGCGCATAGAGGATCATGGCGTTTGCGTGTGGGTGCTTTGGCGGCTCGAACCAGATGTGGGTGAAGTCGGGAAACTCTTCGGCCTTGCCGGCTTGTGCCACGTCCAGGGCAATCGCCCGTGCCGATAGACCGTACTGGTACAACTCGCCGATGGCCCGGAAGTACGATGCGCCAAGAAAGGCCACCCAGTCGTTCTGTTGCCACGCCAGCCTGGCCTGGTCGCCCAGGCGGCTTTCCTGGATACGGAAACCGGCGAACCCACTGTTACGGGGCAAGGCATGGGCCGGGCTGTCGCCTGGCATATCGAAGTGCGCCGGGTCGTAGACGATCTCGCGGGCTATGCCGTTGTCCAGGACATACATCCTCACGGGGGTGCGAAAAAACGACCCCAAGTGAAAGAACGTCACAGGGAACTTACCCGGGCCTTTGGCGAACAGGGCGCGCTCGGGTTTGAAGCGGATCTGGCCGTGGGCGGTGTAGTCGAGTCTCGCCAGCAGCGTGGCCGATGCGGTGCTGGGGTAGGTGTAGGGTTTCAAGGCATCGGCTTGTGCCTGTTCGATCAAGTCTTCGAAGGAAAAAGCGCGTGACTGGTCGGTTGTATTGGCCGCCTGGGCGCCCCTGCCCAGAGGCATGAGCAGGACGCCCAGTGAAGCGAATGTGAGGAACTCGCGGCGCGTAGACATGGTGTCCTTTCCTTCGACGATGAGGGGCCAGGCCTCACGTTCAGCACGCCACCGGCATGCAATCGTGTTGCTTGTGTGGAGTGTCGAGTCGGGAAAAGGGTCTGTCTACTGTCAGAAATAACAGGTTGCGAGGGCAGGCAGATCAACGCTCTGAGCAGGTTTTTTTAAAGGTCGATCGTTCATGCTGCGTCTGCTGCGAAATCGCGGCCAAGGCTTGGCCACGCAGGTGCCCATTTCAGAGGCCTTGGCGCGCGGAACTCATAGGTCGTCCCTGGCCACTTAAACGGGAGTTCCTCCACCTTTCCCAAAGTGAGCCGACCATGAATATCAATACTGCCCTGACCTCTTTGGACCTCCTGGCACGCTTTGCCCAGCCGCCGCAGGTGCCTTCTACCGCGCCTCATTCTGCGTCAGACAGCACGCCGCTCTATACGTCGACACGCCGCGAATCTGCACCCGCCATGTCCAATGACAACGCGTTGGTCAAGGCCAGGCTCGATCGGCAACTGGCACCGTCATTGGGTTCTACTCACCGGGCTCCATCGGCGCAGACGCCCGAAGCCGCAGAGCGCAGCGGGATACAAAAGGCGAGTGGCGACATTGCTCGGCACACCTGGTTTATTCCCGGCTTGAGCAACATGCTTCATGGGGTGGAAAAGTCAGATGGCAGCGTAGACGGGATGATGGAAGGGCTGAAAAGCGGCCTTGATAAAACCCTGAAGACGGGTTTGGCCACAGCGATTGCGGGGGCCACGAGGGGCGATTGGTTGTCGGTTATAAACGGATACGGGCAAGCGGTCGCCCATAACGAGTCCACGCCCAAGTCGGTCAAGTCGATGTTGGGCTGACCCAGGCGCTGGGGGGCACGTTCGTTTGCGCTGCCGGGCTTGCAGGAGCACTGAAAACAGCGCCGACTGGGATTTGATCCCCCGCATTCGAGCGATGTCCTTACTGGCGGGGCCGCTGAGCGTCAAGCGGCCTACGTTCAGTTCGCGGAGGGCGTGTCCTACGTCGTCGTCTGCCGAATCGGCAATACCACGCGAAACGTCGTCCCCTTGCCCAGCTCACTGCTGACAGAGATATCGCCATGGTGTTTCTTGACGATGCCGTAGGAGAGTGACAGCCCCAACCCCGTGCCTTCGCCCACCGGCTTGGTGGTGAAAAACGGGTCGAAGATTTTCTGTATCGCCTCGGGGGCAATCCCGCAGCCGTTGTCCGCCACTTCCAGCCACACGTTCTCGCCTTCCACACCGTTGCTGAGGGTGATGATGCCGCGTTCCGGCCCCATGGCCTGCGCAGCATTGATCACCAGGTTCATCACCACCTGGTTGAGCTGCGAGGCCAGGCATTCGATCTCTGGCAGCGGCGCGTAGTGCTTGACCACATCGGCCTTGTACTTGAGTTCGCTGGCAACGATGTTCAGTGTCGAATCGATGCCTTGTTGCAGGTTTGCAAATTGCCAGGTCTGGTCGTTGTCCACCCGCGAAAAGTTTTTCAGGTCCTTGACGATCTGCGCCACGCGACCGATGCCTTCCTTGGACTCGTGGATCAATATCGGAATGTCGTCCTGTAGAAAGTCCAGTTCCAGGCGGGTGCGCAATGCCTTGAGCTGCGCGTGCTGTTCACCCGTGGCGAGGGTTTCTTCGGCCTGCTGGTAAGCCTCCAGCATCTGTTGCAACTGGTTGAAGTAGCCGTCGAGCGTGCTGAGGTTGGACGAGATAAAGCCTACCGGGTTGTTGATCTCATGGGCCACGCCCGCGGCGAGCTGCCCCAGCGAGGCGAGTTTTTCCGACTGCACCAGTTGGCTTTCCAGGTGCTTGCGCTCTTCGATTTCCTGCTGCAGCGCTTGCGTGCGTTGTTCCACCTGCCGTTCCAGCTGGCTGGTTTGCAGGGTGGCGCGACGGGCCATGTCCCATTTATTGCTCAGGGTGTTGGCCATCTGCTGGACTTCGATGTTGTCGAACGGCTTTTTCAGGATCAGCAAGCGATCATGACCGTGCAGGCGATCCAGCAGGTCTTCCCAGGAATAGTCCGAGTACGCGGTGCACACCACCACTTGCAGGTCGGGGGCGACTTTCCAGAGTTCTTCTATGGTCTTCGCACCGTCCCAGCCTTGGGGCATACGCATGTCGACAAACGCCAGGGCATAGGGCTTTTGTTGCGCCATGGCGGTGATGAGCAACTGCAGGCCTTCTTCGCCGCCGTAGGCCGAGTGCAGGTCGAACACCTGGGCCTGGGCTTTGGCTGTATCGCCGAAGAGTGCCGACTCCATGTCGTCCAGCACCTGGTTGGATTCAACGGCAGGCATCAGGATCTTGCGGAAATCGTCGTGAATCGACGGCGTGTCATCAATCAGCAGGATGCGCCGGTTGGGAGGCTGGTTCATACGGGGCTTCCGGCAGGAGTGAGGGGGATTGTCAGGGTGAATATCGCACCTTGGCCCGGCCCGTCGCTATGGGCGGTGAGCCGTCCATTCATTTCCACGGCGGCCAGTGCGCAGCTGTGCAGGCCGAAGCCGTGGCCTTCCTTGCGGGTGGTAAAACCGTGGGTGAAGATGCGCGTCATATTTTCTGCGGGTATACCTTCGCCCTCGTCCTTCACGCTGATCTGCAGAGTGTCTTCATCCAGCTGCTGGACCGTCAGGGTCATCTGCCGTGGCCGGTCGGTGAGGTTGGACATGGCGTACTTGGCGTTGCTGATCAGGTTGACCATGATCAGCAGCAAGCGATGTTTGTCGCCGAGGACTTCCGGAACCTGCCCGTAGTGCTTGACCACCGTGACATTGTGCCGGCTCAGTGCCCCCGCGTTCATGCGCAGGGCGTCTTCCATCAAGGTGCTGATCTGCACCGGCTCCTTCAGTGAGGCTGCACCCGCATAGGATTGTTGGGTGGAGACGATGTCCTTGATGTGGTCCACGCTTTTGCTCAACTGCGCCAGTTCCTCGATCAGGCCTTGTTGCTCGACGGCAATGGCGTCCACCAACTGGTTCAAGTAGCCGGGCAGCAGTTTGCCCTTTTCATCCTCGGTGATAAAGGTGCCCAGGTCGGTCTGGCGCTCATTGATCAACTGCATGGCTTTACCCAGGCCCATCGCCTTGCTGCTGCGCAGTTTGCGGGTGACCAGGTCGGCGGAGATGTTCACGCTGTTAAGCACGTTGCCGACATTGTGCAGCACGTTGGTGGCGATCTCTGCCATGCCGGCCTGGCGCGCGCTGTCCATCAGCTCGGTTTGGGCATTCTTGAGCTGTTGGGTGCGCCGCTCCACGCGCTGTTCCAGGGTTTCGTTCACCGCCTGCAAGGCGCGATTGACGCGGTTGATCTCGGCGAAACTGCGCAGCAAGCGAATCGTCAGGTACAGCAGCAAGGCCACCAGCAGGGTCGAGAACACCAGCAGGTAGCGGTGGTATTGCTGTTCGACAAGGTCAAGGGCCTGTTGGTCCTGGTTGAGGTGGTTGGTCAGGTCATCCAGGCGTTCGGCAACCGGGATGGCGGCGATCTCTTGGAGCAAGGTGTTCACCACCGGCTGCTCGCGCAGGATCAGTTCGATGTGATTGCTCAGGATCTCCACCGGGGCGCGAAACTCGCTGGGCAGCAGTTCCTTGTTGACTGCCAGCTTGCCCAGGCCGACGAGGATGTCGGCGGCGCGCTCTTGGGTGGTGACCAGGGCGAATTCCAGGCTGCTGAGCAGCAAGTCGTAGGTGTCGGTGGCCACGCTTTGCAGTTGCGGTTTTGTATCGTCGTTCACCTGGTTGAACTGCGCCTGGATATCGTCTTCGGCGGTCGGCAGGAAGGCCAGGGAGTTGCGCAACACGGCATTGTGGGACTTGAACTGGTCGATGCGCCGGGCCTTTTCCTGGATGGCCGCTTGATAAGCCTGCCGGCTGGCTTGCCAGGCGGGCAGGTCTTGCGGGCTGTGGTACGAGTCGTGCGCTTCCAGCTCGGCCCACAGCCGCGTCATTTCTGTCAGAGGCGCCACCAGGGGGTCGTAATTGTGGGTGATGGCGATCCTGGCCTTGAGCACTTCGCTGTCCCACTGGGCGTTGAGTTGTTGCAGCTGCCGGATCAGGTCCCGGGAGTGGGTGTAGGAAGACGCCTGGTCGCTGGACGACTTGACGTACAGGAAGATCAGCGTCGAGGCCAGCAACAGGGTGATGAACCCCAAGGCCAACTGGCTGGCGCGGCGGCGATAGAGGGTCATGACAATCTGCTCATAAAGGCTTGCCCAACCATTCGCCGGTCAGGGTCTTGAGAAACTGGATAATCAGGTCTTTATCCTCCTGTGAGGGGTTGCGTCCCAGTTGGTACTTGAACATGACGTCAACCGCTTCTTCCAGGGTCCTGGCCGAGGCATCGTGAAAATACGGCGCCGTGACCGCGACGTTGCGCAGGCTGGGCACCTTGAACACGTGGCGGTCTTCTTCATCCTTGGTCAGCAGGTAGCGCCCCAGGTCCGACTCGACGGGGTTGCCGCGTGCCTTGAAGTAGTCGCCCATCACGCCGAACTTCTGGAACATGTTGCCGCCGATGTTGATGCCCTGGTGACAGGCGATGCAGCCGTAATCCTTGAAGCGCTGGTAACCGTACTTTTCCTGGATCGTGAGGATTTCCGTGTTGCCCAGCAGGTACTGGTCAAACCGTGAGTTGGGCGTCAGCAGCGTGCGTTCATAGGTGGCCAGGGCATTTTGCACATTGGCCGCGGTGATGCCATCGGGGTAGGTCTGTTTGAACGCTGCCTGGTAGGCGGGCAGGGCGGTCAGGTTCTGCACCACGGTTTTCCAGTCGCTGCCCATTTCCACCGGGCTGATGACCACCTGCTCGACCTGCGCTTCCAGGGTATCCACCCGGCCATTCCAGAACTGTTTGAAGTTCAGGCTGGCGTTGAATACCGAAGGCGTATTGATTTCCACGGGCTTGCCGTCGAAACCCAGGGAGAAGGGTTTCGTGTCGGCGCCCCCGGATTCGAGGTGATGGCAGCTGGCACAGGACAGTGTGTTGTTGACCGACAGGCGCGGCTCATTGAACAGTTGGCGCCCCAGCTCGACCTTGGCCGGGTCGAGTGGCGGCACCGGCGGCATGGGTTTGAGCGCTTCGTCCAGCGGCGCGGCCGTCACGGTCATCCCCAGGCACAGCCCCAACGAGAGGGTGAGGCCGAAACGGTAGGTTGAAACGTCGCTCAAGCGAGCACTCCTTGCAGGCATAGGGCTATTGGTCGGGCATCAGTGTGGGGCTGCCCACCTGCAGTAACTGGGCGAAATCCTTCGCAGGTACGGCCTTGCTGAACAGAAAACCCTGGCCTTCTTCGCAGTGCTGGGCTCTCAGGAAGTTCAGCTGTTCGACGGTCTCCACCCCTTCGGCGATGATGTTCAGCTCCAGGCTCTTGCCCATGCCGATGATAGCGCTGATCAGTTGCGCGTCCTGGCTATTTTCGTGCAGCCCGCGCACGAATGATTGGTCGATCTTCAGCACATCGATGGGAAAGCGTCGCAGGTAGCTGAGGCTGGAGTAGCCGGTGCCGAAATCATCCAGGGCCAGGCGCACGCCCATGGCCTTGATCCGGTTCAGGATATCGACCGTATCGTCGACATTCTGCATCAGTACGCTTTCGGTGATTTCCAGCTCCAGCTGGTTGGGCGGCAGGCCGGTCTGCTTGAGGATGGCGGCCAGGTTGTCGACAAACTCGCGCTGGCGGAAGTCGATGGCCGAGATGTTCACCGAGATGCGCAGCGGCGCCAGGCCCATGGTGCGCCAGGCCTGTGCCTGTTCGCAGGCGTGGCGCAGCACCCACTGGGTCAAGGGGACGATCAGTCCGCTGTCTTCGGCCACCGGAATGAAGTCGGCCGGGTGGACCCAGCCCGAGCGCGGTTGAAACCAGCGGATCAGCGCCTCTGCGCCGAGGATCCGTCCGGTTTTCAGGTCCAGCTTGGGCTGGTAGTGCAGCGCAAACTCATCGTGTTCCAGGGCCTGGCGGATCGCGCTTTCCAGGTTCTGTTGATGCTGGGCGCGCAGGTTCATGTCTTCGGTGTAGAAACTCAGATCGTCCGGGCCACGCTCCTTGGTGGTGTGCATGGCGGTTTCGGCGTGCTTGATCAGCTCCACCGCAGTGCTGCTGTCATTCGGATAGAGGCTGATGCCCAGGCTCGCGGTAACGCTCAGGTCGTGCCCCGCGACATGGCGGGTGACGCTGATGGCCTTGAGTACCTTCTGGGCGATGTGCTGGGTTTGCTGGGGATGCTGGACATCATTGAGCAGGATCACAAACTCGTCCGAGCCATAGCGAAACACCGAGTCCGACGCCCGAACGGCCGCCACCAGGCTTTGGCTGACCTGCTGGAGCACCTCATCTCCCACCGGATAACCCAGGGCGTTGTTGATGCGCTTGAAGCGGTCGAGCCCGATAAACATCACCGCCAGTTGCGTGTCATGGCGTCGGCCCAGGGCAATGGCCTGGGTCAGGCGGTCGCCCAGCAACGTGCTGTTGGGCAACTCCGTGAGCGCGTCGTATTGCAGCAGGTGCGAGACTTTCAGCAACTCCTGCACGCGGTCCTCAATCGTGCGTTCGAGCCCGATCACCTTAAGGGCGGCATCCTGGGCGAGCTGCCATTTCCAGGTCAGGGCGCTGGCCATCTGGCGGATTTCCAGGTGGTCGAAGGGCTTCTTCAGGATCAGCAACTGGTCATTGTACTTCAATCGCGCTTCGATCGCTTCAAACGAATAGTCGGAATAGGCGGTGCACAGGGCGATCTGCAGGTTGGGATCGACGTTCCACAACTGCTCGATGGTTTCCAGGCCGTCCCAGCCAGGCGGCATGCGCATGTCGATGAACGCCATGGCATAGGGCGCATTGGCTGCCAGGGCCCGATTCACCAGATCCAGGGCTTCCTGGCCCTGGTAGGCGGAGTCCAGCACAAACGCCTGGCGCACAACCGTCGTGGTGCCGAACAGGGTTTGCTCAAGGGTGTCCAGGGAAGCCTCGCCGTCTGTGTCGGCGCAGAGGATCTTGCGAAAGTCCTGGTGGATGGATGTGGTGTCATCGACGATCAGAATTCGCCGATTGGCCCGTCCTGAGTCCGGGGTCATGACGCACTCCACAGCTGCAAGCGACTCGACGACATAACGATTCCTTCCCTGATTGCAAAGATGAGTGAGACGCCCACTTAAGGTGACAGCATAGTCGAGCTCCCTTGATATCGACGGCCAGTTGGCGTCAAATCAGTGCAGGCTTTTGCATGTATACACACCGCGTCGACCGGCTTTGCCCTTCCAGAGACGGAGGCGGCATGGCACAAGTGTATAAATCGGCTCAATTTTGTTTAATTTGAAGGCGCAGTCAGCATGGATGAACAACTCGCTAAACAGCCCACTATTTTGCTGGTCGACGACGAAGAGTCGATCCTCAACAGCCTGCGTCGGCTGCTGCGTGGCCAGCCTTTCGATGTGGTGCTGGCCGGCAGCGGTGCCCAAGCCCTGGAAATAATGGCGGCCCAGCCCATCGACCTGATCATGAGCGATGCGCGTATGCCTGGCATGGACGGCGCGCAATTGCTGGCCGAAGTCCATCGGTTGTACCCCGGCACCTGCCGTATCCTGTTGACCGGTTACGCCGATCTGCCGACGATCATCAAGGCGATCAACGAAGGGCAGATCCACCGCTATATCGGCAAGCCCTGGAACGACGACGAACTCAAGCTGATCCTCCAGCAGACCCTGGATCATCAGCGCCTGGAGCGCTTGACCCTGGAGCAGAACGAACAGCTCAAGGTGCTCAACGCCACACTCGAAAAACGGGTGGCGGCGCGCACGTCCGAGTTGCAGCAAACCGCCGACATGCTCGACCTTGCCTACGACGAGCTAAAGCGCAGCTACGTGACCGGCACTGAAGTGTTTTCGTTGTTGGCCAACCTGCGCCTGCCCAAGAACAAACAGACCAATCGTCCGCTGATCGAACTGGTGCGCGTGTACTGCGCCGCCCAGTACATGGACGAAGCCAGTTCGCGCGACCTGGCCATGGCCGCCGCGTTGTACAACATCGGCAAGCTGAGCTGGAGCGACAGCATGTTGATCGAGCCGGCCGACAAGCTGCACAGCACTGATCGCGAGCGCTACCGTGGCTATCCGGCCCAGAGCGAATCGCTGCTGATGACCCTGGAGCCGATGAAGGATGCCGCGCGGATCATTCGTCATCACCAGGAGCGCTGGGACGGCAGCGGTTTTCCCGACCACCTCAAGGGCGATGCGATTCCGTTTGGTTCGCGCCTGCTGAAACTGGCGGTGGACTTCATCGAGTTGCAGAAGGGGTTGATCCTTGAGCGGCAGATGAACAGCGATGAGGCATTGTTGTACATCCGCAAATATGCCGGGCGCCTCTACGATCCGGAGCTGGTCGAGGACTTCATCCTGGCCTGCGCCGCGTTTCTCAGTGATGTGACCCTGGGCGACCCCACCGTCAAGGTGCTCACCACCCGTGAGCTGGAAGAAGGCATGGTCCTGGCGCGCAACCTCAACGCCGATAACGGCATGTTGCTGCTCAATGCCGGCAAGGTGTTGAACCTGCCGTTGGTGGACAAGCTGATTGCGTTTGAGGCGATGGAAGGCGCCAAGTACAGCGTGTTTATCAAGGAGCCGGACGAGACCGACGCGGTGCTTCATTAATTTTCATTTTTTGAGTTCAAGGTTTTCAGTTCATGCCTAGCACTATCCGTATCGCCGCTGCCCTGCTGATCGGCAGCGATGGCCACACCCTGCTGGTACGCAAGCGCGGCACCCAGGCCTTTATGCAACCCGGTGGCAAGATCGACGCCGGTGAGCAGCCCGCCGAGGCCCTGGCCCGCGAGCTGTACGAAGAGCTGAACCTGCGCATCAAGCCCGGTGACGCGGTCTACCTCGGTCACTTCTCGGCCCCCGCAGCCAACGAACCGGGATTCACCGTGGACGCTGAATTGTTCCAGGTGCAGATCGATGGTCCGGTCAGCCCGGCCGCTGAAATCGAAGAGGTGCGCTGGATCGATCCTGCCGGTGATGGTGGCCTGGTTCTGGCGCCCTTGACCCGTGACCTGATCCTGCCGTTTTACCGTGCGTCACTGACCACGCCGGCCTGACGCGAATGAGCGTCCGTGCGCTGGGGGCCAACGATGCCGAAGCTTATCGGGCGTTGATGCTGGAAGCTTACGGCGCCTATCCCCAGGCGTTCACTTCCAGTGTGGCCGAGCGTGCAGCCATGCCGTTGAGCTGGTGGGAAAAGCGCCTGGAGAGTCCGCTGGATCGCTTGCTCGGCGCGTACGTCGACGGGGAACTGGCCGGCATCGTCGGCCTGGCCTTCGAGCCTCGCGAGAAGGCGCGGCACAAGGTGACCCTGTTCGGCATGTACGTGAACGCGGCTTACCAGCACAAAGGCTTGGGTCGGCGCTTGGTCGAGGCCGCGCTGGATGAAGCGCGCCGACATCCGCGTCTGAAAGTGATCCAGCTGACCGTCACTGCCGGCAACGATGCAGCGTTTGCACTGTACCGACGCTGCGGGTTTATCCAGTACGGCCTGGAACCGTTGGCGGTGCGGGTGGGCGTGGACTACTTCGACAAAATCTACATGTGGCGCGAACTCACGGCTTACTGAGTTCCAGATGTGTTGCTTCAGCGTACCGCGCTCACGCCATCCAGCGTTGAAAACGACGTGTCCTTGGCCGTCAGCAAAAAGTCGCGCATGTACGGCGCATCCAGCATGTCCGCACGAATCCCCGCGTACAACGTCGCAAACAGCCCTTTCTCGCCCAAACGCTTGGCCTTCACGTAGCCGCGCGAGCTGTATTCATGCAGCGCCCAATGGGGCATGCCGCACACGCCGCGGCCGCTGGCGACCAGTTGCATCATCATCACCGTGAGTTCCGAGGTGCGCACCTGGGCCGGTTCCACATCGGCCGGTTCCAGGAAGCGGGTGAAGATGTCCAGGCGATCGCGCTCCACCGGGTAGGTGATCAGGGTTTCGGTCAGCAGGTCTTCGGGCACGATGTAAGCCTTGTTCGCCAGCGCGTGCTGGTTGGCCACGGCGAGCATGGCTTCGTAGGTGAACAGCGGCACATAGGTGATGCCCGGCAGCTCCAGCGGGTCGGAGGTCACCACCAGGTCCAGGTCGCCACGGGCCAGGGCCGGCAGCGGGGCGAACGCAAAGCCCGACGCCAGGTCCAGCTCGACTTCCGGCCAGGCATCGCGGAACTGGTCGATGGTCGGCATCAGCCACTGGAAACAACTGTGGCACTCGATCGCCATGTGCAAGCGCCCGGCGGTGCCACCGGCCAAACGCGCGATGTCGCGTTCGGCGCCGCGCAGCAGGGGCAGGGTGGCGTCGGCCAATTGCAGCAGGCGCAGACCGGCGCTGGTGAAGCGCACCGGCTTGGTTTTGCGCACGAACAGCGGCATGCCCAGGCGTTCTTCCAGCTCCTTGAACTGGTGGGACAGCGCCGACTGCGTCAGGTGCAGGCGCTCGGCGGCCTCCACCAGGCTGTCGGCTTCGCGCAAGGCGTGCAGGGTCTTGAGGTGGCGGATCTCGAGCACGGGCTCTCCATGAAGACAATTTGTGACGAAGCGGGATAGCGTGAGTTTGTCTCATGTTGCAACGCGTGTCGACCAGGACCGCCGGGCACTCTTCATCAAACTGTCATGGAACTGTGGCAGCGCGCTTGAACAAACTTCATCAGACTCGCGCTCTACTGGGGTTCTGCGTTTCGGTGTTTTTCATGCGCGTGTTGCTTTTACTGGCCGCTCTACTGTTCGGCCTGCCGTCTTTTGCGGCTTCTCGATGTGATGTCAATGTCCCGACCCAAACGGTCGACCTGGCTCAGGTGAGCATCGCTTACCAGAGTATCGGCCGTGCGTCCGACCCTGCCTTGCTGCTGGTGATGGGGTTGGGCGGGCAACTGATCCACTGGCCCGACGAAGTCGTCGTCGCCCTGTGCCAGCAGGGTTTCCGAGTGATCCGCTATGACAACCGCGATGTCGGCCTGTCGACCTGGCGCCAGGCGCCGGTAAACGCCAACCTGACCTTTGAGGTACTGCGCTACAAGCTCGGCCTGCCGGTGGCGGCACCCTACACGCTGACGGATATGGCCGACGACGCCCTGGGCTTGATGGACGCCTTGCAGATCCAGCAGTTTCACGTACTGGGCGCAAGCATGGGCGGCATGATCGCCCAGCACCTGGCGGCGATGGCGCCGCAGCGCGTGGAAAGCCTGACCCTGATCATGACCAGCTCCGGTGCCGAAGGCTTGCCGGCACCGAATGCGGCGCTGGTGCAGTTGTTGTCGCGACGCAGTGCGCCGAATCGTGAAGTGGCGCTGGAGCAGCAGGCCGATTTGCTCGCGGCGCTGGGCAGCCCGAACGTGAAGGATGATCGCCAGGCGTTGCTGCACCAGGCGGCGCTGTCTTACGACCGCGCCTTCAACCCGGAAGGCGTGAAGCGCCAGATCATGGCGATCCTCGCCGAACCGAGCCGCGTGCCGTTGCTCAACCAACTGCGTGTACCGACGCTGGTGGTCCACGGCACCGCCGATCCGTTGCTGCCGGTGATGCACGGCGTGCACCTGGCGGCGCATATCCAGGGCAGCCAGTTGAAGTTGATTCCCGGCATGGCCCATCGTTTCCAGGAAGCGTTCAAGGCGCCGCTGCTGACAGCGGTGTTGCCGTACCTGCAGGCTCATCGCGAAGATGCCGCACATTGGGCGCAGATTGACCCGGTCGCGCCTTCGAAGCTGCTGTGACATTGGTGTATCGTGCACCCTTTACGGCGTATTGAAGCCTGCGAGGTTGCCTACCATGAGTACTCCCCTGAAAATCGATTTCGTCAGCGACGTGTCCTGCCCCTGGTGCATCATCGGCCTGCGCGGCCTGACCGAAGCCCTCGACCAGCTCGGTGCCGAGGTCCAGGCCGAGATCCATTTCCAGCCGTTCGAACTGAACCCGAACATGCCCGCCATCGGTCAGAACATCGTCGAACACATCACCGAGAAATACGGCTCCAGCGCCGAAGAATCCCAGGCCAACCGTGCGCGCATCCGTGACATGGGCGCCGAGCTCGGTTTTGCCTTTCGCACCGATGGCCAAAGCCGCATCTACAACACCTTCGACGCGCATCGCCTGTTGCATTGGGCCGGGCTCGAAGGCTTGCAGTACAACCTCAAGGAAGCGTTGTTCAAAGCCTACTTCACCGATGGCCAGGACCCTTCCGATCACGCCACCCTGGCGATCATCGCTGAAAGCGTCGGCCTGGATATAAAGCGCGCCGCCGAGATTCTCGCCTCCGATGAATACGCCGCCGAAGTCCGCGAGCAAGAGCAGTTGTGGACTTCCCGTGGGGTGACGTCGGTGCCGACCATCGTGTTCAACGACCAGTACGCCGTGAGCGGTGGCCAGCCGGCGGAAGCCTTTGTCGGCGCGATTCGCCAGATCATCAGCGAAGCCAAAAACCAAGGCTGACTGAGATCCAATGTGGGAGGGGGCGAGCCCCCTCCCACATTTATTTCTCACTGACCTTGAGGTAAGCGCTGGCCCGCCCCTTGCATTGACCCCCTAAAGCCATAGGGGAACATGACCTTGAACATTCTTGACCTCGACCACAGCCTCACCGGTCAGGCACCGATTGCCCGACGTTTGGCCAGTGGCCGTGCCACGCGTATCGACCTGCTGGACCTGGGCCCGAAGCTGCGCCTGTGGTCTACCGAAAAAACCTGGAAGCGCTTCGCCGAACGCCTGGCCCAGCGGCCCCGGCCCACGGATGCGCGCCCGGAAATCCTGTTTGTCGGCTCCGGTGATTATCACCACCTGACCCCGGCGTTTCTGGCCGACCTGAAAGAACCCACCAGCCTGATCCACTTCGACAACCACCCCGACTGGGTGCGCTTTGCGCCCAAGCGCCACTGTGGCTCATGGGTCAACCGCGCGCTGAAAATGCCGGCGATCAAGCGCATCGTCACCCTCGGCCCGTGCAGCGATGACCTGCACAACCCGCAACTGCGCGGCGGTAACCTCGCTGCCCTCAAGCGTGGGCAGTTGCAGTTGTTTCCCTGGCAGCACCCACCGTCGAAAGTCTGGGGCCGGGTCGGCGATGGCGCCGGCCACCAGCAACGGGAAAACCATCTGCACTGGCGCAACCTGGCCGAGTTGGACTGGGCGGCGTTTCTCGAACAGATGATCAGCAGCCTGCCCACCGAAGCGATCTGGATCACCCTCGACAAAGACGTGCTCGCCAGCGAAGACGCCGCCACCAACTGGGACCAGGGTGGCATGCGCCTGACCCACCTGCTGCAAGCCCTGCGGGCGCTGGCAGCGCGTAAGCGCATCATCGGCATCGACGTGTGCGGCGAGTTCGCCACGCCGGCCTTCAGCAATGCGTTCAAGCGTTGGGAAGCCAAGTCCGACCAACCGCCACCGGAGCGCTGGAGCCCGGAGGATTTGCAGCGCAACGCCGCCACCAATGAAGCCCTGATCGACCTGTTTGAGGAGCTGTTCCCGTGACCCTGACCGTGGTGTTGCTGGTGGCCTTTTCCATCGTGCTCGATGTGATCGGCCAACTGTGTTTCAAGCTCGGCCTGGACCGTTTGCCGGAGCTGGAGGGCAACTTTCGCCTGAATGCGTTCTGGGGCCAGGTATTCAATGCGCCGCTGCTGTGGGCGGGGATCGGTGCTTATGTGATTG
Source organism: Pseudomonas sp. SJZ103 (assembly GCF_007828335.1). Classification (NCBI taxonomy): domain Bacteria; kingdom Pseudomonadati; phylum Pseudomonadota; class Gammaproteobacteria; order Pseudomonadales; family Pseudomonadaceae; genus Pseudomonas; species Pseudomonas sp. SJZ103. The sequence goes on from NZ_VIUN01000001.1 coordinate 540,394, forward strand.
AGTTTTTCGTGTGGCTCGAAGCGCTGTCTCGTGCGCCGTTGAGCCTGTTGTTCCCGGCCGCGGCGCTGGCCTATTGCGGCGTGGTGCTGGCGGGCAAAGTGGTACTGGGCGAAGTCGTCAGCCGCCGCCGTTGGTTGGGCACGCTGGTGATTACCTTGGGTGTGATGCTGGTAGCGATTGCAGGGAGTCAGGCATGAGTACGCAAACGATCCATACCGGTTGGTTACATGGGCGCCTGGGCACGGTGGTGCTATGGGCCTTGCTGATCTGCACCGAGAGTGCCGGGCAGCTGTTTACCAAGGTTGCCGGCGACCAGTTGGGGCAGATGGATTTCAACTGGCAGTGGTTGTCCGAGGTGGCGCGCAATCCGGGGATCCTGGCGGCGATTGCCTGCTATATCGGCGCGTTTTTCGTGTGGATGCTGATCCTGCGGCGCAGCAGCCTGTCCCTGGCGTTTCCCCTGAGTTCACTGGTGTTTGTGGTGGTGTTGCTGGGTTCGTGGCTGGGGCTGGGGGAACATATCAGTTCGCTGCATTGGGCGGGGGTGGCGGTGATTATTGGCGGTATAGCGCTGCTGGCCGAAGGCGAGGAAAACTGAAATACGCACCCATGTGTGAGGGGGCTTGCTCCCGATAGCGGTAGATCAGTCCCGTATGCATTGGCTGACCCTGCGCTATCGGGAGCAAGCCCCCTCCCACATTTCGTCCGAAGTGATCAATCGAACGTGTAGCTGATCGCCGTCTGTACCTGGCCCTGGTTCACGTCCCCGGTTTCCTTGACGATGCTGCTGTTGGCCGCCGAACCCACCAGGTGCACCCAGCTGGCGCTGGTCAGCAGTGACCAGTTGGGCGCCAGCGGGAACTGGAAACTCTGGCTCAGCGTGAGGTTCTGGAAACCACCGCTGGCGTTATAGGCCTTGAAACCTGTGGCTGCCGCCTCGTTATCGTCTACCCCGAAAAACGTCTGGGTCTGGCGCGCATCGGCAAAGTGCGCCACCAGGCCGCTGCTGCCGATAATCCCGCCACCCAGCGGGTAGCCCAGTTCGCCGCCTACCTTGCCGAGCGCGCCGCTTTGCGAATGACCGCCTCCAACCGCCTGGCCCAGTTGGGCATAGACCCGCCAGAAGTCGGCCGGTGCGTATTGGATGAAACCGCCGATCTCGGCCATGTCCGACACATTGCGCAGCCCCTGCAGTGAGCCATTGGAGGTGCGCCCCTGCAGGTAATTGATGTAAGGGCCGGCGCTGAAGCCGTGGGTGTTCAGCGCGCTCCAGGTCAAACCGTCATCGGTGCCCAGGCTGACGTTGCCCCAGTCCAGGTCGAGATAGGGCACCGGCCGAGTTTCATAGCGGCTGCCGGTGGGGTCGTGGGGTTGGTAGCTGATGCCAGCACCGACGTCACCGCTGATGCTATTCGCCAATGCGGTGTTGGAGACACTCCACAGTCCGAGTAAACCGGCGAATGCCGCGCATGTGATCCTCAACATGGTCCCAGTTCCTTGATTGAATACGCCCGCATGAACGCGCAAACCGCCGCGCCTGCGCAAGCACTCATCTTGTTTGTAGCAAGCTACAAAAATTGTAGCTCCTGCGACACATATCCCCGCGCGCGCCCAGCCCCGCCGGGCTTCAGCCAGTTGGCACACTCCCTGCTCTACCCCTTGGGCAAGCGCACACAGCGCGCTCCTCAAGGTAAACGCAGATGATCCACTGGCATATCGTGTGTGACTTCGACGGGACCATTACCCCCACCGATGTCATCGACAACGTCCTCCAACGCTTCGCCGGCCCCGAGTGGGAAACCATCGAACAGGAATGGCTGGATGGGCATATCGGTTCCCGCGAATGCCTGAGCCGCCAACTGGCGCTGATCAAGGCGACCCCAAGCGAACTGCTGGCGTACTTCGACAGTGTCGAGATCGACCCGGACTTCCCGGATTTCGTCGATCACGTCATGGGCCTGGGTGCGTCCATCGAAGTGGTCAGCGACGGCATCGAGCAAGGCATCGCGCGGATCCTGTCGCGCAACTACGTGACCTTGCTGCCGATCCTCGCCAACCGCCTGCGCCAGGTCGACCAGAACAGCTGGCGCATCGACTTCCCGTACGCCAGCGACGCCTGCCGAGCGGCGTCCGGCAACTGCAAGTGCAAATCCACCCCGCGCAACAAGCGCGTGCTGGTGATCGGCGACGGCAAGTCGGACATGTGCGTGGCCTCCACCGCCGACTTCGTGTTCGCCAAAGGCAGCCTCGCCCTGTACTGCGAAGCCAACAACATTCCTTACGCGCGCTTCGACACCTTCGCCGAAGTGCCTGCATTGCTGGCCCGACTGCCTCAGGGCATCGCCGCCAACGCCACCCCTTTTTCTGCTGCCGACAACCAGGAACTCTTCCATCATGTCTGATATCCGCATCGCTACCGCCGAAGACCAGATCCTTCTGGATAAAGAAGCCAAGTACTGCTCCTACGGCGACACCGTCCACTACATCGAGCCACCGCGTATTTTCAGCCGTTGCGAAGGTTCCTACGTGTGGGACACCGAAGACCAGGCCTACCTCGACCTGCAAATGTGGTACTCGGCGGTCAACTTTGGCTACGCCAACCCGCGCTTGAACAACGCGCTGAAACAGCAGATCGACACCCTGCCGCAAATCGCCAGCCAGTACCTGCACAAAGGCAAAATCGAGCTGTCGGAAATGATCGCGGTGGACGCCAAGAAGAAATTCGGCCTCGACGGTCGCGTGCACTTCAACGTCGGCGGCTCGCAGTCGATCGAAGACTCCCTGAAGGTGGTGCGTAACGCCACCAACGGCAAAAGCCTGATGTTCGCCTTCGAAGGCGGCTACCACGGGCGTACCCTCGGCGCCTCGTCGATCACGTCCAGCTACCGCTACCGTCGTCGCTACGGTCACTTCGGCGAGCGTGCCCAGTTCATCCCGTTCCCGTACCACTTCCGCGGCCCCAAAGGCATGACCAAGGAAGAGTACGGCAGCCACTGCGTGCAGCAATTTGCCCGCTTGTTCGAGACCGAATACAACGGTGTGTGGGACCCGAAAGTCGGCCAGAGTGAATACGCCGCGTTCTACGTCGAGCCGATCCAGGGCACCGGTGGCTACGTGATCCCGCCGATGAACTTCTACCGCGAGCTCAAGCATGTGCTGGACCAGCACGGCATCCTGATGGTGTCCGACGAAATCCAGATGGGCTTCTACCGCACCGGCAAACTCTGGTCGATCGAGCACTTCGACGTACAACCGGATGTGATCGTGTTCGGCAAGGCGCTGACCAACGGCCTCAACCCACTGGGCGGCATCTGGGCCCGTGAAGAGTTGATCAACCCGAAGATCTTCCCGCCAGGTTCGACCCACTCCACCTTCGCCTCCAACCCATTGGGCACGGCGGTGGGCCTGGAAATGTTCAAGATGACCAACGAAGTCGACTACGGCGCGATGGTCATGGCCAAAGGCAAATTCTTCCTCGAAGGCCTGCAAGACCTGCAGAAGCGTTTCCCGATCATCGGCGACGTCGACGGCCTGGGCCTGGCCCTGCGCTGCGAAATCTGCGGCCCGGACGGCTTTACGCCAGACAAGGCGACCCTGGACTACATGGTCGAAGAAGGCATGAAAGGCGACATGGTGGTGGATGGGCGCAAACTCGGCCTGATCCTCGACGTGGGCGGCTACTACAAAAACGTGATCACCCTGGCACCGTCCCTGGAAATCAGCTACCCGGAAATCGAGCTGGGCCTGAAGCTGCTCGAACAACTGCTGGTACGGGCGACCAAACGGTGAACGCAACTGGGATCGACCTCGGTGAAGGTAGTGCCGGTTTCGTTCTCGGTGAAGGTCCGGTCGGGATCCTGTTGATCCACGGCCTGACCGGCACCCCGACGGAATTGCGACAGGTCGCCAAGGGCCTGGCCAAGGCGGGTAACTGCACGGTGTACGTGCCCACCCTGGCCGGGCATTGCGGCGATAACAGCGACCTGCAGGCCACCGGCTGGCGCGACTGGTACGAAGGCGTGCGCAAGACCTTCGTACAGGTCAGGCAACGCCACGAACAGGTGTTTGTCGGTGGCTTGTCCATGGGCGCGGTGATGTCGATGTACGTGGCCGCCGAGCACCCAGGGCAAGTCGCCGGGCTGCTGATGTATTCCACCACCCTCAAGTACGACGGCTGGAGCATCAACAAGCTGGCATTCCTCACGCCGTTGCTGATGAAGATTCCGTTCGGCGTGCACGTCTGTCGCTTCGAAGAGAAGCCGCCCTACGGCATCAAGAACGAACGCTTGCGGGCAATCGTCGAGCGGCAGATGAAGGAAGGGGAGAGCAGCGAAGCCGGTTTGTTGACCATGGAAGGCATCACGGTGCGCGAGTTGCACCGCATGAACGCCGTGGTCAGGAAACGCATGCCCAAGGTCAAGGTGCCGGCCCTGGTGTTGCACTCCCTCGAAGACGACATCACCAGCCGCTGGAACGCCGATTACGTGGAGCGTCACCTGGGTGGCCCGGTGACCAAGATCCTGCTGGACAACTGTTACCACATGATCACCGTCGACCTGCAATACCGGCGGGTGATCGAGTTGAGTGCCGACTTTGTCGAGCAGCACACGGGCGTCAACCCAATACAGATCAATGTGGGAGCTGTCGAGCTTCAGCGAGGCTGCGCTGCAGGCGCCTCGGTCTTTCAGGTACACCGAGGTGATGCCATCGCAGCCTCGCCGGGGCTCGACAGCTCCCACATTTGATCGGCGTTCACCACAGAAATAAGGGATACCTGTGATCACCACCCAAGCCTTCCCGACTATCCGGGCCCTCCAGCGTAGCGCCTGGAACGACTGTTTTCCCGGTGCGCTGGAAGACTGGGACTATTACGTCGCCGTGGAAAACGCCGCCATCGATGACTTCCAATGGCGCTACCTGGCGGTCTACGACGATGGTACGCTGGTGGCCGTGGCCACTGCGTTCATCACCCATTACCGGCTCGACACCACGGTGTCGGGCGCCGGCAAGCGTTTGGCCGAACGTGTGGAGCGGCTGTGGCCGGGTGTTTTGCAATTGGGCCTGTATGCCATTGGCTCCCCGGTGGCCGAGCGTTGCGACGCCGGGGTTGCCAGTGGCGTGCCCGAGTCGCGTCGCCCGTTGTTGCTTAAACACTTGCTGGACGCCGCGCGACAGGATGCCGATGATTTCGGTATCGGCCTGGTGGCGGTCAAGGATGCACCCAGCCAGGACCCGCATTGGCTCGATAGTTGCCGGGCGGTGGGTTTTCAAAGCATGCCGAGCTTGCCCACCGGGGTGTTGCCGTTGCCGTACGGCTCGGTGGACGCCTACCTCGGCTCGCTGGGCAAATCCACCCGCAAGGACTTGCGCCGCAAGCTGCGTGCACCGGGACCACGGGTGGAATGGCGAGGCAATATCGACGATGTGCTGCCCGAGGTCATGCGCCTGTACGAGGCCACGCTGAAGCGGGCCGAGTTGCAGTTCGAACGCCTGCCTGCCGGTTATTTTACCGGCGTGCTCGAACGCCTTGGCGATCGCGCCGTCTGTGTTCTTTACTGGGTCGACGAGCAGTTGGTGGCGTTCAACCTGATCCTGGTGGACGAGCACCGGCTGGTGGACAAGTTTTTCGGGCATGACGTTGCGTTCTCCCGTGACTACAACCTGTACTTCCGCAGTTGGCTGACCAACGTCGACTACTGTATTCAACACAATATTGCGGTGTATGAGTGCGGTCAGGCCGGGTATGCCAGTAAGCTGCGCCTGGGCTGCGAGTTCCAGGGCAACAGTGTGTTTTTCCGCCACCGCAACCGGCTGGTCAACGGCCTGCTCAAGCTTGTAAAACTGTTTATTCGACCGGATCGTTCCGACCCTGCCATGGCTGCTGCGATAAGCGAAACCTGATGATCACCAAGACCCGCCAGAAAGCCCGCCCCTTTGCCATTTCGCGCTGGAGCGTCCAGCGCAAGCTGGTGCTGGCGTTCTGGCTGGTCAGCGTGATTCCCACCATGATCGCGGCAGAGCTGGCGGCGACCACGCTGTCGCAGATTTTCGACAGCAACGTGCGTATCTGGCTGCAAGAATCGACCAAGATCGTCAAGGATGAGATCGGCGACATCCTTCACGACAACGCGCGCATGGCCAAGTTGTTCCTGCGCTACACCAGCCCCCCCTCAAGCAAGCAGGCCGCCAAGCATGACCGGCTGACCGCGGACATCGCCGATGCCACTGACATCGACGTGGTGGCGCTGATTCGCACCAGCGATCAAAAGGTGGTGTTCAGCACCGCCTCCGATGACATCGTCAAACAGATCAGCCTGACCAGCAACGCGGTGCTGCAGACCGTGCAAGTGGCGGGGGTGAGCACGGGGATTGTGGTCTCGACCTTCGAAACCAGCCAGGACGGCGTCGACTACCGCTTGCTGGTGGCGACCTACCTGGACAGCAGCTTCCTCACCAGCGTGGCCGATGTGCATTCCCTCGACCTGCGCTTGTACCTGGCCAACCCCGAGGGGTTCTCGGAGATATTTTCGACCCAGCGCTTCGTGGATCACCCTTCGCGCATCCCGAAAAGTGTCGAGACCGCGATGCGCAGCACCAAGCAGCCCAGCGAGCAGTTCACCAACAGCTACAGTGGGTTGTACTGGCCGATCTTCAATGACGCCGGTGACCTGCAAGGCGTGATTTTCAGCGGCCTGCTGCGCCATACCAGCCTGGTGGGGCTGGTGAACCAGAGCAACCTGTTCGTGCTGATTTTCCTGCTCAGTTCGGCATTGTCCCTGGCGGCCGGTGTGCTGGTGTCGCGGCGCCTGACCAAGCCGTTGCGGGACTTGTCCGAAGGCGTGAGCGCGGTGATCTCAGGCAACTACGCGCACCGCGTGCTGGTCAGTGGTGGCGACGAACTGGCGCAATTGAGCAGCACCTTCAACCATATGACCGAGCGCCTGGGCGAGCTGCACCACCTCGAAGCCCAACTGCGCCGGCGTGATCGCCTGCATGCCCTGGGTGAAGTTGCCATGGGCCTGGCCCACGAGATTCGTAACCCGTTGGGCATCATCAAGACGGCTACCCAGTTGTTGCACCGCCGCGCAGACCTGCCGGACGCCGACAAGCGTCACCTGGAATATGTGATCAGCGAAGTCAGCCGCATCAACGACTTGATCACCGAGTTCCTCGACTTTGCCAAACCCAACCCACCGTTGCGCGTGCTGCAGCCGGCCCGCCCGTTGGTGGAGGAGATCCTTGGCTTCTGTGCGCCGGAACTGGCCAGCCATAACATCGACGCGCAGATCGATGACCAGGCGCCGGGAGCGACGATCTACGCCGATGCCAAGCAGCTCAAGCAGGCGTGCCTCAACCTGATTATCAACGCTATCGATGCCATGCCCGAAGGCGGGTGCCTGACCCTGGGCATTCGCAGCGTGGGCGACAACACCGTCATCACCATCGCCGACACCGGCCAGGGCATTGCGCCGGAGATGATCGAGCGCATCTTTACGCCCTTCGTCACCACCAAGGCCTCGGGCACGGGCCTGGGCCTGGCCAAGGTCTATTCGATCATGGAAAGTCACGACGGCAGCATCGAATGCGCCAGCGAAAACGATGCCGGCGCCACCTTCAGCCTGTACATTCCAGCGATAGGCGAAGACGACGAGGACAGTCATGACGCATAACATTCTGGTAGTCGACGACGAACCCAAGCTCTGCGACCTGCTGGCGTCGGCCCTGGGCCAGAACAACGTGCAGGTGTTCATTGCGGGCAACGGCCTGCATGCGCTCAAGGTGCTGGAACAGGAAGACATTGACCTGGTGATCAGTGACTGGCGCATGCCGGGCATGGACGGGCCGGCCTTGTTGGCCGAGATCAAGGTGCGTTATCCCCACGTGCCGGTGATCGTGATGACCGCCTACAGCACGGTGAAAAACGCCGTGCAGTCGATGCGCAACGGTGCCTACGACTACATCGCCAAGCCGTTCGATATCGACGAGCTGGACATCACCGTGGCCAAGGCCCTGCAGTTTCGCGACATCATGCGCGACAACGTCCGCCTGCGCGCCGAGCTGGATGAGCAGACGCAGTTCGACAGCCTGGTCGGCGACAGCCCGGCGTTTCGCAAAGTGCTGCAGGCGGTGGATTCGGTGCGCGACAGCAGCACCACCATTCTGCTGACCGGCGAAAGCGGCACCGGCAAGGAAATGGTCGCCCGCGCCATCCATAAGCACGGCAGCCGTGCCGACAAACCGTTCGTGGCGGTCAACTGCGCGGCGATCCCCGAAGGGCTGCTGGAAAGCGAAATGTTTGGCCATCGCAAGGGCGCGTTTACCGGCGCCGTGTCTGACCGGGTAGGGCGTTTCCAGCAGGCCGACAAGGGCACGCTGTTTCTTGATGAAGTGGGCGATATGCCCCTGGCGCTGCAAGCCAAGATCCTGCGGGCCTTGCAGGAGCGGGTGATCGAGCCGGTGGGCGACCCGCGCGAGCGCAAGGTGGATGTACGGGTGATCGCCGCCACCAACAAGAACCTGCTGGAGGCGGTGGCCAATAAAGAGTTTCGCGAAGACCTGTATTACCGCCTCAACGTCTTCCCGATCCCGCTGCCGGCCCTGCGTGAGCGTGTGGAGGACATCGCGCCCCTGGCCCGTCACTTTGCCCAGACCCTCAGCGCCACGGCCGGCAAGCGTATCACCGGTTTCAGCCCTGAGGCGTTGCAGGCCATGGCCGCGTATCACTGGCCGGGCAATATTCGTGAGCTGCAAAACTGTGTGGAGCGCGCGACCATCGTGGCCGCCACGCCTGTGATCGAAGACATTGATTTGCCGGGTTATCTGTTTGCTTCCAAACCCAGCGAAGGCGGCGTGACCGCGATCCTCAGCGACGGGCCGGGCATTCCCCGGGACTTGGATGCGGCGCTGGCGGAGGTGGAGAAAGCCTACATCCTGGCGGCGTTGCAGGAGAGTAATGGCGTGCAGGCTGCTGCGGCGGCGAAGATCGGGATTTCCGAGAGAAGCTTCTGGTATCGGTTGAAGAAGCTGGGCATTCAGGTCGACAAGATAGTCCGCTGACTCAACCGGGATAAAAATGTGGGAGGGGGCTTGCCCCCGATTGCAGTGGATCAGTTAAAGATGAGCTGACTGACACACCGCTATCGGGGGCAAGCCCCCTCCCACATTTTTTGGCCGAGTCGGGTCAGGTATGGATGCGTACCCAGATACTCACCAGGATCGTCGCGGCCATCAGCCACGCTACCGCTGCTACGGCTAAAGAGGCCTCCAGCCGCATTCGATCCACCATCACATACAGCGTCGCCAAATACACAAAATACGGAATGATCGACCACATCCCGAACAGGATGGTGGTCTTCAAGTCGTCCACCGAACGGCCCTTGCCGACGATGTAGTGGGCGATCAGCGCAAAGGTCGGGAACAGCGGCACCAACCCTGCGATGTAATAGTTTTTGGTCTTGGCCAGTGCCGCCAGGATCAACACCACCGCCGCGCCAAGGGCGGCTTTCAAAAAAAGATCCATCAGTGGCTCAACCCGTATTTCTTGACCTTGTCGAACAGGGTGGTCTTGGCCATGCCCAGTTCCTGGCTGGCCTGGGTCAGGTTGCCGCCGCTGCGTTGCAGGGCATCGCTGAGCAGGTTGCGTTCAAAGGCTTCGACCGCCTCGGTAAAGGCCAGGCCTTGGCTGCCGCTGCTGCTGCCACTTTTCTTGAAGGCGGGCAGGCCGAGGGCGAAGCGTTCGGCGACGTTGCGCAGTTCGCGTACGTTGCCGGGCCAGTCGTGGCTCATCAGGCTGGACAGGGTCTGGTTGTCCAGTTCCGGCGCGGTGCGGTCAAAACGCAGCGACGACTGCTGCAGGAAGTGTTCGAACAGTTGCAGGATGTCCTCGCGGCGCTCGCGCAGGGGCGGCAGTTCCAGGGTCACCACGTTGAGGCGGTAGTACAGGTCGCTGCGGAACTGGCTGGCGCGGCTCAGTTCGTCGAGGTCGGACTTGGTGGCGGCGATTACCCGGCAATCCACGGCCACGCTCTGGTTCGAGCCCAGGCGTTCCAGGGTGCGCTCCTGCAACACCCGCAGCAATTTGATCTGCAGGTTGATCGGCATGCTTTCCACTTCATCGAGGAACAGCGTGCCTTCGTGGGCGTGCTCGATCTTGCCGATACGGCGCTTGCCGGCGCCGGTAAAGGCGTTGGCTTCGTGGCCGAAAATCTCGCTTTCGAACAGGTTCTCGGGTAGGCCGCCGCAGTTGAGGGCGACGAACTGGTGATCGTGGCGGCGGCTGAAGTCATGCAGGCAACGCGCGACCAGTTCCTTACCGGTGCCGGTCTCGCCTTCGATCAGCACGTTGGCCGAGGTGTCGGCGACGTTGGCGATCAGCTCACGCAGGTTCTGCATGGCCGGCGAGCGACCGATGATGCGGCCTTCCAACGAATCCCGTTCAGCCAACTGGCGGCGCAGCGACCAGACTTCCCGCGCCAGCCCGCGTTGTTCCAGGGCGCGACGTGCGACATCGACCAGGCGTTCGGGGGAGAAGGGCTTTTCCATGAAATCGTAAGCGCCATTGCGCATGGCGCCGACGGCCATGGAAATATCGCCATGCCCGGTGATCAGCACCACGGGCAGGCTTTTATCCAGGGTCTTGAGACGGGTGAGCAGCTCCAGGCCGTCGATGCCCGGCAGGCGAATATCGCTGATCACAATGCCGGCGAAGTTCTCGCCGATACGTTTCAATGCCTCCTCGGCACTGCCCACGCCCACGCTTGGGATATCTTCCAGCGCCAGGGCTTGCTGACAGCCGAGCAGCACATGGGGGTCGTCTTCGACGATCAGCACGGTGAGGTCTTGAGGATCAATATTCATGTCGACTCAGCTTGTTGAGCGCCCACCAGCGGCAGGCTCAGGACAAAGGCAGTTCCACCACCGGCCGGGTGTTCCACGGCGAGGCTGCCGCCGGTGGCCGCCGCGAGGCTGGCGGAGAGGGTCAGGCCCAGGCCCAGGCCTTGCTCGCCGGGTTTGGTGGTGAAGAACGGTTCGAATAAATGCTTGCGGACCTCGGCGTCGATGCCGTGGCCGTTATCGCGTACCAGCAGGCGGTATTTGCCCTCGGCGACGCAGCCTTCCAGCCACAACTCGGGAGCCGGTTGTGCCTGCATGGCGTCGAGGGCGTTGCCGATCAGGTTGACCAGGATCTGTTCCAGGCGTGTCTGGTCGATCTGCAATTGGGCCGGGATAAAGTCGCGGTGCAGGGTCAGCGGCAGGCTGTCCAGGCGTGGGCCGAGGACCTGGAACGCGGCGTCCACGGCCTTGGCCAGGCTGGCTTCGCCCTGGTCATCGCCGCGTCGGGCAAAGGAGCGCAGGCTGGCGGTGATGCGGCCCATGCGGTCGATCAGTTCGTTGATGGTCTTGAGGTTGGCGCTGGCAGTGTCCAGCGCACCGCGTTCGAGGAAGCGCACGGTGTTGCCGGACAAGGTGCGCAGCGCGGCCAGCGGCTGGTTCAGTTCATGGGCAATGCTGGTGGACATCTGGCCGATGGCTGCCAGTTTGCCGGCTTGTACCAGTTCATCCTGGGCGCGGCGCAGGGTTTCTTCGGCCTGGCGCCGTTCGCGGATCTGGCCCTTGAGTCGTTCGTTGCTGGCGCGCAGGTCGGCGGTGCGTTCGGCAATCCGTCGCTCCAGCTGGCTGTTGGCTTCCTGCAAGGCTTCGCGCGCAGCGAGGCGGGTGGCAATGACTTTGCGTCGCTCGTTCCAGGCAATCAGCAAAAACGCGACGAGGCCAAACGCGACAGCCACCAGGATGCCCTGGTTGATCGCCGCGCGGCGCAGGTCGTTGAGCGGGGTGAGCAGGGTGAAATTCCACGGTGTGTCATTGAGTGGACGGGTTTGCGCCAGGTAGCTGACTTCGTGCTCGTCGTTGACCACTTCGGTGTTGGCCGGGAAGGTCAGCTTTTCGCTGCGTTCATTCAAGCGCTCGCGGGCCAGGGGTTCCAGCTCGTTCAGCGTGGCCCAGTAATATTGCAGGCTGTGCGCCAGGCGTTCCTTGATCTCATCGCTCAGCGGGCGTACCGCCTTGAGGCGACGGGCGGGATCGCTGGAGAGGATGATGATGCCGTTCTCGTCGCTCACAAAGGCTTCGAGGCGCGCACGTTGCCAGCGTTCCTCCAGGGCTTCCAGGCGCACTTTGACCACCGCCACGCCGATGATCTTGCCGTGCTCTTCCAGGCCGTGGGCCAGGTAGTAACCGGGTTCGCCGTTGGTGCTGCCGATGCCGTAGAAACGCCCGGGCTGGCCGCGCACGGCATTCTGGAAATAGGCGCGAAAGGACAGGTCTTCACCCTGGTAACTGTCGGCATCGCGCCAGTTACTGGTGGCCAGCACGCGGCCGGTGGTGTCCATCACGTAGATGGCCCGACTGCGACTGCGTCGGTTCAGGCCTTCGAGGTAATCGTTGACCGCTTTGCGGGTTTCCTGGTTAGGCTCGGCCAGCAGCTTGGAGACGCTGGTCTCCAGCTCCAGCAGGCTGGGCAGGTAGGTGTATTTGCTGATTTCGCTTTCGACGGTGCGGGCGTGCAGCTCCAGCTGGCGTTCGCCATTGTCGCTGAGCGTACGGATGCCGTAGTACTCACTGATCCAGAAGCCGATATAACCCAGGCCGATCATCAGGGCGATGATCAACGGCGGAAGGAACAGTTGGCGAATCAGGCGAGGTTTCACGGCAAGTGATGGCGGTGCGGCGCGAAATTGGTTGGGGTCGCATTTCATCACAGATGCCTTGGGTCAACCAGAGCTGCCAGCCTGTGCGGTCCAATGTGGGAGGGGCTGCCCCCTCCCACATTGGCCCGGTTTCTACAGTAGGCGCTATGGAGTGCTTAGTGCTGCAGGATTTTCTCAAGGAAGTGCTGCGCGCGTTCGGAGCGGGCGCTGACGTCGCCGAAGAATTCCTCTTTCGGGCAGTCTTCGATGATCTGGCCTTTGTCCATGAAGATCACGCGATCGGCCACTTTGCGGGCAAAGCCCATTTCGTGGGTCACGCACATCATGGTCATGCCTTCCTGGGCCAGTTGCACCATCACGTCCAGCACTTCGTTGACCATTTCCGGGTCCAGCGCCGAGGTCGGTTCGTCGAACAGCATGACGATCGGGTCCATGGCCAGTGCACGCGCAATGGCCACGCGTTGTTGCTGACCTCCCGAGAGTTGGCCGGGGTGCTTGTGGGCGTGTTCCGACAGCCCCACGCGCTCAAGCAGTTGCAGGCCTTTCTTGGTGGCTTCTTCCTTGCTGCGGCCGAGCACCTTGATCTGCGCGATGGTCAGGTTTTCGGTGATGGTCAGGTGCGGGAACAGTTCGAAGTGCTGGAACACCATGCCCACGCGCGAACGCAGTTGCGGCAGGTTGGTCTTCGGATCGGCGATGGACGTGCCGTCGACGATCACGTCGCCTTTCTGGAACGGTTCCAGCGCGTTGACGCACTTGATCAGGGTGGACTTGCCCGAGCCCGATGGCCCGCACACCACGATCACTTCGCCTTTTTTAACCTCGGTGCTGCAATCGGTCAGCACCTGGAAGTCGCCATACCACTTGTTGATGTTCTTGATAGAGATCATACGGCAAACCTTTTTTGCAGACGCTTGACCAGCAGCGAGGCGGAAAAGCTGATGATGAAGTAGACGACACCGGCGAAGATCAGGAACTCATTGGAGCGCCCGATGATGTCGCCGTTGGAGCGGGCGGAGTTGAGGAAGTCCACCAGGCCCACGGTGTAGACCAGCGAGGTGTCCTGGAACAGGATGATCGACTGTTGCAGCAGCAACGGGGTCATCTTGCGGAACGCCTGGGGCAGGATGATCAGGCGCATGGTCTGGCCATAGGTCATGCCCATTGCCTGTGCCGCCGCCATTTGGCCCTTGGGGATCGACTGCACGCCGGCCCGCACGATCTCACAGAAGTACGCGGCTTCGAACATCATGAACGCCACGACGCAGGAGGCGAACGCGCCGATCGGTGTGTCTTCGCCGGTGATCCAGCGCAGCACGAACGGCACCGCCAGGTAGAACCAGGTGATCACCAGCAGCAGCGGGATCGAGCGGAAGTAGTTCACATAGGCGCCGGCCAACCGGGACAGCAGTTTGTTTGACGACAGGCGCATCAGTGCGAGGATCGTACCCAGCGCGATACCGCCGATCACGCCCATGACCATCAGCTTCAAGGTCATGACCATGCCGTTCCACAGGCCTGGGATGGCGGGGATGATGCCGCTGAAATCGAGTTCCATTATTTACCCCCCACGGAGATCAGGCCGGGCACGGCGACTTTCTTCTCGACCACGCGCATCAGCAGCATCAGGCTCATGTTCAGGGTGAAGTAGATCAGCGTGGCCAGGGTGAAGGCTTCAAACAGGTTGGCCGAGAACTCGGCGGTCTGTTTGGTTTGTGCCAGCAGTTCCATCAGGCCGATCAAGGACGCCACGGAGGAGTTCTTGAAGACGTTGAGGAATTCCGAGGTAAGCGGTGGAATGATGATCCGGTAAGCCTGGGGCAGCAGCACGTTCCAGTAGATCTGCGGCAGCTTGAAGCCCATGGCACGCGCGGCGGCCTCTTGGCCGCGTGGCAGCGCCTGGATACCGGTGCGCACTTGCTCGCACACACGGGCAGCGGTGAACAGGCCCAGGCACACGACAACGCTCAGGTAGGCCGAGGTGGTCGGGTTCAGGTCCTGCTTGTACCAGTCCTGCAGGTTCTGCGGCAGCAGGTCGGGTATCAGGAAGTACCAGATGAACAGCTGCACCAGCAGCGGCACGTTACGAAACAGTTCCACGTAGCAGGTCGCGATGCCTGATACGAGGCGGTTTGGCACAGTGCGCATGACCCCAAGAATGGAGCCCAGCAGCAAGGCGATAATCCATGCCACGACAGCGATGGCGATGGTCCAGCCCAGGCCGGCGATGTACCAGTCGAGATAAGTCTCGCTGCCCACGCCGGTGGACTTGAAGAACACGCCCCAGTCCCAGTTGTAATTCATTAGGGTCTCCCCTCGAGATCGATCGATGTACAAGCACCCGCTTGGGGAAAGTCCATTCCCGCCTGACGATGAACGCCAGGCACACACGATCGGCTCGAAAACCGCCAGGTCGAGTGTTCCAAAGTATAACCAGCAGGTAGTAACAGACGCCTGAGGGAGGGTTGGCTCCCTCAGGCGATAAGGTTAGTCAGAAATCAGATTTTTACGTCAGGCGCCGGCTTGTCAGTCGGGTTCTTGATCAGTTCCTTAACCTTGTCGCTCATTGGGAAGTTCAGGTTCAGGTTTTTGGGTGGGATCGGGCTTTCGAACCACTTGGCGTAGATCTTGTTGATTTCGCCGGACTTGTACAGGCCCGCGATGGCGTCATCTACCGCTTTCTTGAAGGCAGGGTCTTCTTTGCGAACCATGCACGCGTAGGCTTCGAAGGACTGTGGAGTACCGGTGATGACCCAGTCATCCGGCTTCTTGGCCTTGGCTTCTTCACCGGCCAGCAGGGCGTCGTCCATCATGAAGGCTACGGCACGGCCGCTTTCCAGCATCTGGAAGGACTCGCCGTGGTCTTTGGCGGAGATGACGTTCATGCCCATCTGCTTGTCAGCGTTCATCGCCTTGATGATGCGCTCGGACGTGGTGCCGGCGGTGGTGACGACGTTCTTGCCTTTCAGGTCGGCGAAGTCGGCGTAGCTAGGCTTGCCTTCCTTGTCTTTCTTGACCAGCAGACGGGTGCCGATTTCGAAGATGTTGGTGGTGAAGGCGACTTGCTGAGCGCGTTCGGCGTTGTTGGTGGTGGAACCGCACTCAATGTCGACGGTGCCGTTCTGAACCAGCGGAATACGGGTCTGCGAGGTGACCAGGTTGTACTTGGCCTGCAGATCGGGTTTGTTCAGGTCTTTTTTCAGGGCTTCAACGATGGCCAGCTGAATGTCGTGAGAGTAGCCCACAGGTTTGCCCGAACCATCCGCAATGTAGGAAAACGGAATGGAGCTGTCGCGGTGCCCGAGGGTGATGGTGCCGGAGTCGTTGATTTTCTTCAGCGTGCCGGTGAGTTCGGCGGCAAAAACTGGAGTGCTGATCAGAGCAGCAGCGATAGCTGCGCCCAGGATATGGGGAACGATGCGCATCAATACTTCCTCGACATTTGTTTTTTTTATGAAGCCAGCTAACGGCTCTCTTGTACAGCGAATGCCCGTGACGGCTCCTGAGGCGTCCCAGGCAATCGTCTAGGAGTGTAGAGCATGAGTCGTGCCAGACCGGAAATAAAAGGTTAACAAGTTGATTTATATGAAAATTAATTTTGTATGACGGCAAATATGTAACCGTTTGATCCGGCAAACCGAATAGGCTTACCTGTGGCGTTCGGAAAACCGAATGCCAAGGCCGGCATAAAAAAGCCCCTGGGCTTACGGCGCAGGGGCTTTTGTACGACGGGCCTGTCAGGCCGCTTCGATCTTGCTGCGGTTCTGCTCAACCTTGGACAGGTAGCGCTGCAGGTTGTCCTGTTCCTGCGGGGTGGTGAACAGGCCGAGTTTGGTGCGGCGCCACAGCACGTCCTGGGGCTGGGTTACCCATTCCTCGGCACACAGGTAATCGACCTCGCGGGTGTACAGGCCGCCACCCAGATGCTCGCCCAGGTCAGCCAGCGATTGCACGCCTTCCAGCAGGCGCCAGGTGCGGCTGCCATAGGTGGTGGACCAACGGCGCGCGATCTCGCTCGGCACCCAGTCGAATTTGCTGCGAATGGCCTCGGCCAGGGCTTCTGGCGTGGTCATGTCCTCGCCGCCGGGCAGGCTGGCGGTGGCGGTCCAGCTTGGACGCATCTGGGTGAAGTACGGGGCCAGTTGCGCCATCGCCGATTCGGCGAGCTTGCGATAGGTGGTCAGCTTGCCGCCGAACACCGACAGGATCGGTGCCTCACCCACGCCACCGGACAGCGACAGGGTGTAGTCGCGGGTGATGGCCGACGGGTTGTCCGACTCGTCGTTGCAAAGTGGGCGCACACCCGAGTAGGTGTGGACGATGTCGTCGCGGCTCAGCTGTTTCTTGAAGTGCGCGTTAACCACCTTGAGCATGTAGTCGGTTTCACCTTCGGTGATCGCCACTTTCGCCGGGTCGCCGGTGTATTCGCGGTCGGTGGTGCCGATGATGGTCAGGTGGTTCAGGTACGGAATGGTGAAGACGATACGCTGGTCTTCGTTCTGCAGGATGTGTGCGTGGGCGCCTTCATACAGCTTCGGCACGATCAGGTGGCTGCCCTGGATCAGGCGGATGCCGTAGGGCGAGTCCAGCTTCAGGTCGTCCCTGATGAACTTGGCGACCCACGGGCCGGCAGCGTTCACCAGCGCGCGGGCGCGGATCGAGAACAGGCTGCCATCGGCGCGTTCCATGTTCATGTCCCACATGCCATTGCTGCGATGGGCGCTGATGCAGCGGGTCTGGGTGTGGATATGCGCACCCTTTTCACGGGCAGCCATGGCGTTGAGTACCACCAGGCGCGCGTCGTCGACCCAGCAGTCGGAGTATTCGAAGCCTTTGGTGATTTCGCTTTTCAGCGGGCTGTCGGGGCCGAACTTGAGGCTCTTGGAGCCAGCAAGTTTCTCGCGCTTGCCCAGGTGGTCATACAGGAACAGGCCGGCACGGATCATCCACGCTGGGCGCAGGTGTGGGCGGTGTGGCAGGACAAAGCGCATCTGCTTGACGATGTGCGGGGCCTTGGCCAGCAGCACTTCACGTTCGGCCAGGGCTTCGCGTACCAGGCGGAATTCGTAATGTTCGAGGTAGCGCAGGCCGCCGTGGATCAGCTTGCTGCTGGCGGAGGAGGTGTGGCTGGCCAGGTCGTCCTTTTCGCAAAGGAATACCGACAAACCGCGACCGGCTGCGTCTGCTGCAATGCCGACGCCATTGATCCCGCCACCGATTACGGCAACGTCATAGACTTCGGCAAGCGGTGGAGCAGGCAAGGTAGAAGGGTTCATCGGCTGGCCTCGCGATCTTTTTCATATTGGAATTCGAACATTAATGTTCATTTCCGAAAATGGTAGCTGATAAACGTGGCCACAGCCAGCCGACTTCGATTGAAAAAACTCATCGAAGGGCGGGAAAAGGAAAATTTGTGAACATAAGCCTGGGCAAGGCTCGAGAAAAAAGCGCTGGATAAACCGCCATCGGGGGCAAGTCGAATCGTCGGCCCCGATGGCGTCAGTGCAGGCGCTATACGACTTCCAGACGAACCTTGTGCTGATTCAGCAACTGCACCAAGGCGGGCACCGGCTCCTGATCCGTCACCAGGCAGTCCACCAGGCTGATCGGCCCCAGTCGAATCATGGCATTGCGCCCGAATTTGCTCGAGTCCGCCGCCAGGATCACCTGGCGCGCATTGGCGATGATCGCCTGGGAAACCCGGACTTCCTGGTAGTCGAAGTCCAGCAGGCTGCCGTCCTCGTCGATACCGCTGATACCCACCAACGCGAAGTCGACCTTGAACTGGTTGATGAAGTCGACACTGGCCTGGCCCACCACGCCGCCGTCACGGCGCACATTGCCGCCGGTCAGCAACACATCGAAGTCGTCCTTGGCGCTGAGCATGGTGGCGACGTTGAGGTTGTTGGTGATGATTTTCAGGTGGTTGTGGTTGAGCAGCGCACGGGCGATGGATTCGGTGGTGGTGCCGATATTGATGAACAGCGAGGCGTGATCGGGGATTTGTGCCGCGATGGCTTCGCCGATGCGTTGTTTCTCATCGCGCATCTGGTCGGCACGCATGGCGTACGCGGTGTTCTCGACACTGGAGTCATAGGCCGCGCCGCCGTGGTAGCGGCGCAGCAGATTGGCGTCCGCCAGCTGGTTGATGTCGCGGCGGATGGTTTGCGGGGTGACAACGAATAGCTGCGCCATTTCCTCGATACTCACGTAGCCGCGTTCGCGGACCAGTTCGAGGATTTGCTGCTGGCGGGGAGGCAGATTCATGGGGCGTCCTTTGGGCTGCCATACAAAAGTGGCCCATGATGACGTAGGAATCTGCTCCCTGCCAGTTACAACCCAATATGGGTCCAGCGCGTGGCTTATTCGGCGCCTTCGTGCGGTTCCCAGTCACGGGTGCGGCTTACCGCTTTTTGCCAGCCGGCGTAGAGTTTCTCTTTGGCGGTTTCTTCCAGTTGCGGTTCGAATTCGCGCTCGATCACGGCCTTGCCGCGCAACTCGTCCAGGCTGCTCCAGAAGCCACAGGCCAGGCCCGCCAGGTAAGCGGCGCCGAGTGCCGTGGTTTCACGCATTTGCGGACGTTCGACCTGGGTACCGAGGATATCGGCCTGGAACTGCATCAGGAAGTTGTTGGCCACCGCCCCGCCGTCTACGCGCAGGGCCTTGAGGCGTTCGCCCGAGTCCTGTTGCATGGCGTCGAGTACGTCGCGGGTCTGGTAGGCAATCGACTCCAAAGCGGCACGAATAATGTGATCCACGCGTACGCCGCGGGTCAGGCCAAACAGTGCGCCACGGGCATACGGGTCCCAGTACGGGGCGCCCAGGCCGGTGAAGGCCGGCACCAGGTACACGCCGTTGCTGTCCTTGACCTTGCCGGCGAAGTATTCGGTGTCGGTGGCATCGGCGATGATTTTCAGCTCGTCCCGCAGCCATTGCACGGTGGAGCCACCGTTGAACACCGCGCCTTCCAGCGCATACGCCACTTCGCCACGCGGGCCACAGGCGATGGTGGTGAGCATGCCGTGCTTGGATTTCACCGCTTTATCACCGGTGTTCATCAGCAGGAAGCAGCCGGTGCCGTAGGTGTTCTTGGCCTGGCCGGCCTCCACGCACATCTGGCCGAACAGCGCCGCTTGCTGGTCACCGGCGATACCGCCGATGGCGATGCCGCTTTTGGTGCGGCCGTAGATCTCGGAGGAAGACTTCACTTCCGGCAGCATTTCCCGCGGAACGTCGAGGATCTCCAGCATCTTCGCATCCCACTCCAGGGTGTGGATGTTGAAGAGCATGGTGCGCGAGGCGTTGGTGTAGTCGGTGACGTGGGTCTTGCCGCCGGTAAATTTCCAGATCAGCCAGCTGTCGATGGTGCCGAACAGCAACTCGCCGTTGCGCGCGCGCTCGCGGCTGCCTTCGACGTTATCGAGGATCCACTTGAGCTTGGTGCCGGAGAAGTACGGGTCGGTGACCAGGCCGGTGGTGTCGTTGATGTATTGCTCGTGACCGTCGCGCTTGAGCTGCTGGCAGATCTCGGTGCTGCGGCGGCACTGCCAGACGATGGCGTTGTAGATCGGACGGCCGGTGACCTTGTCCCATACCACGGTGGTTTCACGCTGGTTGGTGATACCGATGGCGGCGACCTGGTCATGGTGCAGACCGGCCTGTGCCAGGGCTTCTACCATCACCGCGCTCTGGGTGGCGAAGATTTCCATTGGGTCATGTTCGACCCAACCAGCCTGTGGGTAGTGCTGCGTGAATTCACGCTGGGCAGTGCAGACCACGTTGGCGTCACGATCGAAGATGATCGCCCGGGAACTGGTGGTGCCCTGGTCAAGGGCAATGATGTAGTTCTTATTCTGAAGGTCGGTCATATTGATTGCCTTGCACGGAAATAAGGAAGTCAGAAATCAGCCTGGGCCGCGAAGGGGCAGAGGACCAGGCTGGCGCTTTCAGGAAATACGAGTCTTGCCGTTGACAGCCGTGTCAGTTGTTTCAGCTATAGCAGGTGCGGCGCTCGGCAAGTGGCGGGCAATCAGCCCGCGATAGGCCGCAGCACCGAGGCATGCGCCGACAATCGGCGCGAAAATCGGAATCAGGAAGTAAGGAATATCGCGGCCGCCAGTAAAGGCCATTTCACCCCAGCCGGCGAAAAAGGTCATCAGCTTGGGCCCGAAATCCCGCGCCGGGTTCATCGCAAAACCGGTCAGCGGCCCCATGGCGCTGCCAATCACCGCAATCAGCAGTCCGATCAGCAGGGGGGCCAGCGGGCCGCGCGGCAGGCCGTTGTTGTCATCGGTAAGGGCCATGATCACGCCCATCAGGATCGCGGTAATGACCATTTCCACCAGGAAGGCCTGGGCGGTGCTCAGCAGCGCGTGAGGGTAGGTGGAGAATACCGACGCCAATTCCAGACTGGCTTGGGTGCCGCGGACCATGTGGTGAGTTTGTTCGTAATCGAAAAACAGGTTGCTGTAGAGGGTGTACACCAGGGCGGCCGAGCAGAAGGCGCCGGCGACTTGGGCAAGAATGTAGAAGGGCAGTTTGCGCTTTTCGAAATCCGCAAAAATACACAGGGCGATACTCACCGCTGGGTTGAGGTGAGCCCCGGAGATGCCGGCGCTCAGGTAGATCGCCATGCTGACGCCGATCCCCCAGATGATACTGATTTCCCATAACCCAAAGCTGGCACCCGCGACCTTGAGCGCAGCGACACATCCCGTACCGAAGAAGATCAGAAGCGCAGTCCCCAGGAACTCAGCCATGCATTGGCTTGAAAGTGAAGGCTGTTGAAGAGCAGTTGTCATGGAAAACCTCGATTGTTGTTCTTGTCTGGCGCACGGCCTCAACGGGCGGTTGCGCGATTTTCACCGTGACGAGGATCCCCATCCAAGGCACGGCTTACTGCTGGAACTCTGTAGAGGTATTCCTACAGTATTCGGAAACGAAAAAATATAGACAAGAATGACGGCTGTCAAAGGTCGAAAGTGAACTGTTGGTCACTTTCGAACTATTGGTTTGATGAATGATCACGCCCTCTGCGTTAAGTCTCGTCGGCGTGGAGGGCGGACTAGAGCGTTTTGTATGGGGTTGGCCTAGAATTGGCCATCTGTTTGCCACGCCCGGAGACTTCATGACACCCGCACTGGATTTGTTGAAAAAAGTTCGCGCCGAACATCGCATCCACAGTTATGAACATGACCCCAAGGCGGCCTCCTATGGTCTGGAGGCCGCAGAAAAATTGGGCCTCGACCCGGGGCGGGTATTCAAGACTTTGTTGGCCAGCAGCGAAAAAGGCGAATTATTGGTGGCTGTAGTGCCGGTCGTCGGAAGTCTTGACCTAAAAGCCCTTGCTCATGCGGCCGGGGTAAAAAAAGTCGAAATGGCGGATCCAGCCGCGGCGCAGCGTTCTACCGGTTACCTGCTGGGCGGTATCAGCCCGCTGGGGCAGAAAAAGCGTTTGCGCACATTTATCGACGTGACGGCGCAGCCGTTTGCGACAATTTTTGTGAGTGCGGGGAGAAGGGGGCTGGAGGTGGAGTTGTCCGCCGCGGTGCTGGCGGAACATACCCAGGCCAAATTTGCAGAAATTGGCCGGGTGTAATTCCTGGCCACTGGAGAGCCAATGTGGGAGGGGGTAAGCCCCTCCCACACGTTGATCATCGACTCAGCCAGCCGGGCTATAGCGCCGTACGCCGGACTCGGATCGAGGCACCTGCGCCGCGATGCTGCCTGACGCCTGGAACAGCACCAAATGCTCAGCGGCTACGCGAATGCCCACCTCGGCGCCCACCTGATGGTCGGCATGGCTCGGGAAAATCGACTCCAGCTGCGCGCCGGTCGGCAGTTGCAGGCGGTACAAGGTCGACGCGCCGAGGAAGGTCTTGCCGACGATCCGCGCTTTCAAGGGGCTGTCCGGCGCGTAGACGATGTCGTCCGGGCGTAGCAAGACGTCAACTGCACCGCCCGTAGGCCAGGTGTAGGCCCGGTTACCGCGCAGGTCCCCCAGTTCGGTATGGACGGAATCGGGCGAACTTAATTGGCCGCGGATGAAATAGCCCTGCCCAATAAAGCTCGCGACATAAGGCGTCAGTGGTTCGTGATAGAGGTTGTAGGGCGTGTCCCACTGCTCCAGGCGGCCTTCCTTGAAGACTCCGACGTGATCACTCACGGCGAACGCTTCTTCCTGGTCATGGGTGACCAGGATCGCACTGGTGCCCCGCGCCTTGAGGATATCGCGTACCTCGTGGCTGAGCTTGCGCCGCAGTTCGCCGTCGAGGTTGGAGAACGGCTCGTCCAGCAGCAACAGTTGTGGCTCCGGCGCCAGGGCGCGGGCGAGGGCAACGCGTTGCTGTTGGCCGCCCGATAATTCGTGGGGGAATCGCTTGCCCAGGTTCTTCAGGTTGACCAATTCCAGCAGTTCGGCGACCACGCGGTCTTTTTGCGGGTGTTTGCGAATGCCGAAGGCGATGTTGTCGGCCACGCTGAGGTGGGGAAACAGCGCGTAGTCCTGGAACACCATGCCGATGCGACGTTTCTCCGGTGCCAAGGTGAAGCCGGCGCTGGAGATCACTTCGCCGGCGAGGCTGATTTCGCCTTCGTGCACCGGCTCAAATCCGGCAATTGCCCGCAACGTCGTGGTTTTGCCGCAGCCCGAAGAACCGAGCAGGCAACCGATATCGCCGGCGTTGAGGTGCAGATTGAGGTTCTGCACCACCCGTTGATCCTGATAGCCGCATGCCAGATTGCGCAAGTTCAGCAGTAAGGGCTGGCTCATGCGTGGTGGTACGCCGGCTCGACGAGGAATTCGAGCAGGGCCTTCTGGGCATGCAGGCGGTTTTCGGCCTGGTCCCAGGCCACGGAGCGCGGGTCGTCGAGCAGGTCGAGGCTGATCTCTTC
This sequence comes from Pseudomonas sp. SJZ103, assembly GCF_007828335.1. Lineage (NCBI taxonomy): Bacteria > Pseudomonadati > Pseudomonadota > Gammaproteobacteria > Pseudomonadales > Pseudomonadaceae > Pseudomonas > Pseudomonas sp. SJZ103. The sequence continues at coordinate 563,994 of NZ_VIUN01000001.1, forward strand.
GCCACGGTGTGCCGGCAGACAGTGCATGAACAGTACATCGGGCGCGGCCAGGTCGAGCAGTTCCCGCGTAACCTGATAGGGAGCGAACATAGCGAGACGCTTGGCCGTTTCGTCTTCCTGGCCCATCGAGGTCCAGACGTCGGTGCTGACCAGGTGCGCGCCGATCACTGCATCCTTTGGATCGCGCAGGATTTGCACGCGGCCATCGGCCTTGGCCAGGAACTCGGCAGCCGGCTCGAAGCCTTCCGGGCAGGCAATGCGCAGGTGGAAGTCGAACTGAATCGCCGCTTCTATATAGCTGTTGCACATGTTGTTGCCATCACCGATCCAGGCCACGGTCTTGCCCTGGATCGAGCCACGGTGCTCAAGGAAGGTCTGCATGTCGGCCAGCAACTGGCACGGGTGCAGGTCATCGGACAGGCCATTGATCACTGGCACGCGGGAGTAGGCGGCGAATTCGGTCAGGGTGCTGTGGGCGAAGGTACGGATCATCACCGCATCGAGCATGCGCGACATGACGATGGCACAGTCGCTGATCGGCTCGCCACGGCCCAGTTGGGTGTCACGCGGCGACAGGAAGATGGCCTGGCCACCCAGCTGGATCATGCCGGCTTCGAAGGACAGGCGAGTGCGGGTCGACGACTTCTCGAAAATCATCCCGAGCACGCGGTTTTTTAAAGGCTCGAACAGTACGCCGCGGTTACGCAGGTCTTTAAGCTCAATGCCTCGACGGATCACGCTGACCAGCTCTTCGGGCGTGCAATCCATCAGGGAGAGAAAGTGCCTTGCGCTCATCATTAACTACCTTTTTGCAACAGACCGCAGATACTCAAAGCCTTGTTTATTGTGACAACGGGCGAGACCTGCGGCGAAAGCCGCACGGGGCGACGAAATAGGGGAAGGCGCGATCTTATAATTAAATGTCGCGTCTTACCAATAGGGCTACGGTTTTTACGGATGTTCAGACGGGCGCGCTAGCGCTTTTGAAGACGATTTCCAGACAGCAGCGGGCCATTTGTACACTGACGCCGCAACCTTTTGCAATGCGCGGGGGCGGGCTTGGGCCAGGCTGCGTCGGTTTCAGGGGTTGATTACAGGTTCTGTAACATTTGCTCATGTTTGCTCATGGCCTGGCTTGATGGCTCTCGATTCACAGGACTAACGATGCTGGTGCCTGTCAGGGTCACGGCCCATAGTCAGGCCAAAGCCCAATAAAGAGACTGGCCATGACCAAGACTCTCCACCACCGTGCATGCCATCTGTGTGAAGCCATTTGTGGCCTGACCCTGGAAACCACCCAAGCTGAAGACGGCAGCCTGGCGATCACCTCGATCAAGGGCGACGCGCTGGACAGCTTCAGCCGTGGCCACATCTGCCCGAAGGCTGTGGCGTTGCAGGACATCCAGAATGATCCTGACCGCCTGCATCAGCCCATGTTGCGGGTGGGCAGCGAATGGCAGCCCATCCCGTGGGATGAGGCGTTTGCCCTGGTCGCCGAGCGGCTGGCGGGCATCCAGGCGCGGCATGGGCAGAATGCGGTGGCGGTGTACCAGGGCAACCCCAGCGTGCACAACTATGGGCTGATGACCCACAGTAACTACTTCCTGGGCCTGCTCAAGACGCGCAACCGGTTTTCTGCCACCTCCGTTGACCAGTTGCCCCATCACCTCACCAGCCACCTGATGTACGGCCACGGCCTGTTGCTGCCGATTCCGGACATCGACCACACCGACTTCATGCTGATTCTGGGCGGCAACCCGTTGGCCTCCAATGGCAGCATCATGACCGTGCCCGATGTGGAGAAGCGCCTCAAGGCCATCCAGGCCCGGGGTGGCAAAGTAGTGGTGGTCGATCCTCGGCGCAGTGAGACGGCGGCGATCGCTGATCAGCACCTGTTCGTGCGGCCTGGTGGGGATGCGGCGCTGCTGTTCGGGGTACTCAATACGCTGTTTACCGAGAACCTGACGCGCGACAGTCATTTGCCGGTAGAAGGCCTTGAGGATGTGCGCCGTGCGATCCTCGGCTTTACCGCCGAAGCCATGAGCCGCCAGTGTGCCGTGCCTGCCGGGCAGATCCGCCAGTTGGCGCGGGATTTCGCTGCTGCGGATAAAGCGGTGTGCTACGGGCGTATGGGGGTGTCGACCCAGGCGTTCGGCACGCTGTGTCATTGGCTGGTGCAGTTGATCAATTTGGTCACCGGTAACCTCGACCGCGAGGGCGGTGCGTTATGCACCAGTCCGGCGGTGGATTTGGTCGCGTCTACCGGTGGCGGGCATTTCAATCGCTGGCAGAGTCGCGTGTCCGGGCGCCCGGAGTACGGTGGCGAGTTGCCAGTGTCTGCATTGGCAGAAGAAATGCTCACCGGCGGCGAAGGACAGATCCGTGCTCTGGTGACGGTGGCGGGCAACCCGGTGCTGTCGACTCCCAATGGCCGCCAGTTGGAGCAGGCGCTGGACGGCTTGGAGTTCATGGTCAGCGTCGACCTCTATATCAACGAGACCACGCGTTATGCCGATCTGATCCTGCCCTCCACGTCGGCACTGGAAAACGACCACTACGACACCACGTTCAATATGTTCGCCGTGCGCAATGTCACACGTTTCAATCGCGCGATCTTGCCCAAGCCTGAGGGGGCGCTGCATGACTGGGAGATTTTTGTCGGCCTGGCCACGGCATTCGCTGCGCAGACCGGTATGGCGCTCAAGCCAACCATGCCGCCTGCGCAAATGATCGACTTCGGGTTGCGCGCCGGTGCTTATGGTGATGCGTCGAGCCATAAGTTGTCGGTGGCGAAGCTGGCGGATCATCCTCATGGCATGGACCTGGGGCCGCTCAAGCCCAATCTTGCCGCGCGCTTGAAAACCGTGGATGGCAAAGTGCAGGCAGCACCGGCAGTGATTCTGGCGGATCTGGCGCGCTTTGCGGCGCAGCCGATGCCGGTGGCTGGCGAGTTGCTGCTGATCGGCCGTCGCCATGTGCGCAGTAATAATTCCTGGATGCATAACTATCACCGGCTGGTGAAGGGTAAGCCTCGGCACCAGCTGCATATGCATCCCGACGACCTGGCCAGTCGCCAGTTGGCAGATGGGCAGCGGGTGCGCGTCAGTTCACGTATCGGCATGATCGAGGTGGAGGTGGTCGCCAGCCTGGACATGATGCCCGGCGTCGTCAGCCTGCCCCATGGTTGGGGCCACGGCCGTCCGGGCGTGCAGATGACCATCGCCAGCGAGCTACCGGGGGCGAGCGCCAATGACTTGACCGACGAGCGGCAATTGGATGAGTTATCGGGCAATGCGGCATTGAATGGCGTACCGGTCCAAGTCGCTGCCGCATAAGGCGCCCGAGCACCGCGTTGGAATTTTGCGTTACAATGCGCCACCGTGCCGACCTGTGAGTCGCAAAGTTCCAGCCGAGGTGTTCCATGGATATCATCGAAACGATCAAAGAGCAGATTGCCAACAACACCATTCTGCTTTACATGAAGGGCGCACCTAACGCTCCTCAGTGCGGTTTCTCCGCGAAGGCTTCCCAGGCTGTGATGCAGTGTGGCGAGAAGTTCGCTTACGTGGATATTCTGCAAAACCCGGAAATCCGCGCCAACCTGCCGAAGTACGCCAACTGGCCTACGTTCCCACAACTGTGGGTAGCCGGTGAACTGGTCGGCGGTAGCGATATCATCACTGAAATGGCAGCTGATGGTTCGTTGCAGGCGTTGATCAAAGATGCAGCGGCAAACGCGGCGGCCAAGACCGACGCTTGATTCGCCTGCAATAAAAAGCCCCGCTTCTCGTGAGAGAGCGGGGCTTTTTTGTACCTGTGAGCGGGGGGGTTATTCGCCCATCTGCGATTGCAGGTAGTTCTCCAGGCTGACTTTGTCGATCAGGCCCAGTTGGGTTTCAAGCCAGTCGATATGTTCTTCCTGGTCTTCCAGGATGTCTTCCAGCAGTTCACGGCTGCCGAAGTCGCCTTTGGTTTCGCAGTGCGCAATGGCGGCCTTGAGGTCGCTGTGGCTCTTGCGCTCGAAGCCCAGGTCGCTGCTGATCATTTCCTGGGTGTGCTCGCCGATGTTCAGCTTGCCCAGGTCCTGGACGTTCGGCAGCCCTTCCAGAAACAGGATGCGCTTGATCAGTGCGTCGGCGTCCTTCATGGCCTTGATGGATTCTTTGTATTCGCGCTTGCCCAGCTTTTCCAGGCCCCAATCGTCGTACATGCGCGCATGCAGGAAGTACTGATTGATCGCGACCAGTTCATTGGCAAGGATTTTGTTGAGTTGCTGGATGACTGAGATGTCGCCTTTCATGACTGGGGTCCTGCCCTGTAATAGCTGTGTATAAGGCGGAGTTTGAGCGGCGAAAACCCTAGTGTCAAACCTAAGTTATTGAATAATAAATGAAAATTAATCGGAATAAGAATGTTTGTGTTCCGCGTCTTGGCGCTAACTAATTGAATTAAAGGCATAAAAAAACCGGACACTAAGTCCGGCTCTTTAAAACACGCCAATTATGCGTGTGTAAATTCTGCTGTGTAGGGGAGCGCAGCCTGGGCTGTTTGCAGCTGCGTCAGGGTTTCCCGTACCACTTGCTTGGCGAGGCAAGCACATTTACCACACTGGCTGGCAACGCCGGTGGTTTCACGTACTTCCTTGTAGCTGCAGCAACCTTCGTAGATCGCTTCGCGGATTTGTCCGTCGGTGACGCCAGTACACAGGCACACATACATAAGGGAGAACCGTCGCGGGTTTAAGGCTTAAGTGCGATGGATCTTAATGTTAACGAGAATGATTGTCAAAGTAGATTCGTAGGGTATTTGCCTGCGTTGCCCTCACGCTGACGAACGGTTTTTTCAGTGTATGATGGTCGGTCTTCACGAAGCGTGACTGCGTCACAGGGCTGTCGCTTGAATGCGGCAGACTCAGGGCCGGTCCTTTTACTTCAATCGTCACCTTTACATCAGGAGATACCCAATGAGCGTACTCGTCGGCAAACAAGCCCCGGATTTCGACGTACCTGCCGTGCTCGGCAATGGCGAAATCGTTGACAGCTTCAAACTGTCTGAAGCCATCAAAGGCAAATACGGCCTGGTGTTCTTCTACCCGCTGGACTTCACCTTCGTCTGCCCTTCGGAGCTGATCGCTCTGGACCACCGCATGGACGATTTCAAGGCGCGTAACGTTGAAGTGGTTGCCGTTTCCATCGACTCCCATTTCACCCATAACGCCTGGCGCAATACTGCCATCAACGATGGCGGCATCGGCAAAGTCAAATACACCATGGCTGCCGACATGAAGCACGACATCGCCAAGGCCTACGACGTTGAGTCCGAAGGCGGCGTGGCTTTCCGTGGCGCGTTCCTGATCGACGACAAGGGCGTTGTACGCTCCCAGATCATCAACGACCTGCCACTGGGCCGTAACATGGAAGAGCTGATCCGTCTGGTCGACGCCCTGCAATTCCACGAAGAGCACGGCGAAGTCTGCCCTGCCAATTGGAAAAAAGGCGACAAGGGCATGAACGCTTCGCCAGAAGGCGTTGCGGCTTACCTGACCGAGAACGCTGGCAAGCTGTAAGCCAGATTCGCGGGACAAAAAAACCGGCCTGAGAAGGCCGGTTTTTTTATGGGTGGGATTTGACCTCAGTCGCCGAAGTCTTCCCAGCCGCCCATTTGTTTCCAGCGGTTGACGATGCCGCAGAACAATTCGGCCGTCTTCTCGGTGTCGTAGCGGGCCGAGTGGGCTTCGCGACCGTCGAAGTCGATACCGGCCGCCTGGCAGGCCTTGGCCAATACGGTCTGGCCATAGGCCAGGCCGGCGAGGGTGGCGGTGTCGAAACTGGAGAACGGGTGGAACGGGTTACGTTTCATGTCCAACCGCGTCACAGCGGCGTTGAGGAAGCCCAGGTCGAAGCTGCTGTTATGCCCGACCAGGATCGCGCGCTTGCAGCCATTGGCCTTCAAGGCCTTGCGTACGCCACGGAAGATATCGGTCAGCGCCGCTTCCTCACTGACTGCCATGCGCAGTGGGTGGTCGAGCTTGATCCCGGTGAATTCCAGGGCCGCTGCTTCGATGTTCGCGCCTTCAAACGGCTCGACGCGGAAGAAGTGGGTGTGCTCCGGGAACACAAAGCCCTGTTCGTCCATGCCAATGGTGGTCGCGGCGATTTCCAGCAGGGCGTCGGTGGCGCAGTTGAAACCACCGGTTTCTACGTCGATGACAACCGGCAGATAGCCGCGAAACCGCTCGGCCATCGGGTGGCGGGAGCCGCCACCACTGTGCTCGTGTTCGTCATCGTAATGGTCTTCACTCACTTGCTTTCCTCCAGCAGGCGCCAGCGCAGTGTTTCACCGGCGCGCAGCGGGATAACGGTCAGCTCGCCAAACGGCAGGCTGGCAGGGGCGGTCCAGTCTTCACGGACCAGGGTAATGCGGTCGGTATTCGCTGGCAGGCCGTAGAAACGCGGGCCATTGAGGCTGGCGAAACCTTCGAGTTTATCCAGGGCGTTGCGCTGTTCGAACGCTTCGGCATACAACTCGATGGCGGCGAACGCGGTGTAGCAACCGGCACAACCGCATGCGGCTTCCTTGGCGTGCTGAGCGTGGGGCGCAGAGTCGGTGCCGAGGAAAAACTTCGGATTACCGCTGGTCGCAGCATCCAGCAAGGCCACCTGGTGGGTATTGCGCTTGAGGATCGGCAGGCAATAGAAGTGCGGCCGAATCCCGCCCACCAGCATGTGGTTGCGGTTGTACAGCAGGTGATGAGCGGTGATGGTCGCGCCGACGTTGGCCGAGGCCTCGGTGACGAACTGCACGGCATCGGCCGTGGTGATGTGCTCGAACACCACCTTGAGGGTCGGGAACAGCTCGACCACACGGCGCATATGCTCGTCGATGAAGATCTTCTCGCGATCGAACACGTCCACATCACCACGGGTGACTTCACCGTGGATCAGCAGCGGCATGCCGACTTCGGCCATGGCTTCGATGGCGGGCAGGATCTTGTCGATGCTGGTCACGCCGGAGTCGGAGTTGGTGGTTGCGCCGGCCGGGTACAGCTTGGCGGCGTGCACGAAGCCGCTGGCCTTGGCCTCACGGATCTCGGAAGGTTGGGTACGGTCGGTGAGGTAGAGCACCATCAACGGTTCGAAGCGGCTGCCGGCCGGCCGTGCAGCGAGGATACGCTGGCGATAGGCGTCGGCTTCGGCGGCGTTACGCACCGGTGGTACCAGGTTAGGCATGATGATGGCGCGGCCAAACGTACGCGCTACATCGGCCACGGTTTGGGGCAACGCAGCACCATCGCGAAGATGAATATGCCAGTCGTCGGGACGCAGCAGGGTCAGGCGGTCGGACATTGGGGATTCCAGGCGGGTCAATCTGGTGGGAATGCTACCGGAAAAGACTCTTGCAGGCACTCGCTATCAAGTTTTGCGGGATGCATCCGATAGCCTTTCGTATGCCTTATCGATGTATGACGCTTTGAAGTGTTGTAGAAACCAGTGGAGCCTCCCGTGCGCCAGCATTATCTAGCCTTGCTCAGTGTGTTCGCCAGCCTGCCTGCGATGGCCCTCACGTTCCAGACACGTCTGGAGAACATTGAGTGGAAGGTAGAGGGGGACAAGTTCGAGTGCCGCCTGACCCAGCCGATCACCGACTTCGGTTCGGGTGAGTTCGTGCGCCGGGCCGGCGAGCAGGCGACGTTTCGTCTGAAAGCCTATAACGGATCGCTGGGTGCAGGGTCGGCCACCTTGTTGGCCGCCGCTGCCCCCTGGCAGCCCGGTCGGGGTGACATCAATCTCGGTGCCGTACGTGCCGGCAGCGGTGATGTGCTCTTCAATAGCTCTCAGGCCCAGGCCGGGCGTCTTTTCAACGGGTTGCTCGATGGACGCTCGCCCACTGTGCGGCACTATGGACGCGAGGGTGGCTATTCAGAGATTCGCCTGCTGCCGGTGAAATTCAACAAGGCCTACAGCGACTATCAGCTGTGCACGGCCAAATTGCTGCCGATGAATTACGATCAGGTCAAGCAGACCGAAGTGGGCTTCCCCGGTGGCGGCATCGAGTTGGACGCTGCGGCGAAGCAGAAGCTGGCGGTGATTCTCGAATTCATGAAGGCGGACCCGACCGTCAACCATATCGAGTTGAACGGTCACTCGGACAACAGCGGCAATCGCCTGAGCAACCGTGATGTTTCCCGCCGTCGCGCGCTGGCGGTGATGGACTACTTCAAGGCCAACGGTATCCCGGAGTCCCAGATCACCCTGCGGTTCCATGGCGAAAGTTACCCCTTGGCGCCCAACACTACTGCCGCCAACCGGGCCCGTAACCGCCGTGTGAATATTCAGCTCGAACGTGTGGCTGCCCCCGAGAAGCCGGCCCCCCAGGTCACTGGCCCGAGCAACCCTGCGCACACTTCGTAACGTGCGACCATCGGTCGCTCGCTCGACATAATCTGTCGCTTTATCTTCATTTGCTGTCGCGCCCCTGTAAATCCACGGTTTTGATCGGTAGAATCGACGCCTTTCCGTAAAACCCCGTGGAGTGATGGCATGGCCGACGTAAACAAGGTCGTTCTCGCGTATTCCGGCGGCCTGGACACTTCGGTGATCCTCAAGTGGCTGCAGGATACTTATAACTGTGAAGTGGTGACCTTCACCGCTGACCTGGGTCAGGGCGAAGAGGTCGAACCTGCACGTGCCAAGGCGCAAGCCATGGGCGTGAAAGAGATCTACATTGACGACCTGCGCGAAGAGTTCGTCCGCGATTTCGTCTTCCCGATGTTTCGCGCCAACACCGTCTACGAAGGCGAGTACCTGCTGGGTACTTCCATCGCACGTCCGCTGATCGCCAAGCGCCTGATCGAAATCGCCAACGAAACCGGCGCTGATGCCATTTCCCATGGCGCTACCGGCAAGGGCAACGACCAGGTGCGTTTCGAACTGGGTGCCTACGCGCTCAAGCCCGGCGTGAAAGTGATTGCCCCTTGGCGTGAATGGGACCTGCTGTCCCGTGAAAAGCTGATGGATTACGCTGAAAAGCACGCGATCCCGATCGAGCGTCATGGCAAGAAGAAGTCCCCGTACTCGATGGACGCCAACCTGCTGCACATCTCCTATGAAGGCGGCGTGCTGGAAGACACCTGGACCGAGCACGAAGAAGACATGTGGAAATGGACCGTCTCCCCGGAGAACGCTCCAGACAAGCCGCAGTACCTGGAACTGACCTACCGCAACGGCGACATCGTCGCGCTGGACGGCGTGGAAATGACCCCGGCCACTGTATTGGCGACCCTGAACCGTATCGGTGGCGAACACGGCATCGGCCGCCTCGACATCGTCGAGAACCGCTATGTGGGCATGAAGTCCCGTGGCTGCTACGAAACCCCCGGTGGCACCATCATGCTGCGTGCCCACCGCGCCATCGAATCCATCACCCTAGACCGTGAAGTGGCTCACCTCAAAGACGAGCTGATGCCCAAGTACGCCAGCCTGATCTATACCGGCTACTGGTGGAGCCCTGAGCGTCTGATGCTGCAACAGATGATCGACGCTTCCCAGGCCCACGTGAACGGCGTTGTGCGTCTGAAGTTGTACAAGGGCAATGTGATCGTTACCGGCCGCAAATCCGATGACTCGCTGTTCGACGCCAACATCGCCACCTTCGAAGAAGATGGCGGCGCCTATAACCAGGCCGACGCAGCGGGCTTTATCAAGTTGAATGCATTGCGCATGCGCATTGCTGCCAACAAAGGCCGTTCGTTGTTCTGAGTGTTTAGCCTGTTGTAAAAAATGGCCCCTTGTTCAAGGGGCCATTTTTTTTGCCTGGAGATTTTGATTAAGTCCACGTTGTTTAAACTTGTTTAATCAGTGCTCCAACTTATCGGGTCGCTGGTTTTTTTGTCGGGTGAATGATTTTTTATCATTTATGTAGGAACCAGTCTTACAGATAATTCACTCATATAGATGCGAGGAGTACGTGAGAAGTCAAAAATTCTGTAGGAAATAAGGATGTAAGTAAATATGTTAAATGGAACTGAAACTACCGATTTTTCTCTGCCAGCTCCGGCACCTGCAGTCGCCAGGCAAGGGGCATTTCCTGATAGTTGCGTACGGCACGTTTACCTTATCCCCTGGGGACTCTGGAAATTTCACTCAAAATATGTGATGCCCCGGAAAGTTCTGAAAGGCTCCATAAAACTGGAAACATCCGAATCGGTGTTTTTTTGTAGGGGATTTCCTTTATCGTTGTGGGGTGGGTCTCTGCTTGCTGTTGCTCGGGGGGGAACGCTATGCCAACTAGGAAACGACTAGGCTATTGTGTTTGCTCTAAATAATTCGAACAGCGAAATTGGACTTTCTCATGAATAAAGTGCTGATCGTGGATGATCATCCCGTCATTCGTCTTGCTGTGCGTATGCTAATGGAACGTCATGGTTATGAGGTCGTTGCCGAGACCAATAACGGTGTCGATGCGTTGCAACTTGCGCGGGAGCATATGCCGGACATTGTCATACTGGATATTGGGATTCCCAAACTCGATGGCCTGGAAGTTATTTGCCGGCTTTCGTCTACCAAACAGGCTGTACCGTTCAAGGTCCTGGTGCTCACCTCCCAGGCCCCAGGTCACTTTTCCATGCGTTGTATGCAGGCGGGCGCTGCTGGCTATGTGTGCAAGCAACAGGACCTGACCGAGTTGCTGAGTGCGATCAAGGCGGTTTTGTCGGGCTACAGCTATTTTCCAAACCAGGCACTCAACTCGGTACGCTCCACCATGGGCAATGCCAGTGAGGCTGATATGGTCGAGCGTCTGTCGGGCCGGGAGATGATGGTGTTGCAGCAATTGGCTCGGGGCAGAACAAACAAGGAGATTGCCGACGGTATGTTTCTCAGCAACAAGACCGTCAGCACCTACAAGACTCGTCTGCTGCTCAAGCTCAATGCCCGCTCTCTCGTGGACCTGATCGAGTTGGCTCAGCGTAACGGCTTGGTATAGGTGAGGGCACAGCACTGCACACAGGCCGCGTAACCGGCAGAAAAAAGCCTCCGTCAGGGAGGCTTCCGGCCGTCGACCGCTTGATTAGAGGTCGAAGTCGTAGTCGGCCAGTTGTTTTTGCAAGCGTCGTTCTTCCAGAAGGTTGTCGATAGTACGGCGTTTGCTCAGATTGGTCTTGGCGACCTCTGCCACAGGTGCCTCTGCGCCATCGTCCTCCGACTCAACGAGGTCGTCTTCTACGTCCAACTGTTCTTTGTCAGTGCTCATAACGTTAACTCCGGAGTAAGACTGCCGTTGGCGCTCCTTATAACGATAATCCATGAATGGGTAAAAAAGATTTTTTCAATCGGCTGATCGAGAAAACCAATGGACCCTCAATCGTCGGATGTCTTGTCCTTATATTCGCAAAGGTCTTCGATGCGACAGCTGCCGCAGCGCGGCTTGCGGGCCTGGCAAACATAGCGCCCGTGCAGGATCAGCCAGTGGTGAGAGTCGAGCAGGTATGGCTTGGGCACGAACTTCATCAGCTGCTTTTCCACGTCGACCACGTTCTTGCCACGGGCTATGCCGGTTCGGTTACTGACCCGAAAAATGTGGGTGTCCACGGCCATGGTCAATTGCCGGAATGCGGTGTTGAGCACCACGTTGGCGGTTTTGCGGCCCACCCCCGGCAGGGCCTCCAGCGCTTCGCGGGTTTGTGGCACTTCGCTGTCATGCCGTTCTATCAGCAAGCGGCAGGTCTCGATGACATTCTTGGCCTTACTGTTGTACAGGCCGATGGTCTTGATGTACTCCGATAACCCATCCACACCCAAGGCATAAATCGCCTCTGGCGTGTTTGCCACGGGGTAAAGCTTGGCCGTGGCCTTGTTGACGCCGACGTCCGTGGATTGGGCCGACAGGATCACTGCAATCAATAATTCGAACGGCGAGGAGTAGGCCAGTTCGGTCTTGGGCTCCGGATTGTCTTCGTGAAGCCTGCGGAAAATTTCCAGGCGTTTTGCGGCGTTCATGGGGTTCAGGCTTCCTTTCGGGCGGTCAGCGTAGTTTCGAATAATGGGGCCAGGCCTGGGAGCCTGCGAGCGGGATCAACCCGACGGATATCAATGTGGTGTCGGCGATGGACCGTAACAACCCCCAGGATTATTCAGTCATGCACCATGGGCGTCTACTTGGCGCTGCGCGTCATCGAGCTTGTGTTGCGCGTCGGCCAATTGTTGCGGATCAGCCTGTTGATCCAGGGCTTTCTTCAACTCGGCTCGGCGCATCGCCAGTTGGATTTTGGCGCGCTTGAGGTCGGGGTTGTTGACGGCAGGCAGCGGTGTCGCGGGTGTGTGATGCTGGTCCAAGGCTGCCAATACCTGCTCCGCTGCCTCGAACTGCTGTTGCAGGGCGATCAGCTGGGATTGCTGGTCAAAGGTCGGCGGGTGCCCAAAAGCCTTCAAGGATTTGTGCAATTGGGCGCGGCTCATGGCCACATTGATCTTGGCTTTTTTTACCGCCGCATCCTGGGTGGCCCGCACTGCGTCAAGTGGCAAGGGGGGCACTGGCGCTGAGCGCTGGGCCCGCGCCAAACGTTGGGCAATCCTGTGTTCTTCTTCCCGTCGCAGGCGCGCATTGCGTTGTTCAAAGCGTTGCCGGGCACGGTCGCGCTTGAAGCCTCGTTCACGGCGCTCGTTTTCGTTCGCTGCCAGGCCGCCAACGATCGGCAGCCCTGTGGCCAGTGGGCGCATCTCAATGCAGTCGACAGGGCAGGGCGCGACACACAGGTCGCAACCGGTGCACTCATCGATGATAACGGTGTGCATCAACTTGGCGGCGCCGACAATCGCGTCCACCGGGCAGGCCTGGATGCATTTCGTGCAGCCGATGCATTCGGCCTCGCGGATGTAGGCGACCTGGGCCGGCGCTTCCCCGCGGCTGGTGTCCAGTTCCAGAACCGGCACACGCAGCAATAGCGCAAGGCCAGCGATGGTCTCCTGTCCTCCGGGCGGACACTTGTTGATCGCCTCGCCGCGCGCGATACCTTCGGCGTAAGGCTTGCAGCCCGGGTGCCCGCACTTGCCGCATTGTGTCTGCGGCAGCAGCGCGTCGATACGTTGAATCAGATTCATGGAGTGATCATTGGCGTGCCGGTTGAACAAACAGGGTCTGATTATCCGGCAAGCGAGAAAGGGGGACTAGCTGAAAAGCCCCGTCGCAGAAACGACAGGGCTGTTTTGCAGGGCTTACTTGATACGTTGACCCGGCTTGGCGCCACTGTCCGGGCTCAGCAGGTAGATCTCTTCGCCGCCAGGGCCTGCCGCCATCACCATGCCTTCGGAGATGCCGAACTTCATTTTCCGCGGCTTGAGGTTGGCAATCATCATGGTCAGGCGACCATCGAGCTTGGACGGGTCCGGATAAGCGCTCTTGATCCCGGAGAACACGTTGCGTTGTTCGTCACCAATATCCAGTGTGAGGCGCAGCAGCTTGTCCGCACCTTCCACTGCTTCGGCCTTGATGATCAGCGCCACACGCAGGTCCACGGCAGCAAAGGCGTCAAAGTCGATTTCCGGAGAAATCGGGTCTTTGGCCAGCTCGCCGTTACCGGTCGGTTTCGATTCGCCGGTATCGGTCTGGCTGGCGGCCAGGTCTTCTTTCGATGCGTCGGTCATGGCCTGGACCTTGACTGGGTCGATACGGGTCATCAAAGGCTTGAATTCGTTCAACTGATGGTTGCTGAGCCAGGTGGCGTGGTCGTTCCAGGTCAGCGGCGCGACATTGAGGAACGCCTCGGCGTCGGCGGCCAGCAACGGCAGCACCGGCTTGAGGAAGATCACCAACTGGCGGAACAGGTTGACGCCGGTGGCGCAGATCGCCTGGACCTCAGCCTGCTTGCCTTCCTGCTTGTTCAGCGACCAGGGGGCCTTGTCGGCAATCCAGGCGTTGGCGCGGTCAGCCAGGCCCATGATCTCGCGCATGGCGCGGGCGAAGTCGCGGGCTTCATAGGCGTCCGCGATGCTTGGCGCGGCAGCCAGGAACGCGTCGGTCAGTTCCGGCGCGGCATTCTCGGCCACCAGCAGGCCCGCGTTGCCCTTGTGAATAAACCCGGCGCAACGGCTGGCGATGTTGACCACCTTGCCGACCAGGTCCGAATTGACCTTTTGTACGAAGTCTTCCAGGTTCAGGTCGAGGTCGTCCACACCACGGCCCAGCTTGGAGGCGTAGTAGTAGCGCAGATATTCCGGCGACAGGTGATCCAGATAAGTGCGTGCCTTGATAAAGGTGCCACGGGACTTGGACATCTTCTGGCCGTTGACCGTCAGGTAGCCATGTACGGCGATGCCGGTGGGCTTGCGGTAGCCCGAACCTTCGAGCATGGCTGGCCAGAACAGGGCGTGGAAATTGACGATGTCCTTGCCGATGAAGTGGTACAGCTCGGCGGTGGAGTCCTTGCTCCAGAACGCGTCGAAGTCCAGCTCCGGCGTGCGGTCGCAGAGGTTCTTGAAGCTGGCCATGTAGCCGATCGGCGCGTCCAGCCACACATAGAAGTATTTGCCGGGCTCGCCAGGGATCTCGAAGCCGAAGTACGGCGCATCGCGGGAGATGTCCCACTGCTGCAGGCCTGCGTCCAGCCATTCGGCGATCTTGTTCGCCACGGCGTCCTGCAGGGTGCCGCTGCGGGTCCAGGTTTGCAGCATCTGCTGGAAATCCGGGAGCTTGAAGAAGAAGTGCTGGGAATCCTTGAGCACCGGTGTGGCGCCGGAGATCGCCGACTTAGGATCCTTCAGGTCGGTGGGGGCATAGGTGGCACCGCACTTCTCGCAGTTGTCGCCGTACTGGTCTTCAGTGCCGCATTTCGGGCAGGTGCCCTTGATGAAGCGGTCGGCCAGGAACATTTTCTTTTCCGGGTCGAAATACTGCGTGATCGAGCGCGTGGCAATGTGCCCGGCGTCTTTCAACCGCAGGTAGATCTGGCTCGACAGCTCACGGTTTTCTTCGGAATGGGTCGAATGGAAATTGTCGAAATCCACCAGGAACTCGGCAAAGTCGGCGCTGTGTTCAGCCTGCACATTGGCGATCAGTTGTTCCGGGGTGATCCCTTCCTTTTCGGCGCGCAGCATGATGGCCGAACCGTGGGCGTCGTCTGCGCAGACATAGATGCATTGATTGCCGCGATGCTTCTGGAAGCGCACCCACATATCGGTCTGGATGTACTCAAGCATATGGCCAAGATGGATGGAACCATTGGCATAGGGCAGGGCGCTGGTGACGAGGATCTTGCGTGGCTCGGACATGGGGCTCGGCTACTTGATGAAACGGAGGTCGGCCACTATAAAGCGCCGGGAAATTTATTTCACCCCGTGGCGCTGTTTCAGAATCTTCTGCATCTGCGAAAGCGTGCCGTAACGCCGCTGGAACGGTTAGGATAGCCGCCTGTTTCAGTCAGTCTTTTTTCGGGAGTAGCCCATGAGCGCCGTCAATCGCGCAGCGGTGGAAGCCGTTCTTCGCCAGTACACCGACCCCTATTTGAACCAGGACCCGGTCAGCGCCGGTTGTGTACGCGCCATCGAAATCCAGGGCGATCAGGTCTCGGTTCAACTGGAACTGGGTTATGCCGCCGGCCTGTTCAAGAGCGGTTGGGCGCAGATGCTGCAAATCGCCATCGAGGGCCTCGACGGTGTGCGTTCGGCCAAAGTCGACATCCAGTGCGTGATTGCCGCGCACAAGGCCCAGGCGCAGATCCCGGGCCTGGCCAATGTCAAGAACGTGGTGGCAGTCGCTTCCGGCAAGGGCGGCGTGGGCAAATCCACCACTGCGGCCAACCTGGCCCTGGCCCTGGCCCGTGAAGGCGCGCGCGTGGGGATTCTCGACGCCGACATCTACGGCCCAAGCCAAGGCGTGATGTTCGGCATCGCCGAAGGCACGCGACCTAAGGTCAAGGACCAGAAGTGGTTCGTGCCGATCGAATCCATGGGCGTGGAAGTCATGTCCATGGCGTTCCTGACCGATGACAACACGCCTATGGTGTGGCGTGGACCGATGGTCTCCGGCGCCCTGCTGCAATTGGTTACCCAGACCGCCTGGGGCGACCTGGATTACCTGGTGATCGACATGCCGCCAGGCACCGGCGATATCCAGCTGACCCTGGCGCAGAAAGTCCCGGTGGCCGGCTCGGTGATCGTGACCACGCCCCAGGATCTGGCGCTGCTGGACGCCAGAAAAGGCGTGGAGATGTTCCGCAAAGTCAACATCCCGGTGCTGGGTGTCGTGGAGAACATGGCGGTGCATATCTGCTCCAACTGCGGTCACGCCGAGCACCTGTTCGGCGAGGGCGGTGGCGAGAAGCTGGCGACCCAGTACGGCGTTGAACTGCTGGCCTCGTTGCCATTGGCGATGGGCATTCGTGAACAGGCCGACGGCGGCAAGCCCACTGTAGCGGCAGAGCCCGATGGTCAGATCGCCCTGATCTACCAGGAGCTGGCTCGTCATGTGGGCGCGCGGATCGTCCTGCAGGAAGCGGCCGCCCCGGCAATGCCGACGATTACGGTCAGCGACGACTGAACTCGCTGAAGGACAAGAAGCCTCGACGTTGTCGGGGCTTTTTCTTGCCTGGGGATCGGTCAACGGGGTTCCCTTGCGCTTTTACGCAATTGCTCGTGTAAGCATTCACTTACTTTCTCGTAAGTGTTTGGTTTTTTTGCTGGGGGGGTGCGTCTCGAATCCTTGAGAGATTTTTCTATCTGTTTGAAATATAACAATTATTTATATTTGTCTGTACGCTGAAGCCTGTCGGTGCCCGGGTTGGATCCCGTTGAACTTCCCTGGGAACTCTCTAACATCAGCCCTGTGTCCACGGATTGACACAGCCATCAAGGAACGATGGTTGAAGGAACGTCGCAGGATGCGATTCATCAGGATGATGAAAAGGAACACAGGGACTAGGGAAAAAATGTGGGCGGGTCATACCGCCCCTTTTTTTTGCCTGTAGAAAAGTGAACGCCTGCCCCTGAATGCAAAAAAGGCCCGCAAGGGGCCTTTTTGGGAGGGCAGCAGCGCGTTAGCGCTCAAGGTCTTTGATTTTGCCTTTCTTGCCATCCCACTCTTCCGCGTCTGGAAGCGGTTCTTTCTTCTCAGTGATATTCGGCCAGATTTCCGCCAGCTCGACGTTCAACTGAATAAATTCCTGCATATCCGCCGGGACTTCGTCCTCGGAGAAAATAGCGACGGCCGGGCATTCAGGCTCACACAGGGCGCAGTCAATGCACTCGTCCGGGTGGATAACCAGGAAATTCGGCCCTTCGTAGAAGCAGTCCACCGGACACACTTCTACGCAGTCGGTGTACTTGCACTTGATGCAGTTGTCGGTGACGACGAAGGTCATTTCTAATTCTCTCCTCAGGCGGCGGCAGCGAAACCCTTTGTGGTAGGGCTCGCGAGGTTTGGGAGCGATAGTCTGCAGGCCAGGCTAAAAGCCAGCAGCATCCCAAACCGCGCGAGAGTCTATCAGCTTGTAAGCGTCAGCGTTATATCCGAGTCTTCAGTGCATATAACATTTCTAGCGCTTTTCGCGGCGTCAAGTCGTCCAGGTCAAGCTTTGCCAACTCATCCAGCACCGGGTGGGGCAGGCTGGCGAACATATCGCTCTGGTGCGGCGCAGCGGGTTTGCGGCTCGTCTTGGCTGGGCTGGCAACTACGGTTTCATGGGGCAGGGCCGTGGTTTCCAGGCGGCTGAGGTGCTCGCGGGCACGGGTGATCACGTCGTTCGGCACGCCGGCCAATTGCGCCACGGCCAGGCCGTAACTCTGGCTGGCGGGCCCGGGCAGCACGTGATGCAGGAACACGATGCGTTCGTTGTGCTCGGTGGCATTGAGATGCACGTTGGCCACCAACGGCTCGCTTTCCGGCAGCACGGTCAGTTCGAAGTAGTGGGTGGCGAACAACGTATAGGCACGCAGGTGCGCCAGCCGTTCGGCCGCAGCCCAAGCCAGGGACAGGCCGTCGAAGGTGCTGGTGCCGCGTCCCACTTCGTCCATCAGCACCAGGCTGCGCTCGGTGGCGTTGTGCAGGATATTCGCGGTCTCGCTCATTTCCACCATAAAGGTCGAGCGGCCACCGGCCAGGTCATCGCTGGAGCCGATCCGGGTGAAGATGCGGTCCACCAGGGACAGCTCGCAACTGGCTGCCGGTACAAAACTGCCGATATGCGCCAGCAGTACGATCAACGCGGTTTGACGCATGTAGGTGGATTTACCGCCCATGTTCGGACCGGTGATCACCAACATGCGGGTATCGTCATCCAGCGACAGGTCGTTGGCGACGAACGGCGTGGTCAGCACCTGCTCCACCACCGGGTGACGCCCCTGCACGATGCGCATGCACGGCTCGCTGACAAAGCGCGGGCAGTTCAGGTCGAGGTTCAGCGCCCGCTCGGCGAGGTTGCTCAGCACATCCAGTTCCGCCAGAGCAGCAGCGGTGTCCTGCAGCGGTGCGAGTTGGCTGATCAAGTCTTCGAGCAAGGCCTCGTAGAGCATCTTTTCCCGGGCCAGGGCACGGCTCTTGGCCGACAGCGCCTTGTCTTCGAACTCTTTCAGTTCGGGCGTGATGAAACGCTCGGCACCTTTGAGTGTCTGGCGGCGTTGATAGTCGATGGGCGCCGACTCGGCCTGCTTGCTCGGCAGCTCGATAAAATAGCCATGCACGCGGTTGTAGCCCACCTTCAGGTTGGCCAGGCCGGTGCGGGCTTTTTCGCGGGCTTCCAGGTCGATCAGGAACTGCCCGGCGTTTTCGCTCAGGGACTGCAGTTCGTCCAGTTCGCTGTCGTAGCCGGTCTTGAGTACGCCACCGTCACGGATGATCGCCGGCGGGTTGTCGATGATGGCCTTTTCCAACAGCGCTGCCAGTTCCGGGTAGGTACCAGCCGTTACAGCGAGCTGTTGCAGGTGAGGGGTATCCAGCTCGGTCATTGCCACTTGCAGTTGCGGCAGGGCGCTGAGGGCATCGCGCAGACGCGCCAGGTCGCGGGGCCGCGCATTGCGCAGGCCGATCCGCGCCAGGATGCGCTCGATATCGCCGATCTCCTTCAACTGCGGTTGCAGCTTTTCAAAGCGATAGCCGTCCAGCAGGCAGGTAATAGATGTCTGACGCGCTTGCAGTACCGTCAAATCCCGCAGTGGACGGTTCAGCCAGCGAGTCAGCAAGCGGCTGCCCATGGCCGTCTGGCAACGGTCGACCACCGATTGCAACGTATTATCGCGCCCGCCGGCCAGGTTAGTGTCCAGTTCCAGGTTGCGACGGCTCGCGCCATCGAGCACCACGGTGTCGTCCAGGCGCTCATGGCGCAGGCTGCGCAAATGCGGCAGGGCGGTGCGTTGGGTTTCCTTGGCGTAGCTGAGCAGGCAGCCGGCAGCGCCGATGGCCAGGGTCAGGGTTTCGCAGCCGAAGCCCTTCAGGTCTTGTACCGAGAACTGCTGGCACAGGCTTTTCAGCGCCGAATCACGCTCGAAATCCCACGGCGCACGACGCTTGGTCCCACGACGTTTTTCCGCTGGCAGATCCTTCGGCCAATCATCCGGGATCAACAACTCCACCGGGTTGATGCGCTCCAGCTCTGCCAGCAGGTTCTCCCAACCCTTGATCTCCAGCACGCTGAAATTACCGCTGGTGATATCGAGTACCGAAAGCCCGAACAAGCGCTCATCGCCCAACACCGCGGCGATCAGGTTATCGCGACGCTCATCCAGCAGCGCCTCATCACTCACCGTCCCCGGCGTAATAATGCGCACCACCTGGCGTTCCACTGGGCCCTTGCTGGTGGCCGGATCGCCGATCTGCTCACAGATCACCACCGACTCGCCTAGCTTCACCAGCTTGACCAGGTAGCCTTCCAACGAATGGTAGGGAATCCCGCACATCGGAATCGACTGCCCCGCCGACTGCCCGCGCGCGGTCAGGGTGATGTCCAGCAACTTGGCCGCCTTCTTCGCGTCTTCATAGAAGATCTCGTAGAAGTCGCCCATGCGATAGAACATCAACTGATCAGGGTGCTGGTTTTTCAGGCGCCAGTACTGCTGCATCATCGGGGTGTGAGAGGACAGATCGGACGTGTTTTTACTCATTGGATAATAGGCAAATTCGTTGAAAGGAGTGGGGCAAAGGTGGGGCGCTCGGCCCTGCTGATTTTGCAATGGCCGCAAGGTTAACACGCGAGGTCGGCCCTTCGCAGGTCGCAAGCGGATAGGTAAAACGCAAAGGGGGTGGTGCATTAATTTAAATGCGCAAGGCTTCGTTGCAGGGGCCGAGCAGCCTTACTTGATTGGGGCGGCTTTAACGTTGTACTACAGCGCCTGACTCATGCGTTTGCCCCATAAAAATGGTTCAGCGCTGTCAATTCAATCACTGCGACGAAAACGCATAGCACAATAAATCCCGGGCTGAAGACGCGCTTGCGATTGGATGAGCCCCCGTCGCCCAGCGAGCTAAGATCTGAGCCATCGGAAATTATCATGAAGAGTGCCAGCAGAGCATAGATCCATGCCTTGCCCCAGAAGCTCTGATTTCGCCATTGGGTCATTCTTGGTTTTCCGCATACCGCTTCAAATGGGCTAAAGGGGGCGCTTGGCCCGGCATGTTTTGTGATGGCGGCAAGGTTAGCACGCAAGGTTGAAGGCGACGCAGGCATGGCAAATGCATTATTAATGCATGGATTATGCAAATTAGCATTTGCCAACCTCGAAAACTCCCTTCACTATCCCCGCTATGCAAAAACGCAACGTTTCTATCGTCTTGAGAGAGCTGCTGGACCGCGACCGGATCTCCCCTACGGAGCTTCACCGGCGTACTGGCGTGCCTCAATCCACGTTGTCCCGGATCCTCAGCGGCAAGATCGTTGATCCGTCGGATAAACACATCTCGCGCATCGCCGAGTACTTCCGCGTCAGCACCGACCAACTGCGCGGGCGCGCAGCAGTGGGGGCTTTGCGCGATGACGGGCGCGACCCGATGCATTCGGAACTCAAGGATATAAGCCTGTGGGACGACGACACCCCAGTTAATGATGACGAGGTGTCGATCCCCTTTCTGCGCGAGGTTGAATTGGCTGCTGGATCAGGAAGATTCGTCATCGAGGAAAGCGAGAAGGCCAGCCTGCGTTTTGGAAAGCGCAGCCTGCGGCATAACGGTGTGCAGTTCGACCAGGCCAAGTGTGTGACGGTGCGCGGCAACAGTATGTTGCCGGTACTGCGCGACGGCGCGACGGTCGGCGTGAATGCTGGCAAAAGTGGCATCGGCGACATCGTCGATGGCGACTTGTATGCCATCAATCACAACGGCCAGTTGCGGGTGAAACAGCTCTATCGCCTGCCTTCCGGGATTCGCCTGCGTAGTTTCAATCGCGATGAACACCCGGATGAGGACTACAGCTTCCAGGATATTCAGGATGAGCAGATCAGCATCCTTGGCCATGTGTTCTGGTGGGGGATGTACGCCCGTTAACCTTCTTGTGTAAGAGAAAGCCCGCCATCGAGCGGGCTTTTTTTCGTCTATAGAAAATCGTCAAACCCTTTACCCGTAAGGTCGGAAATGCATCCATGCATGAGTATGTCGAAAATAAATGCATTTGTGCATTGACTGTATATGCATACATGCATACTCTTCATCTCAAGCCAGCCAACAAGGCCTGGTGGAGGCGGCAAGGATGCTGCCAAGGAAGACAAGGAAGGCACGCAACATCGGCAAGGACGCCATCAGAGCGATGGCAGGGATGTCAGGCAACACCGGCAAGGATGCCGACGCTCTTTAGTTTCACAGCTTTGCAAGAACAGGCAGCGATGAACCGGCCTTAACGGTTCAGAGGGTTGGCAACTGACCCGGGTGTGCAGCGTAAAGCACCAGAAGCAGTTATCCGGCAGACAGGGATCGTGGTCGGAAAAACATTGAGGAAAGATCCGTACCGCGCCAGTAGCGCCGAAAGATCGAAGCTGGACCGCATTACTGAAAAGCCCGGGCAACCGGGCTTTTTGGAATGCCTACCTATAAATGGATTTACCCGAAAGCCGGCCCTTCGCCGGCATTGCTCAGCCAGGAGGCGTGACATGACAAACGAGCAGCAAGCGTTAGCGGAAATGCCTATCTGGCTGGTGATCGCACTGGCCCTGATCGGCGGCGTATCCGGCGAAATGTGGCGCGCCGACAAGGAGGGCGCCCGCGGTTGGTCGCTGGTCCGGCGCCTGGCCCTGCGGTCCGGGGCGTGCATGGTCTGCGGGGTTTCGGCATTGATGCTGTGCTACGCCGCCGGCATGTCAATCTGGACCGCCGGCGCCATTGGTTGCCTGACGGCCATGGCCGGCGCAGATGTCGCCATCGGCCTTTATGAACGCTGGGCGGCCAAGCGCATCGGGGTCAACGAAGCGCCGACGTCCCGACCGGATCAGCAGTAACTGCTGCAAGGACGCAACTGATGACACATATCGAAAAACCATCCCAACTGCCTGTAGCGATTGAGGACGCGCTGAAGCGTGCCTTCCCACAATTACAGGTAGGCAACCACCAGGACTTTGCCGGCGCCGGGGATCACACCGGCGTGCTGATCAGCATGGAGCGTAACGGTCCCGGGGTTCGTTCACCTGAAGGGCGCAAGGCGCATGTTTTGTCGGTTTCACTCAAGGCTACGGTCGCCAGCGGCGCGGCACCCTTTGACGCGTGCGACCTGGCCAGCCAATTGATGGACCTGGCCCTGGATAACCGCTGGGGCCTGCCGCCGGATCAGTGCGATTTACCCACGTCCATCGTTGCGGCGCCTTCCGGATTTTACAGCGCTGAAACGGACTACGACACCTGGACCGTTTCCTTCACCCAAACCCTCTATCTCGGCCCGTCGTTGCTCCAAGATCCCACAGGTACGCCGCTGTTTGCCCGCACCTGGGAAGTCTCGGACATCGACGATCCGGATCAATATCGGCCCCTGCAGGAGTAGTCCATGTTCGACGCATTGTTACGCATGCAACTGGGGCCGATTGTCGAGCGCCTGGCGGAAATGGAAGCCCAGCTCGAAGACTTGTATCGACGCGCGGAAAGTTTCTGCCGCATTGGCGTGTGCCAGGAGGTCGACGCTGCCAGCAATACCTGCAAGGTCAGCCATGGTGAGTTGCTTACCCCGGCGATTCGATTCTTCAACCCCAGTGCGGGTGCGCAGACCGAAACCCGAATTCCATCGGTGGGCGAACAATGCCTGCTGCTCAACTACGGTGGTGGGGAAGGGGGCGCGCAGTCTGTGGCGTTGTTCGGGCTGAACAGTAGTCTGTTTCCACCCGTGTCCAGCGTGGCCTCGCTGACCCGACGGCGCCATCAGGATGGCACCCAAAGCGACTACGACGACGCCAGCCACACTTTCAACTGGATCAACGGCCCAACCACGTTCAGCGGTTCTCGCGAACAGGTCGACATCAAGGTCGGCGCTGCCAGCCTGACCATGAGTGCCCAGAGCATCACCCTGCAACTCGGCGCCACCGGCCTCTCGCTGGATGCCGCCGGCGTGCATTTGAGCGGCCCGGTGGTGGATCACCAGGGGCGCGTGATCAGCCGCGCATAAGGAGTTGCCATGATCGGAATCGATAGGAACACGGGGGCAGCCGTCGATGACTGGCTGCAATTCGTACAGCGTGCCACCCGAGCGCTGACCACCCCCTTAGGCACTCGTCAGAAGCGCCCGATGTACGGCTCGATGATCCCGCAACTGCTCGGCCAGAACCTCGGCGACGACCTGCTGATCCTTGCTCAAAGCCATGCCGCGCAAGCCTTCTATAACACCCAGAACGGCATTGCCGACTTTCAACCCCAGGTCATCGTCGCCACCCGCCAGGGCGCCGGTTTATTGCTGCGTTTTGCCGGCACCTGGAAAAACCGCCAACAATCCTTCGAGGTCGTGACATGAGCATGCTGATCCCAGGCCAGAACCAACTGGCGGAGCCGGCGATTATCGCGGTCGATGAATTCGAACCGCTGCTGGCGGAATTCAAGGCGTTTGTCGTCGATTACGTCGCCACCCGCGCGCCGCAAAGCGCGGCCAAACTCAAGGTCAGCCTCGACAACGAAAGCGAGCTGCTGACCCTGGCCCTGGAAGCTTTTTGCGTGCGCCTGCAAACCCACGAACGCAAGTACAACGCCCGCATCAAGCAGATGCTGGCGTGGTGGGCCACCGGCAGTAACCTGGATGCACGCCTGGCCGATATGGGCCTGGAGCGCCAAGTGCTCGACCCCGGTG
The DNA here is from genome assembly GCF_007828335.1 of Pseudomonas sp. SJZ103. NCBI lineage: Bacteria > Pseudomonadati > Pseudomonadota > Gammaproteobacteria > Pseudomonadales > Pseudomonadaceae > Pseudomonas > Pseudomonas sp. SJZ103. The sequence continues at coordinate 588,220 of NZ_VIUN01000001.1, forward strand.
ATCCGGCGGCTTTCCCGCCTGTACCGCCGACATTGGAGAGCGATGACGACGCGCGGCTGCGTTATTACCTGGCACCCCATGCGCCGGCGGCGGGTTCGCGTATGCAGTATCGCCGCGAAGTCTTCACCCTTGGCGAGCGGCCGTCGGTCAAGGTGCAAAGCGCCACGCCAGGCGTGGTGACTGTCAGCTACACCTTCGATCCGGACGGCTACGCGGCCCAGGTCAAGGACGGCAACGGTCGACGAACCGCGCCCGGCGAAGTGATGGTGACCGTGCTTTCCAGGGACGGCGACGGAGCACCTTCCGCCAATTTGCTTGACGGTGTTCGCCGACATTTCGCACGGCCGGATGTACGACCAGAGACCGATCTGGTCAGCGTGCAAGCTGCGCAAATCCTGCCTTACAAAATCCGCGTGATCGCGAAGATCAACGCCGGCCCGGACTCCGGGCTCACGCAAGTGGCTGCGCAGAAACTGCTGCAAGACTACGCAGAGTCCTGCCATCGCCTGGAAGGCCGCGTGGACCCAAGTTGGATCGACTATGCGATCCACAGCGCCGGCGCCGCGCAACTGCAGATCCTCGAGCCGCTGGCGCCGATCATCAGCACGGCATTCCAGGCCCCGTATTGCACGGGCGTCGAGGTGGAGGTGCGCACGCTATGAGTGAACCCAAAGCGAGTTTGTTGCCCGCCAACAGCTCACCACTGGAAAAGGCCTTGGATTTGGGGTTTGGGACGTTGCTGGAGCGGGTTGTACCACCTTTTCCTGCCTTGATGAATCCGCTGCAGACGCCCACCGAATTTCTTCCTTACTTGGCCGCCGACCGTGGCGTCAGCGAATGGGATGCAGACGCCAGCGAGACCGAAAAACGTCTCACCGTGGCCTTGTCCTGGCAGATCCAGCGCCAGGCGGGCACACCAAAATCGTTGAACCACGCGGTGGAATCGCTGGGTTTCACCCCCAACATCAGCGCCTGGTATCAGCAGCGGCCATTGGGCGTGCCTTACACCTTTGATGTGCAGGCGATCATCGGGCGCAGTTGGTCCAGTGGTGATCACAATCGGCTGATTCGCCGTATCAATGCGGCTAAGAGTGAGCGGGATCGAGCCACGATCACCGTAGTGCATGAGACGCAAGGTCGACTTGCCTTGACCGCGTTTGTTCACGCCCCGTTCAGCGACAGCGAGTTAAGCCTGCGAGGTGCACTACCTGAATTGGCATTGGTTGCTCGACTAAACAGTGCAGGCGTTGCCCAGCACTACACCATTAACGACTACGACCTTAGGGCGCAGCCATGACAGATGACATTACGCGCCTGGTGCGCTTCACCTCCAAGGGTTTGGATGAAGTGCTGCAGGCCAAAAACCAGGGTTTGAAAGGCGAAATCACGCACATCGGCGCCGGTACCGGCCGCTACAACCCTGAGGGCACAGAGCTGGCCTTGCGCGATGAGCGCCAGCGGGTCGCCATTGTGGATTACGAAGACCTAGGCGACCGCCAACTCAGGATGGCCGCGCTGTTTGATGGCGAGGCTGAGTATGAAATTGGCGAGTTTGGTTTTTACCTCGCCAGTGGGACTTTGCTGGCGGTGTATTCCGTGGCGGGGAAGTTGCTGACGTATAAAGCGGCGGCAGCTCGGGTACTGCAAAAGTTTACGTTGGATGTTTCGCCGTTGCCGGCGGATAGCGTGACAATTGTGGTAGGGAGTGAAAATCTTAATGTGTTGTTGGTCGATGAGTTGGCGGCTCTCTCTGCCGCGAGTGTCGACAATATGGCCAGAGGGGTCGGGCTCTTATTTCGAGTAATGGTACTTGAGCGTAAGGGTAGTACTTTTTAGCAGTGAATTTTTTGTAGTGGTTAATTAAGTTTTTCTGAGTGATCAAAACAGATAAGGAGATCGTATTTTGAGTACAGAACAGCAGCTGGCTGCCGTCGTCAGTGCGGCGAATAGTCTTACCAATGTAATCACTGGAAAGGTCGGTGAGATTGATAAGGCGATTGCGGATGCTCGGCGCGCCTACGATGCACAGCTTTTAGATTTGAAAAGCCGTTTGCCCAGGCTTGCGGTGACTAAAAATTTCAATTTGTACCCCAGCGCCGATGGAAAGTTGATCGATAACTGGGGGATTCATGGCGAGGTGGCATGTAACAAGCTTCGTTCAATCACCACTGCCTCTCAAGCTACAGGTCGTCCGCAGGCAGATGTGGATTTTCTGCTGCAGGTCCAGGCAGACGTGCGCGAACAATTCCCCGGCTTCAATATCAGAGCCAGTGAGTACTTTCGAACTATTGTAAACGTGTGGCAATTGAAGTGGGCAACCGCCGACGCTGCTCCTTGGCTCGCTTTCCCTTATACGGTTGATACGGCGCTTGCTAATGGAACGGGCGCGGTTCCACTCAACTCCTATATTACATTGGGCGCTTTCGTCCGTGTCTTGGAGGGTTCAATTACTGGCGCTTGGAGTGTCGGTGCAGAAAAAGGCAAGTGGCGCTGGTGCTCGACGGTGGTTGCGCCCAGTGAACTGTTTGGCGCCTATTACCACCTTCATCCAATGCGGACTTCTGCTTCCGGCATTGTCGAAGTGATGTTGGCAGGCGCGTGCACAGGTGTTGTTACCAGTCCAGGCGACTGGGGAACTATGTTGGCGTTGAGCTAAGGAGAGACTATGAAACCAATTTTTGTGCCTGCCGAACTTCACCCACTCATTAAGTGGCAAGTCATTCGTAGTGCTCGTGATCAGGATTTGTCTGCCAGTGATTATGCGGCGATGCCCGACTATCCAATGTTGGATAAAAATAAAGCTGTGTTCTTGGCGTACCGTCAGGGCCTGCGAGATATTCCAGATCAAGGGAGCGATCCTGATGCCGTTGTATGGCCTCCTAAACCGGAGTTCCTAAAGTAACCCTCCGCGAAAGCGGTTTTTTTTCGCCTCCCCAAAGCCCCTCCCGCAGGGGCTTTGGCGTTTTCCACTCGGAGAATTCCACTCATGCCCACCCGCCAAACCTACACCGTCCTCATCCCATTCCCCACCGGAGGTGGCCATTGGTCCACCGTCGGTGAGGAACTGGAACTGCTGGACGTCGAAGCATCCGCTCTGCGCACCGCTGGTCGCCTGGAACTGACCAGCGTCCTCAACGCCACCCCGGCCAAAAAGGCCACCACCAAGAAGGCTGACTAACCATGGCTGAGGTTCTGAACTTCGAGCACAACGGCATCACTGTGAATGCCACCGAATCCCCCGAGGCCATGGGTGGCCTCGGCGACAACGTGATCGGCCTGGTCGGCACCGCGCCGAATGCCCATGCGTCGATCCCGAAAAACGCGCCGTTCCGTATCAACAGTTTCACCACCCAGGCGCTGCTGGACCCTACTGGTGCGGAGACTGGCACGCTGTTCCACGCGGTCTACCAGATCCTCAAAGTGGTCAAGGTTCCGGTCTATGTGGTGATCGTGGAGGAGGGCGCCACCCTGGCGGACACCCTCAACAATGTAATCGGCGGCAACGAGCCGGTCACCGGTCGCAAGCTGGGCCTGGCCGCACTGGCCAGCGTGCCGGAAGACCTGACCATCATCGGCGCCCCAGGCTTCACCGGTACCAAGGCGGTGGCCGGTGAGTTCGCTGCCTTCGGCAAGCGTATCAAGGCCCGTGTGGTGCTGGATGGCAAGGACGCTGCGGTGGCCGATCAGGTGACCTACAGCGGTGAACTGGGCGGTGCTGACCTCGGTTTCGACCGTTGCCTGCTGGTGCACAACATGCCGTCGGTGTACTCCAAGGCGGCGAAGAAAAACGTGTTCCTCGCGCCATCGTCCCTGGCGATCGCTGCGCTGGCCAAGGTCAAGCAGTGGGAAAGCCCAGGTAATCAGGTGACGTTCGCCGAGGACGTTTCCCGCGTGGTCGAGTACAACATCCTCGACACCTCCACCGAAGGCGACCTGCTCAACCGTTACGGCGTGAGCTACTACGCCCGCACCATCCTCGGCGGTTTTTCGCTGCTGGGTAACCGCTCCATCACCGGCAAGTTCATCAGCTACGTCGGCCTGGAAGACGCCATCAGCCGCAAGCTGGTCAAGGCGGGTCAAAAGGCCATGGCCAAGAACCTCACCAAGTCCTTCATGGACCAGGAGGTCAAGCGCATCAACGACTGGCTGCAAACCCTGGTCGCCGACGAAACCATTCCCGGCGGCAGCGTGTACCTGCACCCGGAACTCAACAGTGTCGAGAAGTACAAGAACGGCACCTGGTTCATCGTCATCGATTACGGCCGCTATGCGCCGAACGAACACATGATTTATCAACTCAACGCCCGCGATGAAATCATCGAGCAGTTCTTGGAGGACGTTCTCTAATGTTTACCAACCGAGTCAGACAGGCCATTGCGGCCACCCTTCAAGGCCTGCCGTTGTCCGCGACGGTCAACTCGTTCACACCGCCGAAGATCGATTTCGACATGGAGTCGATGACCGGCGGACGCTTTATCGGCGAAGAAATGGCCAAGAGCGCCAAGGTGCTGAATGCCACTTTGGAACTGCAAGGCGCGGGTCCGGAAATCATGCTAGCCCTGGGCGTAACCTTGGGCGAGGACATCCTGCTGAACGTGCGTGAAGCCGGCCAGGACCAGGACGGCAGGACGTATTTCACCTACCACACCGTCGGCGGCAAGCTGAAGTCCCTGGGCGAGGCCGCGCTGAAGATGGGCGAGAAACCCACCACCACCCTGGAGCTGTCCTGCCGCACCTACAACCGCTTGGAAAACGGCATTCCGGTGATCGACATCGACGTGCGCACTCAGAAATTCGTGCTCAACGGTGTCGACATTCTCGGCGATGCGCGCCGCGCCGTGCTGATGCCGTAACCCCCGGGGGGCGGGCGTGCTCGCCCCCATACTTAACCAAGGAATTGCTCCATGGCCTGGATGCCTCCGCTGCATAGCCTGCTGTCCCCGATCACCGCCGACACAGGCGCGCCGATCCAGCAGGTTCAACTCAAACCGCTGTACTACGCCGCGCAAAAAGAAGCGCTGGCCCGGGCCGGTGACGACGAGGACGACCAGTTCTTCGAACTGGCGAAACTCGCCACCGGCCTGTCGGAAAAAGAGCTCGACCAACTCAAGCGCCCGGACTACGTCAGCATCGCCCAATACGTACACGAGATGTCGACGCGTCCTGCGTCGTTTTTTCTGGATGAGCAAGCGACGGCAACCCACGATCAGCCCGTCCAATTGTTGCTGCCTCTCGACGCGGCCGGTCGGACGCTCACTGAACTGCCCTTGGAAATGCCCGCTCTGCGTGCCACCAAGGTAATGAAAAAACTCGTCACCAACAAAGAGCGCGCCGAGTTCATTACCGCCCATTGCACCGGCTTGATGATCCCCGACCTCGCCAACCTGACCGTGCCCGACTGGACCGAACTGCAAGGGCACATCGACGATTTTTTAAACAAACCGGCGGACTTCTTTCGGAGCGCGACATCGAAGTAATCCTCGATGTGGTGCCGCTGATTTATTCGGTCAATGAGGCTGAGATCCTTGACTGGGACGCCGGCAAAGCATTGCGCCGCTACGACATCGCGATCACTCGCCTTGGCGTTAAACAGGAGTAAGCGGGATGCAAGAGACTCAATATCAGACCAGGCTCGCCCAGGAAGACAAGCGCTGGATGATCGGCGATGTGGAGCTTGGTAGTGTGCTCGCGCCGTTTTCCGCAAGCCTTGCCACTCCTCTGAGTCTGGAGGCGGCGCCGCAGCCGCAGTCCGAACTCAGCTCGGCGCTGATCACCGTCAGTGTGGATATCAACGCCTTGACCCTGGAGCAAGTGCGGCTGCGTGAAACACTGGAAACGCTCAACAGCACATTGTTCATTACGAGCGCAGCACTGGCGGGCACGGCTGGCGGCTCCACCGGCAGTGAAGCGAAAAACACGCCGAAAGAAAAAGCGTCTGCCGACGAATCCTCGATCACACAGTTGCTCAAGTGGTCGGGTGAAGGCCTGGCGGAGTCGGCCAGGACCAAGGTTTCAGACAAAACACTTGAGGTGACGCTTGGTAAAATTCCCGGCGTTGGCGCGTTGTTCAAGGGCGCCAGCAAGGGGAGCGACGGTTGCTGCCCAGGCGTCAGCGAGGCGCTACGTGGGCGCGAGCGCTTCGGACCAAAGTACACGAGCGGGCGCAAAAATTCGGGTAGACCAAGATTGGCGAGGTTGAGGAACACCTCTACCTCCAGTAAAGCGACCAGTGGGTTTAACGCGACGGTGCGCAACCTGTTCGAGAAGGTGAGCAAGGTATTGGAAGCCCCACGATTAGGCTTTCATGGCGGCGCAACAACTCAGCGTGTCTCCCCAAGTTCGCCGGACACTCGGCTGGGGAGCAGTGCCGTGCGCAATCTGGCGCCAGGCAGGGGCGTCGGGTTAATTGACGCATTGGAACGAGGCTTGATTCCGATGCCCGGCCAAGTGGGTGCGAATACTCCCCAACCTTTATCGTCCAGCCCTTTGAGTCATTCCACTGGAGATGTTGTCCGCGTACCAATGCCGACAACCTCCCGCCTGGCTGACACGATGAACCGGCTGGAGTCGGTCGGCGCCCGCCGTCTCGGTCCGCTGCGGTACGTTGACGCTGCAGTCAATGTGGTTCAAGGCGTGCGCAATGGTGACGTAAAAGCCGTCGGCTCAGGCCTCAGCACCGCCGGTGGTGCCTGGGCCGGTGCCTCCGCAGGCGCCGCTATCGGCACTCTGGTTTTCCCCGGCGTTGGCACCGCTGTCGGTGGCGCAATTGGCGGTTTGCTGGGCAGTGAGGCGGGCGCCTGGCTGGGCGACAAATTGTTCAGTTCAAGTGATCGCCTGCCTGCACCCAATGCGGTGAGCAAGGAACTCAACGCGGCGCGCACGGATAACGTGCAAGTCACCCTCGCCCCGAGTATCCAGATCACCGGTGTAAACCCCGCCGATGCCCAGCAGGTCGTCAACCAGGTGATCCAGGCGCTGCAGTTCCAATGCATGCCGATGCTCACCGACAGCCTGGGCATCCGACGCAACGCGGCACTGGCCGATCCTCCAGGAGGTGACTGATGCGACAACAAATGGTGCTCGGCGACTTTATCTTTGGCTTGTCCCGAGGATTTGCCTATTCCTCGTTGATCCGTGCCAGCGACGGCGGCTGGAGTGACCTGGCGATTATTGCCAGCAAGTCGCAGTCGCGGCAGAGCGGGCAGAAGCTGGAAAAACTCACATTCAGCGGCACGGCCATGTACGGCGTAGGCATGCAGCGCTTGGACGAGTTGCGCGCGCTGCAAAACACGCGTGCGCCGTTGCCTTTGGTTGACGGCATCGGCCGTAACTGGGGCTTGTGGCGGATTAATTCGGTGGTGGAAACCCAGAGCAATGTGATCGATGACGGCACCGCTATGGTCATGGCCTGGACGCTGGAGTTAGAGGAATTCGTCAATGCGTAGAGTGCGAAGTATCGCCGGTGATTCGGTCAATCTGTTGCTTTATCGGGAGTTGGGCCGTTGCGATGACGCAGCGGAAGAAACCCTCTGGCGCCTGAACCCCGAGCTTGCCGAATATGGCCCGGTGCTACCGGCCGGCGTGTGGGTGATCGTGCCGGAATTGCACGCTCGGTCAGGTGCTGTGCGACCCGTTTTGGCCTGGGATTAAGGAGGCTGCATGGCACAGGGATTTACGCCTATCGTCGAGTTTTATGGCGCCAACGCGGCGCTGCTCAATCAACGCCTGATGCGCTGGAGCCACACTGACGCTGCGGGCATTGAGAGTGACCGGCTGGAGCTGACCCTCAATATCGAGGGGCTGGACGGCCTGCCCACTCTGAACGGCAAGATCGGCTTGCGTGTCGGTTACCTGGAATCGGGGTTGGTGGAGAAGGGCGAGTTTGTCGTCACCCAACGGACCCCGGTGCTGTTTCCCATGCGCTTGATGATCGTAGCCACCGCAGCGCCCTTCAGCGTGGTCGATGCAACGGGTTACCGCCAGCGTCGATCCGCCAGTTACGGTCCGACCACCCTGGGCGCGCTGTTTCGCCGACTGGTCAGTCGTCACGGCTATTCACCGCGAGTGGCGCCAGCGCTGGAGGGGATTGCGATCGCGCACATCGACCAGTCCAACGAAAGCGACATGGCGTTCATTTCGCGCCTTGCCCGACTCTATAGTGCGGTGACCAAACCGTTTAACGAACTCTATGTGTTGGCCGAAGCCGGCCGAGTCAAGTCGCTCTCCGGCCAGCTACTGCCGGAAGTGAAGCTGTCCGTGACGGATGATAACCGCCCCGGTGAACAGAGCTTCATTACCGCCAAACTCGACGAAAAATCCCGCTCGAAATACGAAGGCTGCCGCGCCAGTTGGTGGGATGCCTCAGCCGGCAAGCAGCGCGTAGTCCAGGTGGGGAACGCCCCGTTCAAAACCTTACGCCAACGCTACCAGAACGAAGCCGAAGCCCGCGCCGTTGCCGAAGGCGAACTACGCCGTGTGGGGCGTGAAAATTTAAAGTTGCTGATCGATTGCCCGGGCAATCCATTGTTGGCCGCGGAAGGGCTGTTAGTGCTGGATGAGAGCTGGCCGTCCTATATGCAGGGGCGATGGTCGATAAGGCAGGTGGTTCATGTCGGCGATCCGGCGACGGGATACCGCAGTTCGATTACGGCCGGTGGGTTGTCGAGATAGCTACTTTTCGAGAGTAAAACCAATGGTGATAACACTCCCCCAACTGCTTGGCGTTATGCCGGATGCCCGCCTTAGAGCGGGCCTTTTTTTAGCGCCCTTGAATGCGGCTTTCGTTCGTTTCGAGATCAACCGTGCGAAGCGCATCGCCGCCTTCCTCGCCCAGATTGGCCACGAATCCGGCGAACTGCGTTACGTCCGTGAACTGGGCAGCGATCACTACCTGAGCAAATACGACACCGGCAGCCTGGCCGCGCGCCTGGGCAACACCTCTGAAGCGGATGGCGATGGTCAGTTGTACCGGGGCAGGGGGCTGATCCAGATCACCGGTCGGCGCAATTACCTGGCATGCAGCCAGGCGTTGTTTGGTGATGATCGTCTGTTGAGATATCCCATGTTGTTGGAGCAACCACAATGGGCGGCTGAGTCGGCCGCCTGGTTCTGGCAGAGCAATGGCCTGAATGAGCTGGCAGACAAGGATCAGTTCACCGCCATCACACGGCGGATCAACGGCGGGTTGAATGGGCTCGAGGATCGCTTGCGATTGTGGGCGCTGGCGAAGGCGGTGTTATGCGCTTCCTAGGGGCTTGGCGATTGATCGGCGTTTGCCTGTTAGTGGCGGTGACCTGGCAAGTACAGGCTTGGCGATTGGGGGCGCAGTTGGAGCGGCAAGCGGCTGTCCATGCCCAGGCGCTCAGTCAACAAACCCAGGCAGCCCTGCGCCAGCAACAGGTACAGCAGGACAAACGGCTGGCCCTGGAGCAACAGCTCAGTGCCAGCGCCCAACACCATGCTCGGGAGTTAAGCGATGCGCAACATAACCAGGCTGCTCTGCGCGACCGCCTGGCCACTGCTGATGTGCGGTTGTCAGTCCTTCTCGACGCAGCCGAGCCCGCCAGTGGCTGTGCAATGCCAACCGCCGCCACCGCCGTCCGCGTGGTTCATGCAGCCGCGCGAGCCCGACTTGACCCGGCGCATGCTCAACGAATTATCGGCATCACCGATGCCGGCGACCAAGGACTGATCGCCTTGCGCGCTTGCCAGGCTTATGTGCGCGCTGTCACCCGCTAATCTCTTGTTCCCGTCTGTCGCTTGCATGAGCGATTTGCTCCTGTAGGGTAGGCAAACCCCCGCCCACTTCTGGAGACCGTCGTGAAGGAAATCACTCAACTTGCCGCTGAACTGGGTCGCCGCCTGCAGGTGCTCAATGCCCACGTCACCACGGCCGAATCCTGTACCGGTGGCGGTATCGCCGAGGCCATTACGCGGATCCCGGGGAGTTCGGCCTGGTTCGAGGCGGGGTATGTCACCTATTCCAATCGGCAGAAGACCCGGCAGTTGAATGTGCCGGAGACGTTGTTTCCAAAGGTTGGGGCGGTCAGCCAGGAAGTGGTGGAGGCCATGGTGCGCGGCGCCCAGGAGAAAAGCCTGGCGCGCTTTGCCGTGGCGGTCAGCGGTGTGGCGGGGCCGGATGGTGGTTCGGCGGACAAACCGGTGGGCACCGTATGGTTGGCCTTTGGTGTTGGCGAGGAGGTCACGGCCGAGCTTGCGCACTTCCCCGGCAACCGCGATGAGGTCCGCCGACAAACGGTGAAGGCCGCGCTGGAGGGCTTGTTGCGACGAGCTGCAGCAGAAATAGAAAATCAGGGGTAGGCGATCTCTGATCTTTGTGGAACAATACTGTCTACTTATACAGGTGTTGGCCGTCAGGCCTTATTGATTACGTGAGGACTTTAATGGACGACAACAAGAAGAAAGCCTTGGCTGCGGCCCTGGGTCAGATCGAACGTCAATTCGGCAAGGGTGCCGTAATGCGTATGGGCGATCACGACCGTCAGGCGATCCCGGCTATTTCCACTGGCTCTCTGGGTCTGGACATCGCGCTCGGCATTGGCGGCCTGCCAAAAGGCCGTATCGTTGAAATCTACGGCCCTGAATCTTCCGGTAAAACTACCCTGACCCTGTCGGTGATTGCCCAAGCGCAAAAAATGGGCGCCACGTGCGCGTTCGTCGACGCCGAGCACGCCCTCGACCCTGAGTACGCCGGCAAGCTGGGCGTCAACGTTGACGACCTGCTGGTGTCCCAGCCGGACACTGGTGAGCAAGCCCTGGAAATCACCGACATGCTGGTGCGCTCCAACGCCATCGACGTGATCGTGGTCGACTCCGTGGCAGCTCTGGTACCCAAGGCAGAAATCGAAGGCGAAATGGGCGACATGCACGTGGGCCTGCAAGCCCGCCTGATGTCCCAGGCGCTGCGTAAAATCACCGGTAACATCAAGAACGCCAACTGCCTGGTGATCTTCATCAACCAGATCCGTATGAAGATCGGCGTGATGTTCGGCAGCCCGGAAACCACCACCGGTGGTAACGCGCTGAAGTTCTACGCGTCGGTCCGTCTGGACATCCGCCGTACTGGCGCGGTGAAAGAGGGTGATGAGGTTGTGGGTAGCGAAACCCGCGTCAAGGTCGTGAAGAACAAAGTGGCTCCGCCTTTCCGCCAGGCTGAATTCCAGATTCTCTACGGCAAGGGTATCTACCTGAACGGCGAGATGATCGATCTGGGCGTGCTGCACGGCTTCGTCGAGAAGTCCGGTGCCTGGTATGCCTATAACGGCAGCAAGATCGGTCAGGGCAAGGCCAACTCGGCCAAGTTCCTGGCGGACAACCCGGATATCGCTGCCACGCTTGAGAAGCAGATTCGCGACAAACTGCTGACCCCAGCACCAGACGTGAAAGCTGCCGCCAACCGCGAGCCGGTTGAAGAAGTAGAAGAAGCCGACACTGACATCTGAAGCAAACGATGACTGTTGTACTGGATACACTTGTCGCCGTTCGGCGCACCGCAATGGACCTGCTCGCTCGCCGCGAGCACGGTCGAGTCGAGCTGACGCGTAAACTGCGTCAGCGCGGCGCGGAACCCGAGATGATCGAAACTGCCCTTGACCGTTTGACGGAAGAGGGGCTGCTTTCGGAAGCCCGTTACCTCGAAAGTTTTGTCTCCTACCGAGCTCGCTCCGGCTACGGCCCCGCGCGGATTCGCGAAGAGCTGAGCCAGCGCGGTTTACAGCGCGCCGATATCGACCTTGCCTTGCGTGAGTGCGGTATCAGTTGGCAGGCGCAACTGGAAGACACCTGGCGTCGCAAATTTTCTGGTCATCTCCCCATCGATGCCAGGGAACGTGCGAAGCAGGGGCGTTTCTTGAGTTATCGCGGTTTTTCGATGGAAATGATCAGCCGCTTACTCAGCGGTCGAGATATGGACGACTGAACACTTTGTTGTGCGGTGAACGGGCTTGTTTGTGGTGAGCGGGCTTGCACCGCGTTGGGCTGCGAAGCAGCCCCAATGGCCTCACCTTCGATCTACACCTGAAACACCAAACCTGAAGCCCCCAAAAAAGGCCCGCTATGAAAATAGCGGGCCTTTTTTCGTTTCTGGATTCTGCGTTTCTGGATTTCACGCCGGCTGCGGCGCTACCCGCTGTTGCGTCTTCCCCTGGGCCTGCGCCCAGTTCTCCGGCAAGTTGATGTAATCCACCAGCTCCCGCAGCCGGCCCTGGTCGCGGCCATTGAAGTTGAACACCAACCGCGTCAAATGGCTGAACTTCGGCTCATCATGCTCCTCGCCCGTATAGGCAAGCTGCTGGAATTCTCCACTCAACCGCAGGCTGGCAAATTCACTCTGCAAATGAGCCAGCGCTCGATCACTGAGCGGGTGATTCATGCGCACCACAAACTCACGTTTCAACCAGCGCGTGGAATGGAAGTTGGCATAAAACCTATTGATCTCTTCCACTGCCTCTTCAGCGCTGTACACCAGGCGTACCAGCTTGAGGTCAGTGGGCAGGATGTAGCGATTGGCTTCCAGTTGGCTACGGATAAAGTCCAGGGCCCCCTGCCAGAAACCGCCACCCGGCGCATCCAGCAACACCACCGGCACCAGCGGGCTCTTGCCGGTCTGGATCAGGGTCAATACTTCCAGGGCTTCATCCAGTGTGCCGAAACCACCCGGGCACAGCACCAGCGCATCGGCTTCCTTGACGAAGAACAGCTTGCGGGTAAAGAAGAAGTGGAAGGACAGCAGGTTCTCGGTGCCATCGATGGTTGGGTTGGCATGCTGTTCAAACGGCAGGGTAATGTTGAAGCCCAGGCTGTGTTCCAAGCCAGCCCCTTCGTGGGCCGCCGCCATGATGCCGCCGCCACCACCGGTGATCACCATCAGGTCCGAGCGTGCCAGTGCGGCACCCACCTCGCGGGCCAAGGCGTACAGCGGGCTTTCCACCGGGGTGCGTGCCGAGCCGAACACCGTGACTTTGCGGCGCCCCTTGAACTGTTTGAGTACGCGGAAGGCGTGGTCCAGTTCGCGAATGGCTTGCAAGGTGATCTTGGCGTTCCAGCGGTTGCGGTCGTCCTGGGCCATCCGTAGCACGGTCAGAATCATGTCGCGATACAGGGGGATATTCGGGCTGTTGGGGGCGATCTGCTGGAGTTGAGCTTCGACCTGCTGCGTAAGGTCAGCGCCGTTTTCTTCAAAATGCCGGATCAGGCTGTCATTCGGTTCGTAAGGCATTCAACTTCTCCTTCTTCACAGAGGCTGGGCCTGCGGCGAGAAATTCGTCCGGGGCCACGACACTGCTTGTGTCGCTGCATGCCCAAGGCATTGCACATGTTTGCCAGGCGACAAACGGGCTCTGTATGTTCCTTGTGATTTAAAAAACCTTTGCACTGCAAGTCGCAGGAGGGCAACCCTGTTTTGCTCAGAAATTGTTACAGAACAGCACGGGAGCCGTTATGAACGGGCGATTGGGATGACTTGATGATGGGCCGAAAAACCCTTGGCTGGCAACCGCTTATTGGTCGCTCATCAGGTAGTTCAGCGATGTTCAGGGAGTTGACGCGGGGGAGTGCGCGCTACTGGACAGCAGCGCGCTAGGGGCTAGCGAAGATTACTTTTTCTTCTTGGCGGCAGCCGGTGCCGGGCAATCCGCTTCCACGAACTTCACCGATGCCACAGGACGGTTGGTCTTGTTCTCGGTGATTTCGTAGCGCATCACTGCGCCCTTGGCCATCAGCTCGCGATAACCTTTGTTCAGGCACACGCTTTGCCCGAGTTGGAAGTACACAGCCTTGGGGTTGGCGCGCATTTGTTCGGCACGGTCGGGCAAGACGCTCAGGTGATCGATCAACTGCATGCCTTCAACGGTGTAGGCGACTTCGAGGGTTTTCTCGTCGATTTCCCGGGGCAGGTCCTTGTTACTTTCAGCAGCGACGCTTTGCAGCTTCCGGTTCATTTGGGCCTCCAGCAGCGAGGCCGCCTGGGCGCCCACAGGCAGTACCAGCGCAAGTGCGATGGATGGGGCGGCAAGACGCAGCATGGAACGCAGCATGAAACTCTCCTGATTCGGTTACTGGTGCATAGACCAGCCACTGCGCTGTGCGTTCAGTGGCGCGCAATTATAGGTGACGCCTTGCCACTACAGCCAGGCGTATCGCTGGTAAACTGCGGCCACTTCAGCCTTTCACGAGTTTTGTCCGTGTCGATCTACCCCTCTGTACGGCGCATCCGATGAGCCACGCCGTCTCCCGCCTGCGTACCCAGCGACTGGCACGCGCGATCAAGCCCTTCGTCAATCGAGGCTCCCGTGCCGAACGCTGTCCCGGCTGCCGGGTCATTCCCGAGTATTGCCTGTGCGCCTGGCGCCCCCGGGTCGCAGCCAGGTCTGCCATGTGCCTGCTGATGCACGATGTCGAACCGATGAAGCCCAGCAACACCGGCTGGCTGATCGCCGATGTTATCGACGACACTACCGCCTTCGCCTGGTCGCGCACCGAAGTCGACCCGGATTTGCTCACCCTGCTCGCTGACCCGCAGTGGCAGCCCTACATTGTGTTCCCCGGCGAATTCGTGGCCGCCGAGCGTGTCGTCAGTACCGTGACGGTGGCAGAAGGCAGGCGCCCGCTGTTCATCCTGCTGGATGGTACCTGGAGCGAAGCGCGCAAGATGTTCCGCAAGAGCCCTTATCTGGAGCATCTGCCGGTATTGAGTCTGGCGCCGGAGCAGCTCTCGCGCTACAAACTGCGCCGCTCCAAGCGCGACGACCATTTCTGCACCGCCGAAGTCGCGGCCCTGTGCCTGGAGCTGGCCGATGACGCCGCGGCAAGCGAAGTGCTGGACGCCTATCTTGACGTATTCAGCACCCATTACCTGGCCGCAAAGTTCCAGTTGCCACTGGATCCGGCCGACAGCGTCCATACTCGTCTTGCACCCTATATATAAGCGCGATAGCCAGGCGACGTTTGCATGATGGCAGCGTAAACCCGCACCTCGCTAAAATGCCCATGGGCGTAGTGCTTGACCCCCCAGGCTGCGCTGGGCATGCTGGGCGCCGATTGGGGCGCAACCGTGAATTTTCGACGTCGATTCAGGTGCTTTTGACGTTGAACCTGCCCTGTGGCAATGGCTGCCTGGCCGTTGCCTGGTGTACTGGCGAACCCTGAACCCATCAGGGCTGCCATAAAAAACAGGATCATTTAATCAATGGCCACATACGAAATCCTGATAGCCGATGACCACCCGCTGTTTCGCAGTGCGCTGCATCAGGCCGTGACCCTGGGTCTTGGCCCCGACGTGCGCCTGGTTGAAGTGGCCAGCATTGCCGAGCTGGAAGCCCGCCTTACTGAAAAATCCGATTGGGACCTGGTGCTGCTCGACCTGAACATGCCTGGCGCCTACGGTTTCTCGGGGCTGGTGCTCCTGCGTGGGCAATACCCTCAGATCCCCGTGGTGATGGTCTCTGCCCAGGAAGACGCCGACGTAGTGGTGCGCTCCAAGGAATTTGGCGCCAGTGGCTTCATTCCAAAGTCCAGCGCGATGGAAGATATTCAGAAGGCCGTGCGCGCAGTGTTGGACGGTGATGTTTCCTGGCCGCCCCAAGCGTTTGAACAAATCAACGTGTCCGACGAAGCCAAGGCCGCCCGCGATGGCCTGGCCAGCCTGACGCCCCAGCAGTTTCGAGTGCTGACCATGGTCTGCGAAGGTTTGCTGAACAAGCAGATCGCCTACGAGCTGAGTGTGTCGGAAGCGACCATCAAGGCTCACGTCACGGCGATCTTTCGCAAATTGGGGGTGCGCACGCGGACCCAGGCGGCGCTGCTCTTGCAACAACTTGAGTCTATTTCGCAGCATTAAGTTGTTACCGATTCACGCTTTTTTGACTTTGCGTGATCTAGTTTCCCCACTTCTTTGGTTCAGTTGCCTACGTCTATGTCGCCTTTCAAGGGTCAAACCGGTCTCAAACGTATCTTTAATGCAGGGGGCTATTCCCTGGATGGCCTGCGCGCGGCTTTCACCGGTGAGGCGGCGTTCCGTCAACTGGTGCTGTTGAACGTCATCCTGATCCCGCTGAGTTTTTTCCTGCACGTCAGCCGTGTTGAGCGGGCGCTGCTGATTGCGGTGTGCCTGTTGGCCTTGATCGTTGAATTGCTCAATTCGGCGGTAGAAGCGGCGATCGACCGTATTTCTCTTGATCGCCATCCCTTGTCGAAAAACGCCAAGGACATGGGCAGCGCCGCGCAATTCGTGGCACTGACCATGATCACCCTGGTGTGGGCAGTGATTCTGATCTAACGATCAGGCAATGCTTGGCAGCACGATCTCGTCGCTGCGCTGAACCCCGGCGGTGAAGGCGCGGCACAGCTCCAGGAACTCGCGCATCGCTGAGGTCTGGTATTTCTGTTTATGCCAGATGAAGTAGAACTGCCGGGCCAGGTCCAGGTCCGGGGTTTCTACCGGCACCAGGCTGCCACGGCGAAATGCATCGCGCAGCGCCAGCCGGGAAATACACCCAATCCCCAAACCCGATTCCACCGCCCGTTTGATCGCCTCGGTATGCTCCAGCTCCAGGCGGATATTCAGCGCACTGCGGTGATGACGCATGGCTTGGTCAAAGGTCAGGCGCGTGCCGGAGCCTTGCTCCCGCAGGATCCATGCCTCATGGGTCAACTCTTCCATGGTGGCCACGCCGCGCTTGGCCAGGTGGTGCTGAGGCGCGCAAAACACCACCAGCTCATCTTCCACCCAAGTTTGCACCTCTATATCGGGGTGGCTGCAGTCGCCTTCGATTAGACCCAGATCAATTTCGTAGTGCGCAACCTGGTGCACGATATTGGCAGTGTTCTGCACATGCAGCTTCACCTGGCTTTCCGGGTGCTGCTGCATGAAGCTGCCGATCAGCAGGGTGGCCAGGTAATTGCCAATGGTCAGGGTGGCGCCGACCGCCAGGGAGCCGAAGCCGGACTTACCGTTGAGCAGGTCTTCGATCTCCTTGGCCTGGTCCAACAGCGCCACCGCTTGAGGCAACAGCTGATGGCCCAAAGCGTTGAGACTCAGGCGTTTACCGGCGCGGTCGAATAATTGGCAGCTGGATTGGCGCTCCAGCTCGGTAATCGAGGTGCTGGCGGCGGATTGAGATAAGGCCAGAAGGCCAGCAGCGCGGGAGACGCTTTCCTGCTGGGCGACGGCGACGAAGACTTGCAGTTGACGGAGAGTAAATCGCATATCGATATAACCGATAACCCTTATCTTAATAATCCAGTTAACAGATATTGTCGCCGCCATTAGAATGCTGTGCAATTGCGCACTTCATCTTTGGCGCAGACCCATTCCCAGGAGTCCCCCGTACATGAGCAACATGAACCACGAGCGTGTCCTCAGTGTTCATCACTGGAACGACACTCTGTTCAGCTTCAAGTGCACCCGCGATCCGGGCCTGCGCTTCGAGAACGGTCAGTTCGTGATGATCGGCCTGCAACAGCCCAACGGCCGCCCGCTCATGCGCGCTTACTCCATTGCCAGCCCAAACTGGGAAGAGCATCTGGAGTTCTTCAGCATCAAGGTGCCGGATGGCCCGCTGACTTCCCAATTGCAGCACTTGAAGGAAGGCGACGAGATCATCATCAGCAAGAAACCGACAGGTACCCTGGTGCTTGACGATCTGAAGCCGGGTAAACACCTGTACCTGCTCAGCACCGGTACCGGCCTTGCTCCGTTCATGAGCGTGATCCAGGACCCGGAAACCTACGAGCGTTTCGAAAAAGTGATCCTGTGCCACGGCGTGCGTTACGTCAACGAAGTCGCTTATCGCGAATTCATCACCGAGCACCTGCCGCAGAACGAGTTCTTCGGCGAGGCCCTGCGTGAAAAGTTGATCTACTACCCGACCGTGACCCGCGAGCCTTTCGAAAACGAAGGCCGCCTGACCGACCTGATGCGCAGCGGCAAGCTGTTCCGCGACATCGGCCTGCCACCGATCAACCCCGAGGACGACCGCGCCATGTTGTGCGGCAGCCCAAGCATGTTGGATGAGACCAGCGAAGTGCTGAACAGCTTCGGCCTGAAGGTTTCGCCACGCATGCGTGAGCCGGGTGATTACTTGATCGAACGCGCGTTCGTCGAGAAATAACTGCGGTAAAAAATATGGGAGGGGGCTTGCTCCCGATGGCAGTGGATCAGTCAACTTGTATATCGACTGACCCACCGCCATCGGGAGCAAGCCCCCTCCCACATTTGGTTTCCGGTTTATCCCGCCGGAACCACTTCCAGCACACAAATCATCCCCGCCTCAGGATAGTGCCAGCGCACATCCACATCCCAGAACTGCGCCCCGTATTCGCGCTCAGGCCCAGGCGTCTGGTACGCCGGCCGCGGATCCTGTGCCAGACACTGATCGATCAACTCCACCAATGGCTCTCCAAGGCGCTGAGCGTGGCCTTGTGCCTGCTGCAGAGCCGTCTTCAGCCACTGCACGGGAATCAACTGCGGCGCTCCACTGGCGATGTTGTTGGTGGCCGTGTCGATGATGTCGGCGTAGGGCACATACGGCTTGATATCCAACACCGGTGTGCCATCGAGCAAATCGATCCCGGAAATCCACAGCCGCCCCGGCTCCACTTTGTCCAGCTTGACCACTGACTGGCCAATCCCGTTGGGCCGATGAGTCGCGCGGGTCGCAAACACGCCCATGGACGTGTTGCCGCCCAGGCGTGGCGGGCGCACTTTCAGACGAGGTTTATCTTCCAGGGCCTGGTGGAACAGGAACAACAGCCACACGTGGCTGACCTGTTCCAGGCCCTGTACCGCCTCACCCTGGTCGAACGGCGCCACCAACTCCAGCACGCCCCGCGCGGCAGGCGCCAGTTGCGGTTGGCGCGGGATGGCGAACTTTTCCTTGAAGCAGGAACGTACGAAACCGACGGGCGAGACCTGGTAACTCATGGCTTACGCACGAACCCGCAGCGTCAGGCCCTTGAGGAAGTTGCGCAGCAACTGGTCGCCACAGGTGCGGTAGTTGGTGTGGCCGAACTTGCGGAACAGTGCGCTCAGTTCAGGCTTGGACACCGGGAATTCGGCAGCCTTGAGGATGGCGTGCATGTCGTCTTCCTTCAGTTCGAAGGCCACGCGCAGCTTCTTGAGGATGATGTTGTTGGTTACCGGGGTTTCGATCGGCTGCGGCGGACGGCTTTCGTCCTTGCCGCGCTTGAAAATCACCAGGCCATCAAGGAAGTGGGCCATGACGTCATCCGGGCAGAACACAAAACCTTCTTCCTCATCTTTCTTGAGGTAAGTCAGCAGGTCTTCCTTGGTCACTTCCATGCCGCCGAGCTTGATCAGCTCGACCATCTTGTTGTCGCTGATGTCGAGCATGTAGCGCACGCTGCGCAGTACGTCGTTGTGAATCATGGTGGGCAATCCTGGTTTTCAACGGTGGGCGCCGCCGGGTGGGGCGGTGCCTGGAAAGGGGAGGCGGCTTAGAACTTCTCTTTGCCGGACAGGTAACGCCATTGGCCGACTGGCACTTTGCCGATGGACACGCCGCCGATGCGAATGCGGCGGATGGCAACGACTTTCAGGCCAACGGCTTCGCAGAACAGGGCGATCACGCCCGGTTGCGGGTTCTTCATCGCAAAGCGCAGGCGATTTTCGTTCTGCCAGCTGGCTTTCACGGCTGGCAGCTCTTTGCCTTTGTAGGTCAGGCCGTGG
Source organism: Pseudomonas sp. SJZ103 (assembly GCF_007828335.1). Classification (NCBI taxonomy): domain Bacteria; kingdom Pseudomonadati; phylum Pseudomonadota; class Gammaproteobacteria; order Pseudomonadales; family Pseudomonadaceae; genus Pseudomonas; species Pseudomonas sp. SJZ103. The sequence goes on from NZ_VIUN01000001.1 coordinate 607,925, forward strand.
TTCAGGCGGTTGAGGCCGTGGGCAACCATGTCGCCTTCAACCTCCACCACGTATTCCTGCTCGATCTTGGCGGCATCGGCGGTCAACTTGCGCAGAATCTTCCAGTCCTGGGTAAACACCAACAGGCCGCTGGCCTTGGCTTGCAGGTCGGCGCTGGCGGTCAGGCGCAGGAAGTGGCCCTTGAGCGGACGCTTGCTGAAGCGGTGTTCTTCGGACAGGGTTTCGGCGCTGATCGAGGCCATTGCCGTCTCTGCATCTACACCGACCGGGGCGTGGAACAGGATGGTCACCGGCTCTGGCGCGGTGGCCTTGGCCTCTGGGTCCAGTTCGACCTTCTGGGTGGTGATCTTGAATTGCGGTTCGTCGATCACTTCACCGTCCACCGAGACCCAGCCGCCTTCGATAAACAGCTCAGCCTCCCGACGGGAGCAACCGACCAGTTCGATAAGGCGTTTGGAGAGGCGTATGGGGTCAGTCATGACAAGGGCCGTAACAAAAGGGGGCGGCTATTGTACCTGTGTGGGCGCGGTTAATCCCGGCCCCATTTCATTTAGCCCTGACGGGCCTTTTGTTGTTGCTGGCGCAGCCGCAGGTGCAGCAATGGATAAGGCTGCCCCAAGCCATCATGCTCGGTGCGCCCGATCACTTCGAAACCCTGCTTGAAATAGAACCCCAAGGCTTGGGGATTCTGCTCGTTAACGTCCAGTTCGTCGGCGTTCATGCTTTCGATTGCATAACGCAGCAACTGCCGGCCGAGGCCCTGCCCGCGGTATTGCGGGTCGATAAACAGCATCTCCACCTTACCGCACGCCACCCCGGCAAACCCGGTGATGCGTTGGCGCGGGTCACGGGTGCAGATCAGCATCACCGAATCCAGGTAGCGGGTCAGCACCAGGTTTTTCAGCAGCTCGATGTAGCTGTCCGGTAAAAAATCATGGGTGGCCCGCACCGAGTCCTCCCAGATGCGCGTCAACTCTGCGTAGTCGCTGGTTTTAGGTGTGTGGATAACCGAATGCTGGCGCATGCCCGCTGCCCCTTGCCATGATGGGTGCCGATGGGCAAAACAATAGACCTAAAAAAGCCCCGCATCTTGTCCAGAGGCAGGGCTTTTCAAGTTTTTTTGATCAGTCGCGCTTTTCAGCCCACAGATCGTACTCATCAGCGTCGGTCACGGTGCACCAGACCTTGTCACCCGGCTTCAAGCCGCTGGCATCGTCGATAAACACATTACCGTCGATTTCCGGCGCATCGAAGAAGCAGCGGCCGACTGCGCCTTGCTCGTCCACTTCGTCGATCAGTACTTCGATTTCCTTGCCGATACGCAGTTGCAGGCGCGCCGAGCTGATTGCCTGTTGGTGCGCCATGAAGCGCTCCCAACGGTCCTGCTTGACGTCATCCGGGACCACGGCCAGGTCCAGCAGGTTGGCCGGCGCACCTTCCACGGGCGAGTACTGGAAGCAACCCACGCGGTCCAGTTGCGCTTCGGTCAGCCAGTCCAGCAGGTACTGGAAGTCTTCTTCGGTTTCGCCGGGGAAGCCGACGATGAAGGTCGAACGGATGATCAGCTCGGGGCAGATCTCGCGCCAGTTCTTGATGCGCGCCAGGGTCTTGTCTTCGAAGGCCGGGCGTTTCATGGCCTTGAGCACTTTCGGGCTGGCGTGCTGGAACGGGATGTCCAGGTAAGGCAGGATCTTGCCGGCGGCCATCAATGGGATCAGCTCGTCCACGTGCGGGTACGGGTAGACGTAGTGCAGGCGCACCCACACGCCCAGGCTGCTGAGGGCTTCGCAGAGTTCGGTCATGCGGGTTTTCACCGGCGCGCCGTTCCAGAAGCCGGTGCGGTATTTCACGTCGACGCCGTAGGCGCTGGTGTCCTGGGAGATCACCAGCAGCTCTTTGACGCCGGATTTGACCAGGCGCTGGGCCTCGTCGAGTACGTCACCCACCGGACGGCTGACCAGCTTGCCACGCATCGACGGGATGATGCAGAAACTGCAGCTGTGGTTGCAGCCTTCGGAAATCTTCAGGTACGCATAGTGACGCGGGGTCAGCTTGATGCCTTGGGGCGGCACCAGGTCGATCAGCGGGTTATGATCCTGGCGCGGCGGCACCGCGTCGTGCACGGCATTGACCACCTGCTCGTACTGCTGCGGGCCGGTCACGGCCAGCACGCTTGGGTGCACGTTGCGGATATTGCCTTCTTCCACACCCATGCAACCGGTCACGATGACCTTGCCGTTTTCCTTGATGGCTTCGCCGATCACTTCCAGGGACTCTGCCTTGGCCGAGTCGATAAAGCCGCAGGTGTTGACCACCACCACGTCGGCGTCCTGGTAAGTGGACACAACGTCATAGCCTTCCATACGCAGTTGCGTGAGGATGCGCTCGGAATCGACGAGAGCCTTCGGGCAACCCAGGGAAACAAAGCCAACCTTGGGGTTGGCTTTTGCGATGGTGGTGGACATGTCTAACCTCGGTATTGAATGACGCCGCCAGTCGGGCACGACAGGGCTGCGGACGGGCGCTTGCTGCGCCTCTGATCAAAAAGTGCGCAATTCTAGCGACGGGCAACGCACTTGACCAGCTTTATGCAGGGAAATGCGACGAGTGCTGCGCTATGCTTCGCGCCGTTGCGCACGGGTAAAACCCTTGGGTCAATAAAACGTCTGTTACGAGAAGTAAAACAGCGCATGCTAGGGTCAGCTTAGACGCGTTGTTTATAAGAGACCTCAGGTCAAAGGGCAGGAGTGGTTGATGGGTCAGGCAAGTAGTCAGGCAGCAGGTGCCGAGCATTCCAACGCAAAGCCGATCGGCATGCTGGTGGCAGCGGTCGGGGTGGTTTACGGCGATATCGGTACCAGCCCGCTCTATACCCTCAAAGAGGTGTTCAACGGTGGTTATGGGGTGCAGGTCAACCATGACGGCGTGCTGGGGATCCTGGCGCTGATCTTCTGGTCGTTGATCTGGGTGGTGTCGATCAAGTACATGCTGTTTGTGCTGCGCGCCGATAACCAGGGCGAAGGCGGCATCATGGCCCTGACCGCGTTGGCGCGAAGGGCGGCAGGGGAGCGCAAGAAGTTGCGCAGTTTCCTCGTGGTGTGCGGCCTGTGCGGTGCGGCGCTGTTCTATGGTGACAGCATGATCACGCCGGCGATTTCCGTGCTGTCGGCCATTGAAGGCCTGGAACTGGCGTTCGACGGCCTGGAAAAATGGGTGGTGCCGATCGCCTTGGTGGTGCTGGTGGCGCTGTTCCTGATCCAGAAGCACGGTACTGACCGCATCGGCAAGCTGTTCGGGCCGGTGATGGTGACTTGGTTCCTGGTGCTGGGTGGCCTCGGCGTGTATGGCATTACCCTGCACCCTGAAGTGCTCAATGCCCTGAACCCGATGTGGGGCGTGCGTTTCTTCGAGGCCCATCCTGGCATCGGCGTGGCGATCCTCGGTGCGGTCGTGCTGGCGTTGACCGGTGCCGAAGCGCTGTATGCCGACATGGGCCACTTCGGCCGCAAGCCCATCGCCCGCGCCTGGTTCATCCTGGTGTTGCCGGCGCTGGTGCTCAACTATTTCGGCCAGGGCGCCATGCTGCTGGGCGATCCGGAAGCCGCGCGCAACCCCTTCTACTTGCTGGCGCCGAGTTGGGCGCTGATCCCGCTGGTGGTGTTGTCCACCCTGGCCACGGTGATTGCGTCCCAGGCGGTGATTTCCGGTGCGTTCTCGTTGACGCGCCAGGCGATCCAGCTGGGTTATATCCCGCGCATGCATATCCAGCACACCTCAAGCGCCGAACAGGGCCAGATCTATATCGGTGCGGTGAACTGGTCGTTGATGGTCGGCGTGATCCTGCTGGTGCTGGGTTTCGAGTCCTCCAACGCGCTGGCGTCGGCCTACGGCGTGGCGGTGACGGGGACCATGCTGATGACCACTATCCTGGTGTCGGCAGTCATGCTGTTGCTGTGGAAATGGCCCCCGATTCTGGCCGTGCCGGTCCTGGTCTGCTGCCTGTTGGTGGACGGGCTGTACTTCGCGGCCAACGTGCCGAAGATCATCCAGGGCGGCGCCTTCCCGGTATTGGCGGGGATTGTGCTGTTCGTACTGATGACCACTTGGAAGCGCGGCAAGCAATTGCTGGTGGACCGCCTCGACGAAGGTGGCCTGCCGTTGCCGATCTTCATCAGCAGCATTCGCGTGCAGCCGCCGCATCGCGTGCAGGGCACGGCGGTGTTCCTCACCGCCCGCCCGGACGCCGTGCCCCACGCGCTGTTGCACAACCTGCTGCATAACCAGGTGCTGCATGAACAGGTGGTGTTGCTGACGGTGGTCTACGAAGACATCCCGCGTGTCCCGGCCTCACGGCGCTTCGAGGTGGACTCCTACGGCGAAGGGTTCTTCCGCGTGATCCTGCACTTCGGCTTTACCGATGAGCCGGACGTGCCCGAAGCCTTGAAGCTGTGCCATTTGGACGGCCTGGATTTCAGTCCGATGCGCACCACCTACTTCCTCAGCCGTGAAACAGTCATCGCCTCGCGCATCAAGGGTATGGCCCGTTGGCGCGAAGCGTTGTTTGCGTTCATGCTCAAGAACGCCAACGGCAACCTGCGGTTCTTCAAGCTCCCGGTCAACCGGGTGATCGAGCTGGGCACCCAGGTCGAAATGTAAGCGCTGCGGTACGGGAGCCGGCAATCGGCTCCCGCTTTGCTTCTGAACCCTGTGCAATCCACTGTTGTCGACTAGGCTCTAAGCACTGTTGTGTAGGAGCGGGCTTGCCCGCGAAAAACGTTACGGTAACGCGTTAATCCTGGATAAACGCGGCGCCTATGAGACCTTCGCGAGCAAGCTCGCTCCTACAAAAGTGCCCAAAAGCCAATAAGAGGTGCGCCATGAGTCAGCTGCTCGAACCCTATACCCTGCGCCAATTGACCCTGCTCAACCGCATCGCCGTGTCGCCAATGTGTCAGTACTCAAGTGTCGATGGTCTGGCCAACGACTGGCACCTGGTCCACCTCGGCAGCCGCGCGGTTGGCGGCGCCGGGTTGATATTCACCGAGGCCACTGCCGTGACCGCCGATGGCCGTATCACGGCCGAAGACCTGGGCCTGTGGAACGACGAACAGATCGCCCCCCTGCAACGCATCACCCGCTTTATTGCCGCCCAGGGCGCGGTGGCGGGCATCCAGCTGGCCCATGCCGGACGCAAGGCCAGCACCCACCGGCCGTGGATCGGCAAGCACGGCAGCGTCAAGCCGCAGGACGGTGGCTGGGTGCCGGTGGGGCCGTCGCCGATTGCCTTTGACCCGCAGCACACACAACCCAAGCCATTGGATGAGGCGCAGATCCAGCAGGTGATCGCCGACTTTGTCGCCGCCGCCAGGCGCGCCCTGACCGCCGGTTTTGAAGTGGTGGAAATCCACGCTGCTCATGGTTACCTGCTGCATCAATTCCTCTCGCCCATCAGCAACCAGCGTCAGGACCAATACGGCGGCTCCTTCGAGAACCGTATCCGCCTGGTGCTGCAAGTGACCGAAGCCGTGCGCGAAGTCTGGCCCCAGGAGCTGCCGCTGTTCGTGCGGGTGTCGGCCACCGATTGGGTGGAAGATGGCTGGAACCCCGATGAAACCGTGGAACTGGCGCGCCGTCTCAAAGACCTGGGCGTTGACCTGATCGACGTGTCCTCCGGTGGCACTGCCGCCAACGCCGAAATCCCCACCGGCCCTGGCTACCAGACGCGCTTTGCCGAGCGCGTGCGCAAGGAGTCGGGCATCGCCACCGGCACCGTCGGCATGATCACCGAACCGGCCCAGGCAGAGCACATCCTGCGTACCTGCCAGGCCGACATCATCTTCCTGGCCCGTGAACTGCTGCGTGATCCTTACTGGCCGTTGCACGCCGATGATGATCTGGGCGGGCGCAAGGCCATTTGGCCGGCTCAGTACCAACGGGCGACCCATCGGGACCAGCCGATTCATGAGTCTGACTTGAGGGATTGATCCAGCATCGGCTCCATCGAAACCCACCTTGAATCGGTGGGTTTTTTTTGCCTGATGCTGTGGGATGAGGTTGTAGGTATTTGTTACCGAAGTGATTTTTTAAGTGAATACTCTAAAAAAATCCCACACGTGACGAGATTGTTTCTACGCTTAGGTTAGGACTGATTTCTGGCCCAGGGAGTCAGTCTGTTTGTCCACGGGGGCATTGCGCTTCACGGGAAACGGTTTGTGGGCACAGGAGTATTTGATCGATATCAGGAGAAACAGCCCATGGCCAAGTCCTATGGTGTAGCGGGTGTGGTGGCGTCTTTTTTCACCCGCAGGGTGTCCTTGCGTGGCCGCAGGTTAAGTTCGGACGAAGCCGAATTACTGGCGCAGTATCGCGCCCTGACCGAGAGCGATCAGGTGGCGATGCGCTATCTGATTGGGGCGATGAAGAGTGTGTCGCGGTTCTGATGCCGTGCTTAAGGATCGTTCCCACGCAGGGCGTGGGAACGATCTGGATCAGGTGTACTTACGTTGGTCCGGTGCAGGCGGGAAGTACTGATACAACCAGGTTTCACTCAGGGTGCGGTCCTGGGTGCGGATAAACAGACGCAGTTCCACCGGCTCTACGCTGTCGCTGGTAGGGTACCAATCGAACAGAATGCGATAGCCCTTGATGTTGTCGAGCACCAGCACGCTGAAATCCTTCACTTCACCGTGGGAGCAGGTCACCACCGGCTCGATCCCGGTGCCGGCTGGCAGACGGTCCAGGCCGCCACCCTTGAAGTCCACGGCAAAGCGGCGTGCCCACACTTGCGGGTAGTGCTCGCCCGGCGCCCAGCCTTCGGTAAAGCCGCCCATGCCGGAACGGGTCGCGTCGACTTGCGCCAGCGGCGTGCTCACTGGTGGCAATGCGCTCCAGTACAGCTTGTAGCCATAGTTGAGTGAGTCGCCGGCCGCCACGGGTTTTTTCGGGGTCCAGAAAGCCACGATGTTGTCCAGGGTCTCGCCGGTGGTGGGGATTTCCAGCAGGTCGATCGAGCCTTCGCCCCACGCGGTGGTCGGTTCGACCCACAGGCTTGGGCGCTTGCTGTACCAGTCGACGGTGTCCTGATAGCTGGCGAATTCATGATCGGTCTGCACCAGGCCGAAACCTTTCGGGTCGGTGTCGGCGAACGCGTTGAACTGCAACTTGGCCGGGTTGTTCAACGGGCGGCAGATCCACTCGCCGTTGCCACGCCACATCGCCAGGCGGTCCGAATCGTGGATTTGCGGATGGATGGTGTCGCACATGCGCCGCTCGTGGGTGCCGCAGCTGAACATGCTGGTCATGGCGGCGATGCCCAGCTGTTCGATGGCGGTGCGGGCATTGATGTTGGCGTCGATGGCCATCACCACCTGGTTGGCCTGGCAGTCGATATCGAAACGATAGGCACCGGTGGCGCTCGGCGAGTCGAGCAGGGCGTAGACCACAAAGCGGGTCGCGTTCTTGTCCGGGGTCTCGAACCAGAACTGCGTGAAGTCGGGGAACTCCTCGCGTTTTTTCGCGTAGGTATCAATCGCCAGGCCACGGGCGGAGAGGCCGTACTGGCCGGTGGAGTCCACCGCGCGGAAGTAGCTGGCGCCGAGAAACGACAGCACGTCATGGCGATCCAGCTCCGGCGCCTTGAACAACTTGAAGCCGGAGAAACCCAGGTCGCCGGTCAGCTGTTTGGTGTCGACAGTGGTTTTTTCATAGTTGAACAGCGAAGGACGGAAATGCACCTCACGGGCTTCACGGGTCTTGGGGTCGACGCTGTGCATGCGCACCGGCGTCTTGAAGCCCATGCCGACGTGGAAGAACTGTACGTCGAGTTGGCCGTTCAATTCCTTCCACAGCGAATGGTTGCCGTCGTAGCCGATGGCATTGAAATTCTGCGGGGTCATGGTCGCCAGTGTGGGCGGCAGCACCTGTTTGGTGTCTTTATACGCGGTGCCGGCGAGCTGCTTGGCTTGGGCCTTGAGCGTTTCAAAATCGAACGCCACGGCCTTGCCATCGGCGGCACGGTTACCGGCCCAGGCCTGCGCGGCAAGCAGGCCGCTGGCTGACAAACCGGTGTAGGCCGCAATGGCCATGGAGGCTTTGAGCAAATTCCTGCGGTGCATAGAGACAACCTGTCGTGAGCAAATCCCGCGCCGTTCCTGGCACGTGCTGGATCAGAAATTACGGTTCGGACATGCCTTCGGCCAAACACAACGGACATTAAACAGACGCCGGATAGCTTAAGCGGTTCGATGACGTAGGAAAATTGATTGATGGCTGGGTGATGGCATTGCATGTGAAACAAGACATTTCCAGCGCTGTGAGTGGACACATTACCTGGGAATTATGAAGATCGAAATGTGGGAGGGCGGATGGCGACGCCGTTGAGGAAGTCGCGGCGGGTGATGTCCATGGGGGAAGCCTGTAGGAGCGAGCAAGCTCGCTCCTACAATAAAGCGTTACGGCGCTTGGGGGGATCAGTGCTTGAACATCACATGGCGAACCGTGGTGTAGTCCTCCAAGCCGTACATGGACATGTCCTTGCCATACCCCGACAGTTTCTGACCACCGTGAGGCATTTCGCTGACGAGCATGAAATGGGTGTTTACCCAGGTGCAGCCGTATTGCAAGCGCGCGGCCAGGCGATGGGCACGTCCTACGTCGGCGGTCCACACGGACGACGCCAACCCGTAGTCCGAATCATTGGCCCAGCCCAATACCTGCGCCTCATCGGTGAACTTGGTCACCGACACCACCGGCCCGAACACCTCGCGGCGCACGATCTCGTCATCCTGCTGCGCGTCAGCCAGGACGGTCGGCTCAAAGAAGAAGCCATTGCCTTCCACCGCCTTGCCACCGGTGACCAGGCGGATATGCGGTTGTGCTACGGCGCGTTCGACAAACCCGGCGACACGGTCGCGGTGTTGCGCGGTGATCAGCGGGCCCAGCTCGGTCGCCGGGTCATCCTGCACACCATATTTGATGCTGGCGACCGCCGCGCCGAGCTTTTCGACAAACGCATCGTAGATATCCGCTTGCGCATAAATTCGGCACGCAGCGGTGCAATCCTGGCCGGCGTTGTAGAAGCCGAAAGTGCGAATACCTTCCACGGCGGCATCGATATCCGCGTCGTTGAAGATGATCACGGGGGCCTTGCCGCCCAGCTCCATGTGCATGCGTTTCACGCTGTCGGCGGTGCTGGAGATGATATTCGCGCCAGTGGCGATGGAGCCGGTCAACGACACCATGCGCACTTTAGGGTGGTTTACCAGCGGACTGCCCACGGTGGGCCCACGGCCGAACACCAGGTTGAGGACGCCGGCCGGGAAGATCTCCGACGCCAGCTCGACCATGCGCAACGCGGTCAGCGGGGTTTGTTCCGATGGCTTGAGCACCACGGTATTACCTGCAGCCAAGGCGGGAGCGATTTTCCAGGCGACCATCATCAGCGGGTAGTTCCAGGGCGCGATGGACGCGATCACACCCACCGGGTCGCGCCGGATCATCGAGGTGTGGCCAGGCAAGTATTCACCACCGGCCGAACCGCTCATGCAACGGCTGGCGCCGGCGAAGAAGCGGAACACGTCGGCAATCGCCGGAATCTCGTCGTTCAGGGCGGCGCTGTAGGGCTTGCCGCAGTTGTCCGATTCCAGCTTGGCCAGCTCTGCACCATGGGCTTCGATCACGTCGGCCAGTTTCAGCAGCAATAGCGAGCGATCCTTGGGCGCGGTTTGCGACCAGCCTTCGAAGGCCGCATCGGCGGCGCGCACGGCGGCGTCGACCTGGGCTTCGCTGGCTTCGTTGATTTCCACCAGCACACGGCCCAGTGCCGGGTTGAACACTGCTTGCGCCGGGCCTTCGCCTTCGACCAGGTGGCCGTTGATCAAGAGTTTGGTTTGCATGGTTCATTCCTCCAAAAAGCGATCGTTATGTCACTGAATAAACCGGCTCTGAATGTGGGAGGGGGCTTGCTCCCGATGACAGTCTTTCAGTCACATCATCTACAACTGACACACTGCTATCGGGAGCAAGCCCCCTCCCACATTTGAGCTCGGTGTCTTCAACAAAAAATTATTTACCACCACTCCCGGCCACGCTTTCACCGCCGCGGGTCAGGTAATAGGCACCGAGGATCGGGAACATCGTCACCAGCATCACCAGCATCGCGACCACGTTGGTCACCGGCACATCCCGTGGCCGGCTCAACTGGTTGAGCAACCACAGCGGCAACGTACGTTCATGGCCGGCGGTGAAGGTGGTGACGATGATTTCGTCGAACGACAGTGCAAACGCCAGCATGCCGCCGGCCAGCAGCGCCGAGCCGAGGTTGGGCATGATGATGTAACGGAAGGTCTGCCAGCCGTCCGCACCCAGGTCCATCGAGGCTTCGATCAGGCTGTGGGACGTGCGGCGCAGGCGGGCGATCACGTTGTTGTAGACGATCACCACGCAGAACGTTGCGTGGCCGACGATGATGGTGAACATCCCCGGCTCGATGCCCAGGGTCTTGAAGGTCGCCAGCAACGCAATACCGGTGATGATCCCCGGCAGCGCGATCGGCAGGATCAACATCAACGACACGCCTTGCTTGCCAAAGAACTCGCGGCGATACAGCGCCGCCGAGGCCAGGGTGCCAAGCACCATGGCAATCAGGGTTGCGATGGCGGCGATCTGCAACGACAGCTTGATCGCTTCCAGTACGTCCGGCCGGGCGAAGGCCACGCTGAACCACTTTAGGGTAAAGCCCTGGGGCGGAAAGCTGAACGCGGCTTCTTCGGTGTTGAAGGCGTAGAGGAAGATGATCAGGATCGGGAAATGGAGAAAGACCAATCCACCCCAAGCAGCGATCTTCAGGCCAATAGACGATTTTTCAGAGTGCATCGAAGGCCCCCAGGCGTTTGACGATGGACAGGTAAACCGCGATCAGCACGATCGGCACCAGGGTGAACGCCGCGGCCATGGGCATATTGCCGATGGCGCCTTGCTGGGCGTACACCATGCCGCCGACGAAATAGCCCGGCGGGCCCACCAGTTGCGGCACGATGAAGTCGCCCAGGGTCAGCGAAAACGTGAAGATCGAACCGGCGGCAATCCCCGGCACCGAGAGTGGCAGAATCACCTGCATGAAGGTCTGGCGCGGCTTGGCGCCCAGGTCGGCGGAGGCTTGCAGCAGTGACGGCGGCAAGCGCTCCAGGGACGCCTGGATCGGCAGGATCATGAAGGGCAGCCAGATATAGACGAACACCATGAAGCGTCCCAGGTGCGAGGTGCTCAAGGTGCTGCCGCCCACGCCGGGAATGCCCAGCACGAATTGCAACACCGGCTCAAGGCCCAGGTGCTGCACGAACCATTGCGCCACGCCGCCCTTGGCCAGCAGCAAGGTCCAGGCATACGCCTTGACGATATAGCTGGCCCACATCGGCATCATCACCGCGATATAGAAGAACGCCTTGGTCTTGCCCGTGGTGTAGCGCGCCATGTAGTAGGCAATCGGGAAGGCGACGATGGCGCTGGCGATCGACACCACGATCGCCATGCTCAAGGTGCGCAGGATGATGTCGAAGTTCGACGGCTGGAACAGCGCGGCGAAGTTGGCCAGGGTCAGGTCCGGCGTGACCGCCATGGTGAAGTCGTCAAAGGTATAGAAGCCTTGCCACAGCAGGGTCAGCAACGAACCCAGGTAGATCGCGCCGAACCAGATCAGCGGCGGTATCAGCAGCATCGCCAGGTATAGGTTGGGCTTGCGGTACAGCAGGTTGGAAAACCTGCGCATCGGCGGTTGGGAAAGGGCCAGGCTCATGTCACACCTCGCCTGCGCGGTCAGTCAGCGGCGTCATGGCTTCCCGTGCCCAACGGGCGGTGATGGACTGGCCGACCTGATGGCCGCTGCTGATGTCCAGCCACTGGCTGTTGGCCTGGCTGATATTCAGCGCCTGACCGTTTTCCAGTTTCAGTTCATAGCGGGTGGCGCTGCCCTGGTACTGGATGTCGTGCAGCAAGCCGCTGATTTCCACTTCGCCAGCACCCAGCGGGCCCTCGGCAAAACGTACGTGTTCCGGGCGAATCGAGAACGGCTGCGCACTGCCACTGAGGCGCTGGGCCAACTCGCCGCGAATGACGTTGGAGGTGCCGACGAACTCGGCGACGAACGCGGTGGCCGGTTTCATATACAGGTTGCGCGGGGTGTCGACCTGTTCGATCCGGCCTTTGTTGAACACCGCCACACGGTCGGACATCGACAGCGCTTCGGTCTGGTCGTGGGTGACGAAGATAAAGGTAATGCCAAGCTGGCGTTGCAGCTTCTTCAGCTCGCTTTGCATTTGTTCGCGCAGCTTGAGGTCGAGGGCGCCCAACGGCTCGTCCAATAGCAACACACGCGGGCGATTGACCAGCGCGCGGGCCAGGGCCACCCGTTGGCGTTGGCCGCCGGAGAGCTGCACCGGCTTGCGCTCGCCATAGCCACCGAGGGCGACCATCCCTAAGGCTTCTTCGGCGCGGTTGCGGCGTTCGCTCTTGCCCACGCCCTTGACCTTGAGGCCATAGGCGACGTTGTCGCGCACATTCATATGGGGGAACAGCGCGTAGTCCTGGAACACAGTGTTTACATCACGCTGATACGGCGGCAAGCCGGCGGCTTCCTCGCCATGAATCCGGATCGAGCCTGCGCTGGGCTGCTCGAAACCGGCGATCAGGCGCAGACAGGTGGTCTTGCCCGAGCCGGATGGGCCGAGCATGGAAAAGAACTCGCCGTCCTGGATATCGATGGAAACCCGGTCAACGGCTTTCACTTCGCCGAACTGACGGGAGACGTGGGTGAATTGGACTGCAAGCGTCATGGTGCGGTGCTCCAAAAGGGCGCGGGTCGTCGCAGCGGCCCGGCCTGGACTTCTGAAAAGTCAAAACATCTGTGAATGCGGTCAATGTGGGAGGGGGCTTGCCCCCCTCCCACAGGGGATCTATGCCGTCTGCAGGGTTTTACCTGCCGCCCATGATCGCGATGTAATCCTGGGTCCAGCGGCTGTACGGCACGAATTTGCCGCCCTCAGCTTGCGGGGTTTTCCAGAAGGCGATCTTGTCGAACTGGTCGAAGCCGTTGGTCTTGCAACCCTCGGCGCCGAGCAGTTCGCTTTCCTTACAGGCTGCAGGCACCGCCGGCAGCGAGCCGAACCAGGCGGCGACATCGCCCTGGACCTTCGGCTGCAGCGACCAGTCCATCCACTTGTAGGCACAATTGGGGTGTTTGGCCTCGCTGTGCAACATGGTGGTGTCGGCCCAGCCGGTGGCGCCTTCCTTGGGAATGGTCGAGGCAATCGGCTGCTTCTCGTTTTGCAGGCCGTTGACCTGATACGGCCAGGCGCTGGAGGCCACCACGCCTTCGTTTTTGAAGTCACTCATTTGCACGGTGGTGTCATGCCAGTAGCGGTGGATCAACGGTTGCTGCGCGCGCAACAGCTCGAGCACGGCTTTGTACTGGGTCTCGGTCAGCTCGTACGGGCTCTGGATGCCCAGCTCAGGCTTGGTGGACTTGAGGTACAGCGCCGCATCGGCGATGTAGATCGGCCCGTCATAGGCCTGCACGCGTCCTTTGTTCGGCTTGCCGTCCGGCAGGTTTTGCGCATCGAACAGCACGTTCCAACTGGTCGGCGCGGTCTTGAACACGGTGGTGTTGTACATCAGCACGTTCGGGCCCCACTGGTACGGGGTGCCGTAGGTCTGCTGGCCCACCACATACCACGGCGCATCCTTGAGGCGCGGGTCGATGCTCTTCCAGTTGGGGATCAACGCCGTGTTGATCGGTTGCACACGCTTGCCGACGATCAACCGCAGCGACGCATCGCCCGACGCGGTGACCAGGTCATAACCGCCCTTGGCCATCAAACTGACCATTTCGTCAGAGGTGGCGGCGGTTTTCACGTTGACCTTGCAGCCGGTTTCCTTCTCGAAACCTGTGACCCAGTCGTAGGCCTTGTCGCTTTCGCCACGTTCGATATAGCCGGGCCAGGCGACGATATCCAACTGGCCTTCACCGGCGCCCACCGCCTTGAGCGGTTCGGCGGCCTGGATACTGACGCTGGCCAGCAGCGCGGTGGTCAGGGCACTGAGCAGTGCGGTCTTATGCGCAGACATGGGGGTTCCCTCTTCTTTAATTATGGTCGGGGCAGTGTGTGAAGCCGTAACGCATGAGCTTAGTTGTTGTTTTAAAGGTGCTGGCCGTGGCGGGCCATGATGTGGCGCACCACGCTGTAGTCCTGTAGAGAGTCGCTGGACAGATCTTTCCCATACCCCGAGCGCTTCAACCCGCCATGGGGCATTTCGCTGACCAGCATGAAATGGCTGTTGATCCAGGTGCAGCCGTATTGCAGGCGCGCGGCGACCTGCATGGCCTTGTCCAGGTTCTGGGTCCAGACGGAGGAGGCCAGGCCGTATTCGGAATCGTTGGCCCAGTCCACCGCCTGTTCCAGTGCGTCGAAGCGGGTCACGGTGACCACCGGGCCGAACACTTCGCGCTGGACGATTTCATCGTTTTGTTTGCAGCCGGCGAGCAGCGTCGGCTGGTAATAGAAGCCAGCCCCCGAATGCACGGCCGCACCGGTGACCCGCTCGATATGCGGTTGGCCGAGGGCGCGCTCGACAAAGCTGGCCACGCGGTCGCGCTGGCGTGTGCTGATCAGCGGGCCGAGTTCGTTATCGGCATCGCGCTTGCCGGCAAAGCGCAGGCTGCTGACCGCCGCGCCCAGTTCGGCGACCAATTTGTCGTGGATGCCCGCCTGAGCGTAGATGCGGCACGCCGCGGTGCAGTCCTGGCCGGCGTTGTAGTAGCCGTAGGCACGCACGCCTTCGACCACGGCTTGCAGGTCGGCGTCGTTGCACACGATCACCGGCGCCTTGCCGCCCAATTCCAGGTGTGTGCGTTTGAGTGTCTTGGAGGCGGCTTGCAGGATTTTCTGGCCGGTGACGATGTCGCCGGTCAGCGACACCATGCGCACCTTCGGGTGGCTGACCAAATGGCTGCCGACGCCTTCACCGCCGCCACACAGAATGTTGACGACCCCGTGTGGTAACAAGTCCTTCATGACCGGGGCCAATGCGAGGATCGACAGCGGCGTATGTTCCGACGGCTTGAACACCAGGGTATTACCGGCCGCCAGCGCCGGGGCGATCTTCCATGCGGCCATCATCAAGGGGTAGTTCCACGGCGCAATCGAGGCCACCACGCCAATTGGATCGCGGCGCACCATGCTGGTGTAGCCCGGCAGGTACTCGCCGCTGAGCTGGCCGGTCTGGCAGCGCACGGCGCCGGCGAAGAAGCGGAACACATCGACGGTGGCGCTCAAGTCATCCTGGCGCGCCAGGTGCAATGGCTTGCCGCAGTTCAGCGATTCCAGGCGGGCCAGGTAGTCGGCTTGTTTCTCGATGGCGTCGGCGATGCCCAGGAGGATGTTCGAGCGTTGTTGCGGCGTGGTCCGCGACCAACCGGCAAAGGCGCGGTGGGCGGCGAGGATGGCGCTTTCGACCTGCTCGGTGCTGGCTTCGGCGATCCGGGTGAGCACTTCGCCGGTGGCCGGGTTGAGGATCGACTCGGCAACGCCCTGGCCCTGGACCAGTTCGCCGTCGATCAACAACGCAGTGAGCAGCGGGGTGGGGGCGCCGGACATTTTTCGCGATCTCTTTTCTTGTGTGGTCATGGGCGTTCTCCTACGAGGCGCCTCACCTTCTCTTATGGATAGAGAGAGACTAGAGGTCAGGCGCGAGGTCAACAAATACTAAATACTGAACGCAGCATTCGATTAAATAGATGGCTTGCGTGGGTGTGGCTGTTCCCGCGCTACGGTGAGGAACGGATCCACCAATGCCGGGCGTGCAGTGCCCCGACGCCAAGCCAGGCCGACGTCCAGGGTCTGGCTGAGGTCGGCAATCGGTCGCGCTTCAATAATGTCGCCCTCCAGGGACCAGGGGCGGTAGGTCATGTCCGGTTGGATCGACACGCCCAGGCCTGCCGCCACCAGGCTGCGCACGGCCTCGGTGGAGGCGGTGCGCAGGGTCACGCGCGGTTGCAGGCCGGCACCGGTCCACATGCGCTGGGCGTTATGCCCCATTTCGTCGACGTTCAGCTGAATCAGCGGCTCGCTTGCCACGTCGGCGAGGTTGATGCTGTCGTGCTCCAGCAGCGGGTGTTGCGCCGGCAGCCACAGGCGGTGGGGCGAGTGGGTGAGGACCTCGGTCTGCAGGGCGTGGCGATCTTCCAGGTTGGAGAGGATCAGCACGCCCACGTCGATTTCACCGCTGACCAGCAAATGCTCGATATACGGGCGCTCGTCTTCCATCACGCGGATCTCCACGTTGGGATAGGCACGCTGGAAGCGGGTGAGCAAATCTGCCAGGTAATAGCCAGCGACCAGGCTGGTCACGCCGACGATCAACTGCCCGGCTACCTGATCAGTGCTCTGTTGCAGGCTGCGCTTGGCATTGTCGACGGTGGCGAGGATCAGGTGCGCCTGGCGCAAAAACTGATGGCCCTGATGCGTGAGGCTCATGCCCTTGGCATGGCGGTTGAACAGGTTGACGCCGATTTCCTGCTCCAGTTGCTGGATCGCCAGGGTCAGCGTGGACTGGGAAATGAACGCGGTCTGCGCGGCTGCGGAGATCGAGCCGGTCTCGGCCACGGCGATAAAATGCCGGATTTGACGCAAGGTCATCATGCTGGAATTACCGGTGGGGTATTTTTATAGATTTGTCCGAGTGTATATCGGTTTTAGCGAACGGCAGCGACAAGCTACAAGCGGTCAGCGCGGCGTTACATCTGGAAGCACTCTAGATCGCGGCTTTTTGGCACTTAGTTTTACGCTGAGGGCCTATTGGTCCTATGAACCCTAGTGTCTGGAGGCTACGAATGAATACCCGTGGATTGCTCGATCAGTTGCTCAAGTCCGGCCAGGACATGTTGCAGAACAAAACCGGCGGCCAGCGCAAGCAGGACGATAAAGGCGCCCTCGGTGGGCTGCTCGGCGGCGGCGGTCTGGGTAGCTTGCTCGGCGGTGCGGGCGGCGGCGCCCTGGCGGCGGGTGCCATGGGCCTGTTGCTGGGCAACAAGAAGGCGCGCAAGTTTGGCGGCAAGGCCCTGACCTACGGCGGGCTGGCCGCGTTGGGCGTGATTGCCTACAAAGCCTACGGCAACTGGCAGGCCAAGCAGGCCAACGTGCCTCAGGGCGAGCCGCAAACCATCGACCGCCTGCCACCGGCCCAGGTCGAGCAGCACAGCCAGGGGATCCTCAAGGCCCTGGTCGCTGCAGCCAAGGCCGACGGGCATGTGGATGAGCGTGAACGCGCACTGATCGAAGGTGAATTCACCAAGCTGGACGACGACCGCGAACTGCAAAGCTGGCTGCACGCCGAGTTGAACAAACCGCTGGACCCGACCGACGTCGCCCGCGCCGCCAGTACCCCGGAAATGGCCGCCGAGATGTACATCGCCAGCGTGATGCTGGTGGACGAGGAGAACTTTATGGAAAAGGCCTATCTGGACGAATTGGCCCGCCAACTGAAACTCGAGCCCGGCTTGAAGCTAGAGCTGGAAAAGCAGGTACGGCTTAGTCAATAACCACCGGGTGTACGCAAAACCATAGATGTGGGAGGTGGCTTGCCCCCTCCCACAGGTGTTTTTGCATTTATGTCGGCACAACACCAAAACCCATTGATAAATGAGGGCTTCTGCTCAGCTATACTCCCCTCCATTTGAATGGCCCTTCGAGGAAGTACTGTGAAGAATTGGACCTTGCGCCAGCGGATTTTGGCGAGCTTTGCGGTCATTATCGCGATCATGCTGCTGATGGTTGTGGTGTCCTACTCACGGTTGATGAAGATCGAAGCCAGTCAGGAAGCGGTGCGTGACGATGCGGTGCCGGGGGTTTATCTCAGTTCGATGATTCGCAGCGCGTGGGTCGACAGCTATTTGCAGACCATCGATATTATTGGCCTGCGCGAGGATAAAACCCTCACCAGTAGCGATAAGTCGGACTACAGGGCCTTCGAATCGCGTATCGAGCAGCAGATGGCCAACTACGAAACAACGGTCCATAGCCAGGCCGATCGCATGGAGTTCGATAACTTCAAGGCCGCTCACATCAACTACAACAAGGTGTTGGGCCAGGTGCTTGAGCGCGTCGAAGCTAATGACATGCCGGCCGCACGCGAGTTGTTGGAAGAGCAATTGACGCCGATCTGGACCGAAGGGCGCATGAAGCTCAACGACATCATCACCGAAAACAAGGCAGTGTCGGATAAAGCAACGGCGGCTATTGACGACGCGGTTGCCTCGGCCAAGGTCAGCATGTTCATGTCGCTGGCCGTGGCGATTCTTGCCGCTGGTCTGTGCGGCCTGCTGCTGATGCGCGCGATCATGGCGCCGATGCAGCGCATCGTCGACATCCTCGGCACCATGCGTGACGGTGACCTGAGCAAACGCCTGAACCTGGCGCGCAAGGACGAATTCAACGCGGTGGAAACCGGCTTCAACGACATGATGACCGAGCTTACGGCCCTGGTGTCCCAGGCCCAGCGTTCTTCGGTACAGGTCACCACCTCGGTCACCGAAATTGCCGCCACCTCCAAGCAGCAACAGGCCACTGCCACTGAAACTGCTGCGACTACCACCGAGATCGGTGCCACTTCGCGGGAGATCGCTGCCACTTCCAAGGATCTGGTCCGTACCATGACCGAAGTGTCCACCGCCGCCGACCAGGCCTCGGTGGCCGCCGGTTCCGGCCAACAAGGCCTGGCGCGGATGGAAGAAACCATGCATTCGGTGATGGGCGCCGCCGATCTGGTCAACGCCAAGCTGGCGATCCTCAATGAGAAGGCCGGCAATATCAACCAGGTAGTGGTGACCATCGTCAAGGTCGCCGACCAGACCAACCTGCTGTCCTTGAATGCCGCCATCGAAGCCGAAAAGGCCGGTGAATACGGGCGCGGTTTTGCCGTGGTCGCCACCGAAGTGCGCCGCCTGGCCGACCAGACTGCCGTGGCGACCTACGACATCGAGCAGATGGTGCGTGAGATTCAGTCGGCGGTTTCCGCTGGTGTCATGGGCATGGACAAGTTCTCCGAAGAAGTGCGCCGAGGCATGTTCGAAGTGCAACAAGTGGGCGAGCAGCTGTCGCAGATCATTCATCAGGTACAGGCGCTGGCGCCGCGGGTGTTGATGGTCAACGAAGGCATGCAGGCCCAGGCCACGGGCGCCGAGCAGATCAACCACGCCCTGGTGCAACTGGGTGATGCCAGCAGCCAGACGGTGGAGTCCCTGCGCCAGGCCAGCTTTGCCATCGATGAACTGAGCCAGGTTGCGGTGGGTCTGCGCAGCGGCGTGTCGCGTTTCAAAGTCTGATGAGCGACCTCGCGGCTAAACGCGGCGCCGTCCCGGCAGCGAAAAAAGCGTTGTTCCTGGTGTTCCACGTCGGCCAGGAGCGCTTTGCCCTCAAGGCTACGGAAGTGGCCGAGGTGCTGCCGCGCCTGCCCCTCAAGCCCATCGCCCATGCGCCGCAGTGGGTGGCGGGGATCTTCGCCCATCGTGGCCTGCTGGTGCCGGTCATCGACCTCAGCGCCCTGACCTTCGGCAAACCTGCCCAGGCCCGCACCAGCACGCGGCTGGTGCTGGTCAACTATCAACCCGAACCCTGGGTCGAAGCGCGCTGGCTGGGGCTGATCCTGGAGCAGGCCACCGACACCCTGCGTTGCGCGATTGAGGAATTCAAACCTTATGGCCTGGACAACCGTGAAGCCCCGTACCTGGGGCTGGTCCGTGAAGATGCGTTGGGCCTGATGCAGTGGATCGGCGTCGATGAATTGCTCACTGAGCCAGTGCGCACTCTGCTGTTCAGCGCCGAGCAGAGCCTATGAGCAGCGACCCGCGCTTCTTTGCCTTCCTGAAGGAACGCATCGGCCTGGATGTCGCCTCGGTCGGCGAGGCCATCATCGAACGTGCCGTACGCCAGCGGTGCCAAGCCATTCAGGCCGGCACCACGAATGACTACTGGCACCATCTGCAGCGTTCCCACGATGAGCAGCAAGCGCTGATCGAAGCGGTGATCGTCCCCGAAACCTGGTTTTTCCGTTACCCCGAATCTTTCGCGACCCTGGCCCGCCTGGCCAAGGCGCGCCTGCTCGAGATCAACCAGATGCGTGCGCTGCGTATCCTCAGCCTGCCCTGTTCCACCGGCGAAGAGCCTTATTCGATCGCAATGGCGCTGCTGGATGCCGGCCTCGCGCCGCACCAGTTCAAAGTGCAGGGCATCGACGTCAGCCCTCTGTCGGTGGAGCGTGCCCGGCGCGGGGTGTACGGCAAGAACTCGTTTCGCGGCGGTGACATCGCCTTTCGTGATCGCCACTTCGTCGAATATGGCGACGGCTTCCACATCGCCGAGCGGGTGCGCGAACAGGTGCGCCTGCAGGTGGGCAACCTGCTCGACCCCGCATTGCTGACCAACGAGGCGAGCTACGATTTTGTGTTTTGCCGCAACCTGCTGATCTACTTCGACCAGCCGACCCAGAAGCACGTCTTCGATGTGCTCAAAGGCCTGACCCACGTGGACGGCGTGCTGTTTATCGGCCCGGCCGAGGGCAGCCTGCTGGGCCGGCATGGCATGCGTTCGATCGGTGTGCCGCAGTCCTTTGCGTTCAGCCGACATGCCGAGCCGGTCAAGCCCGAGCCGGTTTTCATGCCGATGCCCATACCCCAGCGCAGCGCCGCACCGATTCCTGTCAAGCCGCGACCGTTCAGCACAGTCAGCGCCCAAGTGGTGCCGATCAAGGCGCCGGCGTCCGATGCGAGCGCCTTGCTCAGCCGGATCGCTACATTGGCCAATGAAGGCAAAAGCGTTGATGCCCGCGCCGCGTGCGAACAATATCTGAACAACCACCCGCCGGCCGCCCAGGTGTTCTACTGGCTGGGACTGCTCAGCGATGTGGCCGGCAGCGCCCTGGAAGCCCAGGGCTATTATCGAAAAGCCTTGTACCTGGAGCCCCAGCATTCGCAGGCTTTGATGCACCTGGCCGCCTTGCTCGAGTCCCAGGGAGACAGTGCGGGGGCGCGCCGGTTGCAGGCGCGGGCCGCGCGTAGCGAGCGAGCCGACAGTGAGCAAAAACCATGAGTAGCCCAGACGTGCTCGACACTACCGGCCTGGACTTGACCCTGGCCGACACGCAAGCCATCGACGACTGCTGGAACCGCATCGGTATTCATGGTGACAAATCCTGCCCGTTGCTGGCGGACCATATTCACTGCCGCAATTGCTCAGTGTATTCGGCGGCAGCCACGCGCCTGTTGGACCGCTATGCCCTGCAACAGGACGATCATCGCCCGCAGGCCGGCGTTGCGCGTGGCGAGGAGGTGGCCACCCGTTCATTGCTGATATTCCGCCTCGGCGAAGAATGGCTGGGTATCGCCACCCGTTGCCTGGTAGAGGTGGCAACCCTGCAACCGATCCACTCCTTGCCGCACCAGCGTTCACGGGCGTTGCTCGGCGTGGCCAATGTACGCGGCGCGCTGGTGGCATGCCTGTCGCTGGTGGAGCTGCTGGGCCTGGACACCACCGGCCATGGCGCCAGCGGTGGGCGGATCATGCCGCGGATGTTGATTATTGCCGCCCAGGACGGTCCGGTGGTGGTGCCGGTGGACGAAGTCGACGGTATCCATGCCATCGATGAGCGCACCTTGAAGGCGGCGTCGGCATCCGGTACCCAGGCCAGCGGCCGCTTTACCCAGGGCGTATTGCAGTGGAAGGGCCGCAGTCTGCGTTGGCTGGACGAGGCGCAATTGTTGTCCGCCGTGACCCGGAGCCTCACATGACCCCCGACCAGATGCGTGATGCTTCGCTGCTGGAACTGTTCAGCCTGGAAGCCGATGCGCAGACTCAGGTATTGAGCGCGGGCCTGCTGGCCCTGGAACGCAACCCGACCCAGGCCGACCAGTTGGAAGCCTGCATGCGCGCCGCGCACTCGCTCAAGGGCGCGGCGCGAATCGTTGGGCTGGACGCCGGCGTCAGCGTGGCGCATGTCATGGAGGATTGCCTGGTCAGCGCCCAGGAAGGCCGCCTGTACCTGCAACCCGAACATATCGACGCGCTGCTGCAGGGCACCGACCTGCTGATGCGCATCGCCACCCCCGGCAACGACGTGGGGCCGGCGGACATCGAAGCCTACGTGGCGCTGATGGAGCGCCTGCTCGACCCGTCCCAGCCCGCTGCCAGGCTCGCGCCGCCACCCGAGCCGGCGCCTGCGCCTATCGTCGAAGAGCTGCCCGCAGAACCCGAGCCCGCGCCACCGGTCACCAGCGAGCCTGTGCGCCAGAACAAGCGCATGACCGAAGGCGGCGAACGCGTACTGCGGGTAACCGCGGAGCGCCTGAACAGCCTGCTGGACTTATCCAGTAAATCCCTGGTGGAGACCCAGCGCCTCAAGCCCTACCTCGCCAGCATGCAACGCCTCAAGCGGATCCAGAGCAACAGCGTGCGTGCCCTGGACAACCTGGACGGCCAGCTCAAGACCCTGAACTTGAATCTCGAAG
Organism: Pseudomonas sp. SJZ103; assembly: GCF_007828335.1. Classification (NCBI taxonomy): domain Bacteria; kingdom Pseudomonadati; phylum Pseudomonadota; class Gammaproteobacteria; order Pseudomonadales; family Pseudomonadaceae; genus Pseudomonas; species Pseudomonas sp. SJZ103. The sequence continues at coordinate 630,474 of NZ_VIUN01000001.1, forward strand.
CCCAGGAAGCGCTGGCCGATGCCCGACGCCTGCTGAGCGAAGCCCAGGCGTTGCTGGCGGAAAAGACCGCCGAGCTGGATGAATTCGGCTGGCAGGCCGGGCAACGCGCCCAGGTGCTCTACGACACCGCGCTGGCGTGTCGCATGCGCCCGTTTGCCGATGTGCTGGCCGGGCAGGTGCGCATGGTGCGCGACCTCGGCCGCAGCTTGGGCAAGCAAGTACGCCTGGAGATCGAGGGCGAAAAGACCCAGGTCGACCGCGACGTGCTGGAAAAGCTCGAAGCGCCACTCACCCATTTATTACGCAATGCCGTCGACCACGGCATCGAAATGCCCGACCAACGCCTGTTGGCAGGCAAACCGGCCGAAGGCTTGATCCGCCTGCGTGCGTCCCATCAGGCCGGTTTGCTGGTGCTGGAACTGAGTGACGACGGCAACGGCGTCGACCTGGAGCGCCTGCGCGGCACCATCGTCGACCGGCACCTGTCACCGCTGGAGACCGCCCTGCGCCTGAGCGAAGAGGAACTGCTGACGTTCCTGTTTCTGCCTGGCTTCAGCCTGCGCGACAAGGTTACCGAAGTGTCCGGGCGTGGTGTCGGCCTGGATGCGGTGCAACATATGGTCCGTCAACTGCGTGGCGCGGTGGTGCTGGAGCAGACGGCGGGGCAGGGCAGCCGCTTCCATCTGGAGGTGCCGCTGACCCTGTCGGTGGTCCGCAGCCTGGTGGTGGAGGTCGGCGAAGAAGCCTATGCGTTCCCGTTGGCCCATATCGAGCGTATGTGCGACCTGGCGCCTGACGATATCGTGCAGTTGGAAGGCCGCCAGCATTTCTGGCACGAGGGTCGGCATGTGGGCCTGGTCGCCGCCAGCCAGTTATTGCAGCGCCCGCCAGGGCAGAACAATGATGAAACCTTGAAGGTGGTGGTGATCCGCGAGCGCGATGCGGTTTACGGCATCGCCGTGGAGCGCTTTATCGGCGAGCGCACGCTGGTGGTGCTGCCGCTGGATGATCGCCTGGGCAAGGTCCAGGATATCTCCGCCGGCGCCTTGCTGGACGACGGCTCGGTGGTATTGATCGTCGATGTGGAAGACATGTTGCGCTCGGTGGACAAGCTGCTCAGCACCGGGCGCCTGGAACGCATCGCCCGGCGCAGCCAGCAGGCCAACGAAGCACCGCGCAAGCGAGTACTGGTGGTGGACGACTCGCTCACCGTGCGGGAGTTGCAACGCAAATTGCTGCTTAATCGTGGGTACGAAGTGGCCGTCGCGGTCGACGGCATGGACGGCTGGAACGCCTTGCGCTCCGAAGACTTCGACCTGCTTATCACTGACATCGATATGCCTCGTATGGACGGTATTGAATTGGTCACACTCTTGCGCCGTGACAGTCGCCTGCAATCGTTGCCGGTGATGGTGGTGTCGTACAAAGACCGTGAAGAAGACCGCCGTCGCGGGCTGGACGCTGGCGCCGATTATTATCTGGCCAAAGCCAGCTTCCACGATGACGCGCTGCTGGATGCCGTGGTGGAACTGATTGGAGGCGCGCGGTCATGAGGATTGCGATCGTCAATGACATGCCCCTGGCCGTGGAGGCCCTGCGCCGGGCCTTGAGCTTCGAACCCGCGCACCAGGTGGTGTGGGTGGCCGGCAATGGCCTGGAGGCGGTGCAGCGCTGCGCTGAATTGACCCCGGACCTGATCCTGATGGACTTGATCATGCCGGTGATGGACGGCGTGGAGGCCACTCGGCAGATCATGGCCGAGACCCCGTGCGCGATCCTGCTGGTGACCGTTGACCGCCAGGCCAATATGAGTCGGGTGTTCGAAGCCATGGGTCACGGCGCCCTGGATGTGGTGGATACGCCGGCGCTCGGCGTGGGCAACCCCAAGGATGCGGCGGCGCCGTTGCTGCGCAAGATCCTCAACATCGGCTGGCTGATCGGCCAGCGCGGCAGCCGTGTGCGCGCCGAAACCACGCCGGAGCGCAGCACCGGCAAACGCCAGAGCCTGGTGGCGATCGGTTCTTCGGCGGGTGGCCCGGCTGCCCTGGAAATCCTGCTCAGGGGTTTGCCCCGGGACTTTGCCGCGGCCATTGTGCTGGTGCAGCATGTGGACCAGGTATTCGCCGCCGGCATGGCCGAGTGGCTGAGCAGTGCCTCCGGCCTGCCGGTACGCCTGGCCCGGGAAGGCGAGCCGCCGCAAAGCGGGGTGGTGCTGCTGGCCGGCACTAATCATCACATTCGTTTATTGAAGAATGGCACGCTAGCCTATACCGCAGAGCCGGTGAACGAGATTTACCGGCCTTCGATCGACGTGTTCTTCGAAAGCGTGGCCAGCCACTGGAATGGCGATGCCGTCGGCGTACTGCTCACCGGTATGGGCCGTGACGGGGCCCAGGGGCTCAAGTTAATGCGTGAACAAGGTTATTTGACCATCGCCCAGGATCAGCAAAGCTCGGCGGTGTATGGCATGCCCAAAGCGGCGGCGGCGATTGATGCTGCTGTTGAAATTCGCCCACTGGATAGAATTGCGCCCCGACTGCTGGAGGTCTTTGCAAAATGATCATGACCTTCCACGGTGCTGGCTTGCAGGCAGTAATTCAGGTGACTGCACATGAATGATTTACAGATCGACGGCATCAAGACCGACGAAAATGCCGCCATGGTGTTGCTGGTCGACGACCAGGCCATGATCGGCGAAGCCGTACGGCGCGGCCTGGCCCATGAAGAAAACATCGACTTCCACTTCTGCGCCGACCCGCACCAGGCGATTGCCCAGGCCATCCGTATCAAGCCCACGGTGATCCTGCAGGATCTGGTGATGCCCGGCCTCGACGGCCTGACCCTGGTGCGCGAATACCGCAACCACCCGGCCACGCAGAACATCCCGATCATCGTGCTTTCCACCAAGGAAGACCCGCTGATCAAGAGCGCGGCGTTCTCGGCGGGGGCCAACGATTACCTGGTCAAGCTGCCGGACAACATCGAGTTGGTGGCGCGCATCCGCTATCACTCGCGCTCCTACATGACCCTGTTGCAGCGCGATGCCGCTTACCGTGCGCTGCGGGTCAGCCAGCAACAGCTGCTGGACACCAACCTGGTGCTGCAACGGCTGATGAACTCCGATGGCCTGACCGGGCTGTCCAATCGCCGCCACTTCGACGAATACCTGGAGCTGGAATGGCGACGCGCCATGCGTGACCAGACCCAGCTGTCGTTGCTGATGATCGATGTGGACTTCTTCAAGACCTACAACGACAGCTTCGGCCACGTCGAGGGCGACGAAGCCCTGCGTAAAGTCGCCAACACCATCCGTGAAGCCAGCAGCCGTCCCTCGGACCTGCCGGCGCGCTACGGCGGCGAAGAGTTCGCGCTGGTGCTGCCGAACACCTCGCCGGGTGGCGCACGTCTGGTGGCGGAAAAGCTGCGCATGGCCGTTGCCGCGCTGAAAATCCCGCATATTGCCCCGGCTGAAGGCTCAAGCCTGACCATCAGCATCGGCCTGTCGACCATGACGCCGGTGCAGGGTACGGATTGCCGCCAGTTGATCATGGCGGCGGACAAGGGCTTGTATACGGCCAAGCACAACGGGCGCAATCTGGTCGGCATCGAGTGAGTCGAGGCCGCAACAGATCAGAATGTGGGAGGGGCTTGCCCCGATAGCGGTGGGTCAGTCACAACCTCATTGGCTGACAGGCTGCCATCGGGGGCAAGCCCCCTCCCACATTTGGATCTTCATGGGGCTTGGATTGTGTACAGATCCCGCCTTTTCGGCTCGGCGGACTGCCGTTTCCAGCTGTTTGCCGTTATACTCGCCGGCTTTCAAAAGTTCGCCAACGAGTGCTGCCCGCCATGGAAATCAACCCGATCCTTAACACCATCAAGGACCTGTCCGAGCGCTCCGAAACTATTCGGGGGTATCTTTGACTACGATCAAAAGCATGAGCGTCTGACCGAAGTCAATCGCGAGCTTGAAGATCCGAGTGTCTGGAACAAACCTGAATACGCCCAGGAACTGGGGCGCGAGCGCGCTGCGCTGGCGCAGATCGTCGACACCCTCGACGAGCTGAACACCGGCCTGGCCGACTGCCGCGACCTGCTGGACATGGCCGTCGAAGAAAACGACGAAGGCGCAGTGGGCGATGTCGTCGCCGAGCTGGCCCGTCTCGAGGAAAACCTCGCCAAGCTTGAATTCCGCCGCATGTTCAGCCACGAAATGGACCCGAACAACGCCTACCTGGACATCCAGGCCGGTTCCGGCGGCACCGAAGCCCAGGACTGGGCCAACATCCTGCTGCGCATGTACCTGCGCTGGGCCGACAAACGCGGTTTCGACGCCACCATCATGGAACTGTCGGCCGGTGAAGTCGCCGGCATCAAGGGCGCGACCGTGCACATCAAGGGTGAATACGCCTTTGGCTGGCTGCGTACCGAGATCGGCGTGCACCGCCTGGTGCGCAAGAGCCCGTTCGACTCCGGCAACCGTCGTCACACCTCGTTCTCTGCGGTGTTCGTCTCGCCCGAGATCGATGACAAGGTGGAAATCGAGATCAACCCGGCCGACCTGCGGATCGACACCTATCGCTCCTCCGGTGCCGGTGGCCAGCACGTAAACACCACCGACTCGGCCGTCCGTATTACCCACGTACCGACCAACACCGTGGTGAGCTGCCAGAACGAACGTTCCCAGCACGCGAACAAGGACACCGCCATGAAAATGCTGCGGGCCAAGTTGTACGAGCAGGAAATGCAGAAACGCAACGCGGCTTCCCAGGCGCTGGAAGACACCAAGTCGGATATCGGCTGGGGTCACCAGATCCGCTCTTATGTGCTCGATGCGTCGCGGATCAAGGATCTGCGCACTAACATCGAACGCAGCGACTGCGACAAGGTACTCGACGGTGACATCGACGAATACCTGGAAGCCAGCCTGAAGTCCGGCTTGTAATAAAGATTGTAGGAGCCGGCATGCCGGCGATCCCCGGCCTACGCCTGGGACAACGAACCTGATGGAAAATTTAAAGACATGAGCGACCAACAACTCGACCCGCAAGTCCTGCAACAGGAAGAAAACTCCCTGATCGCCCTGCGCAAGGAAAAGCTGGCTGCCGAGCGCGCCAAGGGCAATGCCTTCCCCAACGACTTCCGCCGCGAAAACTACTGCGATGCCTTGCAGAAGCAGTACGCGGACAAGACCAAGGAAGAGCTGGCAGAGGCTGCGATCCCGGTCAAGGTAGCAGGTCGCATCATGCTCAACCGTGGCTCGTTCATGGTGATCCAGGACATGACCGGGCGTATCCAGGTCTACGTCAACCGCAAGACCTTGCCTGAAGAAACCCTGGCCTCTGTGAAAACCTGGGACATGGGCGACATCATCGCCGCCGAAGGTACCCTGGCCCGTTCCGGCAAGGGCGACCTGTACGTGGAAATGACCAGTGTGCGTCTGCTGACCAAGTCCCTGCGCCCGCTGCCGGACAAGCACCACGGCCTGACCGATACCGAGCAGCGCTACCGCCAGCGTTATGTCGACCTGATCGTCAACGAAGAGGTGCGCCAGACGTTCCGCGTGCGTTCGCAAGTCATCGCGCACATCCGCAGCTTCCTGATGCAGCGTGACTTCCTGGAAGTGGAAACCCCGATGCTGCAGACCATCCCGGGTGGTGCTGCAGCCAAGCCGTTCGAAACCCACCACAACGCACTGGACCTGGAAATGTTCCTGCGTATCGCGCCTGAGCTGTACCTCAAGCGTCTTGTTGTCGGCGGCTTTGAGAAGGTGTTCGAGATCAACCGCAACTTCCGTAACGAAGGCGTCTCGACCCGTCACAACCCGGAATTCACCATGTTGGAGTTCTACCAGGCCTACGCCGACTACGAAGACAACATGGACCTGACCGAAGAACTGTTCCGCGAACTGGCGCAACTGGTCCTGGGCAGCACTGACGTGCCGTACGGAGACAAGGTGTTCCACTTCGGCGAGCCGTTCGTGCGCCTGTCGGTGTTCGACTCGATCCTCAAGTACAACCCTGAGCTGACCGCCGACGACCTCAATGACATCGACAAGGCACGCGCCATCGCCAAGAAAGCTGGTGCCAAGGTGCTGGGCTTCGAAGGCCTGGGCAAACTGCAGGTGATGATTTTCGAAGAGCTGGTGGAGCACAAGCTGGAACAGCCGCACTTCATTACCCAGTACCCGTTCGAAGTGTCGCCTCTGGCCCGTCGTAACGACGACAACCCGAACGTCACCGACCGTTTCGAGCTGTTCATCGGTGGCCGCGAAATCGCCAACGCCTACTCCGAGCTTAACGACGCGGAAGACCAGGCCGAGCGCTTCATGGCCCAGGTGGCCGACAAGGACGCCGGCGACGACGAAGCCATGCACTACGACGCCGACTTCGTACGTGCCTTGGAATACGGCATGCCGCCAACGGCCGGTGAAGGTATCGGCATCGACCGCCTGGTGATGTTGTTGACCAATTCGCCGTCGATCCGCGATGTGATCTTGTTCCCGCACATGCGGCCACAAGCGTAAGCGTAGCGAAATCCGAAGCCGCCTTTTATAAGGCGGCTTTTTTATGTGGCATTAATAAGCGTCAAACAAACAGCGCCATGGGATCGTTCCCGCGCTCTGCGTGGGAATGCACACCGTGACGCCCCGCGTCACCTGATAAGGAAGATCCGTCGTGAACCGCGTAACCGCTCAAGAAGGCGCCGCCGGCATTGCCGCTGCCGTGGCTGAAAGCGTCCAGTACCAGGGCCGTAAGGCCAGCCGTCGGGGCAGCGAGCAACGCAGGCAAGACATTCTCGATGCGGCCATGCGCATTGTGGTGCGCGATGGCGTGCGGGCCGTGCGCCATCGGGCCGTGGCGGCCGAGGCCGGCGTGCCGTTGTCGGCTACCACCTATTACTTCAAAGATATCGACGATTTGCTCACCGACACGTTCGCCCAGTACGTCGAGCGTAGCGCTGCGTTCATGGGCAAGCTATGGGTGCGTAACGAAGGCCTGCTGCGTGAGATGGTCGCCTATGGCGATGGCAGCCCGGAATCGCGTTCGCAACTGGCCGATGACATCGCGCGGTTGACCGCCGACTATGTGCTGCGCCAACTGACCAACCGCCGCGAACACCTGATGGCCGAGCAGGCCTTTCGCCAGGAAGCCTTGCTCAACCCGCGCCTGGCGCAATTGGTGCGTTCCCACCAGCAGATTCTGTTGCAGGGCACGGGACAGTTTTTCCAGGTATTGGGCTCCCGCGAGCCGCAACAGGACGCCAAGGTGTTGACGGCGATTATCAGTCGGATGGAATATCAGGGCCTGCTGGGCGGCGCAGAGCCTCTGACCGGTGAAGAGATGCTTGAGATCCTCAAGCGTTACATGCATTTGGTGTTGGCCTCGGTCTGACACCGGGGGAGTCCAATGAAAACCTGGCGTGTGGCGGTAATCGCCTTGTCGTTCCTGCTGCTCAGCGGTTGCTTGGTCACGTTCAAGGACCCATTGCCCGCCCATGAGGCGGCGCCGCAAGAGTTGTTGGGCCATTGGACCAGCAAGAATGCCTGGGGCGAACCGCTCAACCTGCACATCAGCCGTATCGGTGAGCACCGCTATAAGGCGGTGAGCTACCCTAAAGCCACGCCGGCCCAGCGCGATGAGTACCTGTTTACGGTTTCGCGTCATGGCAGCCGCTGGTACCTGTCGGCACCGTTGCCGGCCCGGTTCGGAGGGCATTACTTCCTGGCGGGGTTCGAGTTCGACGATAAGCACGAATTGGTGGTCTATAACCTCGACCTCGAACAGATTCACCAGGCCATCGGGCAACAGGTGTTGCAGGGCAGCAGCGTGGATACCGTCGAAGGCACCGGGGTACGGGTCGACAGTTCCATGAGCCAGGTGTTTGCCTATCTGGATGATCCGGCCAATGCCGATGTGTTCGTTGAAGCCGTGCGCTACCGGCGTGCGGGCAAATAACGTTTAAAGAGGAAGCACCGGGTGGACGATTACCAGCAGACGATACGCACCTTGTCCGATCGCATTGTGCTGGCGCAAACACCGATTCGCGTCCTCGACGCTGTGAAGTGGGACGACAACATTCGCCAGGGGTTCCTCAAGGCCAAGGGCAAGGCAATGCCGGCCGTGGACCGCGACTATTACCTGAACCGGCCGCTGTCGTTCGACTCCAGTGCTGTGAAGCTGGAATTCCAGAACATCGAACGCGACATCACTCGCCGCCTCGGCCAGTTCAGCCCGGTGGGGCAGATCATGCGTCGCATGTGCCGTGAATACCGCATGGTGGTGCGGATGCTCGAAGCCCGCGGCACCGAGGACTTCGGCCTGATTTCCCAGGAACTGTACGGCGCCGCGTCCGATGCCTTCCACGCCGGCGACCCGACCCTGGCTGACCTGGGCCTGATGCTCTCCGACTACCTGAACAATATTGACGGCCGTGGCGACCTCAAGGACGAAGCCAAGACCCTTACCGCCAAGGACGCCGTGGCCCTGCTGCAAACCCGCCTGAACAAGGTGTTTGGCGAGGCGGAAGAGACCATTCGGGTGTTTGAGTCCGACGGCATCGTCGCCGATGCCGCAGCGGGCGCCGACTACATCAAGATCCGCGCCGACGCGATGTTCAACGACCGCGATGTGCGAGCACTGGAAGTCCACGAAGGCCTGGTGCATGTGGGTACCACGCTCAACGGTCAGAACCAGCCGATCTGCACGTTCCTGTCCAAGGGCCCTCCGTCGTCCACCGTGACCCAGGAAGGCCTGGCGATCCTGATGGAGATCATCACGTTCGCCTCCTACCCGAGCCGCTTGCGCAAACTGACCAACCGCACCCGTGCGATCCACATGGTGGAGGAGGGCGCCGACTTTCTGCAGGTGTTTGAGTTCTTCCGCGAGCAAGGCTTTGAAATGGCCGAAAGTTATGGCAACGCCAGCCGGGTATTCCGGGGCTCGGTGCCGGACGGCCTGCCGTTTACCAAGGATTTGTCCTACCTCAAGGGCTTTATCATGGTTTACAACTACATCCAGCTGGCCGTGCGCAAAGGCAAGCTGGAGCAAGTGCCGCTACTGTTCTGCGGCAAGACCACCCTGGAAGACATGCGCACCTTGCGCCAACTGGTCGACGAAGGCCTGGTGGTGCCACCCAAGTACCTGCCCGAACAGTTCCGCGACATGAACGCACTGGCGGCATGGATGTGCTTCTCCAACTTCCTCAACCACTTGAGCCTGGACCGGATCGAGGCGGATTACTCCAATATCCTTTAAACGCTGTTATTCACGAGGCTTCAACGGATGAGAATCCTCGGCATTCTATGCCTGCTACTCACATTGAACGGTTGCAGCTCGTTGCTGTTCTACCCCGAACCCGGCCTGCCGTTCACGCCCGAAAAAGCGCACTTGCAATACCGCGATGTCACCCTCACCACCGCCGACGGTGTGAAGCTGCATGCATGGTGGCTGCCGGCGAAGGCCGGAGTGCCCGTCAAAGGTACGGTACTGCACCTGCACGGCAACGGCGGCAACCTGGCCTGGCACCTGGGGGGCAGTTGGTGGTTGCCGGAACAAGGTTACCAGGTACTGCTGCTGGACTATCGCGGTTATGGGCTGTCGGAAGGCAAGCCCTCATTGCCGGCGATTTATCAGGATGTGGATGCGGCTTTCAGTTGGCTCGACAAGGCCCCCGAAACCAAGGGCCAACCGTTGATCGTCCTCGGCCAAAGCCTCGGCGGCGCGCTGGCGGTGCATTACCTGGCGGAACACCCACAGCGTCAGTCCCAACTCAAAGCCCTGGTACTGGACGGTGTGCCCGCCAGTTATCGTGACGTAGGACAATTCGCCCTGAGCACCTCCTGGTTAACATGGCCATTCCAGGTGCCTTTGTCTTGGTTGGTGCCCGACGCCGACAGCGCGATCAACGCCATGCCGCAGCTGACCGGCGTGCCGAAATTGCTGTTCCACAGTCTGGATGACCCGGTCGTGCCCGTGGCCAACGGTATCCGCCTGTATCAGGCCGCGCCACCGCCACGAGTGTTGCAGTTGACCCGAGGTGGCCATGTGCAAACCTTTGCCGACAAAACCTGGCAAACCGTGATGCTGCGTTATCTGGATGACCCGCAGCACTTTAACGGCCTGCGCCGCCTGGGCGAAATTCCGAACTATCCGACTCCTAAAGTTGACCCATCAGAGAGCCCGCAATGAGCGAAGAACGCAACATGATCCCGCTGATCCTCACCGGCATCGGCACCATCATCGGTACTGTCGGTTGTCTGTGGTACTACGGCTACCTGCACTTCGCCAAGCCGGAAGATGCTCTGCTGCTCAGTGACTTCACCATGCTCAAGACTGTGCCTGGTGAGGATTACAAGATCTCCCTTACCCCGGCCGCGCAAGTGGCGCAGTGTGTTGATGGTGTACTGGTAATGTTCGACACCGAGCAGAAAGGCCTGAGTGGTGTGCTGGTAAACAACAAGAAGCAGGCTGTGCGTTGCATGGGGCAGGAAACGCCGCAATTGCAGCAGTAAGCTATCGCATCACCGCCGTGGGAAAACGCGATGAAACCTGGCGATTAGTCCTTCGATGCACCTGCGATCCTCATAAGACTGGAACCATCTCAATTTGCCAACCACAGATTATGGGCTGATTGGTATTACTGATCGGTCCTTTTTATTAGTTAATGTGGAGTCGATGTTTATGGCAGGTATCAACGGAGTATCGGGTGCTGGGAGTGTGGGCAATATTGGTAACGCTGGCGGCGGGGCTCAAGGCGGCCTTGAACAGCAGATTCAGGACTTACAAAGTAAAATTAAGCAACAGCAGTCGCAAGGTTCCCAAGGTGGGCAGGGTAGCGGCGGTGCCGGAGGTGAAGAAAGCCTTGAGGAACTGTTGAAGAAGCTGGAAAAACTGCTTGCACAAACGAACCAAGGTGCACAGGCCGGTCAGGGTGCGCAGGACGGTCAGAGTCAGCAAGGCAGTCAAGATGGCGCACAGAACGGTGCGCAAATCCAGACGCCGGACTATCAGGGGGCAGGCAGGGTTGGCAGCTGATTGGCCGCCTGAGAAAACCCGCCGGTCATAGGCGGTTTTTTTATAGTGCATGGGACGATCAGTCGGCGACGGGTTTATTTGGAACCATGTCGCGTAAGAAGCCACAGAAAGCGGGGTAACTTACACAGATCAGGGCCGAGAAAGTGGCGACAATTGCAAATCCTTTACCTCCTGTACATCCGGCAAGTTCTGAAAGTCAGGCATTTCGCAATCTGCTGAATATGTGCAGGTGTCATGGGGATCTGGAACGGCGGGCCCAACAGGAGCGTAAACCAAAAATTGAGCTGCCAGCGGAGGACACGCACCGTTCTATCCAGTTCGGCGAACCGAAAAAAAACCCACCGTGAGGTGGGTTTTTTTATCCAGCATCAATCAATCAGTTCGCCATGGACGAACGTGGCTTGACGGGCTGGTTGTCGTTGGAGATGGTCACTTCAACACGGCGGTTCATGGCACGGCCCGAGACGCTGCCGTTATCGGCAACCGGGTATTCCTTGCCATAACCCTGGGTCACGATGCGCGAAATATCCACGCCTTGCTGAGCCAGTGCGCGTTGTACCGATGCCGCGCGGCGCTCCGACAGGCTCTGGTTGTACGAGTCGGAACCGGTGCTGTCGGTGTAGCCTTCGACGATCACCTTACGATCCGGATTGTCACGCAGGAACTGCGCAAGCTTGGTGATGTTAACCAGGCCGCTGGATTTCAGGTCGGACTTGTTGGTAGCGAACAGCACGTCGCCGAACGTCACCAGCGTACCGCGTTCGGTTTGCTTGGCATTCAGGCTGTCCTGCAACTGCTTGATCTGCGCATCACGGGCTTCAAGCAGTGCACGGGCACGTTCGTCGCCGGCGTTTTTCAGCTTGGCTTCGGATTCGCGCAGCACGATGGTGTCTTTGGCCACTTCAACACGCTGGTTGGTCAGGTAGGCCAGTTGGTCAACTTTCTTCTGGTCTTCCTTGTCGCGGTAAGCCTTGTCGGCCTTGTCCAGCCATTCGCTGGCGTCCTTGGTTTCCAGCGCGGCAAGCTTGGTGGCTTGCGGGTTGGTTTGCAGGGACGAGAAGTTGGTCCGTGCGTTTTCCAGGTTCGCGTTGGGCGGGGTGGAGCAGGCCGCCAGGGCAACGCTCATCGCCAGCAGGGCAGGGATCATCAATTGTTTACGCATAGTCGTGTCGTCCTTTCAATTCGATATCGGATGCAGTGCAATCAGGCGCGGCGGTTTATTGCTGCTGGATAGCAGCCGGGCGCATACCTTCCTGACGCAGCTCCTGAACAGCTTTCTGGGAATCCTTCACAGCCTGTTCGGCCTTGGCGGCCTGGGACTTGCGCTCTGCAACGCGAGCATCCCATTCGGCTTGTTCGGCCAGGCGACGCGCCTCGTCATAGTTCTTGTCGTGCATGGCGATTTCGGCTTGCTTGAGCTTGTCCTGGGCCGACTTCATTTCTACGGCCGCGTACTCGGTACCGCCCGCGCTGACTGCGCTGTTGACCGCAGATTGAGTCACCGCGTATTGCTCTGTAGGCGGGTTGCCGGCGCAGCCAGCCAAAACGAAGCTGGTGCCGATTGCCAGCGCGGCCAATTTAAGCCCGCGCAGGTGGTTAAACGTGGATTTGGCAGTGCTGGTCTTCATCGTCTTCAACTCCATTGGATAACTCCTGAAAAACATCAAAATCCATCTCAGTCGGTGAGCGGCTGGGGCGCGGCGGTAAAGCACGACGGGCCCTTTCAAACGGCCGTTCCAAGTGATGGCTTACTGGCTGTGACCGGAGGCTTTTTTCAAAAGTTCAGAAGAGATGGCGATTTGCCTAAAAAAATATCTGACTGATTGGTCAGGGTAAAAAATTGGAACTTTTGCCACGTGCAGGGGTACTCCGAGCCTCGCCAGAGGCCCGGAATACGGGGGTCAGATGGGTGTCAATCGAGTCCGTCAGTGCTTTTGGTCGTCGGCACTGGCAGACAAATCATGCAGATAGCGACGGGACAAGGTCAGGAACCGCGGCGTAGGCCCGACGTCCTCGTACAGCGGGTCACCCTCCTCATCGGTGGCAATCACCTGCTGCCCCTTGATGTACGGAAAGCTGGCTTCCAGCTCTTCCAGGGCCGCCCCGATCAGTTCGCCGAGCAGTTCTTCGGTGTGGCGCTTGGGGTACATCTCGGCAATGGCCGCCAACCGCGCAGCGGCCTCTACATCCAGATGGATGGCGTACTCGGTCTTGGTCAAGCGACCCTTGGCGTTCTCTTCCCAATGCTGGGCCAGTTCTCGAATTTTCATGGCAACCTCAATAGAACCCGCGATGGCAGGCGGTGATGAGTGACCAGTCGCTCGCCTGGATAACGCGGCGACTCACAGTTGAGACTAGCTGCAAGTCACAAGGTTTAAAGTCTTGTCATAAAACGATGCTGGCGGCACTCTGGCAGACCTGCGCGTCCCGGATTTCTGGCTGGAGATTGGCTGATGAGTGATATCGATGCACGCTTGCGTGAGGATGTTCACCTCCTGGGTGAGCTGTTGGGCAACACCATTCGAGAGCAGTACGGCGATGATTTCCTCGACAAGATCGAGCAGATCCGCAAAGGCGCCAAGGCCGACCGCCGCGGAGCCGCCCCGGACAAAGCCGCTGGTGATGAACTGAGCGCCAGCCTCAATCAATTGCAGGAAGACGAACTGCTGCCCGTGGCCCGGGCCTTCAACCAGTTCCTTAACCTGGCCAATATCGCCGAGCAGTACCAGTTGATTCACCGGCGCGATGAGTCGCAACCGGCACCGTTCGAGTCCCGTGTTTTGCCGGAGTTGCTGGCCCGTCTGCAAGGCGAAGGCCACAGCAACGAGTCCCTGGCCCGTCAGTTGGGCCGCCTGGAAATCGAACTGGTCCTCACCGCCCACCCCACCGAAGTGGCGCGTCGCACCCTGATCCAGAAATACGACGCTATCGCCGCGCAACTGGCGCTGCAGGATCACCGTGACCTCACCACCGCTGAGCGCGAGCAGATCCGCCAGCGCCTGCAACGCTTGATCGCTGAAGCCTGGCACACCGAAGAAATCCGTCGCACCCGGCCTACCCCGGTGGATGAAGCCAAGTGGGGCTTCGCGGTGATCGAGCATTCGTTGTGGCACGCCATCCCCAATTACCTGCGCAAGGCCGACCAGGCATTACACGCTGCGACGGGCCTGCGTTTGCCCCTGGAAGCCGCGCCGATCCGCTTTGCGTCGTGGATGGGCGGCGACCGTGACGGCAACCCGAATGTCACCGCGCCGGTCACCCGCGAGGTGTTGCTGCTGGCGCGCTGGATGGCTGCCGACCTGTACCTGCGCGACATTGACCACCTGGCCTCCGAGCTGTCGATGCAAAAGGCCAGCCCGGCGTTGCAGGCCAAGGTCGGCGACAGCGTCGAACCCTATCGTGCCCTGCTCAAGCAGCTGCGCGAACGCCTGCGCGCCACGCGCCAATGGGCCCATACCGCGTTGAGCAGCAGCACGCCGGCGCCTGCCGAGGTCTTGCAGAACAACCGCGACCTGCTCGAGCCACTGGAGCTTTGCTATCAGTCGCTGCACGAATGCGGCATGGGCGTGATCGCCGACGGCCCGCTGCTCGATTGCCTGCGCCGGGCCGTAACCTTTGGTCTGTTCCTGGTGCGCCTGGATGTACGGCAGGACTCCAGTCGCCATTCGGCGGCCATGACCGAAATCACCGATTATCTGGGCCTGGGCCGGTACGAAGACTGGAACGAAGACATGCGCATCAGCTTCCTGATGAAGGAGCTGGCCAACCGTCGACCGCTGTTGCCGGGCTATTTCAAGCCGTCGGCCGATACGGCCGAAGTGCTCAACACCTGCAAGGAAGTGGCCGCCGCACCTGCCGCATCCTTAGGCTCGTATGTCATCTCCATGGCCGGTGCCGCCTCGGATGTATTGGCGGTGCAGCTGCTGCTTAAAGAGTCGGGCGTTCAACGGCCGATGCGTGTGGTACCGCTGTTCGAAACCCTGGCCGACCTGGATAACGCCGGTCCCGTGATCGAGCAACTGTTGCTGCTGCCGGGCTACCGTGCACGCTTGCAGGGCCCGCAGGAAGTGATGATCGGCTATTCCGACTCGGCCAAGGACGCCGGCACCACCGCCGCCGCCTGGGCGCAGTACCGCGCCCAGGAGCGGTTGGTGGATATTTGCCGGGAGCAACAGGTGGAATTGCTGCTGTTCCATGGCCGTGGTGGGACCGTCGGGCGTGGCGGCGGCCCGGCCCATGCGGCGATCCTGTCGCAACCGCCGGGTTCGGTGGCGGGGCGTTTCCGTACCACCGAGCAAGGCGAGATGATTCGCTTCAAATTCGGCTTGCCGGACATTGCTGAACAGAACCTCAATCTCTATCTGGCTGCCGTGTTGGAAGCGACGTTGCTGCCACCGCCGCCACCGGAGCCGGCGTGGCGCCACTTGATGGATGAATTGGCGGCCGACGGTGTCAGCGCTTACCGCGCAGTGGTGCGGGAAAATCCGCAATTCGTCGAGTATTTTCGCCAGTCCACCCCCGAGCAGGAGCTGGGCCGTCTACCCTTGGGCAGTCGCCCAGCCAAGCGGCGTGCCGGTGGTATAGAAAGCCTGCGCGCCATTCCGTGGATCTTCGGCTGGACCCAGACCCGCCTGATGCTGCCGGCCTGGCTGGGTTGGGAAGCTGCGTTGAGCAAGGCCCTGGAACGCGGTGAAGGCGAACTGCTGGGGCAGATGCGCGAACAGTGGCCGTTCTTCCGCACCCGCATCGATATGCTGGAAATGGTCCTGGCCAAGGCCGACGCCGATATTGCGCGCCTGTATGACGAGCGCCTGGTGCAGCCGGACCTGTTGCCATTGGGAGCGCACTTACGCGACCTATTGTCGCAGGCATGCGGCGTGGTGCTTGGCCTGACCGGCCAGTCGCAACTGCTGGCCCATAGTCCTGACACCCTGGAGTTCATCCGCCTGCGTAACACCTATCTTGATCCCCTGCACCTGTTGCAGGCCGAGTTGCTGGCGCGCTCGCGTCGCCAGGAAGCCGCGCAAGACAGCCCTCTGGAACAGGCGCTGCTGGTGTCCGTGGCCGGTATTGCCGCCGGCCTGCGCAACACCGGCTGAGGTTTTTTGCGTGTTCTCAAAGGCTTGCGAATAAACCACGACGGCCGCCCTGAAAGGGGTGGTCGGCGTTTACAGCGCTGGTTGCACTCAGGCACACCCTACCTATGACGTACGCGTGGCGCGGGTTCCTGCGACTTTTGGCGGCTTGTGTGGTTAGGGCCTGCTGTGTATCTTGATCAGCCTTTGGCCGTTTGGGCGGCTTGGGCCCATATTTTTATGAGCCACATATTTTTACGAGATTGGCCCCACGCGGCGAATCCGAGCGTCATCTCTATAAAAAATTGAGGAGCACATCGATGCGCGTCATTCTGCTGGGAGCTCCCGGGGCCGGTAAAGGTACTCAGGCAAAGTTCATCACTGAAAAATTCGGCATTCCACAAATCTCCACCGGTGACATGCTGCGCGCAGCCGTCAAGGCCGGCACCGAGCTGGGCCTGATCGCCAAGAGCGTGATGGACAGTGGCGGCCTGGTCTCCGATGACCTGATCATCAACCTGGTCAAGGAACGCATCAGCCAGGAAGACTGCAAGAACGGTTTCCTGTTCGACGGCTTCCCACGCACCATTCCCCAGGCTGAAGCCCTGGTGAAAGCCGGCGTCGAGCTGGACGCCGTGGTCGAAATCGCGGTTGAGGATGAAGAAATCGTCCAGCGTATTGCCGGTCGTCGCGTTCACGAAGCCTCTGGCCGCGTGTACCACACCGTCTACAACCCGCCTAAAGTCGAAGGCAAGGACGATGTCACCGGTGAAGACCTGGTGCAGCGTAAAGACGACACCGAAGAAACCGTGCGTCATCGCCTGTCGGTCTACCATTCCCAGACCAAGCCGCTGGTGGATTTCTACCAGAAGCTGTCCGCAGCCCAGGGCAAGCCGAAGTACAGCCATATCCCTGGCGTCGGCTCGGTGGAAGCCATCACCGCCAAGGTGCTGCAAGCACTGAGCTGATCCTTCATCGGCTCGATACACAACGGCCCGCTTGCGGGCCGTTGTTGTTTATACTGGCGCACTTTTTTTCGACTTGGACACCCACACCGATGAGCACCCTGCTGGCCCTGGACACCGCGACTGAAGCTTGCTCCGTTGCCTTGCTGCATGATGGCAAAGTCACAAGCCACTACGAGGTGATCCCGCGCCTGCACGCGCAGAAGCTGTTGCCGATGATCAAGCAGTTGCTCGAAGACGCTGGCATCACGCTGTCTGCCGTGGACGCCATTGCCTTTGGCCGCGGCCCGGGGGCGTTTACTGGTGTGCGTATCGCCATTGGTGTGGTTCAGGGCTTGGCCTTTGCGTTGGAGCGCCCGGTGCTGCCGGTCTCCAACCTTGCCGTACTGGCTCAGCGTGCCTTGCGCGAACAGGGGGCCCGGCAGGTGGCGGCGGCTATCGATGCACGTATGGACGAAGTGTATTGGGGCTGCTACCGCGAAACGGCTGGCGAAATGCGCCTTGTCGGCGTGGAAGCCGTGCAGCCACCGGAATCGGCGGTATTGCCCGCCGATGCCAGCGGTGACTGGTTCGGCGCTGGCACCGGCTGGGGTTATGGCGAGCGTATCGGCGTTCAACCTGCTGGCCAGGACGCCACCCTGTTGCCTCACGCCGAGGATCTGCTGACCCTGGCGCGCTTTGCGTTCGAACGTGGCGAGGCGATTCCTGCGGATCAGGCTGCACCGGTTTACCTGCGCGATAAAGTGGCGCAGACCAAGGCGGAAAGAGGGATTAGTTGACGCCAAAAATGATGGCAATTTGAGGCAAAAGCCGCCAATCGTCAGAATTTGCCCTCGTTTTTAAACCTTTTTCAAATTATGTGTTCTAGTTATCACCAGAGCATTTGCGCGCGACGGACAGTGCTGCCAAAATGCCATTACTGATAGCGAGTTCGCGCCTATGCGTATTGATGGATTTTCCTCACAGTCGTACCCAATCAAGCGCAAGCCGCGTAAGGCAAACGCTACGGTGGACGACTCCGTCGAGGATTCGCCGGATTTCATCGAGGTCCAATCCGATGCGCAGGCCAGTTCACAAGCCCGCATCAGCGGCGTTCCCGCCCGCCAGCAAGACATGGTCTTCCCGCGCTCCATGAGCAAAAGCGTCGCCACCGCCCTGGCCAGCTACCTGACCACCGCCGGATTTGTCGAATGGGATATGGAAGTGCTGGGCCTCGACATTCACATCTGATGCGGCTGCCTTACTACCTCGGTTGCCCGTCCTGGAGTGAAAACGCCTGGCGCGAGTACCTGTACCCAGTCGACGCCCGCTCCGGCGATTACCTTGCCCTTTATTCCCAGGTCTTCAACGCCGTTGAAGGCAATACCACGTTCTACGCTCGGCCCTCGGCCGCTACCGTGCAGCGCTGGGCCGACATCATGCCCGAAGATTTTCGCTTCACAGCCAAGTTCCCCGGTGACATCAGTCACGGTGGTGACTTGCGTGAGCAATTGCCGGCAGCGGAAAGTTTTGTCGGTTTGATGAGCCCGCTCGGTGAACGTGTTTCACCGCTATGGCTGCAACTGTCGGCGAGTTTTTCGCCGCAACGCCTGGCTGAACTGGCCGGCTTTATTGATGGCCTGGAACGCCCGATGGCGGTGGAAGTACGCCACCCTGAGTTCTTCGCCAGGGGGGATGCCGAACGTACGCTCAACCGCTTGCTGCGTGATCGAGGTGTCGAGCGCATCTGTCTCGATCCGCGCGCGTTGTTCAGTTGCACGTCAACTTCGGCGGCGGTGCTGCATGCACAATCGAAAAAGCCCAAGGTGCCGCCCCGTCCGGCAGCGCTGACCCAGTTCCCCCAAGTGCGTTTTATCGGTCATCCGGAGCTTGAGGCCAATGACCCGTTCCTGGTCCCGTGGGTGGAAAAAATCGCTGGTTGGATCGAAGAAGGCCGTACGCCCTACGTATTCCTGCACACCTCGGACAACCGCCTGGCCGCACAACTGGCCCTGCGTTTCCACGCCAAGTTGATGGTGCGCCTGCCCGGCCTTCCGGCACTGCCGACGTTAGATCGGCAACCCGAAGCGGAACAACTGGGGTTACTCTAGGGCTCTATTCCCGCCAGGAGTCAGTCATGGATGCCCAAACCCTTCGCGCCGAAACCTTCAAGGCCTTGCATGAGCGCGACCGCGCCTTCGTGATGCCCAATCCATGGGACGCGGGCTCTGCCGTGATGCTCGCCAGCCTTGGCTTTGAAGCCCTGGCCACGACCAGTGCAGGTTATGCGTTCAGCCTGGGTCGCCCGGACGCGGAAGGGGCATTGTCCCTGGAAGACACCTTGCGCAATGCCGCCATGATCGCCAAGGCTACCGCGCTGCCGGTGGCGGCCGACCTGGAAAACGGTTTCAGCGACACCCCCGAAGGGTGTGCACAGGCCATACTGAGTGCCGCCGGCAGCGGCATCGTCGGTGGCTCTATCGAGGATGCCACCGGCATTGCCGTCGACCCAATCTATCCCTTCGACCTCTCCGTAGAGCGCGTGGAAGCTGCCGTGGCCGCTGCCCGCAGCTTGCCATTCCCCTTCACACTGACCGCTCGCGCGGAAAACCTCCTGCATGGTCGCGTGGATCTGCCCGACACCATTCGCCGCCTGCAGGCCTACGCCGAAGCCGGTGCCGACGTGCTCTATGCGCCGGGCCTGCGCAGTGCCGAGGACGTGCTCGCGGTGGTCAAGGCTGTGGCGCCAAAGCCGGTGAACGTGTTGATGTCCGGCAGCCTGAAACTCAGCGTGGCGCAATTGAGCGCGATGGGGGTAAAGCGCATCAGCGTGGGCTCGGCCATGGCACTGGCGGCCTATGGTGAATTCTACCGAGCGGCCCAGGAAGTGTATGAGCTGGGCACCTTCAGCTTTACCGAGCGCTCGATGCCCTTCAGCAAGGCCAATCAGTTCTTCAAGGACTGAGCCGTGCGTTTTTTCAGGGTGCTGGGTGCGCTGCTGGTGCTCGGCGGTGCATTTGTCGTGGGTGTATGGCGTGGCTGGCCGCCATTGCCGGCTGAATGGAACCCCTGGTCGCCGCTGGATGTACGGTCCAGCCCTAACCTGTTGACCCGCTACAAGTTGGGACGCCTGCAGGACGACCCCGCGCTGTGCGACCAGGTGCTGAAAACCGCTGGCCTGCGTGTCAGCCATCAGGCTGACACGCCCGCCGACGCTGCCTGTCCGCTGCGCAATACCTTGCGCGTGCAGGGGGCAGACGTGGCATTAAGCAGCAGCTTTCTGGCCAGCTGTCCGTTGGCCGTGGCGTTCGCGCTGTTCGAGCGTCATAGCCTGCAGCCGGCGGCCCAGGCGGTGTTCGGCCAAGCCGTGACGCGGGTCGATCACCTGGGCAGCTTTGCCTGTCGCAACATGTATAACCGTGCCGAAGGGCGGCTCAGCCAGCATGCGTCGGCCAATGCCTTGGATATCGCCGGGTTTCGCCTGGCGGACGGGCGCAGTATCAGCGTGCTCAAGGATTGGTCGGGGGAGGGTGACAGTGCGCGGTTCCTGCGCCAGGTGCGCGATGGCGCCTGTGATGATTTCAATGTGGTGTTGAGCCCGGACTACAACGCCGCGCACCGCAACCATTTCCATCTGGACATGGGCCGTTGGTGGGTGTGTCGCTAGGCCGCCAGGCGCAGGTTGTGGGTGATCAGTGGGCGTGCCCAGTGGTAATCGAAGTCCAGCGCCTTTTGTTGTGCCAGCAGTTCTTCGGTTGGGTAAGGCGTGGCAGGTGGTGGCAACAGGTCCAGTTCGAACTCGGCAATCGGCAAGTGCAGAGGGCGTGGTTCCGGCGCCGGGCCGGGCTCAGGCAGCGGCTGGCCGGCAGTCAGGACGATGGGGCGAACCCAAGTGCTTTCGAAATTCTGCTGGCGTTGTTGAGCGACGATTTCTTCCTGCGGGAATGGCGTGGCGGCTGGTGGCAGCAACTCGGTTTCGAATTCGGCGATGGGCAGGAACAGCGGCTCAGGTGGGGCGATCTCGGTGTCTTTGACGTCGCACTCACGCTGGGTGAGGATCTGCGACAACAGGTCGGCGCCGGCGCTGGGCTCTACTGCCGGGTCCGCCGGTGCCGGCGCCTTGGCGGCGAGCGCGTCCGGCGTTTCACCGAGCTGCTCGGCCAGCGCCCGGGCGAAGAAGTCCTGCCACACATGACTCACCCCGGCCAGCGCTTGAGTATTGCGCAGGCCGTAGTGGTTGTGGGTCGGCAGTACACCGATGGTTAGGGGGAGAATGTCTGACATTTTTCTCGGTCGACGCTCAGCTCTGGCAAAATACCTGACTGTTATTTTTATCGGCCGTTGTTTGCCGATCCTTAATATTTTTGAGCGTAGCGATTGATGAGCGAACAACCAGCGGCCAGCCGCATCCAGGTCGAGGCCTTGGGCGAAGGTTTCCAGGCCCGGGCCGAGCAGTGGGCTGAACAGCTCGGCTTGCCTTTACAGCTCGCGGAGGCGGATTTTTCCCTGCAGGTAGGGGAGCACGGCCTGCAACTGCAACAGCTTGGGCCTGACGCGCCGGGGCCGGTGCGGGTGGACTTTGTCGAAGGCGGCGCGGCTCACCGGCGGCTATATGGTGGCGGCAGCGGGCAGATGATTGCCAAGGCCGTGGGCATTGCCCAAGGCGTGCGCCCTTGTGTATTGGATGCCACGGCCGGTCTGGGCAAGGACGCGTTCGTGCTGGCCAGCCTGGGCTGCGAGATGAGCCTGATCGAGCGCCAACCGCTGATCGGTGCCTTGCTCGAAGATGGCCTGGCGCGCGGCGCGCAGGATTTTGAGGTGGCGCCCATCGTCGCGCGCATGAAGCTGCTCAAGGGCAACTCCATTGACGTGATGCTCAATTGGCAAGGGGAGCCGCCCCAGGTGATTTACCTCGACCCGATGTTCCCTCACCGTGAGAAAACCGCCCTGGTGAAGAAAGAAATGCGCCTGTTCCGCCCGCTGGTGGGCGATGACCCGGACGCACCGGCCTTGCTGGCCGCCGCCCTGGCCCTGGCCAGCCACCGCGTGGTGGTGAAGCGCCCGCGCAAGGCGCCCTGCATCGAGGGGCCCAAGCCGAGCCATGCGCTGGATGGCAAGTCCAGCCGGTATGACATTTATCCCAAGAAAGCACTCAAGCCTTAAAAGGTACGCAAGAACTTGTAGCGAGCCCGCTCAAGGCCTATAGGCCCGCATAAACAACCCCACCACCTCCTGCACATGGGCTTCGGCGGCTTCTTCACTCAGTCGCCCCCCACAGCCATAAAGCAGGCAAAAGTTCGCCGTGCCCTTGAGCAGGCAGAAGAAGTGCTCGGCCGCGGTAAGCGGTCTGTCGATGCTCAGGGCGCCGCTCTGGTCAATCTTGCCGAGCAGGCGTTCCATGCCCTGGAGCATGCGCATGGGTCCGGCTTCAAAGAAGATTTGGGAGAGTTTCACGTCCTGATTGCCGGTGGTCATCATCAGGCGATGCAGGTTCACCGACTCTTCACTGTTGATCAGCCGATGGAACCCCCGCCCGATATTCAACAATACCGTTTCCACCGGCATGCCTTCGGGCAGTTCGAAGTACATTACCGGCAACTGTTCCTCGCACTTGGCCACCACGGCGGCGGTGAACAAGGTTTCTTTGTCGGTGAAGTGACTGTAGACGGTCAGTTTCGACACGCCGGCCTCAAGGGCCACGGCATCCATGCTGGTGTTGGCGTAGCCATTGCTCAAGAACAGGGTTTTCGCTGCCGAGAGGATAGCCTGGCGTTTTGCCATGTCCTTGGGACGCCCAGGGCTATTGGTGTTTACACGATTGTCGGACATTTTCACCTTTAATACTGGACTGGTGAGTTTGGTATTAATAACATACCGGCCAGTATAATTATTCCTAGCTTCATTTGCGAAAGGTCCTTCAGCATGCGCAGCACTTTCCTGCCCTTTGCGTTGCCTGTCTGCCTGGTCGTCCTGTTGGCCGCTTGCGGCCATGAAGACCCGATCCAGACTACCGTCCGCCCGGCCATGGTGGTGCAGCCGCAGCCCTCGGCTCAGGCGACGGACAGCTACCCGGGTGAAGTACGCGCTCGTTATGAGCCGGACCTGGCCTTTCGCATCGGCGGCAAAGTCAGCAAGCGTCTGGTGGAGGAGGGCGAGCGGGTCAAGGCCAACCAGGCGCTGGCGGAACTGGATCCTCAGGATGTGCGCCTGCAACTGGAGGCCGCCCGTGCCCAGGTGGCCGCTGCCGAGGCCAACCTGAGCCTCGTGCGCGCCGAGCGTGATCGCTACAAGACCCTGATGGACCGTCAGATGGTCAGCCGTTCCCAGTACGACAATTCCGAAAACCTTTACCGTTCCGGCGAAGCGCGTCTCAAGCAGATCAAGGCCGAGTTCGACGTGGCCAGTAACCAGGCCGGTTACTCCGTCCTGCGCGCCCCCCAGGATGGCGTCGTCGCCAAGCGCGCGGTGGAAGTCGGCCAAGTGGTGTCCGCTGGCCAGACCGTGTTCACCCTGGCCACCGATGGCGAGCGTGAAGTGCTCATCAGCCTGCCTGAGCAAGGGTTTGGGCGTTTCAAGATCGGTCAGCCGGTAGCCGTGGAATTGTGGAGCCAACCGGACCAGCGTTTCACCGGGCGCATTCGTGAACTGTCGCCTGCGGCTGATCCAAAATCGCGCACCTTCGCGGCTCGCGTTGCCTTCACCGGCGGCAAAGTCCCGGCGGAACTGGGTCAAAGCGCTCGCGTATTCATACAGACCGATGGAGTTATTCCGCTGTCGGTGCCGCTGTCTGCCCTGAGTGCGGAGAACGGTGCGTCCTACGTCTGGCGTGTACAGCCGGACAACACCCTCAAGCGCACACCGGTGCGCATCGGTGCCTTCGGCGAAAAAACCGTACCAGTGCTGGAAGGCTTGACCCCCACCGACTGGGTGGTCGCAGCAGGCGTACATGTACTCCATGAGGGACAGCAAGTGCGCCCGGTGGATGGCTCCAACCGTATAGTGAACCTGGCGGCCAAGGAGTAGTCCCCGATGGCTTTCAATCTTTCCGAATGGGCGTTGCGTAACCGCCAGATCGTACTGTTTCTGATGATCCTGCTGGCTGTGGTCGGTACCTTGTCCTATACCAAGCTGGGGCAAAGCGAAGACCCACCGTTCACCTTCAAAGCCATGGTGATCAAGACCAACTGGCCCGGCGCTACGGCCCAGGAAGTCTCGCGCCAGGTCACCGAGCGCATCGAGAAAAAACTGATGGAGACCGGCGAATACGAGCGCATCGTCTCCTTCTCTCGCCCAGGAGAGTCCACCGTCACCTTCATTGCGCGCGACTCCATGCACTCTGTGAAGATTCCTGAGCTGTGGTACCAGGTGCGCAAGAAGATCAGCGACATCCGGCAGACCTTGCCGCCGGATATCCAAGGGCCGTTTTTCAACGACGAGTTCGGCACCACCTTCGGCAATATCTACGCCCTGACCGGCGACGGCTTCGACTATGCCGTACTTAAGGACTACGCCGACCGCATCCAGATTCAGCTGCAACGGGTGGCGGATGTGGGCAAGGTCGAGTTACTTGGCCTACAGGATGAGAAGATCTGGATCGAGCTGTCCAACCTCAAGCTCGCCACCCTCGGCCTGCCGTTGGCCGCTGTACAGCAGGCGTTGCAGGAGCAGAACGCGGTGTCCACTGCCGGCTTCTTTGAAACCCCGAGCGAGCGTGTGCAACTGCGTGTGTCGGGTAACTTCAAGACGGTGGAAGAGATCCGTAACTTTCCTATTCGTGTCGGTGATCGAACCTTCCGCATCGGCGATGTAGCCGACATTCACCGCGGTTTCAACGATCCACCGGCGCCGCGCATGCGTTACATGGGGGCGGATGCTATCGGACTGGCCGTGGCCATGCGGGATGGCGGCGATATTCTGGTGCTGGGCAAGGCTCTTGAAGGCGAATTCGCACGCTTGCAAAAGAACCTTCCGGCGGGCATGGAGCTGCGCAAGGTGTCAGACCAACCGGCAGCGGTGAAAACCGGCGTCGGCGAATTCGTGCAGGTGTTGGCCGAGGCGTTGGCGATTGTCTTGCTGGTGAGCTTCTTCTCCCTCGGCGTACGCACTGGCATGGTCGTAGCCCTGGCGATTCCGCTGGTGCTGGCAATGACCTTTGCCACCATGTATTACCTCGGCATCGGCCTGCACAAGATCTCCCTCGGTGCGTTGGTGCTGGCCCTCGGCTTGCTGGTAGATGACGCGATCATTGCCGTGGAAATGATGGCAATCAAAATGGAGCAGGGCTACGACCGGCTCAAGGCTGCCAGTTTTGCCTGGACCAGCACGGCCTTCCCGATGCTCACCGGCACGCTGATCACGGCGGCCGGCTTCCTGCCGATTGCTACTGCGCAGTCGAGCACAGGTGAATACACGCGCTCGATTTTCCAGGTGGTGACCATCGCGTTGCTCGCCTCATGGGTCGCCGCCGTGGTGTTTGTGCCGTACCTGGGGGAAAAACTCCTGCCGGACCTGGCAAAGATTCACGCGGCCAAACACGGCACCGATGGTCCGGATCCCTACGGCACGCCGTTCTACCAACGTGTAAGACGCTTGGTGGAGTGGTGCGTGCTTCGGCGCAAAACCGTGATTGTGCTGACGTTGCTGCTGTTTATCGGCTCGGTAGCGTTGTTTCGCTTTGTGCCACAACAGTTCTTCCCGGCCTCGGGCCGCCTGGAACTGATGGTCGACCTGAAACTGGCTGAAGGCGCTTCCCTGAGCAACACTGCCGACCAGGTCAAGCGCCTGGAAGCCTTGCTCAAGGAGCACGCCGGCATTGATAACTATGTGGCCTACGTCGGCACCGGTTCGCCGCGTTTCTACCTGCCACTGGACCAGCAACTGCCAGCGGCCAGTTTTGCGCAGTTCGTGGTGTTGGCTAAAACTATCGAGGGACGCGAAAGCCTGCGTACCTGGCTGATTGAAACGCTTAACGAACAATTTCCCGACCTGCGCTCCCGTGTCACCCGCCTGGAGAACGGCCCGCCCGTGGGCTATCCGGTGCAGTTCCGCGTAACCGGCGAACATATCGAGGAAGTCCGTGCCCTTGCGCGGAAAGTCGCGGCCAAGGTTCGTGAAAATACCCACGTGGTCAACGTGCACCTGGACTGGGAAGAGCCGAGCAAGATCGTCTACCTCAATATCGACCAGGACCGCGCCCGCGCACTCGGCGTCAGTACCGCCAACCTGTCGAAATTCCTGCAAAGCTCACTGACCGGCTCCAGCGTCAGTCAATACCGAGAGGACAACGAGTTGATCGAAATCCTCCTGCGCGGCACCGTCCACGAACGCACCGAGTTGTCGCTGTTGCCCAGCCTGGCGGTGCCGACTGACAACGGCAAAAGCGTGGCCCTGTCGCAGATCGCCACTCTCGAATACGGCTTTGAAGAGGGCATTATCTGGCACCGCAACCGTCTGCCGACGGTGACCGTGCGCGCCGATATCTACGGCAAGGAACAACCGGCGACCCTGGTGCAGCAGATCCTGCCAACCCTTGAAGGCGTGCGCGCCGAACTGCCGGATGGCTACCTGCTGGACGTCGGTGGCACCGTCGAAGACTCCGCTCGCGGGCAGAACTCGGTGAAGGCCGGTGTGCCGCTGTTTATCGTGGTGGTGCTGACCTTGCTGATGCTGCAACTGCGCAGCTTCTCACGCTCCGCGATGGTTTTTCTGACCGCGCCGTTGGGCCTGATTGGTGTGACGCTGTTCCTGCTGGTGTTCCGCCAGCCCTTCGGCTTCGTGGCCATGCTCGGGACCATCGCGCTGTCTGGGATGATCATGCGCAATTCGGTGATCCTGGTGGACCAGATCGAGCAGGATATCAAGGCCGGCCTGGCGCCGTGGCAGGCGATTATCGAAGCTACCGTGCGGCGTTTCCGCCCGATTGTGCTGACCGCCCTCGCAGCGGTGCTGGCGATGATCCCGCTGTCACGCAGCGTGTTCTTCGGGCCGATGGCGGTGGCGATCATGGGCGGGCTGATTGTGGCGACGGCGTTGACGCTGCTGTTCTTGCCGGCGTTGTACGCGGCGTGGTTCCGGGTGAGGAAGGGTGTTGTGTAAGCCTTGGAGTAACTTGGCGCGCTGATGGGGAACCTTTTTCTCACGCGTGCCACATAAGGTTACCTGTCAGGCAGGTACTTTATTCGGTCGGTTTGATCGCCAGAATAAAGATTCCATGACATTCATAGAGGCGGAAATAAGATGCTACAGGCATTGGGCAGCATGTACATGGCGTTTGGTGCATTGTTGGGTGGCAGTCAACCATCGCAAACGTGCAACGATTGCAACTCAGGTCGAAATAAGCGTGATCTGGAGGAAAGGGTATCGAATATGGAAAGAAATTCGATTAACTTCAGGCCAGTACAACCCACAAGCGGTATCACGATTCAGAATAGCAACACAAACACCCTCATCAGCCACTGAATGCGTTGATTGGCAGCGTGCGTCTTTTCGCACACTGCAATTGCAAGAGCCCCGAATGCCACGGGGCGTTTGCTTTTTTCACGATAAATAACGGCCTCTGTGATACAACGCCCCAACACTTTATTCGCCAGGTTGGCAGCCGTAAGGGCTATCGGTGAAAAGACGATTGTTCATGACCCACTTAGGATAATGTTCATGTTGGGTACCGTTTTAGCACTCGTGTTGCTATTGGTTGTGCCCGGGCCGACAAACACCCTGTTGCTGCGCGCCGGTGTGCTGCTCGGCTTTCGGGCGTCGTGGAAGCTGGCCTTCGTCGAGTGCGTGGCCTACGTGCTGCAGGTGTCACTGTGGGGCGTGGCGCTGGTTTACCTGGCAACGTATTCGCCTTGGGCATTGAAGGCTACGCAAATGGCCGCGACCTGTTACTTGCTGTACGTGTCCTATCAGTTATGGCAGCGCAAAGAGCAGGCTGTTGCGCCAGGCAAGGATCGGTTCTCCGGGCTGTATTTCTTCTGGCTGACGGTGATGAACCCCAAGGGCTTGTTGATCGTTTCGTTTATCGCGCCAGCGCATACATTTACCGCGTTGCTGGACTACACCGTATTCATGGCCACGCTTGCGCTGGTCGTGATACCCGTAGGCTCGGCCTGGATTATTCTGGGGAGTCAATTCGAGGGTATTCGAAGGACCTGGCTGACGCCCTTGAAGATCAATCGTGCGACTTCTGTGGCTATCTGCTGTTTTGCCACGCTAATGATGGGGCGCCTGGCCGACTCGCTCTTTTATTGAGCCTGTGACAAAAAACGCCAGGTATCGGATGACCGACCCTGGCGTTGTGAGGGGTGTCGAGGCACCCAGTGCGGAGTTTTCGGTTACAGCGCGCCAAACACTTTCTTCGCCAGGCTGGTAGCCGCAGCCGCCGGGTTCTTGCGAATCGTCTCTTCCTGCTGCGCAATCATCTTGAACAAACCATCCAGCGCCTGTTCGGTCACGTAGTTTTCGACGTTGGCGCTCTTGGCATCCACGGCGCCAAACGCGGCGGCCTTACCTGCGAGGGCGTTGTACTGCTGGGCCACGCCCACCTTGTCGGTAGCGGCCTTGACGATCGGCAGGAACTTGGCGCGGATCTGTTCGCGACTGCTCTTGTTCAAGTACTGGGTGGCGGAGTCCTGGCCGCCGCTGAGGATGCCCTTGGCGTCGGTCACGCTCATGTTTTTCACCGCGTTGACCAGGATCGGCTGGGCCTGGGTCACGGCGGTTTCAGCAGCTTTGTTCATGCTGTCTTCCAACTGCGTGACCTGGTCACCCATGCCGAACATTTTCAGTTTTTCGGCGACTTTGCCCAGCTTGCCCGGCAGGCCGATCTTCACTTCAGGGTTGTTGCTGAAACCGCCGGGTACACCGAGTTGTTTTACGGCGATCTGTGCGCCCTGGGTCAAGGCGTCCTTGAGGCCGCCGCTGGCGTCGCCCTGGGACAGGCTACTGAGGTCCAGAGCCATGGCATTGGCGCCGAGCAGCAGGCCGGCAAACAGGGCAGTGAGGCGAAGGGAGTTGCGGAGCATGGACGCTTCCTTATGTTCGAAGTCAGGGTGCTATGGCGTTCACGCGCACGCGCAGCGGCTGTGGATCCTGGCCGTTGAGCTGCACTGTGTGCCGTTCGGTGGTGATAAACAGTAGCTTGCCATCCAGTTCGATGCGAGCGCTCACCGAATAACTGCGGCCCGGCTTGATCTGTGCGGGGTCGTAGGTCAAGTGAAACGGCAGCGGCACCTGGCCTTTAACCGGGCCTTTCTGCTCGGCCAGCGTCACAGCGGGCGTATCCGCCAGGGACACGTCCTGGAGGCTGACACTCAAGGTGGCGGCGGGCGGCAGGGCGATGCGTTGCAGGTAGAACACTTCGCCGTCGAGGCTGGCCTTGGGGGCGGGATGCATGGATTGGCAGGCTCCCAGCAGGGCGGTGAGGCCCAGGAGAATGATTTTTTTCATGGTGCAGCTCCTTTTCAACGGCGCCAGCATCCAACTGGCGCCTTGTTCAATCTAGCGTGTTTCTTCTGCTTCCACCGGCGCTTCCGCCGCGCCATCCACACGGTGCAAGGCCACCTGGCGGATCGACAGGCGAATCTCCGCGGGCAACACGCGTTTGGCCGCGCCTTCGGCCAGTTCGCCGAGCAGGTCGTGGTAGCTCAACTTGCCGGCCTCGTCGCGGCGCAGCACATCTTGCTCCAGCAAGGTCTGGATGAAATGTCGGAAAAGGCTCTTGTCGAAGAATTCCGGGGCGTTGAGGCCATGCAGGATCGACAGGCGCTGGGCCATGATCGTGCACAGGTCTTCCAGTTCTTCGGCGCTGATGCTGTTCTGGCCGCTGTTGAGCAGCAGCGAGATCGCCATGTAGAAGCGTTGCAGGGTCTGTGCGATGGTTTTGGACAGTAGCGTCAGCAACACGAAGTGTCGCGAGCTCGGTGCCGGGCGCAGGTACACGTTGTTTTCGAAGCGCAGCAGGCCTTGTTCGACGAACGCGTCCAGCCATTGATCGACCACGGTATCCAACTCGTCCAGTGACCAGCGAATAAACAGTTCCGATTGCAGGTACGGGTACAGCGCATGGGTATAGCGCAGGATCTGTTCGCGGCTCATCCGCGAGCTGCTCTGGAAGAAGCTGGCCAGCAGCGCCGGCAGAGCGAAGATGTGCAGCACGTTGTTGCGGTAGTAGGTCATCAGGACGGCGTTCTGCTCGTCCAGGTACAGAATCTTGCCCAAGGCATCGCTCTGTTCCGACAGCAGGTTCATGTCCTTGACGTGCTTGATCAGCGCCAGGCCGTCGCCTTCGGGCAAGGTGGTGTGGGGCGAATAAGGCACGCGGCGCAGCAGCGCCAGGTACAGGTCCAACTGGCGGGCCATGGCCTGTTCATCCAGGGCCAGGCGTGTGGTGGACAACAGCGCCAGGGCGACCAGGTTCACCGGGTTCACCGCGGCGGCTTCGTTCAAGTGGCGGGCCACCTGCTCGCCGAGGCGGTTGGTGGTTTCGTTGAGCCAGGCCGGTTTGTAGTTCGGGCCCAGTTCCTGGGCGCGCCAGTCCGGTTGCTCGGCGTCGAGGAATTCCGCCAGCTTGATCGGCTCGCCGAAGTTGACCGCGACCTGGCCAAAGCGCTGCTTGAGCGCGCCGACCACTTTGAAAATATCGAAGATCGACTCTTTCTTCTTGCTCGCCCCACGCAGCTCGCCGAGATACGTACGGCCTTCGAGCACGCGCTCATAGCCGATATACACCGGCACGAACACGATCGGCATGCGCGAGGAACGCAGGAAGCTGCGCAGGGTGATGGCCAGCATCCCGGTCTTCGGCTGCAACATGCGCCCGGTGCGCGAGCGTCCGCCTTCGACGAAGTACTCCACCGGGAAGCCCTTGGTGAACAGGGTATGCAGGTATTCGTTGAACACCGAGGTGTACAGCGGGTTGCCCTTGAAGGTGCGGCGCATGAAAAACGCACCGCCGCGGCGCAATAGGCTGCCGATCACCGGCATGTTCAGGTTGATGCCGGCGGCGATATGCGGCGGGGTCAGGCCGTTCTTAAACAGCAGGTAGGACAGCAGCAGGTAGTCGATATGGCTGCGGTGGCAAGGCACATAAATCACCTCGTAGCCCTGGGCAACCTTTTGCACGCCCTCAATGTTATTGACCTTGATGCCGTCGTAGATTTTGTTCCAGAACCAGCTCAGCACCACTTCCAGGAAGCGGATCGCGGTGTAGGTGTAGTCCGAGGCGATCTCATTGCCGTAGCGCAGGGCCAGGGCCTTGGCTTTTTCCGGACTGATTTTTTCCCGCTCGGCTTCGTCAAGGATGGCCTGGCGCACCAGCGGCATGTTGACCAGGCCTTTCACCAGATTGCGCCGGTGGGACAAATCGGGGCCAATCACCGCAGTCTTCAGGTTACGAAAGTGCACGCGCAGGATGCGTTGGGCCATGCGAACGGTGCGTTCGTGGCCTTTATTGTGCTCGATCAATTCACGCAGGTTGATGGGCGCGGAGAATTGCACGCGGGTCTTGCGTCCCAGGATCAGGATGCTCAACAACCGGCGTAGACGCCCGGTGACCGCCCAGCTGTCGGCAAACAGCAGTTTCCACGGGCTGGACTCGCTGGCAGGGGTTTGCCCCCAGAACACGCTGACCGGAATGATTTGTGCATTCTCTTCGGCGTGTTCGCTGAGGGTGTTGACCAGTCGGGTCAGGGTCGGCGGGGCGCCGCGCTTGTCCTGACGCCCCAGCCAGTCCGGTTCGGGCGTGAGGTAGAAGAACGCCGCGGGTTCCATCAACGGGCCTACCGATACCGGCAGCACCGGGCGCGGCAGGCCTGCCTTGGTGCACTCGGCATCGACCACGGCCAATTCGGTGAGGGAGGGCGATTGCAGGACGTAAAACACCGGCCGGCTGCGGTCGAGGTTAAGGGTTAGGGACGACTGGTTGATCGTCTCCGAGCGAACCCAGAGGTACAACAGTCGGCGCAAGGTGCCAAATACCAGACGGCGGAACGGGGAGCGGGTCATAGGCGAGCTGCTTCAAGTGGGAAAAACCGAGCAGGCGCTCGGGCGGGTAGTGTGCCGTATTCGCCGAAAATCGGCAAAAAAGCAGCGATGTAAACTTGAGTTGATCGTTTTTGAGCCTGTCTTATACTCGGCAGTTCAACGCGACCGGCTCAACAATAACAATCAAGTGGGAGTGAACAGATGGCAACGCGCGAGACAGGCAATGTGAAGTGGTTCAACGACGCCAAGGGCTATGGCTTTATCCAGCGTGAAGATGGCAAGGATGTGTTTGTGCACTACCGCGCCATTCGCGGCGATGGCCACCGTTCGTTGGCCGAGGGCCAGCAGGTGGAATATGCCGTGGTGACTGGCGAGAAGGGGTTGCAGGCGGAGGATGTGGTCGGCCTGTAGGTTCACCACTGAACCCATGTGGGAGGGGGCTTGCTCCCGATGGCAGAGTGTCAGTCACTGAATACATTGGCTGATACACCGCTATCGGGGGCAAGCCCCCTCCCACATGTTGATTGTGGTTTACCGTTCAGGCTCAGGCAGTTTTCCAGGTGATCTGTTCTTCACCGTCTGCGCTGATGCGAATCCAGGTGTCGGCGCTTTCCTCACCTTCCTCCTCGACCCAGCTTCCCGGCGCGCAGCGCACTTCCACGTTCAGTGCAGCAAACGCAGCGCGGGCGCAGGCGATGTCGTCTTCCCACGGCGTCTGGTCACTTTCCAGGTACAGGCTGTTCCACTTGCCTACGGCCTTCGGCAGCCAGGTGACCGGCACATTGCCGGCCTTGCACTTGTAGGTCTGGCCACGTTGGACCCAGTCGCTGCAAGGGCCCAGGGCGGCGCCCAGCCAGGCGGCGATAGCCTTGTAGTCGACGTCGGCGTCCTTCAGGTAAATCTCGATATCGGGTTGGCGCATGGATATTCCTCGTTGCGGGATTCGAAAATCCATTCGCGGATGTTTAAAAGTCGGTTATTGAAGCACGAAATAATCGTAGCGCATCGATACCGTGACCAGCAGCGGTTCGGCCGCCTCGATCACCTCGGCACGGCGTTCGGCACTGGCGCGCCAGCCGTGAGGGGTCATGGCCAGCAGGTTGGCGCGGTCCTGGGGCTCGGCCAGGCTCAACGTGAATTCCAGGGTTTCGCTGTGCGCCAGGCTCATGCCGTCCGGCACCAGGGCCAGGTGCTTGTCGTCGGTGTACTCGCGCACTTCGTCGTACAGGCGCTCGCGCAGTTCCATCAGATGGCCGCTGGTAGGGCCGACCTTCATCAGGCCGCCGCCCGGGCTGAGCAGGCGCTTGGCCTCTTGCCAGTCCAACGGGCTGAACACACTGGCGAGGAACTGACAGCTGGCGTCGGCCAACGGCACGCGGGCCATGCTGGCGATCAACCAGGTCAGCGCCGGGTTGCGTTTGCACGCGCGCTTGACCGCTTCCTTGGAAATGTCCAGCGCGTAGCCATCGGCATGGGGCAGGGCCGCGGCGATTTGCGCGGTGTAGTAACCCTCGCCGCAACCGATGTCCACCCAGCGCTGCGGTGCACGTTCGGCGGCCAGCACGGCCAGGCGCTTGGCTACCGGGGCGTAGTGCCCGGCGTTGAGAAAGTCACGACGCGCCTCGACCATGGCCAGGTTGTCGCCCGGGTCGCGGCTGTTCTTGTGCTGCACCGGCAACAGGTTCAGGTAACCCTGGCGCGCGCGGTCGAAACGATGCCCGGCCGGGCACGCCACGCCATTGTCCACCGCATTGAGCGGTGCGTTGCAAATGGGGCAGGCCAGCATCAGGCGAGCAACTTGATCAGGGTCTGGTAATAGATTTCGGTCAGCACATCGAGGTCGCTGGCCAGGATCCGCTCGTTGACCTGGTGGATCGTCGCATTCACCGGGCCCAACTCCACCACCTGGGTGCCGAGGGTCGCAATGAAGCGCCCGTCGGAAGTGCCGCCACTGGTGGAAGCCTGGGTCTCACGCCCGGTGATCGCCTTGATGCTGGCCGACACCGCATCGAGCAATGCGCCCGGCTCGGTGAGGAACGGCAGGCCCGACAGCGCCCATTCCACGTGCCAGTCCAGGCCATGCTTGTCGAGAATCGCCGCAACCCGCTGTTGCAGGCCTTCGACAGTGGATTCGGTGGAAAAACGGAAGTTGAACACCGCCGTCAGGTCACCCGGAATCACGTTGGTGGCGCCGGTGCCAGAGTTGAGGTTGGAGATCTGGAAGCTGGTCGGCGGGAAGAAGGCGTTGCCGTTGTCCCAGTGCTCGGCGGCCAGTTCGGCCAGGGCCGGTGCGGCCAGGTGGATCGGGTTCTTCGCCAGGTGCGGGTAGGCCACATGGCCCTGTACACCGCGCACGGTCAGGGTGGCGCCGAGGGAGCCGCGACGGCCGTTCTTGACCACATCGCCCACCAGGGTGGTGCTCGACGGTTCGCCGACGATGCACCAGTCCAGGCGCTCCTTGCGCGCCGCCAGGCGTTCAATCACGGCCTTGGTGCCGTGGTGCGCCGGGCCTTCCTCATCGCTGGTGATCAGGAAAGCGACCGAGCCCTTGTGGTCCGGGTAGTCGCTGACGAAGCGCTCCGCCGCCACCAGCATCGCGGCCAGGCTGCCCTTCATGTCCGCTGCGCCACGCCCGCAGAGCATGCCGTTTTCGTCGATCAATGCGTCGAACGGGTCGTTCTGCCAGGCGTGCACCGGACCGGTGGGGACCACGTCGGTGTGGCCGGCGAAGCACAGCACCGGACCCTCGTGCTTGCCATGGGTGGCCCAGAAGTTGTCCACATCCTCGATACGCATCGGCTCCAGCACAAAACCGGCGTCGCCCAGGCGCTGCATCATCAGCTTCTGGCAATCGGCGTCGATCGGCGTGACCGAGGGACGACGGATCAGGTCGATGGCAAGTTGAAGGGTCGGCGAAAGGTCGGCATGGACCGTCATGGGAAAACTCCGGAAAGCATGTTTGGAAGAGCAGGGCGGGCAGACAAAACGGCCGTTATCTTATAGCAAAACGGCGGCCAGAGGCCGCCGTTTAGTGCATTGCGCAAGTTTTTAAGCCGCAGGTGCAGGCTCAGGTGCCACGGCCGGTTTTGGCAGCGACGACAGGAACGCCATGATCAATGCCGCCACATACGGCAGCGATTGCACCAGCAGCATCACCACCCAGAAACGTATGTCATTGCTCGGCAGGCCTTGCACCAGGTAGATCCCCAGCGCCGCGCCCCACAGCAGCAGCATGATGAACATTTCTTCGCGGGCTTCGGAAATGGCTACCCAGAAGCCGTGGTTATCCGCGTTTTTCGGTGTACGAAAGAACGGAATGCTGGTGGTGAAGAAGCCATACAGCACCGCCTTGGCGATGGTGTGGGACAGTGCCAGGCCAGCCAGGGCGGCGCAGAACGCGTCCTTGAGGTTCACGCCCACCGCACGGCGGTACAGGAAGATGATCTTGCCCACCTTGAACACGAACAACGCCAACGGCGGGATCGCGAAAATCAGCAGCGGCGGGTCGACCCGGGTCGGCACGATGATCATCGCCGCCGACCACAACAGCGCGCCGACGGTGAAGAAGATGTTCATGCCGTCCGCCACCCACGGCAACCAGCCCGCGAGGAAGTGGTAGCGCTGGCCACGGGTCAGCTCGGTGTCTTTGCCGCGCAGCAGGCTGGCGGTGTGACGCTTGATGATCTGGATCGCGCCATAGGCCCAGCGGAAACGCTGTTTCTTGAAGTCGATAAAGGTATCCGGCATCAGGCCCTTGCCGTAGCTGTCGTGGTAGTACGCCGCCGACAGGCCTTTCTCGAATACCCGCAGGCCCAGTTCGGCGTCTTCGCAGATGCACCAGTCGGCCCAGCCCAGCTCCTCGAGCACCGAGCGACGGGTCATGGTCATGGTGCCGTGCTGGATGATCGCGTCGCGGTCGTTACGGGTGACCATGCCGATATGGAAGAAGCCTTTGTATTCGGCGTAGCAGAGCTTCTTGAAGGTGCTTTCGTTCTGGTCGCGGTAGTCCTGCGGCGACTGCACCACGGCGATTTTCGGGTCGGCGAAGTGCGGCACCATGTGCTTGAGCCAGTTCGGCGATACGCAGTAGTCCGAGTCGATCACCGCGATCACTTCGGCATCCTTGGCGGTGTGCGGGATCAGGTAGTTCAGTGCACCGCCCTTGAAACCGGCCAGGGGTGCGACGTGGAAGAACTTGAAGCGCGGGCCGAGGGTGTCGCAGTAGTCGCGCACCGGTTCCCATACCGCCGGGTCCTTGGTGTTGTTGTCGATGATCAGGACTTCGTAGTCCGGGTAATCGAGCGCGGCCAGAGCGTCGAGGGTCTGTTTGACCATCTCTGGCGGCTCGTTGTAGCACGGCACATGGATCGACACTTTCGGGCGGTAGTCTGATTCCCCTTCCACCGGCAGGAATTCACGCCGGCGCTTGTGGGTCCAGACCGCTTCCGCCAGTTCGTGGGCTTCGGTCAGCAACACGATGAATACGCCGAGGGCGCCCAGGGCCAACAAAATGCCGACGGTCACGCTGAACCACGTGCTGTATTGCTGGCTGTAGTCGTAGCCGATCCACACCAGTACCGAACCGCAGAGGAACGCGATAAAGGTCAGGAAGGTGCGGCCACGCTGGCGCAGGGATGAGCCGTCAATCATCAGCAGGGTCAGGGACAGCAATGCGAGCACCACCGATCCGATCGCCAGGACGCGCCATTGCGGGATGGCAACGACGGGCCCCTCGAAGTTGAACTTCTGCTGGCGCGCGGCGTTATACACGCCCCAATAAGCGCCGGCCGAGCCTTCGTCGCTGACTTTCCACGGCTGGTCGAACGCCTCGATCACGAAGTAGTTGTAGCCCTGGCGGTTCAGCTTGTTCACCAGCGTACGCAGGTAAATCGCCTGGTCTGCCGGGGACGTTTCATTGCCACCGCGCATACGACCGTTGCTTGGCCAGCCGACTTCTGACAGCAGCAGCGGCTTTTTCGGGAACAGTTTCTTCAGATCCTTGGCGCGGTCGAGGACATACTGGCCGGCCTTGTCCATCGGGATGTATTCCCAGAACGGCAGGATGTGCGCGGCGATCAGGTCGACGTGCTTGGCCAGTTGCGGGTTCTTTTCCCAGATATGCCATTGCTCGGAGGTCGTCACCGGGACTTTCACGGCGGCGCGCACCCGGTCCAGCAGCACAATCAGCGCTTCAGGGGTGATCTCTTCACGGAACAGGGCCTCGTTACCGACGACAACCCGCACGACACTGCGCGAGCTGTTGGCGATCTCGATGGCGCGCTGGACTTCGCGCTCGTTACGCTCCAGATCCGGGCTGATCCAGATCCCCAGCGTTACGCGCAGGCCGAACTCTTCGGCGAGCTTGGGAATGTCCCCCAATGTGCCGTCGACCGAGTAAGTACGGATGTTGTCCGTCAGCTTGCTCATGATCTCCAGATCGCGACGCATCTGTTCGTCGGTGGGGTACTGGTCTTTCTGCGGGAACTGGCCTTGCTGGAACGGCGAGTAGGAAAAACCGGAGATCTGCTCGGGCCAGTTGGGAGCAGTGACCGGGCGGTTGATCAGCGCCCAGAAGCCGGTGAACAGCGCGGCAATTGCCAGCACTACCACCAGGTTGAGTCCAAATTTACGCGATGACATGGCTATTTCGGGTTCCAAAGGGTGCGGAACGAAAAGAGGTGTCGGCCTGCGCCGAACGGCGCGCATCCTACACCGGCCGCTCCCTGAGCGTATAGCAGACAGAGAAAAGCCGGACGTTAGTCAGCGAAACACCCTCTAAGTTCTTTACTTGTAGCTTGTGGCTTCGAACTTGTCGCTACGTAGTCCATAATGCGCGCCGGTTTTTGGGGTAATGGTCATGAGCACAGAAGATCCGCGGTTTGCAGGCGTCGCCCGTTTGTATGGCATTGAAGGCCTGGAGCGCTTGAAAGCGGCCCATGTGGCGATCGTCGGTGTCGGCGGCGTGGGCTCGTGGGCGGCGGAAGCCATGGCCCGCTGCGGGGTGGGCGAGATTTCGCTGTTCGACCTGGACGACGTCTGCGTCAGCAACAGCAACCGCCAGCTGCACGCCCTGGACAGCACCGTGGGCAAGCCCAAGGTCGAGGTGATGGCCGAGCGCTTGCGCGGCATCAATCCGGACTGCACGGTGCATGCGGTGGCAGATTTCGTGACCCGCGAGACCATGGCCGAATACATCACGCCCAACATCGATTGCGTGATCGACTGCATCGATGCCGTCAACGCCAAGGCCGCGCTGATCGCCTGGTGCAAGCGCCGCAAGATCCAGATCATCACCACTGGCGGCGCCGGCGGGCAGATCGACCCGACGCTGATCCAGGTGTGCGACCTGAACCGCACCTTCAATGACCCGTTGGCGTCGAAAGTGCGCTCCACCTTACGCCGTGACTACGGCTTTTCCCGCACCGTGACCCGTCATTACAGCGTGCCGTGTGTGTTTTCCACCGAGCAACTGCGTTATCCCAAGCCGGATGGCAGCATCTGTTTGCAGAAGAGTTTTGTCGGTGATGGGGTGAAGCTCGACTGCGCCGGCGGGTTTGGCGCGGTGATGATGGTGACGGCGACCTTCGGCATGGTCGCGGCGACCAAGGCGGTGGATAAGATTGTGGCCGGGGTGCGCAGGCCTTCCGAGCGGGTCAAACCCGCCTGAATCGCACCGCCCCTCCCACCTTTAGTCCTGTGTATGGCTTAGCGTTCGCATGCGCTGCAGGACTGCATTCAAGCCATTGCTGCGCGATGGCGACAGTTGGCGGGAAAGCCCGAGTTGATTGAACCAGTCAGGCAAGTCGACCGCCTGCAACTCGTCCGCCGACAACCCATTGACCCGCGCCAG
The DNA here is from genome assembly GCF_007828335.1 of Pseudomonas sp. SJZ103. NCBI lineage: Bacteria > Pseudomonadati > Pseudomonadota > Gammaproteobacteria > Pseudomonadales > Pseudomonadaceae > Pseudomonas > Pseudomonas sp. SJZ103. Next base: position 669,358 of record NZ_VIUN01000001.1, read on the forward strand.
CAGCAATGCCACCAAGCCACGAATCATCCGCGCATCGCTGCTCGCGGCGAATTGCCAATGACCGTGCTCGAAGCGCCCCACCAACCACACCAGGCTCTCACAGCCCTGCACCAGGTTGGCATCGACCTTCTCCTCATCCGCCAATACGGGCAGACGTTCACCCCACTGCATCAGCATTCGCGCGCGTTGCTCCCAGCTGCCCACCGACTGAAAGGCCGCCAGCGCGGCAACTGCATCCACCGGCAGGCTCATCGCAGCATATCCAGCGCCTGGTCCAGCGCTTCGAAGAAGCGCTCCAGATCATCGGAGTCGTTATACAGCGCCAGGGATACGCGGATCGCACCCGACAAGTGCATCGCCTTGAGCAGCGGCATCGCGCAATGATGCCCGGCACGTACGGCAATGCCTTGCTCGGTCAGCAGGTGCGCAAGGTCGGCGTTGTGCACGCCCTCGACCACAAAGCTGACCAGCGCCGCCTGCGGCGAACCCAGCACACGGACACCCTTGCGCGCTTGCAGCCCGCGCAACAGGTAGTCATGCAGGGCCGCTTCATGGGTGAGAATCGCCTTTGGGTCCAGCGAACTCAGGTAGTCCAGCGTCGCGCCCAGGCCGATCACGCTGGCAATCGGTGGGGTGCCGGCCTCGAACCCCAGCGGTGCCGGGCGGAAGCTGGCGCTGTGGTAGTCGGCCTGTTGCACCATCTCGCCACCGAATTGCCAATGGCGCAGGTGATGCAGGGCCTCGTTGCGGCCATACAGCACGCCGACGCCGTCGGGGCCGTACAGCTTGTGGCTGGAAAACACATAGAAGTCGCAGCCCAGGGCCTGCACGTCGTGACGGCCGTGGACGATGCCTTGGGCGCCATCGACCACTGTCAGGGCGCCGTGGGTCTGGGCCAACGCCAGCAAGGCTTGCAGCGGCTGCCAGGTGCCGAGGACGTTGGACAGTTGGCTCACCGCCAGCAGGCGCGTACGCGGGCCGATCAACTCGGCGGCGGCTTGCAGGTCGATCACGCCGTCATCGTCGAGCGGCAATAGCACCAGTGTGAGCGCGCGACGCTTGGCCAGTTGCTGCCACGGCAATAGGTTGGCGTGGTGTTCCAGGGCGCTGATGACAAGCTCATCGCCCGCATTGAATAAGTGCTCAAGGCCATAAGCCAAGAGGTTCAGCGCTGACGTCGCGCCGTGGGTAAACACGATTTGCCCGCTGTCACCTGCATTCAACCACTGCGCAACCTTGCTGCGACTGTCCTCGAAGGCTTGGGTCGCATGGGCTCCCGGCAAATGCTGGGCACGGTGCACATTGGCGGCGCCATTGACGTAGTAATGGCTGATGGCATCCAGCAAGGCTTGGGGTTTTTGCGTGGTGGCGGCGTTGTCCAGGTAGGTCTGGTCTTGCCGTTGCAGGGTGGCGATGGCCGGAAAGTCGGCGCGCCAGGGGGAGGGCACTAGCATGGTGTTCAAGACTCGTATAAGCGGGCCCCAGGGTCGGGGCCCGCTAGTGGCATCGAGTGGCTGCTTAGTTGTGAGCGTGCAGCGCTTCGTTCAGTTCGATGGCCGATTTGTGGGTTTTGCACTCCACGGCACCGGTCTCGGAGTTGCGGCGGAACAGCAGGTCCGGTTGGCCGGCCAGCTCGCGCGCCTTGACCACCTTGACCAGTTGGTTCGACTCGTCCAGCAATGCAACCTTGGTGCCGGCGGTCACGTACAGGCCCGACTCCACGGTGTTGCGGTCGCCCAACGGGATACCGATACCGGCATTGGCGCCGATCAGGCAGCCTTCTCCGACCTTGATCACGATGTTGCCGCCGCCCGACAGGGTGCCCATGGTCGAGCAACCGCCGCCCAGGTCCGAACCCTTGCCGACGAACACGCCAGCCGATACACGGCCTTCGATCATGCCCGGGCCTTCGGTGCCGGCGTTGAAGTTGACGAAACCTTCGTGCATCACGGTGGTGCCTTCGCCCACATAGGCACCCAGGCGGATACGCGCGGCATCAGCGATACGCACGCCGCTCGGTACCACGTAGTCGGTCATTTTCGGGAACTTGTCCACCGAGAACACTTCCAGCAACTCGCCACGCAGGCGTGCTTCCAGTTGGCGTTCGGCCAGCTCATTGATGTCGATTGCGCCCTGGCTGGTCCAGGCCACGTTCGGCAACTGCGGGAACACACCGGCGAGGCTCAGGCCGTGTGGCTTGACCAGGCGATGGGACAGCAGGTGCAGCTTGAGGTAGGCCTCTGGGGTGGACGTCAGTGCGGCGTCTTCGGCCAGCAAGGTGGCAACCAGCGGCGTGTGGCTTTCAGCCAGACGGCTCAGCAGAGCGGCTTGGGTGGCGTCGACGCCCTTGAGCGCGTCAGCCAGTTGCAGGGCCTGGGCGACGGTGAAGGTGATCGCCTGGTTGCCTTCGCTGTAGCCGAGGATCGGCGCGATGGCGGCAACGATTTCAGCCGATGGGTTGAGCAAGGGTTGTGCGTAAAACACTTCCAGCCAAGCACCTTGGCGGTTCTGAGTGCCGACGCCGAAGCCCAGGCTGAACAGGGAATTGGACATGCTGTTACCTCTACAAAAATGGAAGGGCTGGCCTACTTGAGGGCCGCCGAATAACTATCTGGCTTGAAGCCAATCAGGGTTCTGTCACCGAGATCAAGCACCGGACGCTTGATCATCGAAGGTTGTGCGAGCATCAATTCAATGGCTTTCGACTGATCGAGATCGGCTTTGCGTTCGTCTTCGAGTTTGCGAAAGGTGGTGCCCGCACGGTTCAAAACCACCTGCCAACCGTGCTCGTTGCACCATTGGGTCAAGTGTTCACGGTCGATACCGGCCGTTTTGTAGTCGTGGAACTCATAGCTCACCGCGTGCTCATCGAGCCACGTGCGCGCCTTTTTCATGGTGTCGCAGGCTTTGATGCCGAAAAGGTGCAACGTTTTGCTTGAAGCGGTCAAGGAATTGCCCCCCCTGCTTTACTGATGTCAGTGCCAATGAAAATGAAAGATCACGGATTATGCCACGACCAGCGGGTTTGGGTGCCGCTCGTCAGCATCGTGCGACCTTTGTGCAAAAGCCAGCGCTTAACATAGCCGGGTAATATGGCACTTCAACGGCTGGTTGTTGCCTGATGTGTCGTTGCAAGTCGATTGTCCGGGAAACCGCGTTATGCAAACCGCCTACACCGTTCTTATCCTGCTGATGCTGGTCAGCGTTTCGCGTCTGGTCGGGCGTGTCATCCCCCTGCCGTTACCCCTGGTGCAGATTGCCGCTGGCGCCTTGCTGGCCTGGCCCACACTGGGGCTGCATGTGGCGCTGGACCCGGAGCTGTTCCTGTTTCTATTCCTGCCACCGCTGCTGTTCTCCGATGGCTGGCGCATGCCCAAGCGCGAATTGTGGCGCCTGCGTGGGCCGATCCTGACGCTGGCCGTCGGCCTGGTACTGTTCACCGTGGTCGGTGCTGGCTACTTCATTCATTGGCTATTGCCGACGATCCCGCTGCCGGTGGCCTTCGCCCTCGCTGCCGTGTTGTCGCCGACAGATGCCGTGGCCGTGTCGGCGATTGCCCAGAACCGCTTGCCGACACCGCTGATGCATATGCTCCAGGGCGAAGCGTTGATGAATGATGCCTCGGGCCTGGTGACCTTCAAGTTCGCCTTGGCCGCAGCATTGACCGGCGTGTTCTCTCTGGCCGATGCCAGCCTTACCTTTGTTTTGGTGGCCGTGGGCGGCCTGGCGGTCGGGGTGGCGCTGAGCTGGCTGGTCGGCCGCCTGCGTGCCTGGATGATTGCTCGAGGTTGGGATGACCCGGCAACGCACGTGGTGTTCATGTTGCTGCTGCCGTTTGCGGCCTACGTGCTGGCCGAACGCCTCGGCGCCTCGGGCATCTTGTCGGCGGTCGCGGCGGGCATGATGCAAAGCTGGCTCGACCTGTTGCCTCGCCAGACCAGCACGCGTTTGCTCAATCGCAGTGTCTGGTCATTGCTGGAGTTTGCTTTCAATGGCCTGATCTTCCTGCTGCTGGGCCTGCAACTGCCGGACATCATCAAGGCCGTGGTCAGTCATGAGCCGACGCTGTGGCCCGCCTTGTTGTATCGCTGCCTGGATGTGATTGCGATCTTTCTGGTGCTGGTGGTGTTGCGCTTTATCTGGGTACAGAGCATCTGGCGCCTGTCGGGTTTACTCCGGCGGCTACGTGGGAAAAGTGAGTTGACCCTGGTGCCGACCGCGCGTTCCTGTTGGCTGTTGACCGTGGGCGGAGTGCGCGGTGCGGTGACCCTGGCCGGTGTAATGTCGGTGCCATTGTTGCTGGTGCCGGGCCAGAGTTTCCCCGAGCGCGACCTGCTGATCTTTATCGCGGCCGGTGTGATCCTGCTGTCACTGATCGCCGCATGCATCGCCCTGCCGCTGCTCTTGCGCGGCGTTGAAAAGAGTCCGGATGAAAAGCGCCATAACGAAGTGCGCGAGGCCTGGAAAAAAACCGCCGTGGCGGCGATCCATGCCTTGGAGGCAGAGGAGCCCGTTGACATCGCAGCCCAGGACGCCGCCCAGGCCGCGTTGGCCACTGAACTCAAGGCACGCCTGATGTCGGAATATCGCCATCAGTTGGAAGTGTTCAATGACTCGGCCGAAGCCCAGGCATTGGCACAGCAGATGGACCAACTGGAGCGAAAGTTGCGTCTCAAGGCGCTGCGCGCGCAGCGGTTGGAGCTCTACAGCTTGAGCCGTCATCACCAGATTGGTGATGACGTGTTGCGAGAGGTGCTGGCAGAGCTGGATATGAGTGAGGCGAACTTGGGGCCCGTGAAGTAGAGGAGGTATTACGCAGTGGGAGGGCGATCAGTTTTGATTAACACCTTCATCAACGTATAAATCAGTTGCCCCGCAGGCGTGCTGTCCTGCGGATAAAGCGATTGAATAAAACCCTTATCGCCGTCCGACAGTTGCAACGGTTTAGGGATTTCGTTTGGACTTTTCAATCGGGGCTTGGAAAAACTGTAATGCATGATTGATTGTTCATCGTAAGGTGAAGTTTTCACGGTGCTGCGGTGTGATTTCTTGAGGACGTCGTGGTAAGCGTCACCTCTTGTTTTATTTCGGGATTCGTAATCTTTGTAAACTTCATCCTCATCAAATACCAATGTCCGATCCGGATGCTGGTGTTCATGCCTTAAACCCAGCGCATGACCAAACTCATGTAGCACCTGCGCCTCAATACGTTCCGGCGAACTGCCGAAGCCAATGCTCATCGTCGTCTCAGAGGGGGAGATATTTTTTGCGTCCGTTCCAATGTACGACCAGCCTGCAGTGCTCGTGTTATTTGCGGTAATTCTGATATCGCCATGCGCTGTATCGACGAACTTGAAGTGCAGGTTGGTGTGAGGCGTCCATTTTCTTATATTGGCTTTTACCAGCGTCTTCTGCGCGTCCGTCATATCCAGCAAAGCTATCTTCAGGACTGAATGCTGTGGCCAGAGTTTGTCGGGGGTGGCGATGCCACGTTTATGCCGGGTGGGATTTGATTCGGGCGTCGTAAAGGCGGCTGTGTTGTATGAGGAAGTAGGGGGAGGCAAGTTGCAGACGGTCATGTCTTCTCTCCATCAAAAGTAAAAGGCCAGGCCGCCATGAACGGCATGGGCTGCCATTGGCATCATTGTTGGCTACTACTTTTGGTGGGTGAGAAACGCGGGCGTGTTCCCATTCAAAGGGTTGCTTGATCTTTCTTTGAGTTGGCCGCTCCGGAACGCGCGAGCGGCCCTTGGGATCAGCGGTGACGCTGAATGAAGTCCCGAATTCGCTCAGCCGCTTCCACGCACTCGGCAAGCGGTGCAACCAGCGCCAGGCGCACACGGCCAGCCCCAGGGTTGACGCCATCCACTTCCCGGGACAGGTACGAACCCGGCACCACGGTCACGTGTTCCTCGACGAACAAATCGCGGCAGAACGCGGCATCATCGCCTTGTACATTCGGCCACAGGTAGAACCCGCCGTCCGGGGCCTGTACGTCCAGCACCGGCTTGAGGATCGCCAGCACGGCATCAAACTTCTCGCGGTACAAGTCCCGGTTGGCCTGCACATGGGCCTCGTCCTGCCAGGCCGCGATACTTGCCAGCTGGGTTTGTACCGGCATCGCACAACCATGGTAAGTGCGGTACAGCAGGAAGCCCTTGAGGATCTCGGCATCGCCCGCGACAAAACCGGAACGCAGGCCTGGCAGGTTGGAGCGCTTGGACAGGCTGTGGAACACCACGCAGCGCTTGAAGTCCTGGCGGCCCAGTTCGACACACGCGCTGAGCAGGCCCGGCGGTGGGGTTTGTTCGTCGAAGTAGAGTTCGCTGTAGCACTCGTCAGCGGCGATTACGAAGTCATATTCATCGGCCAGGGCGATGAGTTTTTTCAGGGTGTCGACCGGGATCAGTGCACCCGTCGGGTTGCCCGGGGAGCAGAGGAACAGGATCTGGCAGCGTTTCCAGATGTCTGGCGACACGGCGTCGAAATCCGGGTTGAAGCCGTTTTCATCCAGGCAGGGCAGGTAATGCGGCTTGGCCCCGGCCAGGAACGCGGCGCCTTCGTAGATTTGGTAGAACGGGTTCGGGCTGACCACCAGCGCGTCGTCACCACGGTTGACCACGGTCTGGGTGAAGGCAAACAGCGCTTCACGGGTGCCGTTGACCGGCAGGATATTGCGCGCCGGATCCAGCCAGCCCTTGGGTACGTCGAAGCGGCGCTCGCACCAGGCGCCAATGGCCTCGCGCAAAGCCGGGATGCCCAGGGTGGTGGGGTACACCGCCATCTGGTCGAGGTTGTTGGCCAGGGCATCGGCAACGAACTGCGGCGACTTGTGCTTGGGCTCGCCGATGGACAACGCGATCGGGCGCTTGTCCGGGTTCGGTGTGACGCTGCCCAGCAGGGCGCGCAGCTTTTCGAACGGGTAGGGCTGGAGCTGATTCAGGGCGTTGTTCATCGGTGGATCTCGTGCAAGGCGTTAAAAACTGGGAGGGGAGCGGTGGGCCGCTCCTGGTATCAAATCGTCAGGCGCGTCAGTTCGACACCGGGTTCCTGGGGCACGCTCAACTGCTGCACGATCGCCGCCTGCAAGCGCAGGCAAAGCTCGGGGTCGGACAGGGGCTGGTTGTCGGCGTCGGTAATAAAGAACACGTCTTCCACCCGCTCGCCGAGGGTTGCAATCTTGGCGTTCTGCAACGACAGGTCGAACTCCAGAAAAATCCCGCCGATCCGTGCCAGCAGCCCCGGGCGATCCGGCGCGCTGAGCTCCAGCACCGTGACCGGGCGCTGGGCGTCGTTGGAAATGGTCACCTGGGGCGCAAAGGCAAAGTGCTTGAGCTGGCGCGGTACCCGGCGTTGGATGATGGTCGGGTAGTCATCCGGGTTGCGCAGCGCTTCGGTCAGGCCTTCGCGGATCTTTTTCACCCGCGCCGGGTTATCGCCGATGGACTCGCCTTCGGTATCCAGCACGATATAGGTATCGAGGGTGAACTGGCTGCTGGAGGTGATGACCCGGGCGTCATGGATGTTCAGGTTGAGCTGATCCATGGCCGCCACGGTCACGGCGAAGAAGTCGTGCTGGTCGGGCGCATAGATGAAGATCTGCGTGCCGCCTTCGAATTCGCGCTGGGTGGTTTCCTTGATCAGCACCAGTGGGCCGCCATCGGCAGGCTGCTGCAGGATCGCGTCACTGTGCCAGGCCACATCGCCGGCGGTGTGGCGCAGGAAGTAATCATCGCCCAGTTGCGACCACAACTGCTCGACGTCGTCCGGGTCGTTGCCACCGCGCACCAGGATATCGAGTGCCGCGCTTTGGGTGCGGCGGATCTGCTCTTCGCGGTCCACCGGGTTTTCCAGGCCACGACGCAGCGCGCGCTTGGTTTCGGTGTACAGCTGGCGCAACAGACTGGCGCGCCAGGAGTTCCACAGGGTCGGATTGGTGGCGTTGATGTCGGAAACGGTCAGCACGTACAGGTAGTCGAGGTGGGTTTCATCGCCGACGATCCCGGCGAAGTCGTGGATCACCTGCGGGTCGGACAAGTCCTTGCGCTGGGCGGTGGTCGACATCAGCAGATGGTTCTGCACAAGCCACACGATCAGGCGGCTGTCCCACAGCGGCAGCTGGTGGCGCTGGCAGAACGCCTCGGCATCGACCGCGCCGATTTCCGAGTGGTCGCCATGTCGGCCCTTGCCAATGTCGTGGTACAGGCCGGCGAGGTAGATCAACTCCGGCTTGGGCAGCTTGGCCATGAGCTTGCTGGCCAGCGGGAATTTCTCTGACACCTGGGTGTACTGCAACTTACGCAAGTGCTTGATCAGGTTCAGGGTGTGGGCGTCTACGGTATAGATGTGGAACAGATCGTGCTGCATCTGCCCGACGATGAAACCGAACTCCGGCAGGTAACGCCCGAGGATGCCATAGCGGTTCATGCGGCGCAGGTTGCGATGGATGCCGATCTTGCACTTGAACAGCTCGATAAACAGGCTGGTGTTGCGAATGTCGTTGCGAAAGTCATCGTCGATCAGGTGACGGTTTTCCCGCAGCAGGCGGATGGTATCGGCGCGTACGCCCTTGATTTCCGGCTGCTGGGCCATCAGCACGAAGATCTCCAGCATGGCGAACGGGGTGCGGCGGAACACGTTGTCGTTGCGTGCCTCGATATAGCCGTCGTGCAGCTGGAAGCGCGAGTTGATCGGCTGCGGCGGTGCTTCGTCTTCCGGGGCCAGGATCACTTCTTCGAAATGCTGGATGATCAGGTCGCTGAGCTGGGCAATGCTCATGACCACCCGGTAGTACTGCTGCATGAAGCTTTCGATGCTGGTCTTCGCGTCTTCGCCTTCAAACCCCAGCAGGGTTGCGATGCAGCGCTGGTGGTCGAACAGCAGGCGATCTTCGGAGCGCCCGGCGAGCATGTGCAGGGCGTAGCGCACTTTCCACAGGAACTCCTGGGACGACGCCAGCAGGGCGTTTTCGCTCTCCACCAGGAAGCCTTCGCCGGCCAGGGCGCGCAGGTTCAGGGTGCCGTATTGGCGACGCGCTACCCACAAAATCGTCTGGATGTCGCGCAGCCCGCCCGGCGAGCCTTTGACGTTGGGCTCGAGGTTGTATTCGGTGTCGTTGTACTTGTGGTGCCGGGCCTTCTGCTCGGCGCGCTTGGCCAGGAAGAAATCCTTGCTCGGCCACATGTGTGCGGTGCTGGTGACTTCGAGCATGCGCTGGCGCAGGCGCTCGGGGCCGGCGATGGTGCGGCTTTCCATCAGGTTGGTGATGACGGTGAGGTCGGCGCGGGCCTCTTCGGCGCATTCATCGACCGAGCGCACGCTCTGGCCGACTTCCAGGCCGATATCCCACAGCAGCGTGAGAAAACGCTCGATGGAATCGCGAAAGATCTCATGATCGGCGCTGTCCAGCAGGATCAGCAGGTCGATGTCGGAGTAGGGGTGCAGCTCGCCACGACCGTATCCGCCGACCGCTACCAGGGCAATATCGGCGTCTTCGCTCCAGCTGAACTGTTCCCAGGCCTTTTGCAGGATATTATCGACGAACCAGGCGCGGTCCTCGATCAGCCGGCGGATGTCCCGGCCGCTGCGAAAGCGCTCGTCGAGTACCTCGCGGGCCTGGCGGATCGCCTTTTTGAACGCGGCGATGGGGCTCGCTTTCAGAGCCAGCTCGGCCTGGAACTGGCCACGGTCGAAGAGTTCGGGATCCACCTGGGGCATTGATCGGCTTTCCTTTCTATCTATCAGTCAGTCACAACACAGTTTGGGAAAACCTTGGCAGCCTTTACGCCGAAACGCGTGGGATCGTGTCGTCGGCGCGCAGGGTGAAGATCTCGTAGCCGGTCTCGGTGACCAGCAGGGTGTGTTCCCACTGGGCCGAGAGCTTGCGGTCTTTGGTGATGGCGGTCCAGCCGTCGCCCAGCACCTTGGTATCGGCCTTGCCCTGGTTGATCATCGGCTCGATGGTAAAGGTCATGCCTGCCTTGAGCTCCATGCCGGTGCCGGCGCGGCCGTAGTGCAGGATCTGCGGTTCTTCGTGGAAGACCGTGCCGATACCGTGGCCGCAGAATTCGCGCACCACCGAGAAACCGTTCTTTTCGGCGTGCTTCTGGATCACTTCACCGATGTCGCCCAGGCGGCAGCCAGGCTTGACGATCTCGATGGCTTTGTACATGCATTCCTGGGTGACCTGGGACAGGCGCTCGGCCCAGACCGGCACGTTGCCGACGTGGAACATGCGGCTGGTGTCACCGAAGTAGCGGTCCTTGATCACGGTGACGTCGATGTTCAGGGTGTCGCCGTCCTTCAACGGCTTGTCGCCCGGAATCCCGTGGCAGACCACGTGGTTGACCGACGTGCAGATCGACTTGGGGAAGCCCTTGTAGTTCAGCGGCGCAGGAATAGCGCCCTGCACATTGACTATATAGTCATGGCAGATTTGGTTCAGGGTTTCCGTGGTAACGCCGGGCTTGACGTGCTCGGCAATCATTTCCAGCACGTCGGCAGCCAGTTTGCCGGCAATGCGCATGCCGGCGATGTCTTCGGCGGTTTTCAAACTAACGGTCATACAGGCTCTCTCTAGCGCGATGCGCTGAAATCAATACGGTTTACGGGCGTGCGACAAAAGGTTGCAGAATTCGCACAAGCGCCAAAAAACGCGATTCTAACAGACGCGGGCGTCAAATCATGAGCCCCTGACGATCGCTTCTCTCTATCAGGTGGGGTTATATCGGGTCTATTCAAAGGGTTGCGTACAAGTCGCTCAGGCCAAATGTGATTGCGTGTTTCGTTTTCGCCCTTCGTGTGGTATAAAATGCGCCGCTTTCCGGGGATACCCCGCAAAGCTTAAATCCACACACGTGTCGACACGATGACCTGGGTGCCGGAGGCCTTGATGCCGCTGGTTGGTCATTGGGATACGTGGAGGCCAAACCCGACTTATTAAGGAACTATCATGTCCCAAGTCAATATGCGCGATATGCTGAAGGCCGGTGTGCACTTCGGTCACCAGACCCGTTACTGGAACCCGAAAATGGGTAAATACATTTTCGGCGCGCGTAACAAGATCCACATCATCAACCTTGAAAAAACCCTGCCAATGTTCAACGAAGCTCTGACTTTCGTAGAGCGCCTGGCTCAGGGCAAAAACAAGATCCTGTTCGTCGGCACCAAGCGTTCCGCTGGCAAGATCGTTGCTGAAGAAGCAGCACGTTGCGGTTCGCCGTACGTCGATCACCGCTGGTTGGGCGGCATGCTGACCAACTTCAAAACCATCCGTGCTTCCATCAAGCGTCTGCGTGACCTTGAAGTGCAAGCCGAAGACGGTACTTTCGCCAAGCTGACCAAGAAAGAAGCGCTGATGCGCACTCGTGACCTGGAAAAGCTCGATCGTTCCCTGGGTGGTATCAAGGACATGGGCGGTCTGCCTGACGCACTGTTCGTTATCGACGTTGATCACGAGCGCATCGCGATCACCGAAGCCAACAAGCTGGGCATCCCTGTTATCGGCGTAGTCGATACCAACAGCAGCCCGGAAGGCGTTGACTACATCATCCCAGGCAACGATGACGCCATCCGCGCTATCCAGCTGTACATGGGTTCGATGGCTGACGCTGTAATCCGTGGTCGCAACCACGTTGCTGGTGGTACTGAGCAGTTCGTTGAAGAAGCTCCGGTAGCCGCAGCTGAGTAATTGACGCCCTGGCGTTGACTCAGTAAGCAAAAAGGGGGCTTGGCCCCCTTTTTGCCACCTCGAAAACCATTTGTGAGCAGCGCAGCTACATCACCTGTAACGTGCAGCGGCTAACAAGGGTGGTTCGGGAAGAATTGATCCCCCGTTCGATCGGGTGGAATGGTTGAAAACCTATCCAAGAGGAATTTGAAAATGGCAGCAATTACTGCAGCGTTGGTTAAAGAACTGCGTGAGCGTACCGGCGAAGGCATGATGGATTGCAAGAAAGCCCTGGAAAAGGCTGACGGCGACATCGAAAAAGCCATTGATGACATGCGTGCTTCCGGCGCCATCAAGGCTGCCAAAAAAGCAGGCAACGTGGCTGCTGAAGGCGCTATCGCTCTGAAAGAAGACGGCAAATCTGCTGTTCTGCTGGAAGTGAACTCTCAGACCGACTTCCTGGCCCTGCAGGACGACTTCAAGGCCTTTGTTGCTGCCAGCGTTGAAAAAGCGTTCGCCGACAAGCTGACTGACGTCGCTCCGCTGATCGCCGCTCAAGAAGCTGATCGCCTGGTACTGGTCGGCAAGGTTGGCGAAAACGTCAACATCCGTCGCCTGGTGCGCGTTGAAGGTGATGTAGTTGGTGGTTACCTGCACGGCAACAAGATCGGCGTTGCAGTTGTCCTGAAGGGCGGCAATGTTGAGCTGGCCAAGGACATCGCTATGCACGTAGCGGCCAGCAACCCTGAGTTCCTGCTGCCTTCGGAAGTTTCTGCCGAAGCGATCGAGCGTGAAAAAGCTGTGTTCCTGCAGCTGAACGAAGAAAAAATCAAAGGCAAGCCAGAAAACATTGTTGAGAATATGGTCAAGGGCCGTATCAGCAAGTTCCTGGCCGAAGCAAGCCTGGTTGAGCAGGCGTTCGTCAAGAACCCTGAAGTCAAGGTTGGCGAATTGGCCAAGAAAGCCGGTGCTGAAATCGTTTCCTTCACTTACTTCAAGGTAGGCGAAGGCATCGAGAAGCCGGTCGACAACTTCGCTGAAGAAGTTGCTGCCCAGCTGGCTGCCGCCAAGCAATAAGACAGTTTTTAACTGTCGCCCGAAAGAGGCTGCCCGCTCACGCGCGCAGCCTCTTTTCAAATGGGCAGGCCGATTTTATTTGGCTTACCCTCGGAACTGGCTTACAAAGCCGTGTTCCGATGGCGCTGTGAGAGCGTCCAGCTAGAGTGAACGCAAGCCGTAAATGGCTCGCCAAGAATTTTTTAAAAATACGCCGCAGGAGAGATTCGCAATGGCTCAGCAGGGCAGTGGTTATCAGGCTCGCTATAAACGCATTCTACTCAAGCTTAGCGGCGAGGCCCTGATGGGCTCGGAAGAGTTCGGGATCGATCCCAAGGTCCTCGACCGCATGGCGCTGGAAGTCGGCCAGTTGGTCGGCATCGGCGTACAAGTCGGCCTGGTGATCGGCGGGGGCAATCTGTTCCGCGGTGCGGCACTGAGTGCGGCCGGTATGGATCGGGTCACTGGCGACCACATGGGCATGCTGGCCACTGTGATGAACGCCCTGGCCATGCGTGACGCCCTGGAGCGTGCCAATATTTCGGCTATCGTGATGTCGGCTATTTCCATGGTGGGCGTGACCGATCACTATGATCGTCGCAAAGCCATGCGCCACCTGAACGCCAAAGAGGTGGTGATCTTTGCTGCCGGTACCGGCAACCCGTTCTTCACCACGGACTCGGCTGCCTGCCTGCGCGCCATCGAGATCGATGCTGACGTAGTGCTCAAGGCGACCAAGGTAGATGGCGTGTACACCGCAGACCCGTTCAAAGACCCGCATGCCGAGAAGTTCGATCATCTGACCTACGATGAAGTGCTGGATCGCAAGCTGGGCGTGATGGACCTGACGGCTATTTGCCTGTGTCGCGACCATAAGATGCCACTGCGCGTATTTAACATGAACAAGCCCGGTGCCCTGCTGAATATCGTACACGGCGGCGCGGAAGGGACTCTGATCGAGGAAGGCCAACAATGATCAATGAAATCAAGAAAGACGCCCAAGCGCGTATGCAGAAATCCCTGGAGTCTCTGAGCCACGCATTCGGCCAGATTCGTACCGGCAAGGCGCACCCGAGCATTCTGGGCAGCGTGATGGTGCCTTATTACGGCGCTGATACCCCGCTGAGCGGCGTGGCCAACGTTACCGTAAAAGATTCGCGCACCCTGCAAGTCGTGGCCTTCGAGCGCAACATGCTCGCCGCAGTCGACAAAGCCATCCAGAGCGCCGGCCTGAACCTCAACCCGACCAACCTGGGCGAGTTGCTGCTGATCTCCATGCCGGCCCTGACTGAAGAAACCCGCAAGGGCTTCACCAAGCAGGCCCGCAGCGCCGCTGAAGATGCGCGTGTTGCCGTGCGCAACATCCGTCGCGATGCCTTGGGTGACTTGAAGAAACTGGTCAAGGACAAGGAAATCAGCGAAGACGAAGAGCGTCGTGCCGTCGCCGATATCGATAAGCTGACCAAGGATGCCGAGGCCCAGATCACCAAGGCCACGGAAGAAAAAGAAAAGGACCTGATGGCCGTATAAGGGGTCAGGACGCCTTCATGGAAAAGACCAAGCAGACTGTGCCCTCTGTGGTGCCGCGCCATGTCGCGATCATCATGGATGGGAATAATCGCTGGGCGAAGAAACGCTTTATGCCGGGTGTTGCCGGGCATAAAGCGGGTGTCGATGCGGTACGGGCTGTGATCGAGGTATGCGCCGAGGCCAAGGTCGAGGTATTGACCTTGTTCGCGTTCTCCAGTGAAAACTGGCAGCGGCCCGCCGAAGAAGTCAGTGCCTTGATGGATCTGTTCTTCAAGGCACTGCGTCGCCAGGCCAAGCGCCTGAATGACAACAACATCAGCCTGCGCATCATCGGCGACCGCTCGCGCTTCCATCCGGAACTGCAGGCGGCCATGCGTGAAGCCGAGGCGATCACTGCTGGCACTGACCGCTTTGTGCTGCAAATCGCGGCCAACTACGGTGGTCAGTGGGATATTGCCCAGGCTGCGCAGCGACTGGCCCGTGAAGTGCAGGCCGGTCATCTGCGGCCGGACGACATCTCGCCTGAACTGTTACAAACCTGCCTGGTGACCGGTGACCTGCCGTTGCCTGACTTGTGTATCCGTACCGGTGGTGAGCATCGCATCAGCAATTTTCTCTTATGGCAGTTGGCCTATACCGAGCTGTACTTCTCCGACCTGTTCTGGCCGGACTTCAAACACGATGCCATGCGCACTGCGCTGGCCGATTTCGCTTCCCGTCAGCGTCGCTTCGGTAAAACGAGTGAGCAGATCGAAGCTGGAGCCCGGGTTTAAATGCTTAAACAACGAATCATCACAGCACTGATACTGTTGCCGATTGCCTTGTGCGGGTTCTTCCTGCTGGATGGCTCCGGCTTTGCACTGTTTATCGGCCTGGTGGTAACCCTGGGTGCCTGGGAATGGGCACGATTGGCAGGCTTCAACGCGCAGTTGCCGCGTGTGGTGTACGCCCTTGTGGTGGCGGTGCTGCTGTTTCTGATGCATACCCTGTCGAGCATCATCGTGCCTTGGGTGTTGGGGGCCGCGGTGTTGTGGTGGGCGCTTGCGACCTACCTGGTGCTGACTTTTCCGCGCAGCAGTGGCCAGTGGTCCAGTGTCGCCAGCAAGTTGGTGATTGGCTTGTTGATTCTGTTGCCCGCCTGGCAAGGGTTGGTGGAGATCAAGAATTCGCCGATGGGTAACTGGCTGATCATGGCAGTGATGGTGCTGGTCTGGGGTGCAGACATCGGCGCCTACTTCTCTGGTCGTGCATTCGGCAAGCGCAAGCTGGCGCCGGCGGTCAGTCCGGGCAAGAGCTGGGAAGGTGTGTATGGCGGCCTGGCGTTGACGCTGTTGATCACACTTGTGGTGGGTGTGTTACGCGACTGGTCGGTGATGGACATCTTCCTGGCACTGCTCGGTACGGCCATCGTCGTATTCATTTCGGTGGTGGGTGACCTCACTGAAAGCATGTTCAAGCGCCAGGCCGGGATCAAGGACAGCAGCAACCTGCTGCCGGGACATGGCGGGGTGCTGGATCGTATCGATAGCCTTACCGCTGCCATCCCGATCTTTGCCGTGCTGTTGTGGATGACCGCTTCGTGAGTCGCCTGCAACAAGTGACCGTACTGGGTGCAACCGGTTCGGTAGGGTTGAGCGCCCTGGATGTGATCGCTCGTCATCCTGACCGCTATCAAGTGTTTGCCTTGACCGGGTTCACCCGTCTCAGCGAACTGCTGGCACTGTGCGTGCGCCACGTGCCGCGCTTTGCTGTTGTGCCCGGGCGTTCGGCGGCGCGGAGCCTGCAGGATGATCTGCGGGCTGCCGGGCTGGCCACTCAGGTGCTGGTGGGGGAGGAGGGGTTGTGCCAGGTCTCGGCCGATGCCGAGGTGGATACGGTGGTAGCCGCTATCGTCGGTGCCGCCGGCTTGCGTCCGACCTTGGCCGCCGTGGACGCGGGCAAGAAAATTCTGCTGGCCAACAAAGAAGCGCTGGTGATGTCCGGCGCGCTCTTCATGCAGGCTGTGCGCAAGAGCGGTGCCGTACTGCTGCCCCTCGACAGTGAGCACAATGCTATCTTCCAATGCATGCCTGGTGACTTTGCTCGCGGTCTCAGTCAGGTGGGGGTGCGTCGGATTTTGCTGACCGCTTCGGGTGGTCCTTTTCGGCAAACTCCCTTGGCGGAGTTGGAGCATGTGTCTCCGGACCAGGCGTGCGCTCATCCTAACTGGTCTATGGGGCGCAAAATCTCCGTAGACTCGGCAAGCATGATGAATAAAGGCCTGGAGTTGATCGAGGCCTGCTGGTTGTTCGATGCGCAACCGGATCAGGTCGAGGTGGTGATTCACCCGCAAAGTGTGATTCATTCACTGGTCGACTATGTGGATGGCTCGGTATTGGCCCAATTGGGCAATCCCGATATGCGTACTCCGATCGCCAATGCCCTGGCTTGGCCGGAGCGAATTGATTCCGGTGTGGCGCCACTGGATCTGTTTGCCATTGCCCGCTTGGACTTCGAGGCACCGGACGAACAACGTTTTCCTTGTCTGCGCCTGGCGCGTGAGGCGGCGGAGGCGGGTAACAGCGCGCCGGCGATGCTCAATGCGGCGAATGAGGTGGCGGTGGCGGCGTTTCTCGAACGGCGCATCCGCTTTCCGCAGATCGCGAGTATCATCGAGGACGTCCTGGGTCTTGAGCCTGTGGTGGCGGTGAACGACCTCGGCGCGGTATTCGAGGCGGACACCAAGGCACGCGCCTTGGCCGAACAATGGTTGAACCGCAACGCGCGTTAGGTTGTGGGCGCGATTGAGCCTTGGGGCACTGGATTGGAATGCGGAGAAATTAGATGAGTGCGCTTTACATGATTGTCGGCACCCTGGTTGCTCTGGGCGTGCTGGTCACCTTCCACGAATTCGGCCACTTTTGGGTGGCGCGTCGTTGCGGCGTCAAGGTACTGCGCTTTTCCGTCGGCTTCGGCATGCCGTTGGTTCGCTGGCACGACCGACGCGGCACCGAGTTCGTGATCGCGGCCATTCCGTTGGGTGGCTACGTCAAGATGCTCGATGAGCGTGAAGGCGAAGTGCCGGCCGATCAGCTGGACCAATCTTTCAATCGCAAGACCGTTCGTCAGCGTATCGCCATTGTTGCCGCCGGTCCGATTGCCAACTTTCTGTTGGCGATGCTGTTCTTCTGGGTCTTGGCCATGCTCGGCAGCGAGCAGGTGCGTCCTGTCATCGGCGCGGTCGAGGCTGACAGTATTGCGGCCAAGGCAGGTCTGGTCGCGGGACAGGAAATTGTTTCCATTGATGGTGAGCCGACGACGGGTTGGGGCGCGGTCAATTTGCAATTGGTACGTCGTTTGGGTGAAAGCGGCACGGTCAACGTCGTGGTACGTGAGCAGGATTCCAGTGCCGAGACCCCTCGCGCGTTGGCTCTGGACCATTGGCTCAAGGGCGCTGATGAGCCTGATCCGATCAAGTCCCTGGGCATCCGTCCATGGCGTCCTGCGCTGCCGCCGGTACTGGCTGAGCTGGACCCGAAAGGTCCGGCCCAGGCCGCTGGCCTGAAAACCGGCGATCGCTTGCTGGCCCTCGATGGCCAGGTGTTGGGTGAGTGGCAGCAGGTGGTCGATCTGGTCCGGGTACGCCCTGATACCAAAATTGTGCTGAAAGTTGAACGCGACGGTGCTCAAATCGACGTCCCCGTGACCCTGGCGGTACGTGGGGAAGCCAAGGCGGCCGCGGGGTACCTGGGCGCTGGCGTCAAGAGTCCGGAGTGGCCGCCATCGATGGTGCGTGAGGTCAGTTTCGGGCCGTTGGCGGCAATTGGGGAGGGTGCAAGACGCACTTGGACCATGAGTGTGCTGACCCTCGAATCCCTCAAGAAAATGTTGTTCGGCGAGCTCTCGGTAAAAAACTTGAGTGGACCGATAACCATTGCTAAAGTGGCGGGCGCTTCTGCCCAGTCGGGTGTCGCGGATTTCCTGAATTTCCTGGCTTATCTGAGTATTAGCCTGGGTGTTCTGAATTTGCTGCCCATTCCAGTATTGGATGGGGGGCATCTGTTGTTTTATCTGGTCGAGTGGGTGCGTGGTCGCCCCTTGTCGGATCGGGTGCAGGGTTGGGGGATACAGATCGGTATCAGCTTGGTGGTTGGGGTGATGTTATTAGCCCTGGTCAACGATCTGGGTCGACTGTAACGCTTCGCTGAATTGCGAATCTGCCGCATTTTGCGGCAGTTTGTTTATTGCCAGTTGGAATAAGAAAGGACTTCATGAAACGTCTGCTGCTAACTGCGGTTCTCACCGTATTGATGATCGCCGAAGTTCACGCCGAGTCCTTCACCATCTCCGATATTCGCGTCAACGGCCTCCAGCGGGTTTCCGCGGGTAGCGTCTTTGGTGCCTTGCCGTTGAACGTCGGGGAACAGGCTGATGACCGTCGCCTGGTGGAATCCACTCGTGCGCTGTTCAAAACCGGGTTCTTTCAAGACATCCAACTGGGTCGCGAAGGTAACGTCCTGGTCATCACCGTCGTCGAGCGACCTTCCGTCGCCAGTATCGAGATCGAAGGCAACAAGGCGATCTCCACTGAAGACCTGATGAAAGGCCTGAAGCAATCTGGCCTGGCCGAGGGCGAGATCTTCCAGCGCGCCACCCTTGAAGGTGTTCGTAACGAACTGCAACGCCAGTACGTTGCCCAGGGCCGCTACTCTGCGACCGTGGAAACGGAAGTGGTGCCGCAGCCTCGTAACCGTGTCGGCCTCAAGGTCAACATCAACGAAGGTACCGTGGCGGCCATTCAGCACATCAACGTGGTGGGTAACACCAAGTTCGCTGATGAAGACCTGATCGACCTGTTCGAGCTGAAGACCACCAACTGGTTGTCGTTCTTCAAGAACGATGACAAGTACGCCCGCGAAAAACTCTCCGGTGACCTGGAGCGCCTGCGTTCCTACTACCTGGACCGTGGCTATATCAACATGGATATCGCTTCGACCCAGGTGTCCATCACCCCGGACAAGAAACACGTCTACATCACTGTCAACGTCAACGAAGGCGAGAAGTACAAGGTTCGTGACGTGAAGCTCAGCGGCGACTTGAAAGTGCCTGAAGACCAGGTCAGGGCCCTGTTGCTGGTGCAGAAAGACCAGGTGTTCTCGCGCAAGCTGATGACCACCACGTCCGAACTGATCACCCGTCGCCTGGGTAACGAAGGCTATACCTTCGCCAACGTCAACGGCGTGCCTACCCCGCACGATGAAGACCACACCGTGGACATCACCTTTGTCGTCGACCCAGGTAAGCGTGCCTACGTGAACCGCATCAACTTCCGTGGCAACACCAAGTCTGCGGACGAAGTGCTGCGCCGCGAAATGCGCCAGATGGAAGGTGGCTGGGCGTCGACTTACCTGATCGACCAGTCCAAGACCCGTCTTGAACGCCTGGGCTTCTTCAAGGAAGTGAACGTCGAAACGCCAGCCGTACCGGGTGTGGATGACCAGGTTGACGTGAACTACGCCGTGGAAGAGCAAGCGTCGGGTTCGATCACCGCCAGTGTCGGTTTCGCGCAGAGCGCCGGTCTGATCCTCGGTGGTTCCATCACCCAGAACAACTTCCTCGGTACCGGTAACCGAGTATCCATCGGCCTGACCCGAAGCGAATACCAGAGCCGATATAACTTCGGTTATACCGACCCCTACTGGACTGCTGACGGCGTGAGCCTGGGCTACAACGCCTTCTACCGCACCACTGACTACAAAGACCTTGATGTTGACGTAGCGAGCTATGCGATCGACAGTCTCGGTGCCGGTGTCAACGTGGGTTACCCGATCAGTGAGACTTCGCGCCTGACGTTCGGCCTGACCGCGCAACAGGATGAGATCAAGACCGGTGTGTACACCGTGGACGAGATCTTCGACTTCACTCGCAAGGAAGGCGACAAGTTCCTGAACTTCAAGGCGTCCGCCGGCTGGTCCGAGTCGACCCTGAACAAAGGCGTGCTTGCCACCCGTGGCCACTCCCAGAGCCTGACTCTGGAAGCAACGACGCCGGGCAGCGACCTGTCGTTCTTCAAGCTCGATTACCGTGGCCAGTTGTTCCAGCCGCTGAGCGATAACTACACCATGCGCCTTCACACTGAGTTGGGTTATGGCGACGGTTATGGCTCCACCAATGGGCTGCCGTTCTACGAGAACTACTACGCGGGTGGCTTCAACTCCGTGCGGGGCTTCAAGGACAGCACCCTGGGCCCACGTGGTACACCGAGCCGTGGTGTTGGTGTGACCGGTAACCAGGGCACCGTAGCTGACTCCGACAACGACCCGCTGCCATTCGGTGGTAACGTGTTGATCCAGGGTGGGGCGGAAATCCTGTTCCCGCTGCCGTTCGTCAAAGATCAGCGGTCCCTGCGTACTTCTGTCTTCTGGGATGTGGGTAACGTGTTCGACTCCAAGTGTGAACAGATCACCAACCCAAGCGGCGTGAAGTCCAGTACTGAGTGCAACGACGTGAGCCTAAGCAACTTGGCGAGCTCGGTGGGTGTAGGTGTGACCTGGGTGACTGCGCTTGGCCCGTTGAGCTTTGCTCTGGCCATGCCGATCAAGAAACCGGATAACGCTGAAACCCAGATTTTCCAATTCTCCCTCGGCCAGACGTTCTAAGCGTCTGACCCAAGATAACGACAACGGATTCTGTAGGAGTACATCGTGCGTAAGTTGACTCAATTGGTTCTGCTGGCCACCGTGCTGGTAACCACCCCGGCCTTCGCCGAAATGAAAATCGCCGTCCTGAACTATCAGATGGCCCTGCTGGAATCCGACGCGGCCAAGAAATACGCAGTGGATGCCGAGAAGAAGTTCGGTCCGCAACTGACTAAGCTCAAGACGTTGGAAAGCAGCGCCAAGGGTATCCAGGACCGTCTGGTAGCGGGTGGCGACAAGATGCAGCAAGGCGAGCGCGAGCGTCTGGAGCTTGAGTTCAAGCAAAAGGCTCGTGACTACCAGTTCCAATCCAAGGAGCTGAACGAAGCCAAGGCTGTTGCCGACCGTGAAATGCTGAAGCAGCTCAAGCCTAAACTCGACAGCGCAGTGGAAGAAGTCATCAAGAAAGGTGCCTTTGACCTGGTGTTCGAGCGTGGCGCAGTGATCGACGTCAAGCCTCAATACGACATCACCCGTCAGGTGATCGAGCGCATGAACCAGCTGAAGTAAGCCATGACCGCGACTATCAAGCTCGGCGAGTTGGCCGAGTTCCTGGGAGCCACCTTGCGTGGTTCCCAGGAGAAGGAAATCACTGGGCTAGCCACCTTGCAGGAGGCTGGCCCAGCTCAGTTGAGCTTCCTTGCAAACCCTCAATACCGTAAATACCTCGTCGACAGCCAGGCTGCAGCCGTGTTGTTGAAGGCAGCTGATGCAGAAGGGTTTGCCGGGGATGCGCTGGTGGTACCCGACCCATACCTGGCCTATGCGCGGGTGTCACACCTGTTCGATCCGAAACCCAAGGCAGCCGGCGGTATTCATGCGTCGGCGGTGATCGCCGATGATGCCCAGGTTGATCCTGCGGCAAGCATTGGCGCCTTTGCGGTGATCGAGAGTGGTGCGCGCATTGGCGCAGGTGTGACGGTCGGTGCCCATTGTTTTATCGGTGCGCGCTGCGAGATCGGTGCCGATGGTTGGTTGGCGCCTCGCGTGACCCTGTACCACGATGTGCGTATCGGGGAGCGTGTAGTGATTCAATCGGGTGCCGTGATCGGTGGTGAAGGCTTTGGCTTTGCCAACTCGAAAGGCGTCTGGCACAAGATTGCCCAGGTCGGCGGTGTATTGATCGGCGACGACGTGGAAATCGGTGTCAACACGGCTGTCGATCGCGGAGCCCTGGCCGATACCGTGATTGGTAACGGCGTGAAGCTCGACAACCAGATCCAGATCGCTCACAACGTGCAGATTGGCGATCACACCGCCATGGCCGCCTGTGTAGGCATTTCCGGCAGCACCAGGATCGGCAAGCATTGCATGCTCGCCGGTGGCGTAGGGCTGGTGGGGCATATCGATATTTGCGACAACGTTTTCATCACCGGCATGACCATGGTGACCCACTCGATTACCGAACCGGGGGCCTACTCATCTGGTACCGCCATGCAGCCCGCAGCTGAATGGCGCAAGAGTGCAGCACGTTTGAGGCAGCTCGACGACATGGCTCGACGTCTCAAACAGCTGGAAAAGCGTGTTGGGGACGTGACCCCTGGCGGTAATGCTTCATCTGAAGGCTGATACCATTTCCATATCAAGTGTGCACAGCCGCTAGACTGCCTCCTTGATTTGCTAGCGGGGCGTGCGTTTAGTCGCCCGCCCCCAATCTTTATTACAGGCTTCCCCCCGAAATGATGGACATCAACGAGATTCGCGAATACCTGCCTCACCGTTACCCGTTCCTGCTGGTGGACCGCGTAGTGGACCTCAATGTTGAGGAAAAGCGCATTCGTGCCTACAAGAATGTCAGCATCAACGAACCGTTCTTCAACGGTCACTTCCCCGCGCATCCCATTATGCCGGGCGTATTGATCATCGAAGCAATGGCCCAGGCTGCCGGTATCCTTGGTTTCAAAATGCTCGACCTCAAGCCTGCCGACGGCACGCTTTACTATTTCGTGGGCTCCGACAAGTTGCGCTTTCGCAACCCGGTTACTCCGGGTGACCAGTTGATCCTGGAAGCCAAGTTCATCAGCTGCAAGCGCCAGATCTGGAAGTTCGAATGCCAGGCCTCGGTAGACGGCAAGCCGGTGTGCTCGGCCGAGATCATCTGTGCGGAACGCAAACTATGAGTTTGATTGACCCTCGCGCAATCATCGATCCGTCGGCCGTACTGGCCGCCGACGTTGAGGTCGGCCCCTGGTC
Organism: Pseudomonas sp. SJZ103; assembly: GCF_007828335.1. Classification (NCBI taxonomy): domain Bacteria; kingdom Pseudomonadati; phylum Pseudomonadota; class Gammaproteobacteria; order Pseudomonadales; family Pseudomonadaceae; genus Pseudomonas; species Pseudomonas sp. SJZ103. The sequence goes on from NZ_VIUN01000001.1 coordinate 692,482, forward strand.
GATCATCGGCGCAGGTGTGGAAATCGGCGAGGGGACTGTCATCGGGCCGCACGTGATCCTCAAAGGTCCGACCCGCATTGGCAAACACAACCGCATCTACCAGTTTTCCTCGGTAGGTGAAGACACCCCGGACATGAAGTACAAGGGTGAGGAGACGCGCCTGGTAATCGGTGATCACAACATCATCCGTGAAGGCGTGACCATTCACCGTGGCACCGTGCAGGATCGTGCAGAGACCACGCTGGGTGATCACAACCTGGTCATGGCCTATGCCCATATCGGCCATGACAGCGTGATCGGCAACCACTGCATCCTGGTCAACAACACGGCGTTGGCTGGCCATGTACACGTTGACGATTGGGCGATCCTGTCCGGCTTTACCTTGGTGCATCAGTATTGCCATATCGGCGCCCACAGTTTTTCCGGCATGGGCACCGCCATCGGCAAGGACGTTCCAGCGTTCGTCACGGTGTTCGGCAACCCGGCCGAAGCCCGCAGCATGAACTTCGAAGGCATGCGCCGTCGTGGGTTCAGCGAAGACGCGATTCACGCCCTGCGCCGTGCCTACAAGGTGGTCTACCGTCAGGGGCTGACGGTAGACCAGGCGTTGATCCAACTGGCCGAGCCAGCAGCGTTGTTTCCGGAAGTCGCGGTGTTCCGTGACTCGATCCAGGCTTCGACCCGCGGCATCACCCGCTGATCATGGCTACTCTGCGTATCGCGCTCGTGGCCGGAGAAGCTTCCGGCGACATTTTGGGCGCAGGTCTTATGCGGGCGCTCAAGGCCCGGCACCCTGCGGTGGAATTTATCGGTGTCGGCGGCCCGCTGATGCAGGCCGAAGGCCTCACGTCATACTTCCCCATGGAGCGTCTGTCGGTCATGGGCCTGGTCGAGGTGCTGGGTCGCTTGCGTGAGCTTCTGGCTCGTCGCAAGCTGCTGATCCAGACGCTGATCGAAGAAAAGCCCGATGTCTTTATCGGAATCGATGCGCCGGACTTCACCCTCAATATCGAACTCAAGTTGCGTCAGGCCGGGATCAAGACCGTGCACTACGTCAGCCCCTCTGTGTGGGCGTGGCGGCAGAAGCGTGTGTTGAAGATCCGCGAAGGCTGCGACCTGATGTTGACCCTGTTGCCGTTCGAAGCCAGGTTCTACGAGGAGAAGGGCGTGCCGGTACGGTTTGTCGGGCATACCCTGGCTGACAGTATTCCTTTGCAGGCTGATCGTGCGGCTGCCCGTGCCGAACTTGGCCTGCCCGAAGGGCCGCTCGTCGCGCTGATGCCGGGCAGTCGAGGCGGCGAAGTGGGCCGTCTTGCCAGCGTGTTTTTCGATGCTGCCGAGCGCCTTCAAGCCTTGAAGCCCGGGGTACGTTTCGTGTTGCCCTGCGCCAGCCCGCAACGGCGTGCACAAATCGAGACACTGCTGGTCGGTCGCAATCTCCCATTGACCCTGCTCGACGGTCGGTCGCACCTGGCCTTGGCGGCCTGTGATGCCGTGCTGATCGCGTCGGGTACCGCGACCTTGGAGGCGCTGCTGTACAAGCGCCCGATGGTCGTGGCCTATCGCCTGGCACCGCTGACGTTCTGGATTCTCAAGCGCATGGTCAAAAGTCCTTACATCTCCCTGCCCAACTTGCTGGCTCAGCGCCTGTTAGTGCCGGAGTTGTTGCAGGACGATGCAACGCCCGAAGCCCTCGCGCAAACCCTACTACCCTTGATCGACGGCGGCGAAGAACAGACCCGTGGTTTTGACGACATCCACCGCACCCTGCGCCGTGATGCATCGAACCAGGCGGCGGACGCCGTATTGACCTTGATCGGCCAAAAACAGGAAGCTTTATGAGCACGCAAATAGGCCTGGATTTCAGCCTGGTTGCCCAAACCCACGAACTGGTGGCCGGTGTTGACGAAGTGGGGCGCGGTCCGCTGTGTGGTGCGGTGGTTACGGCGGCCGTGATCCTTGATCCGAACCGTCCGATCCTGGGCCTCAACGACTCGAAAAAACTCACTGAAGCGCGTCGTGAGAAACTCTACGACGAAATCTGTGAAAAGGCCCTGAGCTGGCATATCGCCCGGGCTGAAGTCGAAGAAATCGACGAATTGAACATTCTGCACGCCACAATGCTGGCCATGCAGCGTGCCGTTGAAGGTCTGCATATCACCCCAAAACTGGCGATGATCGACGGCAACCGTTGCCCGAAGCTGGCGATGCCGGCTGAAGCGGTGGTCAAGGGCGATAGCAAGGTGCCCGCCATTGCAGCGGCGTCGATCCTGGCCAAGGTCAGCCGAGACCGTGAAATGGCGGCGTTCGAATTGATCTACCCCGGCTACGGCATCGGAGGGCACAAGGGCTATCCGACGCCCGTTCATCTGGAAGCCCTGGCCCGTCTCGGTCCAACGCCGATCCACCGGCGCTCGTTTGCCCCGGTGCGCCAGGCTTATGAGCTGCGCGAGAACCTCAGCGAGGTTTAGTCGCAAGGCTGATGTTTTTGCCAAGGCCCGGTACAATCCCGGGCCTTGTTGTTTCTAAGTTTCTGGACAGGATCACTATGCCGGCTTCATTCGTTCACCTGCGCCTGCACACTGAATACTCCCTGGTCGACGGCCTGGTACGGATCAAACCGCTGGTCAAGACCCTGGTGGGCATGAACATGCCTGCGGTCGCGGTTACCGATCAAAACAACATGTGCTCCCTGGTCAAGTTCTACAAGAACGCCATGGGCGCCGGCATCAAGCCGATCTGCGGCGCCGACCTGTGGCTGTCCAACAAAGACCCGGATAACCCCCTGAGCCGCATCAGCCTCCTGGCGATGAATGGCGTGGGTTATCGCAACCTCACCGAATTGATTTCCCGTGGCTTTATCGACGGTCAGCGCAACGGCTCGATCATCATCGAGCGCGAATGGGTCGCCGAGGCCAGCGAAGGCCTGATCATGCTGTCGGCCGCCAAAGAGGGCGAGATCGGTATCGCGCTGCTGGGCGGTAATCCCCATGAAGCCGAAGTGCTGGCGAGGGAGTGGATGCAGGTCTTCCCCGACCGTTTCTACCTGGAAGTCCAGCGCACCAATCGTCCCAACGATGAAGAGCATCTGCACGCCGCCGTGGCCCTGGCCGACAAGCTGGGCGCGCCGTTGGTGGCGACCAACGATGTGCGCTTTATCAAGAAGGAAGATTTCGAGGCCCACGAAACCCGCGTGTGCATCGGCGAAGGCCGGGCCCTGGATGACCCGCGCCGCTCCAAGAACTACAGCGAAGAGCAGTACCTCAAGAGCGCGGAGGAGATGGCCGAGCTGTTCAGCGACCTGCCCGAGGCCCTGGAAAACTCCGTTGAGATCGCCAAACGCTGCAATATCGAAGTGAAGCTGGGCAAACACTTTTTGCCCAACTTCCCGATTCCCGATGGCATGACCATCGATGAGTATTTCCGCAAGGTGTCGTTTGATGGTCTGGAGGAGCGTCTGTCCGTCCTGCTGCCCAAGGACACCACCGAAGATTACGAGGCCAAGCGCCAGGTCTACGTCGACCGGCTGAATTTCGAGCTGGATATCATCATCCAGATGGGGTTCCCCGGTTACTTCCTGATCGTGATGGACTTTATCCAATGGGCCAAGAGCAACGGCGTACCGGTAGGTCCGGGCCGGGGGTCGGGTGCTGGCTCGCTGGTCGCCTATGTTCAGAAGATCACCGACCTCGATCCACTGGAATACGACCTGCTGTTCGAACGGTTCCTGAACCCGGAACGGGTCTCCATGCCCGACTTCGACGTCGACTTCTGCATGGACGGCCGGGACCGCGTGATCGAATACGTGGCCGAGAAATACGGCCGCAACGCTGTGAGCCAGATCATCACCTTCGGTTCCATGGCGGCCAAGGCGGTAATCCGTGACGTGGCGCGGGTGCAGGGCAAGTCCTACGGCCTGGCGGATCGCCTGTCGAAGATGATCCCGTTCGAAGTCGGCATGACCCTGGAAAAAGCCTACGAGCAGGAAGAGATCCTGCGCGACTTCATCAAGGTCGATGAAGAAGCCGCCGAAATCTGGGACATGGCGCGCAAGCTCGAAGGCGTGGTGCGTAACGTCGGTAAACACGCCGGTGGCGTGGTTATCGCGCCGACCAAGCTGACCGACTTCTCTCCGATCTATTGCGATGAAGAGGGCGGCGGCCTGGTTACCCAGTTCGACAAGGACGATGTGGAGGCGGCCGGCCTGGTGAAGTTCGACTTCCTCGGCCTGCGGACCCTGACGATCATCGACTGGGCGCTCAAGACCATCAACCGCGACCGCGCCAAGGTCAACGAAGAACCACTGGATATCGCGTTTATCCCGCTGGACGACAAGCCGACCTACACCTTGCTGCAAAAAGCCGAAACCACGGCGGTGTTCCAGCTTGAATCCCGCGGCATGAAAGAGCTGATCAAAAAGCTCAAGCCCGACTGCCTGGAAGACTTGATCGCACTGGTGGCGCTGTTCCGTCCGGGCCCGCTGCAATCGGGCATGGTGGATGACTTCATCAACCGTAAGCACGGCCGCGCCGAGTTGGCGTACCCGCACTCCGATTACCAGTACGAAGGCCTCAAGCCGGTATTGGCGCCGACCTACGGCATCATCCTGTACCAGGAACAGGTGATGCAGATCGCCCAGGTGATGGCCGGCTACACCCTCGGTGGCGCGGACATGCTGCGGCGTGCCATGGGTAAGAAAAAGCCCGAGGAAATGGCCAAGCAGCGCGGCGGTTTCATTGAAGGTTGCGCCACCAACAATATTGACGCCGACCTCGCCGGTAACATTTTCGACCTGGTAGAAAAATTCGCCGGTTATGGCTTCAACAAATCCCACTCCGCCGCCTACGGCCTGGTGTCGTACCAGACCGCCTGGCTGAAAGCCCACTACCCGGCGCCGTTCATGGCTGCGGTACTCTCGGCGGATATGCACAACACCGACAAGGTCGTGACCTTGATCGAGGAAGTGCGCACCATGAAGCTGCGCCTCGACGCACCGGACGTGAACGCCTCGGAGTTCAAGTTCACGGTGAACGACGAAGGTCGCATCATCTATGGCCTGGGCGCGATCAAGGGCGTGGGCGAAGGCCCGGTGGAAGCCATCACCGAAGCGCGCCAGGACGGGCCGTTCAAGGATTTGTTCGACTTCTGCGCGCGGGTTGACCTCAAGCGCATCAACAAACGCACCCTCGATGGCCTGATCCGCAGCGGCGCACTCGACCGTCTTGGGCCGTATTTTCATGATGAGCCGAAGGCTTACCAGGCGAATATCGACCGCAACCGCGCGGTGCTGCTCACCGCCATGGAAGAAGCGATCAAGGCCGCCGAACAGACCGCTCGGACCCACGACAGTGGCCATGCCGACCTGTTTGGCGGGTTGTTCGTCGAAGAAGATGCCGATGTGTACGCCAACCATCGCAAGGCCAAGGAGCTGACCCTCAAGGAACGCCTCAAGGGTGAGAAAGACACCTTGGGCCTCTACCTCACCGGCCACCCGATTGACGAATATGAAGGCGAAATCCGCCGCTTCGCCCGTCAGCGCATCATCGACCTGAAACCGGCGCGGGATACCCAGACCGTCGCCGGCATGATCATCGCCCTGCGGGTGATGAAAAACAAAAAAGGCGACAAGATGGGCTTTATCACTCTCGACGACCGCTCGGGCCGGATCGAAGCGTCGCTGTTTGCCGACGCCTTTCACTCTGCGCAGTCGCTGCTGCAGACCGACGCCATGGTGGTGGTGGAAGGGGAGGTCAGCAACGATGACTTCTCCGGCGGCCTGCGTCTGCGGATCAAGCGGGTGATGAGCATGGAAGATGCACGCACCAACCTGGCCGAAAGCCTGCGCCTGAAGGTGAAAACCGAAGCCCTCAAGGGCGATCAGCTACGCTGGTTGGGTGACCTGCTCAAGCGCCATCGCGGCGCCTGCCCGGTGACCATGGAGTACACCGGCAACGACGCCAAGGCGATGTTGCAGTTTGGCGAGACCTGGCGAATTGATCCTGCTGATGGCTTGATTCAAGCTTTGCGTGACCAGTTCGGCCGTGACAACGTCTTCCTCCAATACCGTTGACGGTCAGAGCGCCTGACCTCGGCTGAACATTTAATCTCGACCTAAACGCGCCTCTCCCTTAAGGTAGGGCGCGAATAGACAACCGGCTGGCCAGGCAACCCTTGGCCGTCGACCCAAGACGGACGCTTATGAACCCGAATTTTCTTGATTTCGAACAGCCGATCGCTGACCTGCAAGCCAAGATCGAAGAACTGCGCCTGGTCGGCAATGACAATTCGCTGAATATCGGCGATGAGATCGCTCGCCTGCAAGACAAGAGCAGCACGCTCACCGAAGACATCTTCGGCAAGCTGACCAGTTGGCAGATCGCGCGCCTGGCCCGCCACCCGCGCCGTCCGTACACCCTGGACTACATTCAGCACATCTTCACCGAGTTCGACGAGCTGCACGGCGACCGCCACTTCTCCGACGACGCGGCCATCGTGGGCGGTATCGCTCGCCTGGACGACCAGCCGGTCATGGTCATCGGTCACCAGAAAGGCCGTGAAGTGCGCGAGAAAGTGCGCCGCAACTTCGGCATGCCGCGTCCGGAAGGCTACCGTAAGGCCTGCCGTTTGATGGAAATGGCCGAGCGCTTCAAGATGCCGATCCTGACCTTTATCGATACGCCGGGTGCTTACCCAGGTATCGACGCCGAAGAACGCAACCAGAGCGAAGCCATTGCCTGGAACCTGCGTGTCATGTCTCGTCTGAAAACCCCAATCATTGCCACCGTGATCGGTGAGGGTGGTTCTGGCGGTGCACTGGCCATCGGTGTCTGTGACCAGTTGAACATGCTGCAATATTCGACCTACGCGGTGATCTCGCCGGAAGGTTGCGCCTCGATCCTGTGGAAAACCGCAGAAAAGGCGCCGGACGCTGCCGAAGCCATGGGCATCACTGCCGATCGCCTAAAGGGCCTGGGTATCGTCGACAAAGTGATCGCCGAGCCATTGGGCGGCGCCCACCGCGACCCGGCCGCCGCCGCCGCCACTATCCGTGCCGAGTTGGGTTCGCAACTGGCGATGCTCAAGAAGCTGGATAACGAAGCGCTGCTGGCCCGTCGCTACGAGCGCCTGATGAGCTACGGCCTGTAAGCCGACGCCGTAATTTAATGTGGGAGGGGGCTTGCCCCCGATTGCAGGGTCTCAGTCACCACATCTCGTGACTGACCCACCGCTATCGGGAGCAAGCCCCCTCCCACATTTGCTTTGTGTATGCTTGGTCAACGTATTCCAGATTTGCGGCGGTAACGTTTGATGAAACCAACCTTGCCCGCCCAGCTCCTGCAAGCCCTGTCCCCCTGGCGCAACGCCCCGGCCTGGCATATCGCTTTCTCGGGTGGGCTTGATTCCACTGTCCTTCTGCATCTCCTGGCCATCCTGGCAAAATCCGAAACATTACCGCCCCTCAGCGCTGTCCATGTCCACCATGGTCTGCAGGCTGTTGCCGACGCCTGGCCAAGCCATTGCCAGTCGGTGTGCGACAGCCTGGGCGTACCCTTGCGGGTTATGCACGTGCACGTGCCGCCCGGCGCCAGCCTTGAGCGTGCCGCCCGTGAGGCGCGTTACCAGGCGTTTACCGAAGTGGTCAGGGAGGGGGAAGCAGTGCTCACTGGCCAACATCGTGATGATCAAGCCGAAACGCTGCTATTCCGTCTGCTGCGCGGTGCTGGGGTGCGCGGGCTCGCCGCAATGCCTGCGCATCGTCCGTTGGCGGGTGGTTTTCTGGTGCGGCCGTTGCTGGATGTCTCGCGCGCCGAGTTGGAAGCCTATGCCGGTGATCATCAACTCAAGTGGATTGAAGATCCTTCCAACGCCGATCCACGCTTCTCCCGTAATTACCTGCGGCACCGCGTGATCCCGACGTTGACGGAGCGTTGGCCCCAAGCCGTCTCCAGCCTGGCCCGCACTGCCGAGCACCTCGGTGAGGCCGAGGCGTTGCTGGGCGAGTTAGCCTGCATGGACCTGCAAGCCGCCGATCAACCTTCACGGTTTCCTTGGCTGCTTTTGCCATCATTGGCCCTCGGTCCACTGCGCGAACTTTCCGATGCTCGCCAGCGCAACGCCCTGCGCCATTGGCTGGCTCCGCTGACCCGGTTACCCGACAGCGACCATTGGGCTGGCTGGTATTCCCTACGTGATGCCAAGGGGGACGCACAGCCCTTATGGCGTCTTGCCGATGGGGAATTGCACCGTTGCGGCGAGCGCATCTGGTGGCTGCCTGGCGTCTGGTCGGAATTTTCCCACGGGTCGGTGAGCTGGCCTGATCCGCGAAACCCACTAGAGTTACCCGGCAATGGCCTGCTGAAGATAATCGGCAAGGCGCCCGAAGGCCCTTTGGAAGTCCGTTATCGCCAGGGCGGTGAAATGCTCGATGTGCCAGGCCGAGGCCGGCGCGACTTGAAGCGTCTGCTTAATGAATGTGGAGTGCCAGTGTTCGTCCGTGGCAGATTGCCGCTGCTCTATCAGGGCGAGCAATTGCTCGGCGTGCCTCACCTCACTGGACTCCGGGGAGCACCGCGCGAAGGCTGGCAATTAGATTGGATACCACAGACCTGCGATCAAGGTTTGAGCTGATAGCGCCTTTCCGGTAGACTACGCTCCCTTCTTGATACAACTTCTGTGGATTCGCCTGAATCGCAGCAGTTGCCGATTACCAAGCAGTCTTTGCTGGGCGATTCCAAAAAATGTGTAGCGATCAACGTACCGGTGTTTCATTGCTGGTCTGTCACAACGCGGCGGTTTTTTTGAAAGGTGCACTGTGATTAATGCAGGTGATCGGGGGCTTCGGCCTCTCTTCGCTTTCCCCGGCGGCTCGGACCGCTTTAACGCAGACTTCTAGGGTTTTTCATGACGCGCTACATATTCGTCACGGGCGGTGTTGTTTCTTCATTGGGGAAAGGCATTGCCTCCGCTTCATTGGCGGCCATCCTGGAGGCGCGGGGGCTTAAAGTCACCATGCTCAAGCTGGACCCGTACATCAACGTCGACCCGGGCACCATGAGCCCGTTCCAGCACGGTGAAGTGTTCGTCACACACGACGGCGCCGAGACCGACCTGGACCTGGGCCACTACGAGCGGTTCATCCGCACGACCATGACCCAGAACAACAACTTCACCACCGGCCGTGTCTACGAGCACGTGCTGCGCAAAGAGCGCCGTGGTGACTACCTGGGTGCAACCATCCAGGTGATTCCGCACATCACCGACGAAATCAAGCGCCGCATCATCAAGGGTGCAGGCGATGCCGACGTGGCGATGGTCGAGATCGGTGGCACCGTGGGTGACATCGAATCCCAACCATTCCTCGAAGCCATCCGCCAGCTGCGTTTCGAAGTCGGCGCCAAGCGCGCGATGTTGATGCACCTCACGTTGGTGCCGTACATCGCCACCGCCGGCGAGACCAAAACCAAGCCTACCCAGCACTCGGTCAAGGAACTGCGTTCTATCGGCCTGCAGCCGGACGTGCTGGTCTGCCGCTCCGATCACCCGATCGACATTTCCTCGCGTCGCAAGATCGCGCAGTTCACCAACGTTGAAGAACGTGCGGTGATCGCCCTGGAAGACGCCGACACCATCTACAAGATCCCGGGCATCCTGCATTCCCAGGGCCTGGATGATTTTGTGGTCGAGCGTTTCGGCCTGCAGTGCAACGGCGCGGACCTGTCCGAGTGGGAAGCTGTGGTTGACGCCAAGCTCAACCCTGAGCACGAAGTCACCATCGCCATGGTCGGCAAGTACATGGAACTGCTGGACGCGTACAAATCGCTGATCGAAGCGATGAGCCACGCGGGCATCAGCAACCGTACCAAGGTCAACCTGCGCTACATCGATTCCGAAGACATCGAGAACCAGGGCACCGCGTTGCTCGAAGGTGTCGATGCGATCCTCGTTCCAGGCGGTTTCGGCCTGCGTGGCGTGGAAGGCAAGATCACCGCCGTGCAATACGCTCGTGAGAACAAGGTGCCGTACCTGGGCATCTGCCTGGGCATGCAAGTGGCCGTTATCGAATTCGCCCGTAACGTGATGGGCTGGAAAGACGCCAACTCCACCGAGTTCGACAGCAAGAGCGGCCACCCGGTCGTGGGCTTGATCACCGAGTGGGAAGACGCCACCGGCGCCGTCGAAACCCGTACCGAAAGCTCCGACCTGGGCGGTACCATGCGCCTTGGCGCGCAAGACTGCCTGCTGGAGCCGGGTTCCCTGGTTCACGACTGCTACGGCAAGGACGTGATCGTCGAGCGTCACCGTCACCGCTACGAAGTGAACAACAACCTGCTGCCGCAAATCAAAGAGGCTGGCTTGAAAATCTCCGGTCGCTCCGGTGATGGCGCGCTGGTTGAAGTGGTCGAGGCCCCGGATCATCCGTGGTTCGTCGCTTGCCAGTTCCACCCAGAGTTCACCTCGACTCCACGCGACGGTCACCCGTTGTTCAGCGGTTTCGTCAAGGCTGCACTGACGCAACACCAGAAGAAGGCGTAAACCTGATGGCCCAGAAGATCATTCGCGTAGGCGACATCGAGATTGCCAACGACAAGCCCATGGTGCTGTTCGGCGGCATGAACGTGCTGGAAAGCCGTGACATGGCGATGCAGGTCTGTGAAGAGTACGTCAAGGTCACCGAAAAACTGGGTATCCCTTACGTGTTCAAGGCCAGCTTCGACAAGGCCAACCGTTCGTCCGTGACCTCCTATCGCGGCCCGGGCCTTGAAGAAGGCATGCGGATCTTCCAGGACATCAAGCAAGCCTTCGGCGTGCCGATCATCACCGACGTCCACGAGCCTGAACAGGCTGCCGTGGTCGCCGAGGTGTGCGACATCATCCAACTGCCGGCCTTCCTGTCGCGCCAGACCGACCTGGTCGTTGCGATGGCCAAGACCGGTGCTGTGATCAATATCAAGAAAGCCCAGTTCCTCGCACCCCAGGAAATGAAACACATCCTGAACAAGTGCGTGGAAGCGGGTAACGACCAATTGATTCTCTGCGAGCGTGGTTCGAGCTTCGGCTACAACAACCTCGTGGTGGACATGCTCGGTTTCGGCATCATGAAACAGTTCGAATACCCGGTGTTCTTCGACGTGACCCACGCGCTGCAAATGCCCGGTGGTCGCGCCGACTCCGCCGGTGGGCGCCGTGCCCAGGTACTGGACCTGGCCAAGGCCGGCATCAGCCAGTCCCTGGCTGGCCTGTTCCTGGAAGCCCACCCGGACCCGGACAACGCCAAATGCGACGGCCCATGTGCCCTGCGCCTGAACAAGCTGGAACCATTCCTGGCCCAGCTCAAGCAGTTGGACGAACTGGTCAAGAGTTTTCCGACGGTAGAGACCGCGTAAGCGTTGATTCTCCGGTAGACTTTCCCACGCTTTACGCTCAGGCCTACGGGCCTGAGCCTTGTCGCCTGCAAGCCTGCCCCGTTGTTCCACCCTTGCGGTCGGTCAAAAGATTTCCTTCAGCTGCGTCGTTTTCGTCAACTTTGGAGTGTTTACAACAATGGCAAAAATCGTCGACATCAAAGGTCGTGAAGTTCTCGACTCCCGTGGCAACCCCACCGTCGAAGCCGACGTGCTTCTCGATAACGGCATCATCGGCAGCGCCTGCGCGCCGTCCGGTGCTTCCACAGGTTCGCGCGAAGCGCTGGAACTGCGTGATGGCGACAAGAGCCGTTACCTGGGCAAGGGTGTCCTCAAGGCTGTAGCCAACATCAACGGCCCGATCCGTGACCTGCTGCTGGGCAAAGACCCGCTGGACCAGAAAGCCCTGGACCACGCGATGATCAAGCTCGACGGCACTGAAAACAAAGGCAGCCTCGGCGCCAACGCCATTCTCGCCGTGTCCCTGGCTGCTGCCAAGGCCGCCGCCCAGGACCAGGACCTGCCGCTGTACGCCCACATCGCCAACCTGAACGGTACCCCGGGTGTCTACTCGATGCCGGTTCCGATGATGAACATCATCAACGGTGGCGAGCATGCCGATAACAACGTCGACATCCAGGAATTCATGGTGCAGCCGGTCGGCGCCAAGACCTTCTCCGAAGGCCTGCGCATGGGCACCGAGATTTTCCATCACCTCAAAGCCGTACTGAAAGCCCGTGGCCTGAGCACTGCCGTAGGTGACGAAGGTGGTTTCGCACCGAACCTGGCGTCCAACGAAGATGCACTGAAAGTGATCTCCGAAGCCGTGGCCAACGCCGGCTACACGCTGGGCACCGACGTGACCCTGGCCCTGGACTGCGCCGCCAGCGAATTCTACGAAGATGGCAAATACAACCTGTCCGGCGAAGGCCAGGTGTTCAACTCCGAAGGCTTTGCCGACTACCTGAAGGGCCTGACCCAGCGCTACCCGATCATCTCAATCGAAGACGGCCTGGACGAGTCCGACTGGGATGGCTGGAAAATCCTCACCGACAAGATCGGCGAAAAAGTCCAGTTGGTGGGTGACGACCTGTTCGTGACCAACACCAAGATCCTGAAAGAAGGCATCGACAAAAAGATCGCCAACTCGATCCTGATCAAGTTCAACCAGATCGGTACCCTGACCGAAACCCTGGAAGCCATCCAGATGGCCAAGGCTGCGGGCTACACCGCTGTGATCTCGCACCGCTCCGGCGAAACCGAAGACTCGACCATCGCCGACCTGGCCGTGGGCACTTCGGCGGGCCAGATCAAGACCGGCTCCCTGTGCCGCTCTGACCGTGTGTCCAAGTACAACCAATTGCTGCGTATCGAAGAGCAACTGGCCGGCAAAGCCAAGTACAACGGTCGCGGCGAGTTTCGCGGCTGATCGGTAGATGGTAAAAAGTCGGCAGATTGCGTCGGAAAATTCACGATAGTGAACATTTCGGCGTTAATCTGATGGCTATCAAGCACAAGCCTGGTTCTTCCAGGCTTCGTGCTATCAGTTGCTGTAAAAGTTTTGCATGGCGTGTTTTTTCACTGGATACCCGATATTCGATGCGCAGTCCCAATTGGTTGTTCCTCGTCTTGCTCTTGTTGCTGGCTGGCCTGCAATACCGCCTATGGGTAGGTAATGGCAGCTTTGCGCAAGTAAAAGACCTGACCCAGCAAATTGCCGACCAGCACGCCGAGAACGAACGCCTGCTGGAGCGCAACCGCGTCCTCTATGCCGAAGTGCTTGAGCTGAAAAAAGGTACCGAGACCGTTGAAGAGCGGGCTCGTCATGAGTTGGGCATGGTCAAGGAGGGCGAAACCCTCTACCAGTTGGCCCAATGAGCCACCGTTTGCCGGCCTTCTGGGCCGTGATACCTGCCGCGGGCGTCGGTGCCCGTATGGCTGCGGACCGTCCCAAGCAATACTTGCAGTTGGGCGGACGTACTATTCTCGAACACAGCCTTGGCTGTTTTCTCGACCATCCCAGCCTCAAGGGGTTGGTGGTCAGTCTTGCTGCTGATGATCCGTATTGGCCCAGCCTGGCGTGTGCCGCGGACCCTCGTATCCAACGTGCGGACGGTGGTTCGGAGCGCTCGGGCTCGGTGCTCAATGCCCTGCTGCAGCTCAATGCCCTGGGCGCCAGCGATGACGATTGGGTGTTGGTGCATGATGCGGCGCGGCCTAACCTGAGCCGTGATGACCTGGACAAGTTGCTGGCCGAGTTGGCGGACGATCCGGTAGGCGGCCTGCTGGCTGTGCCGGCCCGCGACACCCTCAAGCGCGTCGACAAGCAGGGCCGGGTGGTGGAAACCGTCGACCGCAGCTTGATCTGGCAGGCCTACACGCCGCAGATGTTCCGCCTGGGGGCCTTGCATCGCGCGTTGGCTGACAGCCTGGTGGCCGATGCGCTGATCACCGATGAAGCCTCAGCCATGGAATGGTCCGGGCAGGCGCCGCGTTTGATCGAAGGGCGGTCGGACAATATCAAGGTGACCCGGCCGGAAGACCTGGAGTGGCTGCGGTTGCGGTGGGCCAATCGACGGTAGTCAGTTGCACCAGGTCGACTTCATCGCAGGCAAGCCAGCTCCCACATTCGATCACCTTCTCCCCAGACAGCTCGGTCAAATGTGGGAGCCGGGCTTGCCCGCGATGAGGCCCGCTTAGACACCCAATACTCAACCGCTGTACTCCGGCCGCTCGGCTAACCCCTCTTTCAAGAAATCCACCAACTTCCTGACCTTCGGCGACAAGTGCCGTTGTTGCGGATACAGCGCCCACACCGCCGTATTCGGCGGCTGATGCGCCTCCAGCAGCGACACCAATGCGCCGCTGTGCAGGTGCTCCAGCACGTAATAGTCGGGCAGTTGGCACAGCCCCACCCCTTGCAGCGCCGCATCCAAAACCGCTTGCCCACTGTTGCAGCGCCAGTTGCCCTGTACCCGTTGGGAAAATTCCCGCCCGTCCTGGGCCAATTGCCAAATGTCCGAGCTGCCGATCAGGCAGTTATGCCGACTCAATTCCGACAAGCTGTGTGGGCGTCCGTACCGGGCCAGGTAGGACGGCGACGCGCACAGGTACATGCGTCGGGGTGCGAGGCGGCTGGCGACCATGCGCGAATCCTGCAAGCGTCCCAGGCGAATCGCCAGGTCGAGGCCTTCGTGCACCAGATCCAGTTGGCGGTTGCTCAGTTCGATATCCACCCGCAATTGCGGGTACAGGCCCATGAACCGTGTCACCAGTGGCACGATGAAACGCTCGCCATAAGCCACCGCGCAGGTCATGCGCAACATCCCTTTCGGTTCGCTGGTGAGGTCACCCACGGCGCGCAGGGCTTCTTCGCGGCCATCCTGTAAGCGCTGGCAATGTTGCAGAAATGTCTGACCCGCTTCAGTCAGGGTCACCTTCCGGGTACTGCGATACAGCAACCGTGTTTGCAGGCGCTCTTCCAGGCGTGCCACCTGGCGGCTGATGTGGGACGAAGACACACCCAGCCGCTCGGCAGCCGCCGTAAATTGGCTGCATTCGGCGACGGCAACGAATTCATCGATGCCTTCCCAGCGGTTCTCCAACATGTTAATTGTCCCTGTACAGCAATAAAGTTTTGCTTTTGCCTGGATTATTAATCATGGAGGCATGTTTTACACTCTCTCCATCAGTTTTTAACTCCCTGGAGAAACCTGGATGATCAAGTCCCGCGCTGCCGTTGCCTTTGAAGCCAAGAAACCCCTCGAGATCGTGGAAGTCGATGTGGCCATGCCCAAGGCGGGCGAAGTGCTGTTGCGTGTGGTCGCCTCCGGGGTTTGCCACACTGACGCCTACACCCTTTCCGGCGCTGACCCGGAAGGCATCTTCCCGTCCATCCTTGGCCATGAAGGCGGTGCGGTGGTCGAAGCCATCGGCGAAGGCGTGACTTCGGTGGCGGTCGGCGACCATGTGATCCCGCTATACACCCCGGAATGTGGCAAGTGCAAATTCTGCCTGTCGGGTAAGACCAACCTGTGCCAGGCCATTCGTTCCACCCAAGGCAAAGGCCTGATGCCGGATGGCACCACGCGTTTCTCCTACAAGGGTCAGCCGATTTTCCACTACATGGGCACCTCGACGTTCTCCGAGTACACCGTGCTGCCGGAAATTTCCGTCGCCAAGATTCCTAAAGAAGCACCGCTGGAGAAGGTCTGCCTGCTTGGCTGCGGCGTCACCACCGGCATCGGTGCGGTGATCAATACCGCCAAGGTCAAGCCGGGCGACACCGTGGCCATCTTCGGTCTCGGCGGTATCGGCCTGTCAGCCCTGATTGGTGCGGTCAAGGCCAAGGCCGGCCGTATCATTGCGATTGACATCAACTCGGCCAAGTTCGAGATCGCCAAGCAACTGGGCGCCACCGACTGCATCAATCCGAAAGACTATGACCGCCCGATTCAGGACGTGATTGTCGATTTGACTGATGGCGGCGTGGACTTTTCCTTCGAGTGTATCGGCAACGTGCAACTGATGCGTGCCGCGCTCGAGTGCTGCCACAAGGGTTGGGGCGAGTCGGTGATCATCGGCGTTGCCGGTGCTGGCCAGGAAATCTCCACGCGTCCATTCCAACTGGTGACCGGTCGCGTCTGGCGTGGCTCGGCGTTCGGTGGCGTACGCGGCCGTACTGAATTGCCAAGCTACGTGGAAATGGCCCAGACCGGCGAGATTCCGCTGGACACGTTCATCACACACACGATGGGCCTGGAAGACATCAACAAAGCGTTTGACCTGATGCATGAAGGCAAGAGCATTCGTACCGTCATCCACTTCTGAGGTCGGCCATGAGTCTGGAAAACCTGTCGTGCCAGAAGAGCTTCGGCGGCTGGCATAAACGCTACAAGCATCACTCGGATGTGCTCGGCTGCGACATGACCTTCGCCGTCTACCTGCCGCCGCAAGCGGAGCAGGGCGGCAAGCTGCCGGTGCTGTACTGGCTGTCCGGCCTGACCTGCACCGATGAGAACTTCATGCAGAAAGCCGGTGCCCAGCGCATGGCTGCGGAACTGGGGTTGATCATCGTGGCGCCGGACACCAGCCCGCGTGGGCCAGGTGTACCGGGCGACCCGGATAACGCCTGGGATTTCGGCCTGGGCGCAGGGTTTTACCTGAATGCCACGCAGGAGCCGTGGGCCAAGCACTATCGGATGCATGACTACGTGGTGCAGGAATTGCCGGCATTGGTTGAAGCGCATTTCCCGGCTTCGGACAAACGCGGCATCAGTGGCCACTCCATGGGCGGCCACGGTGCGTTGGTGTGTGCCTTGCGCAACCCCGGGCGTTACCTGTCGGTGTCGGCGTTTTCGCCGATCAACAACCCGATGGATTGCCCGTGGGGCCAGAAAGCCTTCTCCCGTTATCTGGGAGAAGAACGCTCCAAATGGCGCGAATGGGATGCCTGTGTGCTGATCGGCGAAGCCTCGGAAAAGCTGCCACTGCTGGTGGATCAGGGCGACCGCGACGATTTCCTCGCGGTGCAGCTCAAGCCCGAAGCCTTGGCGCAAGCGGCCAAGGCGGCGAACCATCCACTGGAACTGCGCCTGCAGCCTGGCTACGACCACAGCTACTTCTTTATCGCCAGCTTCATCGAAGACCATTTGCGACATCATGGTCGTGCTTTGCTCGGTTAATGTGAGGCAAAAGTAGGTAGAATCACGCCCTGAATTAAATCGGGGCGTTTTTTTATGCGTATTGGCCACGGCTACGATGTGCACCGTTTCGCTGAAGGCGATTTCATCACCCTGGGCGGCGTGCGCATTGCGCACCACCATGGGTTGCTGGCTCATTCCGACGGCGACGTTGTATTGCATGCCTTGAGCGATGCCTTGCTCGGCGCGGCGGCGCTGGGCGATATCGGCAAGCACTTTCCGGATACCGATCCCACCTTCAAGGGCGCGGACAGCCGTGCCTTGCTGCGCCATGTGGTCGGCCTGATCCACGCCAAGGGCTGGAAGGTCGGTAACGTCGATAACACCATCGTGGCCCAGGCGCCGAAAATGGCCCCGCATATCGAATCCATGCGTGCACTGATTGCCGCAGACCTGCAAATTGAATTGGATCAAGTCAACGTGAAAGCCACCACCACCGAAAAGCTCGGGTTCACCGGTCGTGAAGAGGGCATCGCGGTGCACTCCGTCGCCTTGTTGCTGCGCGCATGAACGACTTGCAACTGCTAGGCCCGCGTGCCTATGGCGAGGCCCTGGGCAGCGCGGTTCTGAAGGCCACGGCTGAAGATTTCCAGGTCGACGAGGTGCTCGAAATTCCGCTCAGCGGCGAAGGCGAGCACCTGTGGTTGTGGGTTGAGAAACGCGGGCTCAATACTGAGGAAGCCGCGCGGCGTATCGCTAAGGCGGCTGGCGTGCCGTTGCGCACCGTCAGCTATGCCGGGCTCAAGGATCGCCAGGCGTTGACCCGCCAGTGGTTCAGCGTACAACTGCCGGGCAAGGCCGATCCGGACATGAGCGGTGCGGAAAACGACACCCTCAAGATCCTGAAAACCGCCCGCCACAAGCGCAAGCTGCAGCGTGGCGCGCACTCGGCCAACGGCTTTACCTTGCGCCTGACCCAATTGGCCGGTGATACCGCCGCCATCGAGGCGCGGCTGAAATTGATTGCCCAGTACGGCATTCCCAACTATTTCGGCACCCAGCGTTTTGGCCACAACGGTGGCAATGTCGTCGACGCGCGGGAATGGGCGGCGCGCAAGGCTCTCCCGGAGCAGCGCAATGTGCGTTCGCGGTTGTTGTCCACCGCGCGTAGCTTCCTGTTTAACAAAGTGCTGGCGGCGCGCGTCGCCGACGGTTCCTGGCAGCGCGCGCAAGTGGGCGATCTGTTGGCGTTCACCGACAGCCGCAGCTTTTTTCCGGCGGGGGAGGCTGAGTGCAGCGACCCGCGCCTGGCGATCCTGGACCTTCACCCCACCGGCCCGCAGTGGGGCGAGGGTGATTCTCCGGCGACGGGCGCCACGTTTGAGTTGGAACAGGCGGTTGCCGCCGGTGAAGCCGACCTGCGTGATTGGCTGGTGAATGCCGGCATGAGCCAGGAACGTCGCATTCTGCGACTGCCCATTGGCGGGTTGACGTGGCATTATCTCGGGCCTGACATTCTGCAATTGGAATTCGTCCTGCCGGCCGGATGCTTCGCCACTGTCTTGGTGCGCGAGCTTGTTGATCTGGTGCCGGTGGGGCAGACGGACAGCCCATGCGTATTCTGATATCAAACGATGACGGTGCCACCGCACCCGGTCTTGCCGCGCTCTATGGTGCGCTGGAAGGTTACGCCGAGTGCGTGGTGGTTGCCCCCGACCAGGACAAGAGCGGCGCCAGCAGTTCGCTGACGCTCGACCGTCCGCTGCACCCGCAGGTTCTGGCCAATGGCTTTATCAGTGTGAACGGCACCCCCACCGACTGCGTGCACCTGGCGATCAACAGCCTGTTGGATCACGAGCCGGACCTGGTGGTGTCGGGTATCAACCTCGGAGCCAACCTGGGCGACGACGTGCTGTATTCCGGTACCGTGGCGGCGGCGCTTGAAGGGCGCTTCCTTGGCCGGACCTCGTTTGCATTTTCGTTGGCATCGCGCCAACTGGACAACCTGCCCACCGCCGCCTATTTCGCACGCAAGCTGGTGGAGGCCCATGGCTCCCTGGACCTGCCGCCGCGCACGGTGCTCAACGTCAACATTCCCAATTTGCCCCTCGACCATATTCGCGGCATCCAGCTTACGCGCCTGGGCCATCGCGCCCGTGCGGCAGCACCGTTGAAGGTGGTCGACCCGCGTGGCAAGGAAGGCTATTGGATCGCGGCAGCGGGCGATGCCGAAGACGGTGGCCCAGGCACGGACTTTCACGCGGTGATGCAAGGCTATGTGTCGATTACCCCGTTGCAACTTGATCGCACCTTCAGTGATGCCTTCAGTAGTCTCAATGGCTGGCTGGAGGGGCTGCGCTGATGGCTCGTGAACAAGACGACCTGCTGCGCCGGGGCATCGGGATGACCTCCCAGCGTACCCGTGAGCGTTTGATCCAGCGCCTGTACGAAGAGGGGCTTTCCAACGCCCAGGTGTTGGAAGTGATCCGGCGTACGCCTCGGCACCTCTTTGTCGATGAAGCCTTGGCCCATCGTGCCTATGAAGACACGGCATTGCCCATCGGCCATAACCAGACCATCTCCCAGCCTTATATGGTTGCGCGCATGAGTGAGTTGCTGCTGGCGGCGGGGCCGTTGGACAAGGTGCTGGAGATCGGCACCGGTTCCGGCTACCAGACGGCCGTGCTGTCGCAACTGGTGGAGCGGGTATTCTCGGTGGAGCGCATCAAGGTGCTGCAGGATCGCGCCAAGGAACGCCTGGTGGAGCTGAACCTGCGCAACGTGGTATTCCGCTGGGGCGATGGTTGGGAAGGGTGGCCGGCACTGGCGCCGTACAACGGGATTATCGTCACCGCCGTGGCCACTGATGTTCCGCAAGCGTTGCTCGACCAACTGGCCCCGGGCGGGCGCCTGGTCATCCCGGTGGGGGCCGGTGAAGTGCAACAATTGATGCTTATTGTCCGTGAAGAGAATGGCTTTTCCCGACATGTATTGGGGGCCGTACGATTTGTTCCGTTACTCAACGGCCCGCTGGCCTGATCATTTCACGCTGGCAGTGAATTCTGTCGGTGAGGATGTGTCTTACGGCGGGGTCTATCAAATCAACATGATGGGCAGATCGATTCAACGCACTGAATGATTCGTTTCAGTCGCGTGACGGTAAAACTTCAATGCCCAGTTATACTTGCGTCATATTTCAAGCCTGATACAGGCGTTCATGTTCAGCCACCACAAAGGGAGCGGCGGGTGAGTCTCACAGGTCTTGCGCAGCGTATGAGTAAAACAAGTTTTCAGCGACTGGTGCTTGGCCTTGTCTTTGGTTCCCTTCTGGTAGGGTGCTCCAGCTCGCCAAGCAGCGGTGCGCGGGTCGTTGACCGCAATAACGCCGCGCCGCAAAAGCCGACGGTAACGACCGGGCAATATGTGGTGCGCAAGGGCGACACGCTGTTCTCGATCGCCTTCCGATATGGCTGGGACTACAAGGCGCTCGCAGCCCGTAACAATATTCCCGTGCCTTACACGATACATCCGGGTCAGACGATTCGCTTTGACGGTCGCACCGGTTCTACCCCTACGGCAGTTGTGACACGCACCGGATCTTCGCCGTCGTCTTCGAGCAAAACCACCATCATCACCCGGCCTGCCGGTACCGCTTCGCCGAGTGTTGCGAACAAGCCGGCACCCGCGCCGTCGCCCCCTGCAGGGCCTGCGCCGACCGGTTGGGGATGGCCCTCAAATGGAGTGTTAATTGGGAAATTCTCTTCAAACGGCAGTTTGAATAAAGGCATTGATATTGCCGGGGATTTGGGACAGCCTGTTTTAGCTGCGTCTGATGGGACGGTGGTGTACGCCGGGAGTGGTTTGCGGGGCTACGGCGAACTGGTCATCATCAAACACAGCGATACCTACGTCAGTGCTTACGGCCACAACCGTAGGCTGTTGGTTCGGGAGGGGCAGCAAGTCAAAGTCGGACAGACAATTGCCGAAATGGGGTCAACTGGTACAGACCGGGTGAAACTGCACTTTGAGATTCGCCGTCAAGGGAAGCCTGTAGATCCGCTGCAATTCCTACCCCGTCGTTGATGTGTTGCACAGCCTGTTCCTCGCGTAGAAGGAACAGGCTCCAGCGTTGCCAAGGATAAAGGCGTCGCTTGAGCTTGAGGTCGAACTCACCAAAGGACTATAACAATGGCTCTCAGTAAAGAAGCGCCGGAGTTTGACATCGACGATGAGGTTCTCCTTATGGAGACCGGTATCGCTACGGAATCGATGTCGAATGAGGGACCTGCTGTACCTTCAGTTCGCACCAAATCCAAGAACTCCACCGCGTTAAAGCAACACAAATACATTGATTACACGCGGGCGCTCGATGCGACCCAGTTGTACCTCAATGAGATCGGCTTTTCCCCTTTGCTTACCCCTGAAGAAGAAGTCCATTTTGCGCGCTTATCGCAAAAGGGTGATCCGGCTGGGCGCAAGCGCATGATTGAAAGCAACCTGCGCCTGGTGGTGAAAATCGCCCGACGCTACGTCAATCGTGGGCTGTCCTTGTTGGACCTGATCGAGGAGGGCAACCTGGGCTTGATCCGGGCGGTGGAGAAGTTCGACCCTGAGCGGGGCTTTCGCTTCTCGACCTATGCTACCTGGTGGATTCGCCAGACCATCGAACGGGCGATCATGAATCAGACCCGCACGATCCGGTTACCGATCCATGTGGTCAAGGAGCTCAACGTCTACCTGCGGGCAGCGCGCGAGCTCACTCAAAAACTCGATCATGAACCCTCGCCCGAAGAAATCGCCAACCTGCTGGAAAAACCGGTAGGGGAGGTCAAGCGCATGCTTGGTCTTAACGAGCGGGTGTCTTCGGTCGACGTCTCGCTGGGTCCGGACTCGGATAAAACCCTGCTGGACACCCTGACGGATGATCGTCCTACGGATCCTTGCGAGCTGCTGCAGGACGTTGATCTTTCCCAAAGCATTGACCAGTGGCTGTCGGAACTCACTGACAAGCAGCGTGAGGTGGTGATTCGCCGCTTTGGCCTGCGTGGGCATGAGAGCAGCACGCTGGAGGACGTAGGCCTGGAGATCGGCCTGACCCGTGAGCGGGTGCGGCAAATCCAGGTGGAAGGGCTCAAGCGCCTGCGCGAGATTCTGGAGAAGAATGGCCTGTCGAGTGAGTCGTTGTTTCAATAACGACACAGCTTGAATGCTTGAATGTGGGAGGGGGCTTGCCCCCGATAGCAGTGTGTCAGTCAATGCAAGTATCGACTGCTACGCCGCCATCGGGAGCAGGCCACCTCCCACATTTTTTATGTCAGGTATCAAGTGGGTGTTAATACCAAATTCCAGGCATAAAAAAACCCCGCTTTTAAGGGCGGGGTCTTTTCGACTAAGTCAGTACAAGTTAGATAACTTGAACTTCTTCAGCTTGCATGCCTTTCTGACCGCGGGTAGCGATGAAAGAAACCTGTTGGCCTTCTTTCAGGCTTTTGAAGCCGTCGGATTGGATAGCTTTGAAGTGAACGAACAGGTCGTCACCGGATTGTGGAGTGATGAAGCCGAAGCCTTTTTCATCGTTGAACCACTTAACGGTACCAGTTTGGCGATTAGACATGGTGTATCTCCTTGGACAAAGTTAACTGCGACTCAGGAAAAGCCCTGGCCGAGACTGAGTGCAAAGAGCAGGAAAAATTCTTGGAGATGGTTGGATCGAAATTCAACATATCGTGTAGAGATTCTCAGTGACACAAGCAGCACAGTGGCGCCACCTTAACCCTTTTTCCGGGACGTGCCAATGGTATTTCCGAAGGTTTCTCTATTTTCGTGACTGGCGGTGGTATTTACAGGCGCCGGTTTCGGCAATACGGGGCCCGGCCCCGCTGGCTGAACCTTATAGCTGCCGGCACATTCATCAAGAAAAGATCCACGCCCTTTGAACCCCAACGCCGGCCCCGGTAAGATGCCACACAGATTTTTTCCACCTCGCTATTCAGGACACCCGCCATGAGCATCAAATCGGACAAGTGGATTCGCCGCATGGCGCAAGAGCACGGCATGATCGAGCCCTTCGTTGAGCGCCAGATTCGTGGCGAAGGCGATGACCGCGTGATCTCGTACGGCGTTTCCAGCTACGGCTACGATGTGCGTTGCGCCGATGAGTTCAAGGTGTTCACCAACATCAACTCGGCGATCGTCGATCCGAAGAACTTTGACGAAAAGAGCTTCGTCGACGTGAAAAGCGACGTGTGCATTATCCCGCCAAACTCCTTTGCCCTGGCACGCACCGTGGAGTTCTTCCGTATCCCCCGCGATGTGCTGACCATTTGCCTGGGTAAAAGCACCTACGCGCGCTGCGGCATTATCGTCAACGTGACGCCGCTTGAGCCTGAGTGGGAAGGTCACGTGACCCTGGAGTTCTCCAACACCACCACCCTGCCTGCGAAGATCTACGCCAACGAAGGCGTGGCGCAGATGCTGTTCCTGCAGTCTGACGAGGCCTGTGAAGTGTCCTACAAAGACCGGGCCGGCAAGTACCAGGGCCAGCGCGGCGTCACCTTGCCACGCGCTTGATCGAAAGGTCCTACGCGTAAAGGGAATTAGTCCGCAAAAAGTGACTCTATTGGGTGTACTGCCTCGGTGCGTGCAAAACGCGCCGAGCCACGCTTGAGGAGTGCCTTATGAAGATTGACCCGCGAATCAGCGCAGAACTTGCCCGGCTTGAACCCAACCAGATTGGCGTTCTGGCCTGGTCCCTGATGGCCGACCCCGCCTATGCGGGCGGTATCCCCGGCCAACCTGATGAAGACTGGCCCCAGCAGCCCACCGAGCCCGGTGAGCCAACCCTTCCGGATGAACCGCCTCCCGCGCCGGTCGCCTGAGGCACGGAAGGCGGGTCAGCGAACCTGCCACACCTGGTGATCGCCGATGACAAAGATTCGGTGGTCATTGTCCTGATCGACTGCATACCCCCCGGTAAACGCCCCAAACGCCGGTAGCAGGCTGACGCGCGTGCCGAACTGAAAGCACGGCAGGCGCAGGCTCTGCCGGCCCTTGCCGCGCAAGCGATACACCGGGTGCACATGCCCCGCCAGCACATGTTGGCTGGCATGGGCGTGCGGTTCGTGTTGCAGGGCGAAAGGCCCCATCAGCAGTGGCTCCGGCACCACGTCGATCCTCAAGTCAGCCGGTGGGTCGCCCGCGCGTTTATCGTGATTACCGCGAATCAAGGTCATCGACAGGTCGCAATGACGTGCTCGCCAGGCCCTCAAGGCGCTGAGGGTGCCGCTGGCGTGGGAGCCGGGCCCGTGCAGGAAGTCGCCGAGAAAGATCACCTGGGCGCACGGCACGGCCGCCAACAGCCGATCCAGGCGCTGCAGGTTCTCGGTGGTGGTGCCTTGCGGTACCGGCTGGCCCAGGCTGCGGTAGGCCGATGCCTTGCCAAAGTGTGCATCGGCGATCAGCAGGCACTCGCGCCCCGGCCAGTAGAGCGCCTTATCCGCCAACAGCCACAATTCTTCGCCCTCCAGCGTGACTGAGCACACCATCAGCGTTTGCCGTTATCGGCGACTTTTTCCAAGTCCTTGACCATCCGCGCAATGCGCTCCGAGAGTTTTTCCGAACTCATGCTTTCGCGCATCCGTTCTACCAGCAGCGGGAAGGCCAGGGGTGTAGGACGTTCAATTACATGTAAGTCCAGTGTCAGCGCCGAGAGGCGAAGCAAGGTCTCTTCCAGCCGACGAATATCCAACTCATCGCGCAGGACTTCTTCACCCGCCTGGGCCAGCAACAGGTTCTGCGGGTCATATTGCTTGAACACCTCAAAGAACAGCCCGCTGGAAGCTTGCACTTGGCGCGTGCTTTTCGGCGCGCCGGGGTAACCGGCAAACACCAGCCCGGCGATACGCGCAATCTCGCGAAAGCGGCGCAGGGCCAGTTCTCCGGCGTTCAGACTGGCTGCCACGTCTGCCAACAACTGCTTCGGGCTCAATAGCGCCTCATTCAGTAAGCGTGGCCAATCCACCTCGGTGGCGCTGAGCAACTCCAAGCCGTAGTCGTTGACGGCAATCGAGAATGTCACAGGCTGCTGCTGGCTGACCCGCCACGCCAACAGGCTCGCCAGCCCCAGGTGCACCTGGCGGCCGGCAAACGGGTAGAGGAACAGGTGCCAGCCCTCCCGCGATTTCAAGGCTTCGGCCAGCAAGTGTGCGCGCGTCGGCAAGCCGGACCAGCGCAACTGCGTCTGCAGCAGCGGTTGCACCGCCTGCATTTCCGGGCCCTCGTAGAGCCCATGCGCCGCCGCATCGAAGCGCTCCACCACGGCTTGGGCCAGCTCATTGGAAAGGGGCATGCGCCCGCCATTCCAGCGCGGTACCGCGGCTTTTTTGGCGCTGCTGCGGCGCACATAGGCGGTCATGTTTTCCACTCGCACCAATTCCAGCAGGCGGCCGGCAAACAAGAAACCATCACCCGGCTTGAGCCGTGCAATAAAGCCTTCTTCAACACTGCCCAGGTTCTTGCCGCCGCCGCCCTTGCTCCAGAATTTCAGCTGGATGCTGGCGTCGCTGACAATGGTACCCACGCTCATGCGATGGCGGCGCGCAAGCCGGGCATCGGGCACACGCCAGATGCCATGCTCGTCCGGCTCCACGCGGCGGTAATCCGGGTAAGCGGTCAGCGATAAGCCGCCATGCCGTACAAAGCCCAGGGCCCAGGCCCAATCGGCCTCTGTGAGGTCACGATAGGCCCAGGCGCCACGGACCTCAGCCAGCAATGCCTGCGGCGTAAAGCCACCGCCGAGGGCCATGCTCACCAAATGTTGTACGAGCACATCCAACGGCTTGTGGGGCGATTCGCGGGCTTCGATACGCCGCTCTGCAATGGCGTCCTGGGCCGCAGCGGCTTCCACCAGTTCCAGGCTGTGGGTCGGCACCAGGGTCACCCGCGACGGCCGTCCGGGTGCATGACCCGAGCGCCCGGCGCGTTGCATCAGACGCGCCACGCCTTTGGCCGAGCCGATTTGCAGCACGCGCTCCACCGGCAAAAAATCCACCCCCAGGTCCAGGCTGGATGTGCACACCACTGCCTTGAGCTGACCGTCTTTCAACGCCCGCTCCACCCAGTCGCGGGTCTCGCGGGACAGCGAGCCATGGTGCAGGGCAATCACCCCGGCCCAATCGGGCCGCGTCTCCAGCAACGCCTGATACCAGATTTCCGACTGAGCCCGCGTGTTGGTAAACACCAGGCAACTGCTGCTGGCGTCGACTTCGGCGACCATCTGCGGCAGCATCTTCAAGCCGATATGCCCGGCCCACGGAAACCGCTCGGCGGTGGGCGGCAGCAAGGTGTCGACGTGCAACTGCTTGGTCGTTTGCCCCTGTACATTAATCCCGTCCCCTTGTGGGACCAGCACTTCCAAGGCGTGGGACTGGTTACCGAGGGTGGCCGAAATGCCCCACACCATCAGTTCGGGATGCCAGCGCCGCAGCCGCGCCAACGCCAGTTGCAACTGTACGCCACGCTTGTTGCCGATCAGCTCATGCCATTCATCCACCACCACCATGCGCAGGTGCGCCATGCTCGTTTCGCTGTCGGCGCGGGCGAGCATCAGGGTCAGGCTTTCCGGGGGGGTGACCAGCGCGGTGGGCTGGCGTCGGGTTTGCCGGGCGCGTTCGCTGCTGCTGGTGTCGCCGGTGCGCAGGCCGACGCTCCAGGGAATCTGCAAGGCCTCGAGCGGCGCTTCGAGGGCGCGTGCGGTGTCGGCGGCCAACGCACGCATGGGCGTGATCCACAGCACGGTGAGCGGCTCTGCCGGTGGTTTACGTTTACCGGAGGCCGGCGGGCGGGTTGTGGCGAAACGATTGAGGGCGGCAAACCACAGGGCGTAGGTTTTGCCGGCGCCGGTGCTGGCGTGCAGCAAGCCCGACTGGCCGTCCTTGACCGCCGTCCATACGTCTTTCTGGAAGGCGAACGGCTTCCAGCCTTTGGCGGCAAACCACGTTTTGGCGAAGTCGAGGGGTTTTGCCATGCGGCAGCGAACGCTCTGGAGGGTCTATTCCACAGACCCTCCAGGCGTCGCAAAGGTTTACTTCAAATTGCCGCTCAGGAACTGTTGCAGGCGCTCGCTCTTGGGATTGCCCAGCACATCCTCTGGCGCGCCTTGCTCTTCCACCAGGCCCTTGTGCAGGAACAGCACCTGGCTGGACACCTTGCGCGCAAAGCTCATTTCGTGGGTCACCATGATCATGGTGCGGCCTTCCTCGGCCAGGCCCTGGATCACCTTCAACACTTCACCCACCAGCTCCGGGTCGAGGGCCGAGGTGGGTTCGTCGAACAGCATCACTTCCGGCTCCATGGCCAGGGCGCGGGCGATGGCCACCCGTTGCTGCTGGCCACCGGACAGGAACGCCGGGTATTGGTCCGCTACCCGTCCCGGTAAACCCACCTTGTCCAGGTAGCGACGGGCGCGGTCTTCGGCGTCCTTCTTGCTGCAACCCAGCACCCGGCGCGGGGCCATGGTGATGTTTTCCAGCACGCTCATATGACTCCACAGGTTGAAATGCTGGAACACCATCGCCAGCCGCGTGCGCAGGCGTTGCAGTTCGGCATCGTCGGCCACGCGCATGCCATGGCGGTCGCTGACCATGCGGATCGGCTGGCCGTCGAGGGTCATGGCGCCGTCGTTGGGGGTTTCCAGGAAGTTGATACAGCGCAAAAAGGTGCTTTTGCCCGAGCCGCTGGCGCCGATCAGGCTGATCACATCACCGGTCTTGGCCTTGAGCGAGACACCTTTGAGCACCTCATTGTCGCCATAGCTTTTATGCAGGCCTTCAACGGTCAATTTGTACATGGGGCGTGCATCCTCAAGGCGAAAGTAGATAGCCGCTGCGGTAGGCCTCGGTGCCTGCGACATGGCCGATGACCATCCCGGCAGTGGCCATACGGCGCAGCGAACGGGCGTAAAGCAGTCCGGCCTTCTGGCAGTGCACGGGCGTTACGCGGTCGGTAATGGGGTCGATGATTTCGGCGATCAGTTGCCCGGCTTCCAGGTATTCACCGGGCAGGGCGCTGAACACCAGCAAGCCGCCCACCGGTGTCGCCACGGGTTCGACACCGGCCAGGGGCGTAGCGGGGTAAGGCAGTGCCGGCAGCGGCGCTGCGTCACCGGCAATCGCGCCGAAGTGGATCAGGTAGTCGATGATTGCCTGGCAGTCGAGGGCGGCCAACCCATGGTTGACGTCGCCCTGGCCGCGCAGCTCGACGGTCACCGAAAAGCTCCCCATGGGGATCGGGAAGCGCGTGCCGAAACGTTGCTGCAACTGCCACCACACCAGGGTGAAACACTCATCGAAGGACTGCCCGCCGGAGTCGGTGGCGAGCAAATTGGCCTCCGAGCCGAGATAGCGCGCCAGCGGTTCCACCTGCGGCCAGGCTTCGGGCGTGGTGTAGAGGTGCGCCACGGCTTCGAAGTCGCAATGCAGGTCCAGCACGATGTCGGCGTCGCAGGCCAGGCGTTGCAACACCAGGCGTTGGGAGTGCAACTGGGTCGCGGCGGTTTGCCCGGCCAGGGCGGCGCTCAACGCGGCACGGATCAGTTCGACATTTTGTTGCGGGTTATCGCCGAGCGAGCCCTCGACCTGATCGCCGACGGTATCGCTGAGGTCGACAAACAGGCGATTGAAGTTCTGCCCGCTTTCCAACTCGTAGCGGCCCAGCGGGATATCCATCAACACCTGTTCCAGGCCCACCGGGTTGGCGATGGGCACCAGCACGATTTCGCTGCGCAAGCGCCCGGCGGCGGCCAACTCGGCCAGGCGCACCTTCAAGTGCCAGGCCACCAGCATGCCCGGCAGTTCATCGGCATGCAGCGACGACTGGATATAGACCTTGCCTTCGGCGTGTTCGGGGCCGAAGTGGAAACTGTGAATCTGCCGCGCCGTGCCGGGCACCGGCGCGATCAGATCGTGTACCTGATGACGCATGAAGGCTCCTTAATGGCTTGGCCCGAGAAACGCCAGCCAGCGGCGCTCCGCCAGACGAAACAAACCGACCAGGGCAAAGGTCACGGTCAGGTAGATCAGCGCGGCGATGCCGAATGATTGGAACGTCATGAACGTGGCCGAGTTGGCGTCCCGCGCCACCTTGAGGATGTCTGGAATCGTCGCGGTAAACGCTACCGTGGTCGAGTGCAGCATCAAGATCACTTCGTTGCTGTAGTAGGGCAACGAGCGGCGCAACGCCGACGGCATGATCACGTAGGCGTACAGCTTCCAGCCGCTCAAGCCATAGGCCTTGGCGGCCTCGACTTCGCCGTGGGCCATGCTGCGGATGGAACCGGCGAAAATCTCCGTGGTGTAGGCGCAGGTGTTGAGCGCGAAGGCCAGGATCGTGCAGTTCATCGCATCGCGAAAGAACGCATCCAGCACCGGTTGTTCACGCACGGCGGCAATGCTGTAGATGCCGGTGTAGCAGATCAGCAACTGGATATAGAGCGGCGTGCCACGGAACAGGTAGGTGTAGAACTGCACCGGCCAGCGTACCAGCGGGTTGCGCGATACACGGGCGATGGACAGCGGGATCGACACCACAAAGCCGATGACCAGGGCGGCGCTGAGCAACCACATGGTCATCGCCAGGCCGGTGATGTGCTGGCCGTCGCTATAAAGGAAGGGGCGCCAGTATTCCTGCAAGAGTTCGATCATCGCACCGCCTCCCGTGAGCCTGCGGAGTAGCGACGTTCAAGACGACGCAGGACGAAGTTGGACGCGCTGGTGATCAACAGGTAGATCAGTGCGGCGAGCACCAGGAAGTAGAACAGCTGGTAGGTGCTTTTGCCGGCATCCTGGGCGGCCTTGACCACGTCCGCCAGGCCGATGATCGACACCAGGGCCGTGGCCTTGAGCATCACCATCCAGTTGTTGCCGATACCCGGCAGGGCAAAGCGCATCATCTGCGGGAAGGTCACGAAGCGGAAGCGTTGCCCGCGCTTGAGGCCATAGGCCGTGGCGGCTTCCAGCTGGCCACGGGGGACGGCGAGGATCGCGCCGCGAAACGTCTCGGTGAAATAAGCACCGTAGATAAAGCCCAGAGTGATCACCCCGGCGCTGAATGGGTCGATCTCGATATATTCCCATTCCATGAAGTCGGTCAGGCTGGTGAGCCAGGTTTGCAGGCTGTAGAAAATCAGCAGCATCAGCACCAGGTCCGGTACACCGCGAATCAGTGTGGTGTAGAGCTGGGCGGGGATGCGCAGGAAGGGCAGGCTGGAAAGCTTGGCGCTGGCGCCGAGCAGGCCCAGCAATACGCTGACGGCCAGGGACAGCACCGACAACTTGATGGTCATCCAGGTGCCTTGCAGCAACAACGGGCCGAAACCCTTCAAGCTGAGTGCGCTCAGCCCGAGGGTTTGCAACAGTTCTTCGAACATAAATCAGGACCTATGGCGATAAAAAAGCGCCCCTTGAGAGAAGGGGCGCCCCAGGCATTATTTGCCGCTGTACAGGTTCAGATCGCCGAAGTGTTTCTTCTGGATGGTGGCGTAGGTGCCATCATCGTGTAACGCTTTGATACCTTTATCCAAAAGGGCCTTCAGTTCAGTGTTACCTTTTTTGATACCGATGGCGGTTTTCGATGGCAGCAATGGGTCATCGATGGCGGCGCTGACTTCGTAGCCGACACCGGCCGGGGACTTCAAGAAGCCCAGTTCGGCTTGCAGCATGTCCTGCACCGAAGCGTCGAGACGACCGGAAGTCAGGTCGGCATAAACCTGGTCCTGGTTGGCGTAGGCCTTGGTGGTTACACCGGCTTTATCCAATACAGCCTTGGCGTAGGCTTCCTGGATGGTGCCTTGCTCGTAGCCCACGGATTTGCCCTTGAGGGACTCTGGCGTCGAGTAACCCGCGCCTTTCTTGAACACCAGCGAAGTCGGGCCGGAGAACAGTTCGTTGGAGAAGTCGATGGCCTTCTCACGCACCGGGGTCACGGTCATGGACGAAATCACACCGTCGAACTTGTTGGCTTTGAGGCCTGGAATCATTCCGTCGAAGTCACTTTCGACCCACTTGCACTTCACTTTCAGTTCGGCGCAGATCGCATTGCCCAGGTCGATATCGAAGCCCACCAGGCTGCCGTCGGCTGCCTTGGATTCGAACGGAGCGTAGGACGGATCGACACCAAAACGCAGTTCCTTGTATTCCTTGGCCAGCGCGGTACCGGCGGCCATGCACAGAGCCAGTGCAGAAAGGGTCAGCAATGCTTTTTTCATTATGTAATCCCTGGAAACCAAGATAAGCGCTTGTGGCGCGTTTAGGACTGTTACTGAACGGTGTCAGACGGATCACGAGTAGCAATTTCTGCACCATAGTTCCGAATGAGCGTTTTAAAAGGTGGGACAAGGGAGTCATGAGTGTAGGAGATGCCCGAAAATGGGCGTTGAAAATTGATCGCACCATTTCAGGTCATAAGGACATTCAAATGTGGGAGGGGTGGTGAATTTATGTCAGGCCAGAAGATCTTGCAGGGTGGCCAGGCTGTCGGCCTCCTCTATCGTCTTGTCCTGCCGCCAACGCAACATCCGCGGGAAGCGCACTGCAATCCCGCTCTTATGCCGCTTGGACAGGGCAATGCCTTCAAACCCCAACTCGAACACCATGCTTGGCGTCACGCTGCTGACCGGGCCGAACTTCTCCACGGTGGTCTTGCGCACGATGGCGTCGACCTTGCGCATCTCTTCGTCGGTCAGCCCCGAATAGGCCTTGGCGAAGGGCACAAGGGTTCGCTCGCTGCCGGGCGGGCCATCCCAAACGGCAAAGGTGTAATCGCTGTAGAGGCTGGCGCGTCGGCCATGGCCGCGTTGGGCATAGATCAACACCGCATCGACACTGAAGGGGTCGACTTTCCACTTCCACCACAGGCCCATGTCTTTGGTTCGGCCCACGCCGTACAGGCCGTCGCGTGCCTTGAGCATCATGCCCTCCACGCCGAGGCTGCGGGAGGCTTCGCGTTGTTGTGCCAGGTCCTGCCATGTGGCGCCCGTCAGCAGTGGCGAGGGCATCAGCACAGGTTGGTTGCACTGGGCAATCACCTGTTCCAGTTGGGCACGGCGTTCAGCCTGGGTGTGGTTGCGCCAGTCGTCGCCCTGATGTTCCAGCAGGTCATAGGCCAGGACGGCGACCGGTGCATCGTCGAGCACCTTTTTGCTCAGGGTCTTGCGGCCAATGCGTTGTTGCAGCAGGGCAAAGGGCTGCACCGCGTCCTTCCAGACCACGATCTCGCCATCGATCACCGTGCCATCGGGCAGCCCACTGACCAGGCTGTGCAGTTCGGGGAAGCGTTCGGTCACCAGCTCTTCGCCCCGCGACCAGATCCACAGCCGGCCTTCGCGCTTGACCAGTTGCGCGCGAATGCCGTCCCACTTCCATTCCACCTGCCAGTCGGCGGGGGAGCCGAGCAAGGCGTCGAATTGCTCCACCGGTTGCGCCAGCCCATGGGCGAGAAAAAACGGATAGGGCTGTCCGCCCCGTTGTGCATGTTCGTCGGATGATTCGGCGGCGATCAGCTTGAGGTAGCCTTCGGCTGTCGGTCGGTTGGATAAATCGGTGTAGCCCACCAGCCGCTGTGCCACGCGCTTGCTGTCGAGGTCGGCCATGGCTGCGAGCGCGCGGGTGACCAGCAATTTAGACACGCCGACGCGAAAGCTGCCGGTGATCAGCTTGATGCACACCATCAGGCTTGGCTGGTCCAGTTGCGCCCATAACGCCGGCAACCGTTCGGCCAGGTCCAGGGGCGACAGGCCACGCAGCGGCAGGAGTTTTTCTTCCAGCCATACGGCCAGGCCGTCCTCGGAGGTGTAGGTGGATTCCGGCAGGAGCAGGGAAATCGTCTCGGCCAGGTCGCCTACAGACTGGTAGCTTTCTTCGAACAGCCACGGTTCGATGCCGGACGCTTCGGTGGCCATGTCCCGCAGCAGGCGCGTGGGCACCAATTGCCGGGGGCGCCCGCCAGACAGGAAATACACGGCCCATGCGGCGTCTTCCGGCGGCGCTTGCAGGAAGTAGGTTTGCAGGGCTGCGAGCTTGGCATTGCTGGAGGTGGTGGCGTCGAGGTTGGCGTACAGCTCGGCGAAGGCTTTCATGCCGTGGCCTCTTCTTCGTCATCGCCGTATTCAGTGGTGAAGCCCTGGGCATCCAGGCCTTTTTCCCGCAGGTGGCGTACCAATACGCCGACAGAACCGTGGGTGACCATCACCCGTTCGGCGCCGGTTTGTTCGATGGCCCACAGCAGCCCGGGCCAGTCGGCGTGGTCCGACAGCACGAACCCCCGGTCCACCCCGCGCCGCCGCCGGGTACCGCGCAGGCGCATCCAGCCGCTGGCAAAGGCATCGCTGTAGTCGCCAAAGCGCTTGATCCAACTGCTACCGCCAGCGGACGGCGGTGCGATGATCAGGGCCTGGCGCAGCAACGGGTCGGTCTTTTTGAAATCTCCGGCGTAGAGGGTTTCGGGGATGTAGATGCCGGCTTCGCGGTACACCCGGTTCAGCGGCTCCACCGCACCATGGCTGAGGATCGGGCCGATGCTGGCATCAATGCCATGCAGGATGCGCTGGGCTTTGCCGAAGGAATAACAGAACAACACGCTGGCTTTGCCGGCGGCGATATTGGCCTGCCACCAGTCGTTGATCCCGGCAAAGATCTGCGCCTGGGGCTGCCAGCGGTAGATCGGCAGGCCGAAGGTGGATTCGGTGATAAAGGTGTGGCAACGCACCGGTTCGAAAGGCGCGCAGGTGCCATCGGGTTCCACTTTGTAGTCGCCTGAAGCCACCCAGACTTCGCCCTGGTATTCCAGGCGCACCTGGGCCGAGCCGAGTACATGCCCGGCTGGGTGAAAACTCAGGGTCACGCCGTGGTGCACGAGTTGTTCGCCATAGGCCAGGGTGTGCAGGTTGATGTCCTGGCCCAGGCGCGAGCGCAGGATGCCTTCGCCGGGGGCGGCGGCCAGGTAGTGCTGGTTGCCGCTGCGGGCGTGGTCACCGTGGGCGTGAGTGATGACAGAGCGTTCCACCGGGCGCCAGGGATCGATGTAGAAATCTCCGGCGGGGCAGTAGAGGCCTTCGGGCCGGGCGATGACAAGATCCATGGGCTGACCGGGGCGATGGGCTTATCAGGTATGAGGCGGGGGCGAGCGCAGAAGTTCTATCTGAATGCATGTGGGCCAAATGTGGGAGGGGGCTTGCCCCCTCCCACATTTGGATCCGGTTTCGTCAGGTGGAAGTCAGGTCACTTGCCTGGGGTCAGGGTCAACCTGGCCTTGCCATACACCTTCTCGAAGTTCTGCGGCTGCATCGGGAAGCTCAGGTATTGCGCCTTGAGCGATGGGTCGATGCCATTGGCGTAGTTCGGGCTCGCCGGGTTGCCGGATTGGCCGATACCACCTTGGCCCATCATCGGTTCCAGCTGGCCGAAGTCGACGATCATGCGCAGCGCCGGCACCTGGGTGGTGTTGAAGTCCTGGCCCCAGTTGTACGGCGCCGGGTTCAAGGTGTTGTGGTCGCCACCGGACGCCAGTGGGCCGCGAATCACCTGGCCAGTGGTGTTTTTCCAGGTGGTGCTGTGCAGCTTGCCCCACTGCCAGGCCTTGTGGTCAGCGCCCAGTTGGCTGTCGCCGGCGCTGATCGCGGCGGCCAGGCTGCGGGCGAGGATGGCGGGTTTGTCTTCTTTTTGCGCGGTGCGCACGTCGTCCCAGAACGGGCTGTCTTCGCGGCCCAGCAGGTGGTCGGCCTGGGCGGCATAGGACAGGTTGGCGTTGCTGACAAAAGCTTTCCAGCTGGCGCTGTTTTCCGGGCCCAGCTCGTCAAGGAAGATCTGCCGGGTGCTTTCCTGCAGGAACAGCTCGTAGAGCGCGGCGTCTGCGGAGGCGGACACCAGGCGCCCATCGAACGCCATCAGGCGCTTCAGCGCTTCCCGTGCCTTGGCCTGCTCGGCGGCTGGCAGCGCATCAATCGCCTGTTTCAGCGGTTGGGCCATGCCCGGTGCCTGGAACATGGTCTTGAGCTTTGCGGCGAAAGTGGTGGTCTGGTCGTACTGCATGGCGATCATGCTGCGGCTGTCGTGCTTGCCGGCATTGGCCATTTGCGCCAGGCGCTCGCTGCGCTCCGGTGCATCCCAGGAGTTGGACAACTGCATGCCGTAGCCACGCGGCGCGGTGCGCTGGTTGGCGGTGCCGATCCAGCCTTGAGCCGGGTCCTGGTCATAGGGGTGCAGCATCGCGTCGGCGTAACCGTCCCAGTCAAAGCGCGTATCCCAGCCGGGCGAGGGCAGCAGGCCTTCGCCTTCGCGCCGGTTGGGGAAGCGGCCGGTGACCTGCCAGCCAATGCTGCTGGCGTCGGCGAAGATCATGTTCAAGGCAATGGCGCGAATGTTCCGGGTTGCGTCCGAGGCCTTGCCGGCGTTTTGCGCGCGGGAGAGGTCGAAGAACGCGTCGAGGCTCTTGTCATCCTTGAAGTCGGCGGTTTGCAGGGCCAGGCCCAAGCCGCTGGTCAGGGCCTGGCTGCTGTTGAGCAGGGCGCCGTGGCGGGTTTCGTATACCACTTCGCGAATCGAGCGTTGGCCCTTGACGAAGAAGGTTTCGTTACGCACCGCTGCCGGCAGCCATTTTCCGTTGTTCTCGTAGTACAACGCGCTGCCCTGGCGTTTGACCTTTTCCAGGAACAGGTCCTGGGTATCGCCCTTGACCGCGCTCATGCTCCACGCCACGTTGCCGTTGAAACCGGACAACAGGGTCGGCAGGCCGGCAATCGAGGCGCCGACGGCCTGGTATTTCGGTGCGCGAATCTGCACGTAGTTCCACGGTGACGGCGCCTGCGGCTGGGCGGCGAGGTCGCCTGCCAGCAGGCTTTTGCCGCTGCGGCTGCGTTGCGGGCCGATGGCCCAGTTACTCGACGTGGTAACGCCCAGCGAGTTGAGGCTGCTCAATTGCTGGCTGACGGTGTCCAGCCCGGCCAGGCCGGTGATCTGGCTGAGGTTCACGCCCTTGAGTTTCTCGGCCTCGGCCAGAGGGATCGGCTCATCCGGCGCGCTCGGCGTCAGCCAGGCGAGTTTGTCCGCGCCGACTTTTTGCGCCAGCACCAGGGACGCAAGTTCTTCCTGCAGGTTGGTCGATTCGCTGAAATTCAGCAGGCAGAACAGCAGCGCCGAATCTTCCGGCTTCCAGTATTCCGGCTTATAGCCGGTCTGGGCCAGATCCGGTGGCAGCTTGTCGCGGTAGCGGAACAGGTAGGCGTTGACGCCACGGGCATACACTTCGAAGAAGCGCTTGAGGCGCGGCGACGAGGCGTTATACAGCTCGCCGGCGCTTTTTTTCAGATTGACCGCACGCATGAAACGGTCCACATCCAGCACCTCAGGCCCGGACATCTCCGCCAGGCGGCCCTGGGCCAGCAGGCGCAGGGTGACCATCTGGGTGATGCGGTCACTGGCGTGCACATAACCGAGGCTGAACAGCGCGTCGTGGAAGGTGTTGCTTTCGATCAGCGGCATGCCCTGGGCGTTGCGGCGTATCGAAACATTCTGTGCGAGGCCCTTGATCGGCTGTACGCCGGCAACGGGGGGCAGGGTGTCCTGGGTGCTCTGGAGCTGGCAACCGGCCAGGCTTAATGCACTGGCCACTGCCGCGGCAACGCCGAACCGGGGAAGAAAATGTGAGAGGGCTGGCGAGGCCATGGCAAAGCTCCTGCGGGGGGTAGCGTCAGTAAAGGCGCTACGTTAGTGAGCGCGGTGAAACGACGCAAGCAGGAGTTGTGTAAACACATGAGTACTTAAACTTAAGCCTGGCGCAGATCGGTGTGGGAGGGGGCTTGTGCCCTCCCACCTTGGCCTTCAGCGCAACTTACGCGCCGTGGCACTTCTTGAATTTCTTCTCACTGCCGCACGGGCAAGGGTCGTTGCGGCCAACGTCCTTCAACGCATTGCGCACCGGCTCCTGGTGAGCGTGGCCGCAGTTCGGGCCGTGGACATGGCCGTGGTCGTGATCATGGTGATCGTGATCGTGGTTGCAGTCAGGACCATGGACATGGGGTTGCTGAGTCATCGATGTCGCTCCGGGATAAAATCGCCGGGGATTATCTCGCCATTGTGGTTCACCTGCACGTCATAACCGATGAATAATCCGGTTTTCAGTTCCCCCTCCAGACGATACGGCACAGGCTTGTCGGGTTTTTTCAGCATCTGCACCACATCGCGGATCTGCGGCCAGAGGTTGGTGCGCACCGACACCTTGAAAAATGCATGGCCCTTGGGCGGTACAGTCAGCCATTCATTGGACTCGCCTTCGGTGAGCACAAAATCATCCAGGGTGACCTTGTAGATCAGCCCACGCACGGTCAGGTCCGAGTCGTCGCGGTTATCCACGCGAAAGTACAGCTTGAATTTCTGCTCCAGCAGCTTGGCCCGCACCACTTCGACTTTCACCAGGGAGACGTGGGGTGGGGGCGAATTGTCTTCGAACCAGGAGACGCAACCGGTCAGGCCAAAGATTAACGCCAGCATCAAGCTGTAGATCCGAAGCATGGCGTTGGTCCTGTGGTAGGGAATTAGAGGTAGCTGGAACAACACTTCTTGAATTTCTGCCCACTGCCGCACAGGCACGCATCGTTGCGTCCGGCTTTGACTTCCACCGTGGGATCGATGAAGTACCAACGCCCATCATTCTGTACGAAAGAAGACTGCTCGCGGTGGCTATGTTCACCGGTGCTGTCATGCCAGCGTGCGGTAAAGGTCACGAAGGCGTGTTCCGGCTGGCCGCCGAACACCTCGGAACTTTCAACCTCCAGGCCGAGCCAGGTGCTCTGGGCGCTCCAGGCGCCGATGGCTTCTCGGTCCAGGCCAGCCTGTTGCGCGGGCAAAGTGGTGGCGACCAGGTAGTCCACCAGGCCCAGCACATAGGCGCTGTAGCGTGAACGCATCAGGGCGCTGGCGCAGGGGGCCGGGTGCCCGGCGTGATAATGGCCGCAGCAGGCATCCAGCAGGTTGCCACTGCCGCAGGGGCAAATGGATGTACTCATTTGATCAGGTACTCTGCTAACAGTTATATGTGTTTTATTTTTCATAAATCAGTCGCTGACCTAAATTAACTTGTTTCACTTACCCCAAGCGCGTGTTGCAAATTAGCGACCGCCATCTGCCTCATTGCAGGTCTACGGCAAGCCTCTCATCAAGCGTTCGTCATAGGTGAAGGTTAGTCTATGAGGTCATGCTATACGCGCAAACAAGTATGAGCGCATAACCGATGTTTGAATCGCCCCGGGTTTTGTAGGCGCCTCTTTGCCTTAAGCAGTGGTGGGGGCCCCCTTTCCTGCTTCGACAATAAAATAAATACCTTAGATTTCAATTGGTTGAATGCCAGATGCGAGTCTCGCTCCAGTTCGTCACTGCAGGCACTCACTAAGGTCTGTAGCCTGTCGATTCAGCAGAACCATGTTTCTGCTCGAAGTCCTGAAATAGCTAACCGCCAATCACTCCAGCCATAACATGGCCGGGATGATTGGCGGTTTTGCGTTTTTATCGCTTTCCAAACTTCGAAACCAGCACCGATCCCAGTCTGGGAATCGGGGCGTCGCTATGCCTGTCGATCCTTGTTCCGCCCGCTGCCTCTGTCCGTTAGGCAGGTAAGGCCGCGCGCCGCAGCAAGGTGCTTGCTCGGCGCGCGGAGCGGTAGATCACCAGTTGAAGTTCACCGAGGTCAGCAGGGTGCGCTCGTCACCGTAGTGACAGGTGGAGAAACTGCACTCCGCGTAGCGCTTGTCGGTCAGGTTGCTGGCGTTGACGGTCACGTCCCAGTGTTCGTCGATCTGGTAGCGCGCCATGGCGTCGAACAGGGTATAGGCTGGCATGGCGGAATCCATGCCCGAGGCCTGTATTGTACCCATGTAGCGAGCGCCGGCGCCCACGCTCAGCTGCGGGATGCCCCAGTTGACGAAGTCGTAGCGGGTCCACAGGGCTGCCTGGTGGTAGGGCGTTTCGTCGGTACGTTGACCCACTTCGGCGGCGATTGCGCTCTTGGTGGTGCGTGCATCGGTATAGGCGTAGGTGGCGATCACGCTGAGTGCCGGGGTGACATCCGCCTTGGCTTCCAGCTCCAGACCGCGGGAACGTACCTCGCCGGTTTGGCGGTACTCGTCGGTAGCTGGATCCTGCTTGAGCACGTTGGTCTGGGTCAGCTCATAGACTGCTGCGCTGAGCAGCATATTGCTGTCCTTGGGCTGATAGCGCACGCCTACTTCGTACTGTTTACCTTCGGTGGGGGTGAAGGTCTGGCCGGTGACTTCTGCAACGGAAACCGGGAAGAACGACTCGCTATAGCTGATATAGGGCGCCAGGCCGTTGTCCGCCAGGTAGACCAGGCCCGCACGCCAAGTGGTGGCTTCGTCGCTTTGGCTGGCCTTGGCGCCATTGCGATGCGCCGTCTGCTGCTGGTCAGCCCAGTCGTGGCGGCCACCTACCTGCAGGACCCACTTGTCGCCGAACTTGATCTGATCCTGGAAATAGGCACCTTTTTGCAGCATATCCAGCTGCGAGCCACGGTCCAGGGCGGGGCTTCTGTTGACCACTACGGGCTGACCATAGTTGTAGCGACTCAGGTCCAGGCTGGGGGCTACGCCTCGGAAGTTATGGGAGTCGTAGGAAGTGTCATAGCCGTCGAAACCGACCAGAACGGTGTGCTCGACGCTGCCGAGCTGCCATTTCGATTCGATATTGGTATCGCTGCCCAGGGTTCGAGCACGCTCACGGCGATCACTGTATTGCCTTTGCAGAATGCCGGTCGTGGCGGCCTGATTGATCACCGCGGCAGTGACTGCCGGATTACCGGTTCTGACCTGCAGGTATTTCCACTTCACATCGGACTCGGAGTAACGCAGCTTGTGATTAAGCGTGAAGTGCTCGTTGAAGTGGTGGGTGAATTCGTACCCCAGGGCCGACATCTCGCCATTCATGTCGTCGTAGCCCGGCTCGCCGATAAAGTCGTGGCGGCCGATCTTGAAGGCGCCGTCACCCACACCTTTGACCAACTGATAGGGCAGGGGCGCGGGGAAACGCGTATCGGTCTTCTGGTAGAAGGACAGCAGGGTCAGCGATGTGTCTTCGTCAGGGCGCCAGGTCAGCGCCGGGGCGATGTAGATCTTGTCGTCGTTGAGATGATCCTGCTGGGTGTCGCTGTTGCGGCTGAGCAGGGTCAGGCGATAGCTCAGGGTGTCGCTACCGGGCAGAGCACCGCTGAAATCGGCGGCGAGCTGCTTGCGGTCATTGGAGCCTGCCTGCAGTTGCAGCTCATGAAGCGGCGTTTCGGTTGGGCGCTTGCTGACGCCATTTACCATGCCGCCGGGCGAGAGCTGGCCGTAGAGCACCGAGGCAGCGCCACGGATGACCTCGACGCGCTCCAGGCCATAAGGTTCCTGAATGCCGTCGTAGGAGTTGTTCTGCAGGCGCAGGCCGTCTCGCAGCGAGCCGCCGGTGGCGGATTCGACCGAGAAGCCGCGGATGCGGAAGCGGTCCGCAGTGCGGTTGAAAGAGGTCGCACTGGCGGTGAACCCTGGCGTGTAGCTCAACACCTGGGCCAACGTTTCCGCCTGGCGGTCGCGGATCTCGTCGCTCGTCACCACAGACAGCGACTGCGGCGTCTCGGTGATCGGCGTATCGGTCTTGGAAGCGCTCATGTTGCGTTTGGCTACATAGCCGACCACATGCTCGGTGGGCTGTTCAACGCTTTGCCCGGTAACGTTGATGGCATCAATCTCCACGGACGCAGCCGTGGGTGCCTGGTTAGTCTCAGCGGCATGCAGGCTGCCCGAGCCCAGGCTGGCCATGGCCAGTGTGAGTGCGGTAAGGCTGAAGGCTGGGCGTCGGGCGAAACGTTCGGGGCTTAGGTGCGTAACCTGGCGCATGGCGAAGGAACATCCTCTGGTCTTCTTGTATGTGTGCGCAATGCGGAGGACATTCTGTGATCCTTCACGCCAGTGCGCCGTGGCAGTCAGCTGTAGCGCGCGAACTCTACATCTAAATGAGAAAGATTTGTACTAGCTCACAATTTA
Source organism: Pseudomonas sp. SJZ103 (assembly GCF_007828335.1). NCBI lineage: Bacteria > Pseudomonadati > Pseudomonadota > Gammaproteobacteria > Pseudomonadales > Pseudomonadaceae > Pseudomonas > Pseudomonas sp. SJZ103. The sequence continues at coordinate 733,602 of NZ_VIUN01000001.1, forward strand.
TTGTCATCACTAAGATATTACTGCAAGCTACTACGTATAAATATTCAAGGCCTGGACGCTGCCTGATAGGCAATGCCCGCCCTGAGCTGGATGAGATTCGCGGTGAACCCGCATGCCTGGCAAGCTGCGCGGGCTCTGAGCCAGGCGGGCGCTGGCGCAGTGGTTCGAATTCGAGTGTGTATGCATGTTGAAAGCAATGGGGCTTCAGCTTCAATTCGACGGATTGAAGGTGCTGAATGACATCAGTCTGACCATTCCCGAGGGCTGCTTTACCGCATTGATCGGTGCCAATGGTTGTGGCAAGACCACCTTGCTGAACGTGCTGGCGCGCATGCTACGACCAGCCAGCGGCGACGTACTGCTGCAGGGTAAGCCCCACGTTCAGCTCTCGCGACGTGATCTGGCCAGGCAAATAGCGCTGTTGCCGCAACGCACCGCTTCGCCTGCCGGGATAACCGTGCGCGAGCTGGTCATGCAGGGGCGCTACCCCTGGCAAAGCTGGTGGCAGCAGTGGAGTGACGCCGATCAGCAGGCGATCGACCGCGCCGTGGCACTGGCCGACGTCGGCATGCTGCTGGACCGCACCCTGACCAGCCTGTCCGGGGGGCAGTTACAGCGTTGCTGGATTGCCATGACTCTCGCGCAGGAGACCCCGGTCATCCTGCTCGACGAGCCCACCACCTTTCTCGACATCGCTCATCAGATCGCCTTGCTCGAACTGCTCGCCGAGCTATGTGACCAAGGGCGCACTGTCGTCGCGGTTCTGCATGACCTCAACCAGGCCGCGCGCTATGCCGATCAACTGGTGATGTTGCGCCAGGGCAAGGTGCACGCCCAGGGCACGCCTGCCGAGGTCTTCACTCCGGCCAACCTCAAGGCTGTGTTCGATCTGGATGCGCACATTCTCATCGATCCGCATTCCGGTGATCCTCTGTGCGTGCCGGCTTCGCCTGCTCGCCTGCGCGCGCTCGACAGCCAGGTAGCCCGATGACGGGTGGGTGGCGCTGGCCGATCTGGTTATCGATCTTGATCGGCATCGGCCTGGCGTCGACGCTGCACCTGGCAGTGGGGGCCAAGTCGATCCCCTGGAGCGATGTCTGGCAGGCGCTGCTGGCGTATGACCCGAGTAATTCTGATCACAGCGTCATCCGCGGTTCGCGCCTGCCGCGCCTGTGGGTGGCGATGACTGTGGGCGCCTGCCTGGGGCTGGCCGGCACGGTGATGCAGGCCGTGGGCGACAATCCGTTGGCAGACCCGGGCATCCTCGGCATCAACAGCGGTGCGGCCTTGTTCGTGGTCATTGGCTTGCTGGTGCTACCCGGCAACGACATGACCATGATTCCCCTGTTTGCCTTCAGCGGCGCTCTGGTGGCCGCCATCGGCGTCATGCTGCTGGCCGGGCGCACGCCCAATCCGGTACGCCTGACGCTTTCCGGGGCGATGATGGCCGCGCTGTTCGGCGCTATCACCGCGATTCTGCTGCTGCTCGATCAGCAGGGCCTGGACAGCCTGCGCCGCTGGCTGACCGGCTCGCTGGGTATCAGCGGGGCAAACCTGCCAAGCTGGCTCTGGCCCTACCTGATCGTCGGCATGTTGCTTTGCCTGATCAATGTGCGGGCGTTGAATGCCTATCGGCTGGGCGCGCAGGTGGCCTCCAGCATGGGCGTCAACCTGTTGCGGATGCGGCTGCTGAGTTTGGCGGCCGTGGTGCTGCTGTCCGGTTGCGCAGTGGCGTTGGCTGGCCCCATCGGTTTTGTCGGGCTGGTAGTACCGCATGCGGCGCGGCTGCTGGTTGGCCACGACCTGCGGCAGCTGCTGCTGGCTACGCCGCTGCTGGGTGGCTTGCTGCTGGTGCTGGCCGATGTAGTGGCGCGCACCCTGGTGAGCCCTTACGAACTCAACACCGGCATCGTCACCGCGCTGATCGGCGGCCCGGTGTTCGTCGCGCTGGTGCTGAGGAAGCTCAAGTGAGTCGCTGGCTGACCACGCCAAGGCGTTGCCCCGGGTTGCCCTGGGTCGGCCGACCCATCGATGTGTTGGCGGCGTCTGTGCTGCTCTTGTTGCTGACGGGCCTGACGCTGTACGCGGCGGGCGTAGGTAGCTACACGATGGGCATGGCTCAGCTCTGGCAGGGCCTGTTCGCCGATGAGAAGGCGCTGTCGGCCAACGTGCTGTGGGAGTTGCGCCTGCCGCGCATCCTGCTGGCGATACTCGGGGGCGCGGCGATGGCTCTGGCTGGCGTGTTGATGCAGTCACTGACGCGCAACCCACTGGCTGCCCCGGGATTGGTCGGGGTGGAGGCGGGCGCCAGCGTCACCATGTTGCTGATCCTGGTGCAGTGGCCGGAGGCCTTGCCGCTGCCGCTCTATCCTCTGGCAGCGTTGCTCGGCGGTCTGGCGGTGGCGCTGTTTATCGTCGCGCTATCCTGGCGCGGTGGCATTGCCCCGCTGCGCCTGATTCTGGTTGGCGTGGGGCTGACGGCCATGCTCGGTGCCGTCGCCGATCTGCTGATCACCTACGGCAATATCGATCGGGTCGAATCGGCGCTGATGTGGCTTGGCGGCAGCCTGCATCGCAGTGGTTGGCCGCAGGTGCAGAGCCTGCTGATCTGGCTGCTGGTGGCGGGCATGCCCCTGTTGTTCTGTCATCGCCAGCTCAATCTCCTGCAACTGGGCGAGAGCGTGGCGCTCAGCCGCGGCCTGAATGCACCGCTGATAATGCTCTTGCTGTTGCTGTGCAGCGTCACGTTGACCGCAGCAACGGTGGCCAATATCGGCGTTATGACCTTCGTTGGCCTGGTCGCGCCGCACCTGGCGCGGCAGTTGTGCGGTGACCGGCATGGCGCGTTGTTGCCGCTGTCGGCCCTGTTCGGGGCCGTACTGGTTCTGTTGGGTGACACTCTGGGGCGCGCCTTGCTGCCGCCGTTGCAACTGCCGGCCGGTCTGGTGGTGGCGATTATCGGTGCACCTTATCTGTTGGTTTTGCTGGCGCGGCAACGCAACCGTTGACGCGTCGTCACTGAAGGACATGTCGAAGATGATGGTGAAGTTCAAAGCCCTTTCCCTGATAGCCTGTGTACTGCTGGGCCTGAGTTCGATGCAGGCTGTCGCCGCCGACACCCGTGTGTTCGAGAACCGTTTCGGCCGTGTCGAAGTGCCGGTCGCACCGCGTTGCGTGGTATCCCTGCATGACCTCAGCCTGACCACCCAACTGCTCGAGCTGGGCATAACCCCTTGCGGGTCCACGGGGCGCAAGAAGCTGTTCTCGGACGTGTTATTCCGTGGCGCTCAGCAGCGCTTCGATGTCTCCGGCATTCGCTATGTCGGTTCGCACCAGTCGCCCGATCTCGAGGCCATCGCGGCGCTCAAGCCTGATCTGATCGTCGGGCTGTCCTATCACCAGGACCTGAAAGAGCGCCTCAGCAGCATTGCCCCGGTGGTGCTGCTGCCGGCGCGCGAGGCCGACATCAAGACTTACGCCAAGGAGCTGGCCGAACTGGTAGGCAAGCAGCAGCGCTACCAGAAGCTGCTTAACGAATACCAATGGATCGTCGGCGAATTCGCCAAGCGGGTGAAGGAGCCGGGGCGTATCACGGTAACCACCCTGGAGGTCTATCCGGATGGTTTTCAACTGATCGGCCGTTCCGGCATGGATGACGTGATCGCCGACTTCGGCCTCGGGCGCGTGTCGGCCTTCAAGGAGGCGCGTCAGAACGTGCCTTACAGCCTGGAGCGCATTGGCGACTTCGACAGTGATTTCATCATCGATACCTATGAGGAAATGCTCGGTTCGGAGGCTGGCACCGAGGCCTTCCGCCGTTCGCCGCAGTGGCAGAACCTGTTCGCGGTGAAGAACCATCAGTTCCTATATTTCAACCGCAGTCGTTTTGCCGACACCATGCAGGGCATGATCGGCTCTGCCTACCTGCTGCTGTCGCATATCGGCGAACGCGATTACAACCTGCAGGAAAAGTGAGCCAGCCAGCCTGGGTAAGCGGCTACGGCCGCCCAGGTGATGGCTAAATAATGCCTCGGGCTCTGCTGCTTCGCGGCTTGTGTGCAGCAGTAAGTGCCCGAGATTTCAAGTTTAAATAATATTAATTCCTGTTTGATAATGAGTCAGCTTTGCGATAATTTTGTGCGTCTCGTCAGTAGCACCAAGGAACGCAGATGCTTACCGATTTGCTCAACCGTGCAAACCATTCACTCGATGAGGTTCAGGCGGGTGTCGAGGGACCGCTGCCCTTCGTGTTGCGCGCCCCAGTGCCCGGCGACTCCTGGCGTGATCACGCAGAGCTGATCCGGCGTGCCGCCGACAGCGACCTGCAGACCACCGGTGGCATCCTCTTTCGCGATTTCTCCTTCCGTGACGCCAACGACTTCGAGGATTTCACCCGCAGTTTCGGTCACGAGCTGCTGACCTACGACTACGCCTCCACGCCACGCACCAAGCTCAACAGCCGCGTCTATACCTCGACCGAATACCCCGCTCACCAGGTCATTCCGCTGCACAACGAGCAGTCCTACTCGTTGAACTGGCCGATGAAAATCTGGTTTCACTGCATCCAGGCCGCGCCGGTCGGCGGTGAGACGCCCATCGCCGACAGTCGCCTGATCTATCAGCGCATCGATCCCGCCATCCGCCAGCGTTTTGCCGACAAGCGCCTGATGTACGTGCGCAACTACGGCAATGGTCTGGATCTCTCCTGGCAGCAGGCGTTCAGCACCGAGGACCGCAGCGAGGTCGAGCGCTTTTGTCGGCTCAGCCACATCGACTTCGAGTGGAAGGACGACGGCGAGCTGCGTACGCGCCAGGTCTGCCAGGCCGTCGCGCAGCACCCAGTCACCGGGGAGTGGGTCTGGTTCAACCAAGCGCATCTGTTCCACATCTCCAACCTCCCGGCAGCGCTACGCGAAACCCTGGTGTCGATCGTCGGCGAGGAGGGCGTGCCGCGTAACGTCTTCTACGGTGATGGCTCGCCCATCGAGCTGGAGGCGCTGGAGCATGTGCGCGATGTTCTGCAGCGCACCCAGATCAGCTTCCCCTGGCAGGCGGGCGATGCGCTGATGCTCGACAACATGCTGGTCGCCCATGGTCGCTCCACCTTTCAGGGGGAACGCAAGGTGGTGGTGGCCATGGCCGAGCCCGCCTCGGCCGTCTGACGCTGAATAATCCTCGAAGCCACTGCCAGGTTGGCTGACCTCGAATCCTCACGATGAAGGACGACACATGTTCGATCGCCTGATGCATGACTGCTGGCTGCGCGGTATCCGCATGTCCGCGAGCGAAGGCTGCCTGATGATTTCCACTGGCTTGCCTGAGGCCCTGAGTACCGAGCTGGAGCGTGAGCTGCAAGCGCGCAGTGCGGAAATCCTGGCCTGGTTGGCGCGCCACCCGGACTACTTCCAGGCGCGCCCGCTCAACGATAACGAGCAGGCCCTGTGGTTCCTGCAGCGTATGGAGCCCGGCAGTTGCGCCTACAACATCGCCCTGGCCGGGCGTATCAGGCCGCAGTACCTCTGGGCGGATCTGCCGCATCGTCTGGAGCGGGCCTGGCAGACGGTGCAGCAGCGTTATCCGCACCTGTGCAGTGCCTATGTCGAGCGTGATGGCGAGTTGCTGCAGTGGGACAGCCGCCCGCAGCCCACCTCACTGCAATGCGAAATCTGGCAGGACGCGGATGCGGCCAGTGTGCAGCAACGTGTCATCGAGCTGGCCGACAAACCCTTCGATCTGGCTGCCGGTGAGATCAGCCGGCTGGTGCTGTTGAGCAACCAGTTGGGCGACCGTGTCGAGCACACGGTGCTGCTGGGCATCCACCATATCGCCTCCGACCTGACCACCTTCGACGTGCTGTTCAGTGAGCTGTTCTCCCTGGTCGATGGCGACGTGCTTGCCGATGTCGACCCCGAGGCCTATCGCAACTGGTGCAGCGCGTTGTACCTGCGCAGCGAGGCGATCGAGGCCGAGGAACTGACCTGGTGGCAGGCGCAGCTGGCCGATGCGCCGACGTTGGAGCTGCCCACCGACTTCGCCCATGGCAGCACCCAGGGCTTCGAGGGCGGAGAGCTGTCGTTCCATTTTGGCGCGGACAACAGCGAGCGGCTGCTTGCGGTCGCCAAAAGCCTGGGAGTGACGCCCTACGTCTATTGGTTCTCACTGTTCCAGCAATTTCTCGGGGTGCTGTCCGGGCAGGATGATTTCGTTCTCGGTACGCCCAGTGGCTGGCGCCTGAAGCGCCAGCAGGCTGAACTGCCGGGCTATCTGGTCAACCCGTTGCCGGTGCGCTGCCGTTTGCGTCGTGACCTGTCCAGTGCTGAGTGGGCCAAGCAGGTGGCTGCCACTGTCCGGCAGACCTTGCGCCATCGTCACTATCCCTTCGCGCGCCTGGCCAAGCATCTGGATCTGCCGCGGCAGAGGGGCCGGGCACCGGTGTTCCAGCACATGTTCACGCTGAACAAGGAGCGTGACGTGCCGTTCGAGCGCTACATCGAGCGCATGATTGGCGAGCAGCGTGGTGCGGCCCACGAATTGAACCTGGTGATCATCGATGACCTGCCCGAATTCATCGGGCGCTGGCGTTACAGCAAGGCGCTGTATCGGCGCGAGAGCGTCGAGCGTTTTCAGGCGCAGTTCATTGCCCTGGTCATGGCGGCCATGGAGCAGCCGGACGTGCCGTTTGCCGAATTGGACTGGCTGCCTCTCGAGCAGCGTTCGCAATTGTCTGGCGAACGCCTGCCGGTACCGGAAGAGAGCGCCTGGAAGGCTTTTGCCAAACACTGCATGGAGAAGCCCCAGGCCATCGCGCTGGAGGATCAGCAGGGGCAATTGAGCTATGCCGAACTGGCCAGGGCCGTGGTCGCCCGTGGCGAGCGCCTGCACGGTTCGCTGAGTGCGAGCGGTGATAGGGTTGCCCTTTGCCTGCCGCGCAGCCGCGAACTGGTGATGCACATGCTCGCCGCCTGGCAGTGCGGCGCGACCTATCTGGCCCTCGACCCGCAGTGGCCCGAGTCGCGTCTGCAGGACATCTGCCTGGATGCAACGCCCAGGGTCTATGTGGGTGAGGGCGAACGGCCAAACTGGTTACCGACGCAGGTGCAGTGGCTGGCCGTGCCGGTCGAGGCGCTGTTCAGCGATGCGCCGCTGCGCACCAGCGTGCCGGCGGACTTGCCGGCCTACGTGGTCTACACCTCCGGCTCCAGCGGACGGCCCAAGGGCGTGGAGGTGACCCAGGGCAACCTTGTTCACTATGCCAGCGCCTGCCTGGCACGCCTGCGCTTGAGCGCCGACGCCAGCCTGACGAGTCTGGCCAGTTGCGCCACGGACCTGGGCCACACCGCCTTGTTCGGCGCGCTGCTCAGCGGCCGGCGCTTGTGCCTGCTGGACGAAGCGCTGGCCTTCGATGCCGAGGCGCTGGCGGCGCTGCTCGGGCAGCAGCCCGTGGACATGCTGAAGATCGTGCCCTCGCATCTCAACGCCCTGCTGGTGGCCAGCGAGCCGCAGCGCCTGTTGCCGCGCCAGTGCCTGGTACTCGGTGGCGAAGCCCCGGGCGCCGATCTGCTGGCGCGGGTGCGCGCCCTAAGCCCGCAGCTGCGCATCGTCAACCACTACGGGCCCAGCGAAACCACGGTGGGCGTGCTGACCCACGACGTCGAAGGTGAGGGTGACGCACCGCTCGGACGCCCCCTGGGCAACGTGCGAGTCAGCGTGCGCGGGCCGGATGGCGCAGTGCTGCCGGCTGGCGTCAGCGGCGAGTTGTATATCGAGGGCGCAACCGTGGCGCGTGGCTACCTGAGTGCCAGCGAGGCCGATCGGGCGCGCTTCGGTGCACTGGGTTACCGCACGGGTGACCGGGCACGCCTCGATCATCTGGGGCGGGTGCTGTTCCTCGGGCGCCTGGACGAGCAGGTGAAAATTCGCGGCTACCGCGTCGAGCCTTCGGAAGTGGCAGCGCAATTGCGTGCACTGCCCCAGGTCGATGACGTGCGCGTGCTCAACGTACCGACGCCATTGACCGGCAACCGCCTGGTGGCCTTCCTGGTCGCCGCGCCGAGCGCACTGGCGGACATTCAGGCCGCGTTGCAGGCACGCCTGCCGGACTACATGCAACCGGCGCAGTGGCATTGCCTGGAGGCGATGCCACTGCTGGCCAATGGCAAGGTCGATCGTCAGGCGTTGTTGAACCTGGCCGAGCAAGCGCCGCGTAATCTCGAAGCGCGTACCGAACAGCCGTTGAATGCACTGGAAAGCGCCTTGCTGGCGATCTGGCGTGAACTGCTGGGCAACCCGAACATCGGCTCGGACGACAACTTCTTCGCCCATGGCGGCGATTCGATTCTCGGCCTGCAGATCATTGCCCGCGCGCGCCAGCAACAGATCACCCTCACCCCCAAGCAACTGTTCGCGGAGCCAAGCGTGCGGGCGCTGGCGCGGGTGGCGCAGACGCCACAGCGCGCCAGGGTCGAGCGGCTGCTGGTGATTGCCCGGGAGATTCTGGAAAAGCCCGATCTGCAAGCCGACGACAACTTCTTCGCGGTCGGTGGCGACTCGATCCTCAGCCTGCAGATTATCGCCCGTGCCAAGCAGCAGGGCCTGCAGCTCAAGCCCAAGCAGGTCTTCGAGTTCCCTTCGGTCAGCGGCTGGGCCGAGCAGGCTGTGGACCTCGCCAGTGTGGCCGAGCACGCCAAGGTCGATAACGCCGAGCCGAGCGCCGTTTTCGCCCTGACGCCGATCCAGGCCTGGTTCTTCGACCAGCGGCAGACCACGCCACAGTATTGGAACCAGTCCCTGTTGCTGGCCGTTCACCAGCCGCTGGAACCGGCGCGTTTGGCCCAGGCACTGGCGATCCTGTTGCAGCGTCACAGCAGCCTGCGGTTGATCTTCGAGCAGAGCGGGCAGGGCTGGCAGCAACGCTATCAGCCGCTGTCGGCGGCGATGGCCGACACGCTGCTGCAGGTGGTCGAACAGCCGCTGGACGACGCGCTGCTGCAGCAGTGGCAGCAGGGCTGGCAACTGGATCGAGCCCCTTTGATCCGCTGGGTGTATTTCACCGGCAGCGAGCATCTGCTGTGCACGGCGCACCACCTGCTGGTCGATGCGGTGTCCTGGCAGGTGCTGCTTGAGGAGCTGGAAAGCCTGTACCACGACCCGCAGGCTTCGTTGCCGGTGGTTTCCACCCGCTTTGATCGCTGGAGCGAGGCCTTGCAGCGTCATCGCCAGGCCCCCGAGGTGCTGGCCCAGCGCGACTACTGGCAGACGCAGTTAGCCGAGGAGGGCGAGGTAGCCCGAGATGTCAGCCTGTATGGCGAAAGCCGCACGCTGGAAACGAAACTGTCCCTCGAGAAAACCGAATTGTTGCTGGGCGACTGCCATGGGGCCTACAGCACCCAGGTGCAGGATCTGCTGGTCGCGGCACTGGCTGGCGCGATCGGCCAATGGCTGGGGCGCGAGCAGGTCACCCTGGAGATGGAGAGCCACGGTCGCAGTGGCTGGGAGCAGGGCCCGGATCTGTCGCGGTCGGTGGGTTGGCACACCAGCCGCTACCCGTTGGCCGTGCGTGCCGCCGAACAGCCGGAGGAGGCGATCATCGCCGCCAAGGAGGCATTGCGCCGCGTACCGGAGCAGGGCATCGGCTACGGCCTGCTGCGCCTCGATCCACAGCACGGGCTTGGTGCCGCTTCGCTGCTTACCTTCAACTACCTGGGACGGGTCGACCAGTGGCTGGGTGGTTCGCGCCTGTGGCGCCTGGCGCAGCCGCTGTGCCCGGCCATGCGCGCCCCCGACACCCGCCGCACCCATCTGCTCGACGTGACTGCCCTGGTCGACCAGGGCCAGTTGCACATCGAATGGCGCTACGCCCCGCACGTGCATGACCAGGCCCTGATCGGCGCACTGGCGCAGCAGTTCCAGCAGGGTATCGAAGCCCTGCTCGAACACTGCCTGGCCCCCGAGGTTGGTCGTGCCACTGCTGCCGACTTCGCCGACTCGGGGCTTTCCGACGACGAATTCCTCGGTCTGCTCGAGCAACTGCAATGAGCACCCCCGGCGCCCCCACATCCCCAGCCCATGGCAAGGAGACCCTCGGCATGAACGATAAGGTCAAAGCACTTTCCCGCAATATCGAGGCCATCTATCCCCTGGCTCCCATGCAGCAGGGGTTGCTGTTTCACAGCCTGATGCACCCGGGCAAGGGCATGTACCTGCTGCAGTACCGCCATGTGATGGTGCTGCCGCAACTCGATCTGCAGGCGTTCCGCCAGGCCTGGGCACAGGTGGTGGAGCGCCACGAGCTGCTGCGCACCTCCTTCGTCTGGAAGCAGCAGAAGCGGCCGATGCAGGTGGTGCACAAGCAGGTCGAACTGCCGATCAGCTATGAGGACTGGTCGGATATCGACGAGGCCGAGCAGCAGGCGCGTCTGGAGCATCTGCTGGCCGAGGAGCGTCGCGAGGGGCTGGATTTCACCCAGGCACCGCTGATGCGTGTGCGCCTGTTCAAGCTGGCCCCGGACACCTACCAGTTCGTGCGCAGCTATCACCACATCCTCATGGATGCCTGGTGCTTCTCCATCATCATGATGGACTTTCTCGACGGTTACCGCGCCGCGCGTGAAGGGCGGCGTCTGGAGCTGCCCAAGCCACGCCCGTACCGCGACTTCATCCGCTGGCTGGAGCAGCAGAAGCCTGAGGATCATCAGACCTTCTGGCAGCAGCGCCTGGCCGGCTTCGATACCCCCACCGAGTTCGGTTTCGGCCACCCTGGCCGCGTGATCGATGCGCCGGAGCCGGTGGAGGATTGCGTCGAGCACCTCAGCGTCGAGCAGACACAGGGCCTGCAGCAGGCCGCCAGCGGTCTGGGCATCACCCTCAACACCCTGGTGCAGGGTGCCTGGGCCTTGGTGCTGGCGCGCTACAGCGGCAATCGTGACCTGCTGTTCGGCGTCACCGTGGCCGGGCGCCCGGTGCACATGCAGGGCATGGAGAGCATCGTCGGGCTGTTCATCAACAGCCTGCCGCTGCGCTGGAGCTGGCAACCGCAGCAGTCCCTCGGTGCCTGGCTCAAGGCCTTGCAGGTCGAGAACCTGAGCCTGCGCGAACATGAAAGCGTGTCGCTGGCGCAGATCCAGAGCTGGAGCGAGGTACAGCGCCAGGATCTGTTCCAGAGCCTGTTCGTCTTCGAGAACGCGCCGATCTCCGCCAGCCTGCGCCAGGGCCAGTTGGACTACCTGATCAGCGACATGGCCAACCGCACCCACACCAACTATCCGGTTACCGTGGTGATCGTGCCCGGCGAGCGCCTGCACCTGCAGTTGACCTACCAGACCGACTGGTTCCTGCGCGAGGAAGTCGAGCAGATGCTGCGCCACTTCCGCACGCTGCTGCTGAACATGGGCGACAGCCTGGTCAGCGAGGCGGATATCCCGCTGCAACGCATCGCCATGCTCGATGCGGCGGAGATCGCCCAACAGCACGCCTGGGCCAGCGGTGACCTGGCGCCGGACGCGGCGCAACTGCAGCCGCTGTACGTCGAGCGCCTGCAACAGCAGGTGCGTCGCACCCCCGAGCGAATCGCCATGGTGCATGGCGAGCGCAGCATGAGCTTCGATCAGTTGAACCGGGAGGCCAACCGACTGGCCCGTCATCTGCGCGCCAATGGCGTGCAGGACGGCGACCTGCTGGCGTTGCTCGATGAGCGTGGCCTCGACCTGGTGGTGATGATCCTCGCCACACTCAAGGCTGGCGCCGGCTGGCTGCCACTGGACCCGCGCAATCCGTCGCAACGCCTGGCCCAAGTGCTCACCCAGAGCCGTTCGCCGCTGCTGCTGCATGGCGTGGAGCAGGGTGAGCTGGCACAGCAGGCGCTGCAGCAGATGGCGCAGCCGCCGGCGGCGATCCGCTACGAGCCAGCGGCCCTGAGCGGCTACAGCGATGCTGACCTGGACATTCCCGTGCATGGCCTGTCGCTGGCCTACTGCATCTTCACCTCGGGCTCCACCGGCACGCCCAAGGGGGCGATGGTGGCCCACGCCGGCATGCTCAACAACATGCTTGGCAAGTTGCCGGGCCTGGGCCTGAATGAAGATGACGTGATCGCCCAGAGCGCGCCGCAGTGCTTCGACATCTCCGTCTGGCAGACCCTCGCCGGCCTGGTGCTGGGGGCGCGCACGGTGATTCTCGGCGACTGCGTGATGCAGAACCCCGAGGCCCTGGCCGAGGCTATCGCTCGCCATGGCGTGAGCATTCTCGAAGCGGTGCCGTCGCTGATGCAGAGCCTGCTCGAGGCAGGCTTGGAGCGCACCGCACTGCGCTGGGTATTGGCCACTGGCGAGGCGCTGCCACCGGCGCTGGCGCGGCGCTGGTTCGAGCGCTACCCCGGCATCCCGCTGATGAACGCCTACGGGCCGGCCGAATGCTCCGACGACGTGGCCTTCCATCCGCTCACCGAGCGCCTGGCCCAGGCGCGCAGCAGTGTGCCGATTGGTCGCGCCACTCTGAACAACCGTCTGTACCTGCTCGATACTGAATTGCAACCGGTGCCGCGCGGTGCGGTGGGTGAAATCTTCGTCGCCGGCGTGGGGGTTGGCCGTGGCTATATGGCCGACCCGGCACGCACTGCGGCGGTGTTTTTGCCCGACCCCATCGCCAACGACGGCAGCCGCCTGTATCGCACCGGCGATCTGGCCCGTTTCCTGGCCAATGGCGAGCTGGAGTACGTCGGTCGTACCGACCACCAGGTGAAGATTCGCGGCCACCGTATCGAGCTGGACGAGATCGAAGCCTGCCTGACCCGTTACCCCGGCGTGCGTGAAGCGGTGCTGCTGGCCCGTGACGACCAGCAGCGCGCCAAGGTGCTGGTCGCCTACCTGGTGGCCGAGCCGCAGCCCTCCATTGAGGCGCTGCGCGAGTTCGTTGCCGCCAACCTGCCGCCCTACATGTTGCCCAGCGCTTTCATGCTGCTCGAGCGCATGCCGCTCAACGCCAACGGTAAGATCGACCGCAAGGCCCTGCCGGCACCCGACTTCGCCGCGCAGAGCGAGGCGCGCTACGTGGCGCCGCGCAGTGAGCTGCAAGCGCAGTTGGCCGAAGCCTGGCAGGGCGTGCTGGGGCTCGCGCGGGTCGGCATTCATGATCACTTCTTCGAGCTGGGCGGGCATTCGCTGCTGGCCACGCAACTGATCGGCCAGATCGGCAAGCTTAGCGGCAAGGAGCTGCCCTTACGCGTGGTCTTCGAACGCCCGACCATCGCCACCATGGCCGAGTGGCTGGAACAACAGCAGACCGGCGAGAAAACCACGCCGATGCGCCTGCCGCGCCCGCAGACCCTGCCGCTGTCGTTCGCCCAGCAGCGCCTGTGGTTCCTCCAGCAACTGCAGCCGCAAAGCCCGGCCTACAACCTGGCCGGCGCGGTGCGCCTGAGCGGCGACCTGCATGTCGCTGACCTGCAGGCAGCTTTGCAGGCCCTGGTCGATCAGCACGAAGTCCTGCGTACCCGTTTCGTCAGCGACGGCGGTGAGCCGTCGCAGCTCATTCTCGCCAAGGCCGAGCTGGCCTTGCCGCTGATCGAGGTGGCCAGTGAGGCGCAGCTGCACGACCTGCTGCGCCAGGACGCGATGACTCCGTTTGCCCTGGACAGCGCGCCGCTGCTGCGTGCCTGCCTGTATCGCCTCGGGCCGCAGGCGCACGTGCTGGCGCTCAATTGCCACCATATCGTCGCCGATGGCTGGTCGCTGCAACTGATCATCGACGGTCTTTGCAGCCATTACCGTGAGCTGCGCCAGGGGCGTAAACCGGCGTTGGCCGAGGCGCCGATGCAGTACGCCGACTATGCCCTGTGGCAACGCCAGTGGATGGACAGCGCCGCCTGCCAGGACGAGCTTGCCTACTGGCGCGAGCAGTTGTCCGGCGAATTGCCGGTGCTTGAACTGGCCGCGGACTTCCCCCGGCCGGCCCATGCCAGCCAGGCCGGCGGGCGCGTCGAGCAACGCCTGCCGGATGCGCTGGCGGCGCGCCTGCGGGCATTCAGCGCGAGCCACGGCTGGAGCAACTTCATCCCCATGCTCTGCGCCTTCCAGCTGCTGCTGCGCAGCCGCAGCGGCGAGCACGACATCCTCGTCGGGGTGCCGGCCGCCAACCGCCATCACGCGGCGTTGCAGCCGCTGGTGGGCTGCTTCGTCAATACACTGGTCTATCGCCAGAAGCTCTCCGGCACGACCAGCCTGCTGCAACTGATGCGCGAGTTGCAGGCGCTGTCCGTGGCGGTGCAGTCGCATCAGGACCTGCCCTTCGACTACCTGATCGAACAGCTCGGCGTGGCCCGCCAGGTCAGCTACAACCCGTTGTTCCAGGCCATGTTCAACTACTTCCCGGGCCATGCCCTGGAGCGTTTCGAGCTGACCGAGCTGATCGCCGAGCCGCTCGACAATCGCCCGGACAGCGCCCTGTGCGACCTGCATCTGGACGTGCGCGACAGCGAACACGGCATCGCCCTGAGCCTGCAGTACAGCAGCGAGCTGTTCCGCGAGCAGACCGCGCAGGCCATGCTCGAGCAGTATCTGGCGCTGCTCGATGCCGTGCTCGAACAACCGCAGCAGGTACTGGGCGAACTCGCCTGGCAGCCCGAGCAGCGCGCGCTGGCGCGCTTGCACGGTGAGACTGTGGAGGGCCGGGAAGACATCCTGCAGGCCTTTGCACGGCAGGTCGCCGGGCAGCCTGAAGCCATCGCCGTGCAGGCCGGCGAACGGCACCTGAGCTATGCCGAACTGAACCAGGCGGCCGAACGCCTGGCCGCTGCCTTGCAGGCCCGTGGCGTCGGCGCCGAGGATCGTGTGGCCCTGCGCCTGCCGCGCGATGCGCGGCTGCCCATGGCCATGCTGGCCATTCTCAAGGCTGGCGCCGCCTACGTGCCGCTGGCCGAGGATACCCCTGCCGAGCGCGGCCGTTACATCCTTGCCCATGCGCAGCCGCGGTTGTGCCTGACCAATGCCGAGTCCCTGGCGGAACTGGCCGAGTGGGGCAGTGCCGGCGAACTGCTGGATATCGATGCGCTGACCACCCCCGAGCCCTACCGCGCACCGAGCGTGCATCCTGCCCAGCTCGCCTACGTGCTCTATACCTCGGGTTCCACCGGCCAGCCCAAGGGCGTGGCCATCGCCCGTGGCAACCTGATGAACCTCATGCTCGGCGTGCAGCAGGTGCTGCCATTGACGGCGCAGGACAGGGTGCTGGCGCTGACCACAGCGACCTTCGATATCGCCATCGTCGAGCTGCTGCTGCCGCTGAGTCGCGGGGCCAGCATCCTGCTCGCCGACCGTGAGCAGGCACGCGACCCGCAAGTCCTCGACCGCCTGATCAAGGCCGGCCAGCCGACGGTGATGCAGGCCACCCCTGCCACCTGGCGCATGTTGGTGGCGCACACCGGGGGCAGTTGGCAGGGCGTGCGCGCCATTTCCGGTGGCGAGGCCCTGCCGTGCGCGCTGGCCGAGGCCATGGAGCAGCGTGGTGCCCAGGTGATCAACGGTTATGGGCCGACCGAGGCCACCGTCTACAGCACCTTCGAGCCGCGTCAGGGCGAGAGCGGCGGGTTGGAGGTGCCGATCGGCCGGCCGGTGGTCAATACCGCCGCCTATGTGCTGGACGCCGACTTGCAACCCGTGGCGCCGGGCGTTTCCGGCGAGCTGTACCTGGCGGGTGCCAACCTGGGGCGTGGCTATTTCGCCGCACCTGCCCTGAGCGCGGCGAGCTTCCTGCCCGATCCTTTCGTGCCGGGGGCGCGCATGTACCGCACCGGCGACCGCGTGCGGCGCAACGCCAAAGGCAGCCTGGACTACCAGGGGCGCCTGGATTTCCAGGTCAAGCTGCGTGGCTTCCGTATCGAGCTGGGCGAGATCGAGGCTCTGCTGGCGCAGCTTACCGGGGTGCGGGAAGCGGCCGTGGTGCTGCTCGGCAGCGGCGACAGCGCGCGCCTGGTGGCTTACTACTCGGTCACGCAGGCGGCGGCTGCTGACCTGGGCGACGCCGCGCTACGCGTGCAACTGGCGCAGCACCTGCCGGATTATATGCTGCCGAGCCAGTTCGTGCGTCTCGACAGCTTGCCGCTGAGCCCCAGTGGCAAGGTCGAGCGCAAGGCGCTGCCGGCTCCAATCCAACATGAAGGTCAGCGCGACGGCGAGTTGAGCAAACCCTGGGAGGCGCAACTGGCCGAACTGTGGTGCGAGCTGCTCGGTTGCAACGCGGTTGGCGCAGGCGACAATTTCTTCGCCCTCGGCGGCCATTCGCTGCTGGCGGCACGGCTGGTGGCGCGCATCGCCGAGCGCTACGAGCGGCAACTGCCGCTGCGCAGCGTGTTCGAGTGCCCGACCCTGGGTGAACTGGCGGCCAGCCTGGCCACTGCCGAGGGCGCAGGCGAGAGCATCCTGCGGCCATTCGGCGAGGCGCCGGCGCCGCTGCACTTCACCCAGCAGCGGCTGTGGTTCCTCGACCGCTTGCAGGGCGACACCCAGGCCTACCACCTGTCACTGGCCATGCACCTGCACGGTACTCTGCAAGCCGATGTACTGGAACGCGCTCTGGCACAACTGGTGGAGCGCCAGCACAGCCTGCGTAGCGTGTTCAGCGAGACGCAAGCAGGCGCGCGGCAGCAAGTCGTGCAGTTGCACGGCACGCTGCTCAGCGTCGAGCCCTTGCAGCAGGATGTACATTCGCCGGCCTTCGCCCGCACCTTGAGCGAGGAAGCGCAGCGCGCCTTCGACCTGAGCGCGACGCCGCTGTGGCGGGTGCGGCTGTATCAGGGCGAAGGGCAGAGCGTGCTGCAGGCCACCTTGCACCACATCATCGCTGACGCCCGCTCGCTGGAGATATTCTTCGATGAACTGCAACGTCTTTACCAGGCCGAGCTGAGCGCAACCCAGGCGGCGTTGGCGCCGCTGCCGCTGCAGTTCAGCGACGTCGCCGCCAGTTGGCAGACCCCTGCCGGGCAGGCACGTATCGAAGCGCAGTTGGACTACTGGCGGCAGGCCCTGGCCGGCGAACCGCCGGTGCTGGACCTGCCCACCGACCTGCCACGTCCTGCCGAGCAGGGCTACCACGGGCGGCGCCTGCGTTTCGAGCTGCCCGTCGAGTTGGTCGAACGCCTGCGTAGCACCGCGCAGCGCCATGGCCTGACCGCCTTCGCGCCCCTGCTGGCAGCATGGAAAGTGCTGCTGGCCAGGCATTCGGGGCAGCGCGAGCTGTGGATCGGCCTGCCGGTGGCGCAGCGTCAGCAGGCGCACACCGACAACCTCATCGGCTATTTCGCCAGCACCCAGGTGCTGCGCAGCCTGATCGACCCACTGCAATCTGTGGCGTCGTTCTGGCAGGCGTTGCAAGCCACCCACCTGACCGCGCAGCAGCACGGCGACGTGCCTTTCGAGCGGCTGGTGGAGGCTTTGCAGGTACGCCGCGATCTCAGCCATACGCCGCTGTTCCAGGCGCTGTTCAACCTGATCCAGCGCGATGACGTGGCGGCGGTCGGCCAGGGTTTTGCCGGCCTACCGGCGCAGCGCCTGGATGTCGAGAGCGACAGCGCCCTGGTGGACATCGGCCTGCATATCGAGCAGCACGGCAGCGCCTGGCACTGCGTGCTGGAGTACAACACCGAGCTGTTCGTCGCCAGCACCATGCAACGCTACGCCGACGAGTACTGCCACCTGCTCGACGGCATGCTGGCGCGGCCCGAGGCGCGGCTGTGGGATATCGACCTGGCGAATGCCGATCATGCCCTGACACGTCGCACGTGGAACCTGCCAGCGCATGCGCTGAGCGAGACACAGGATCTGATCGCGCGCTTCGAGCGCCAGGCCCTGCGCACCCCGGATGCGCTGGCCGTGGATTGCCAGGAGCAACGCTACAGCTATGCCCAGCTCAATGCCCTGAGCAACCGCCTGGCCCACTGGCTGCGTGCCCAGGGTGTCGGCTGCGACGATCTGGTCGCCCTGTGCCTGACCCGTGGCCCCTGGCTGCTGCCCAGCATCCTGGCGATCCACAAGGCGGGTGCGGCCTACTTGCCGCTGGATCCGCAGCAACCGGGCGAACGGCTGCGCTTCATCATCGAGCATGCGCGGCCGCAACTGGTGCTCAGCGAGCAGGCCTGCGCCGACGTGCTCGGCAGTGTCGACAGCCTGGCCGTCGACCACCTGCCGCTGGACGAACAGCCGGCGCACGACCTTGCATTACCGGTGGCGCCGCTGCAGCGGGCCTACGTGATCTACACCTCGGGCTCCACCGGCACGCCGAAGGGCGTACAGGTCACCCGTGGCAATCTGAGCAACCTGCTTGCCGGCCTCGACCGCCAGTTGCCGTTGACGGCCGAGGACGTCTGGCTGGCCAGCACCACCTACGCCTTCGATATGTGCAAGCCGGAGCTGTTCCTGCCGCTGCTCAAGGGCGCGGCCATTCTCCTGGCGCGTCGCGAGCAGGTGGTCGATGGCCACCGCCTGTTCGATCTGCTGCGCCGTGCCACGGTGTTCCAGGCCACCCCAGCCGGCTGGCAGATCCTGCTGGAAACCGGGCGTGACGACTGGCCGGCCCTGCGCGGCCTGATCGGAGGCGAAGCGGTGCCGGCCGAACTGGTGAGTGTGCTGCAGGCCAAGGGGGTGAGGCTGATCAACGCCTATGGGCCGACGGAAACCACCGTCTGGTCGACCACCCAAGCGCTGCGCGAAGTGCCGGCCGGCGTGGCCGATATCGGCCTGCCGCTGCTCAACACCCGTTGTTACGTGCTCGACGAATGCCTGCGGCCAGTGCCGCTGGGCAGCACCGGCGAGCTGTATCTCGCCGGCAGCGGGGTGACCCGTGGTTACCAGCGGGCGCCGGCGATCACCGCAGCGGCGTACCTGCCCGATCCGTTCGCCAGCGAGCCTGGCAGCCGCATGTACCGCACCGGCGACCTGGTGCGCCGACGCAGCGATGGGCGCCTGGCCTACGTCGGCCGTGCCGATTTCCAGGTCAAGGTGCGTGGTTTCCGCATCGAGCCGGGGGAGATCGAATCGCTGCTGCGCCGTTACCCCGGCGTGGAAGAGGCGGTGGTCATGCTCGATGCGCGCAGCTACAGCCTGTTCGCCTGGCTGCAGGCCGCGAGCCCGGTCGACGAGGTGGCGCTGCGCCGTCATCTGGAAAGCCTGCTGCCGGCCTACATGGTGCCGGCCGGCTTCATCCAGGTGCAGCGTTTCGCCCTTAATGCCAACGGCAAGATCGACCGCAAGGCCCTGCCGGCGCCGCAAGCGCAGGCCGAGCAAGGCGTGGCGCCGCGTACGGCGCTGGAGTGCGAACTGGCCGAGCTGTGGCAGGAGCTACTCGATCTGCCGCAGGTCGGCGTGCTCACCAGCTTCTTCGAACTCGGTGGCCATTCGCTGCTGGCGATGCGCCTGATGACCCGGGTGGAGAGCCGCTTCGGCGTCAAGGTCGAGCTGCGCAGCCTGTTCCACAACCCGACCATTGCCGGCCTGGCCGAACAGATCGAAAACCCGCAGCGGCCTTCGACCGACCAGGCACTGGATGAGATGCAGCGTTTGCTGGCAGAGATGGAAGACTGAAGATGAATGCGACCAACCAACAGGCCTTTGTCGAGATCGCCCAGCGCCTGGCCTCACTGCCGGCGGACAAGAAGCAGCTGTTCCGCCAGCGCCTGGCCGAGAAGGGCATCGATAGCTGGCGCCTGCCCATCGTCCCGGCCGCTGGCAGGGAGGGTGCAGCGGTGCCGCTGGCCCATGCGCAACTGCGTTTTCTCTCGGCCGAGGCCCTGAGCAGCCGTGCGCTGTACAACCTCTGCTCGGTGCTGCGCTTCGACGGCCGTCTGGACCTGGCGTGCCTGCAGCAGGCCATGCAGCAACTGGTGGAGCGGCACACGATCCTGCGCACTCGCTACATGGCCGATGCCCGAGGCCGCTTGCAGGCGCACTGCGAGCCCTGGACGGCGGGCCTGCCGGCGGTCGAGCCGCTACCCCGCGAGGCGCTTGCCGACCCGCAGCAATGGTGCGCCGACGAGTACGCCCGGCAACTGGCCGAGCCCTTCGACCTGAGCCGCGAGGTGCCCTGGCGCTGGCGCGCGTTCAGCGATGCCGAGCAGGGCAGCACCTGGCTGTTCTTCACCATCCACCACGTCGCCTACGACGCCTGGTCGGCCCAGCAACTGACCCGCGAGTTGGCCGAGGGCTACCGTGCCCTGAGCCTGGGCGCGCCAGTCCAGTTGCCGCCGCTCGACATCCAGTACGCCGACTATGCCGCCTGGGAGCACGAGTGGCTGACCAGCGACGCCTGCGGCCAGCAGCTCGATTACTGGCGCAGCCAGTTGGCTGATGCGCCCGGGCCGCTGGCCTTGCCCTGCGATCATCCGCGTCCGCCCGCCAACCAGCGCCGCCATAGCGGCGCGGTACGGGTGCGCGAATTGCCGGCTGACTTGTCGGCGCAGGTGGATGGGGCCATCCGCGAGCAGGGCGTGACCCTGTACATCTTTGGCCTGACCGCCTTTGCCTGCCTGCTGGCGCGTTACAGCGGCGAGCGTGACCTGTGCCTGGGTACTTCGGTGGCGCAACGCGATCGCCCCGAACTGGCGCCGCTGATCGGGCCGCTGCTCAACACCCTGGTGATTCGCCAGCGCCTGGAGGACGACCCGGACTTTCGCAGCGCCCTGCTGCGCACCCGCGACAGCGTGGCGGCGGCGTTCGACCAGCAGACCCTGCCGTATGAAAAGATCCTCGAAGCCCTCGATCGGCCGCGTTCCAGCCCGTTGTTCCAGGCCATGTTCGTGCAGGTCGAATTACCGGAAAGCCGCACCCTGAGCCTGCCGGGGGTAAGCGTCGAGGTGCTCGACCCGCCGCAGCGTCATGCCCGTTTCGATCTCACTCTGCGTCTGCTGCGTTGCGCCGACCAGCGCCTGCGCTGCGAGCTGGAATACAGCGACGAGCTGTTCGAGGCGGCCACCATCGAGCAACTGCTCGACGATCTGCAGGCCATCCTGCAGGAGGCATCAGTCAATCCCGGGCAGCGGTTGTCGGCACTGCGCCTGGCCTCGCCGGGCAGCGAACTGCATGGCCCCGCGCTGGGCGCCAGCCCTGAGCCGCTGGATCGACAGGTGCAGCAGTGGGCCGCGCGCACGCCGCAAGCGCCCGCCCTGTGCGATACGCGGCAGTCGCTGGCCTATGGCGATCTGGCCAATGCCGTGCAGGCACTAGCGCTGCGCCTGGCCGAGCAGAGCGTCGGCCCCGGTCAGGTAGTCGCCCTGTGCATGCCGCGCAGCGCCGAGCAGGTGCTGGCGATGTTGGCCTGCTGGCAACGTGGTGCGACCTGCCTGTTCCTCGACCCGGCGCAGCCCGTGCAGCGCTTGCAGCAACTGCTTGAAAGCAGCGCGGCGAGCCTGCTGCTGACCCTGGCCGAGGCGCCAGCGCTGAACGGCGCGGTCGCGCGTCTGCAACTGAGCGCCGCTGATCTCGCCGCACCCGCACCGTGCCAGCCTGTGCCCAGCCTTAGCCAGCCCGAGCAGGCCGCGTACCTGATCTACACCTCGGGCTCCACCGGCCAGCCCAAGGGCGTGCTGGTCAGCCATGCCAACCTGGCGCATTACGCCGCCGCCGTCAGTCAGCGCCTGCAGGCCAGCGCCAGCAGCCGTTGGGCGACCCTGGCCACGGTCGCCGCCGACCTCGGCCTGACCTGCGTCTTCGCCGCCTTGCACTCAGGTGATTCGCTGATCCTGCCGGAGGCCGCCCTGGCCTTCGATCCACCAGGCTGGGCCGATTTCCTGGCCCAACATCCCGTGGACTGCCTGAAGATCGCCCCCTCGCATTTGCGTGGCCTGCTGGCGCTGGACGATGCCCGGCGGGTACTGCCGCGGCAGTTGCTGATCCTGGGCGGTGAGGGCTTCGATGCGGCGCTGTTTGCCCGCATCCGCGAACTGGCGCCGGAGCTGCGCGTGTTCAACCACTACGGCCCGTCGGAAACCACCGTCGGTGTGGTCTGTGGCGAGGTGACGGAGGCCGGGCAGGGCGCTTACCTGCCGCTGGGCCAGCCATTGGCCGGTGCCGAGCTGCGTATCGTCGATGCGGCGGGCCAGCCCGTGCCGCGCGGCGTGGCGGGCGAGTTGCTGATCGGCGGCCCCCAGGTCGCGCTGGGCTACCTTGGCCAGCCGCAAGTCACTGCCGTCGCCTTCATCGATGACGCAGGGCGACGTTTCTACCGCAGCGGTGATCGGGTACGCCTGGATCACCATGGGCGTCTGGCGTTCCTCGGGCGCCAGGACGATCAGGTGAAGATTCGCGGTTTCCGCGTCGAGCCCGGTGAGGTCAGTACCTGGCTGAGCGGGCAATCGCTGGTACGCGAAGCCGCTGTGCTGGCACGCGAGATTCAGGGGCGCATGCAACTGGTGGCCTATCTCGCGCCGCGCCTGACCCCGGACGAACTGAGCGCCATTCAGGCGCAGGCCCGGGCGCAACTGCCCGAACCGCTGCAGCCGGCGTACTGGTCGAGCCTGGACGCCTTGCCGCTGACCGCCAATGGCAAGCTCGATCGCCGCGCCTTGCCTGAGCCTGAAACTAACGTGGCGGTGGACGAGGGCGGACAGGCGCCCCAGAGCGTCAGCGAGCAATTGCTGGCCCGGCTGTGGTGCCAGGTGCTCGGCTGCGCCGCGGTCACTCGCCAGGACGATTTCTTCGCCCTCGGCGGCGATTCGATTCTCAGCTTGCAACTGATCGGCCTGGCCGCGCGCGAAGGGCTCCGGCTGCAGCCGCGCGACGTGCTGGAACAGCCGACCCTGGCGGCCATGGCAGCAAGTGCCGACTGCCGCGCGCAGCCGCGTCTGGCCAGTATTCTGGCGGCCTTCCGAGAACTGCTGGGCCAGCCGCAACTGGGGCTGGACGATGACTTCTTCGCCGCTGGTGGCGATTCGATTCTCAGCCTGCAACTGATCGCCCGGCTGCGCCAGGCCGACCTGCGCCTGATGCCGCGCCAGTTGCTGGAAAACCCCACGCCGCGGCAACTGGCGGCCGCGCTGGAGCCGGCGCCTGCCACCCGCAGCGAGCGGGCAGAGGCGTCGCCAGCGTTGGCCAGCGCGGTGGCGCGGCTGTCCCATGCCCAGGAGCGGCTGTGGTTCATGCAGCAGCTCGAACCCGACACCACCGCCTACAACGTCACGCAACTGCTGGTCTTGCAGGGTGAACTGCACGTGCCACGCCTGCGCAGCGCCTGCCTGAGCCTGATCGAACGTCACGAAGCCCTGCGTTGCCGTTTCTTCGAGGACAACGGGCAGGTGCGTCAGCGCCTGGTGGAGGCACCCGAGGCCAGCTTCGCCCTGCACGATCTGCGCGCATCGCCGGCAGATGCGCGGGAGACAGCGATTGCCCTGGCCGCGCAGCGGGTTTTCGACCTGGCCCATGGGCCGCTGGTGGCCATCGACCTGTTCCAGTTCGCTGAAGACGACTATCGCCTGCTGTTCAACGCCCACCATATCGCCGTGGACGGCTGGTCCATGGGGCTGCTGGTGCAGGATCTGGCCGCTCTCTACGAGGGCCGTCAGCCCGCGCCCAGAACGGGCCTTTTGCAAGTGATCGAAGCGCAGCGCAAGGCGCTGGAAGGGGATGTCGGCCAGGTACTGCTCGATTACTGGCAGCAGCGCCTGCAGGGCTTGAGTGACGAGCCGCTGGCCCTCAGCGAAAGCCCGCGCCCGGCACTGCAGGCGTATGCCGGCGCGCGAGAGCAGTTCCCGTTACCAGGCGAGCTGACCTCGGCAATCGCGGCCCGTGCCAAGCAGCTTGGGGTCACCCCCTTCGTGCTGTATTTCGCCGCGCAGCAACTGCTGCTCTGGAAACACGCCGGGCGCCGCGATTTCGCCATCGGCCTGCCGGTGTCCGGGCGTGAGGCTGCGGAAAGCCAGGCGCTGGTCGGTCTGTTCGTCAACACCCTGGCCTACCGCGTGCAGCTTGATGAGCTGGAAAGCCTGGAGCATTTTCTGCAGCGCCTTGGCCAGCGCCTGGCGGATGACCGGGCCCATGAGCAATTGCCGTTCGAGCGCCTGCTCGACGTGCTCGAGGTCGAGCGCAGCCTCGACCGCACGCCATTGTTCCAGGCCATGTTCAACTACCAGGTCGATCACCTCGGCGAGCGCAATCTGCAACTGCCGGGCGTCACGGTAGCGCCCCTGGCATTGCCGCAGGGGGCGATCAGCGCCAAGTTCGACCTGACCTTCAACCTGTTCAGCCAGGGCCGCGGCGATGAGGCCAGCAGCCAACTGATAGTCGAGTACGCCACCGCGCTGTTCGACCCGGCCCGCATCCAGTGCCTGGTGGACGACTACCTGGGCGTGCTGGCCAGCTTGGCGCATCTCGATCTGCACCAGCCGCTGCTGGCGCTGCCACTGCCCTCGGTACAACGCCTGCACAGCGCGGGCGAAGCTGCCGAGCTGGACATCGAGGCGGATTTCGTGACCCGCTTCGAGGTTCAGGCCGCCTTGCATCCCGAGCGCACCGCGGTGTTCTGCCGCGATCGACAACTGAGCTACGGGCAGTTGCAGGCACAGGCCAACCAGCTTGCGCACTGGTTGTTGGCGCAAGGTGTGACGGCGGAGTCCACGATCGCCTTCTGCCTGCCGCGCGACGAGCGCCTGCTGGTCTGCCTGCTGGGCATCCAGAAGGCCGGGGCGCAGTACCTGCCGCTCGATCCGAGCCATCCGCCTGCGCGGCAGGCGGCCATCGTGCAGCGGGCACGGCCGCATCTGCTGCTGTGCGACCTTCAGGATGAGCGTTTCCCGGCCACGGTGCGCTGTCAGCTCTGGCAGGACCTGGCGTTACAGGCGCAGCCGACCGATGCACCGGCGCTGCCGAGGCACCTGCAGCAGCTGGCCTACACGCTCTACACCTCCGGCTCCACCGGGCAGCCCAAGGGCGTGCAAATCAGCCGGGGCAACTTTGCCAACTTCCTGCTGGCGATGGAGCGCGCCTTACCGCTGGACGGCGTGCAGCGCTACCTGGCGCTGACCACCGTGACCTTCGATATCAGCGGCCTGGAACTGTGCCTGCCGTTGGTGCGCGGTGGTAGCGTGGTGCTCGCCGATGACGAGCAACGCCAGGACCCGCTGCTGCTGGCGCAGTTGATCCGTGAGCGGGCGGTGGAGCTGATCCAGGCCACCCCGGCGACCTGGGCCATGCTGTTGCAGGGCGATCGCCAGGTACTGGCCGGGCGGGTCACCCTGGCCGGCGGCGAGGCCCTGGCGGCGGAAATGGCCAGCGAGCTGAAGCAGCTCGTCGGCTGCCTGATCAACGTCTACGGGCCGACCGAAACCAGCGTCTGGTCGACCCAGACGTCGGTGGAGGAGCTGCATCAGCCGGTGGTGCCGATTGGCCGGCCGCTGCTCAACACGCGCTGCCATGTGCTCGACGAGTTTCTCTGTGAGGTTCCGCCAGGCCGTGCCGGCGAGTTGTATATCGCAGGCCTTGGGCTGGCCCGTGGTTATGCCGGGCAGCCGGCGCTGAGCGCCGAGCGTTTCATCGCCGACCCTTTCGGCGGCGCTGGCGGGCGCCTGTACCGCACCGGCGATGTGGCCCGCTGGCAGGCCGATGGGCAGTTGTATTACCTGGGCCGCAGCGACGATCAGATCAAGCTGCGCGGCTTCCGTATCGAGCTGGGCGAGATCGAGGCGGCGCTGCTCGGTCACCCGGGGGTCGCCCAGGCGGTGTTGGCGGTGCAGGGTGAGCACCTGGCCGCGTTCTGGGTTGCCAGTCTGGCTGGCGAGCCGAGCGCAGACGAGCTGCGTGAACATCTGCAGGCACGTCTGCCGGTGTATATGCTGCCAACTCACCTGCAAGCGCTGCCGGCATTGCCGCTCAACAGCAACGGCAAGGTGGATCGTCAGCAATTGCCGCAGTTGCGCAACCAGCAGCAGGCGGCAGCAGGCAGCGCGCAGCGGCCAATGAGCGCCAGCGAGGCCCTGCTGAGCGAGATCTGGGGCCAGGTGCTGCAACTTGAGCAGGTGCCGCTCGATGGGCATTTCTTCCAGCTCGGCGGGCACTCGCTGATGGCCGCGCAGGTGCGTTCGCGGCTGCGCGAGCAGGGCTTCGAGGTGCCGCTGCGCTGGCTGTTCGAGACGCCTTCGCTGACGGAGCTGGCGGCGCGCCTGGACACCCAGGCCACCGCCATCGACCCGGCTGGATTGAGCATCGCGCGGGTCGATCAGCACATCGACCAGCCGCTGTCGCCTGCGCAGCAACGGGTCTGGCTGATGCAGCAACTGCAGCCGAGCGACAGCAGCTTCAACATGAGCAGCAACGTGCGCCTGCGTGGCGCCCTTGATACCCAGGCGTTGCAGCGGGCCTTGCAGCGTGTGATACGGCGCCATGCGATCCTGCGCACCACCTACCATCAGCAGCAGGGCGAGGCGCGCCAGCGCATCCAGGCGGATTCTGCGTTGACGCTGCAACTGGCGACCCTGAGCCAGGCGCAGTGGGCGCAGGCTGAACATGAAATGGCCGCGCGCCCGTTCGACCTGAGCGTTGAGGCGCCGCTGCGCGCGGTGCTGTATCGCCTGGGCGAGCAGGAGCATGTGCTGCAACTGGTGCTGCACCATATCGCCTCCGACGGCTGGTCCGGCTCGGTGCTGATCGGTGAGCTGGTCGAAGGCTACGAGGCCTACAGCCAGGGCCGGCTGCCCGTGGAGCGCGAACTGGCGATCCAGTACGTCGACTATGCCGCCTGGCAGGTTTCAGCGGCGCTGCGCGCCCGTCAGCGCCAGGGCCAGCAGTTCTGGCAACGTACCCTGGCCGGCGTACCGAGCCAGGTGCCGTTGCCGTTCGACTTCCCACGCGGCGAGCGCGATAGCGGTGGTGGTGCGGCCTTGGACTTCCAGTTGCCAGCGGCGACGCTGGCACGCCTGGAGGCCTTGCAGCGTGACAGCGGCTTGTCGCTGTTCATGTTGCTGCTGACCGTCTATGCCGCCGTGCTGCAGCGCGAAACCCAGGGCCGCGACCTGGTCATCGGCACCGACGTGGCCAACCGCGAACACCCGGCTACCGAGGCACTGATCGGCTTCTTCGTCAACCTGCTGGCGTTGCGCATTCGCCTGCAACCGGAGCTGAGCTTCCGTGAGCAGGCGGCATTGGTGCGCGATGTCTGCCTGGATGCCTTCGCCTGGCAGGACACCCCGTTCGAGCAGGTGGTGGAATGTCTCGACCTGCCGCGTGGGGCCAATCAGCATCCGCTGCTGCAGACCCTTTTCGTACTGGACAACACGCCGCGTCAGCCGCGCCGCCTCGGCAACCTCGAGGTCACGCCGGTGAGCCGTGAACAACAACACTCCAAGTTCGACATGGCGCTGTTCGCCACCCCCGACGGCGATGCCCTCAGCCTGCGCTGGGTGTACCGCACCAGCCTGTTCCGCCCAGCCACCATCGAGCGTTTGCGCGACAGCTTCCTGGCGCTGCTCGATGCTGCGCTGGGTGCGCCGGACAGCCCCATCGATGCCTTACCTCTGCCTTCCAAGGGAGCCGCTGCCATGTCCACCACCACGGACAACCCGCTGCAACGCAAGATGAGCAAGCTCGGCAAGCTGCGCCAGAATGGCCCGGCTGCCGCGGCCACACCGATCGAAACCCGGCCGCTGCGTGCCAGCTCCAGCTTCCCCCTGCTGGTGCAATTGCGCGAGCGCGAGCTGGCCCCCGCCGTGTGGGCCGAGAGCAATCGCGAGCAGGTGGAAGGCTGGCTGCGCGAGCACGGCGGGATTATCTTCCGTGGTTTCGATCTGCCGACCCCGGCGGACTTCGAGCAGTTCTGCCAGGCGCTGTGCCCGGAGCTGTACGGCCAGTACGGCGATCTGCCGAAGATGGAGGGCGGCAACAAGATCTACAAGTCCACGCCCTATCCGAAGGACCGCATGATCATGTTCCACAACGAGAGCGCTCACCAGCATCGCTGGCCGCGCCGGCAGTGGTTCTATTGCGAGACGCCGGCCACCAGCGGCGGGGCCACGCCCATCGTCGACAGCCGTGAGGTGTACCGCGAGCTGCCGGCCTGGCTGCAGGTCAAGCTGCGTCGCAAGCAACTGATGTACGTGCGCAATTTCAGCGCCAGCCTGGATGTCAGCTGGCAGCACTTCTTCCAGACTGAGGAGCGTGCCGAGGCCGAGCGCATCTGCCATGAGGGCGGGATCGAGTTCGAGTGGCGCGGCGCCAACGAATTGCATACGCGCCAGGTGTGCCCGGCGGTGATCCTCCACCCGCTGACCGGCGATGCCAGCTTCTTCAACCAGATCCAGCTCTACCATCCGGCGTTTCTCGATGCCGATATCCGTGAGCAGTTCCTCAAGGGGCGCGATAGCGTCATGCCCCGGCAGGTGTTCTACGGTGATGGCAGCGAACTGGAAGAGGCCGCCATCGAGGCGATCAGTGCCGCTTACGAGCGTTGTGCGGTGCGCTTCGACTGGCAGCGCGGCGATGTGGTGATGCTCGACAACATGCTCGCCGCCCATGCCCGCGACCCCTTCGAGGGCGAGCGGCGCATCGTCGTCGCCATGGGCGACATCTATCGCCGCGATCAGGTCGCGGCCGCACCGGCTACGGCTGAGGAAAACGCTCTGGAGATGACCCCATGATGGATCTTGGCCTGCCTCTTTCCCCGGCCCAGAAGCAATTGGCCGAGGCCAACCCGCAGGCGTACCGCTGGGTGCGCATGACGCTCGCCGGCGTTGCTCCAGAGCGGGTCGAACAGCGCCTGCGTGACGCCTTGGGCCAACACGATGCGCTGCGCCTGCGCTATCAGCGCCCGCTCGGCGCCACTGGCCTGCGCCAGCGCGTGGCCGAGCCGGGCGAGTTGCGCCTGGACTGGCACCAGGCGGGTGCCGGCACCGATGCGGCGGCCTGGCAGCGCGACGCCCAGGCCCAGTGCCAGGCGCAGCAGCCCGACCTGCTGGCCTGGTGGCGCGACGAGCAGCTATGGCTGGCGCTGCCGGCCTGCTCGCTGGATCTGCACAGCCTCGAGCAACTGCGCCGTGAGCTGCTGGGGCAGGGCGCGGCACTGGAGGCCGAGCCGATGCAGTACAGCGACTACGCCGAGTGGATCGCCGGCCTGCAACTGGACGAGGACGCCGAGCAGGGCGCGCAGTTCTGGCGCAACCTGGCCCTGCAGGAGGTGCCGGGGCTGCGCCTGATCGAACGCTATGGAATGGCCAGCGGTGCCCGTGGCTGCGTGCAGCAGGCGCTCGAACCTGCACTGTGCAGTGCCGTGCAGGCACTGGCCGGGAGCGAGGCTTTGGCCATCGAACCACTCGCCCTGGCAGCCTGGGGCGCCTTGCTCGGCCGCCTGAACGGTCAGCGCCATGCGCAGTTGGGCCTGCAGCACGACCCGCGTGACGACTATGAGGAGCTGCAGGGCGCCTACGGGCTGTTCGAGCAAACGCTGCCCATGCAGGTGCATTTGTCCGAGCACGCCAGTTGGGTCAGCCTGGCCCGGCAACTGGCCCGGCAACTGGAAAGCGCCGTGCTCTGGCAGGAGTACCTCGGTCAGGCCGAGTTGCTGCCGGAGTGGCGCGCCAGCTATCAGGCCGGGCTGCGCGTGCAGCATCTGGCCGAGGTACAGGCGCTGCTGGCCTTGTCCTTCGACACACCGGTGGAACTGCAACTGCACTGGCTGCTGGATGAGTCCGGCCAGGGCCAGTTGGCGCTGGTGTACGACACCGGGTTATATCGCCGTGAGCAGATGCAGCTCTTGCTGCGCCGTTACGTGCACTGGATCGGCCAACTGCTGCAGGCGCCGCAAGCGCCGCTGGACGGCCTGGATACCGTGCTGACGGAGGAGGCGCAGCCCACAGCGACTGGCGGGGAACTGCCAGCGGACGTCGATATCGTCGAGCGATTCCGTGCCCATGCGCGCCACCAGCCGGCCAGCCCGGCGCTGCGCGATGGCCGGCAGCTGTTGTCCTATGCCGAGGTGGATGAGCTGAGCGAACGGGTGGCCGGCAGTTTGCAGCAGGCCGGCGTTGGCCCTGACCAAGTGGTGGCGCTGCTGCTGCCGCGTGGCGCGCAGATGCTGGTCGCCATGCTGGCCTGCTTCAAGGCAGGCGCGGCCTATCTGCCGCTGGACCCGGCGCTGCCACCGCTGCGTCTGGCCAGCATTCTCGAGGATTCCAAACCTGCTGTTCTGCTGCATCTGGATGAGTCGAACCTGGTCTGCGAGGTGCCCAGCCTGGCCTGGTCGAAGGCCAGCAGCGCTGCACCACTCGCTGCGCCTGTGGCCAGCGCGCCGCAGCACCTGGCCTATGTGCTTTACACCTCGGGCACCAGCGGCAAGCCCAAGGGCGTGCAGATCGAGCAGGGGCAGCTACGCCACTACGCGAGCCAGATCACTCACGCGCTGGATCTGCCGGCAGGTGCTCACTACGGGCTGGTGTCGTCGCTGCTCGCCGACCTGGGCAATACCGTGTTGTACCCGGCCTGGCTGCAGGGGGGCTGCGTGCACCTGCTGAGCCAGGCCAGCGTCACCGATGCGCAAGCCTTCGCCGAGGAGCTGCGCGATCATCCGCTGGATGTGCTGAAGATCGTTCCATCGCACCTCGAGGCATTGATCGGCGAGCATCCGCTGGAGGGTGTGCTGCCGCGTCAGGTGCTGGTGCTTGGCGGCGAAGCGGTGGGCGAGAGCCTGCTGGCGCGGCTGGCACAGGCAGGGTCTGGTTGCCGCCTGTACAACCACTACGGGCCGAGCGAAACCACGGTCGGCGTGCTCTGGCGGGCCATCGACAGCGAGCAGGGGGCGAGCGGCACGGCCTTGAACCGGGTGCTCGGCAACAACTGCATCTATCTGCTCGACGAACAACAGCGCCCCGTGCCCTGCGGGCAGGCGGGCGAGTTGTGCGTGGCCGGGGCCAGTGTCGGCCGTGGCTATCTGGGGGATGTCGGCAGTTCGGCATTCGGCCAAGACCTGCGGTCCGGCGCGCGCCTGTATCGCACTGGTGATCTGGCGTTGCGCCAGGCCGATGGTGCCTTGCGCATTCTCGGGCGCAATGATCAGCAGGTGAAGATTCGCGGTTTTCGTCTGGAACTGGCGGAGGTCGAACAGGCGTTGCGCGGCCTGCCGGGTGTGCAGCAGGCGGCGGTGTTGCTTGATGGTGAGCGCCTGTTGGCCTTCGTCGTGGAGGAGCAAGGGCAGAGCCGGGCCGCGAACCTGCTGCGCGACGATCTGGCCCAACAACTGCCGGACTACATGCTGCCCGCCGGCATCTTCGCCGTGAAAGCCCTGCCGCTGAACAGCAATGGCAAACTCGATCGGCAGGCGCTGCTGGAGCGTGCCCGACAGCGCCTGCAAGGTGCGCGGGTGGCCCCGGTCGGCGAACTGGAAAGCGCCGTGCTGGAAATCTGGTGCCGTGTGCTGGGTGTCGAGGATCTCGGCGTGACCGACAACTTTTTCGCCACGGGCGGGCATTCCCTGGCGGCGATCAAGGTGGTGGCGCTGATTCGCGAGCAACTGGGGCTCAACCCGCCAACTAATCTGCTGTTCGAGCGGCAGACCGTGCGCGAACTGGTGCAGAGCCTCGATCAGGGCGCGAGTAGCGAGGGCTGGCAGGTGCTGAACGATGTGGCCGGTGAGGCGCCTGCCTTGCTCCTGGTACATGGCGCGGAGGGCCACCTGAAAGACTATCGACCGTTGGTGGAGCAACTTGGCGAAAACCAGGCCGTTTATGGCCTGGCGGCATTTGGCGAGGGTTGGGAAAGCAAGGATCTGGGCAGGCTGCTGCAGCGCTATGTGCAGAGCATTCCTGAGTCGCTCAAGCAGCGGCCGCTGGTGGTGCTGGGCTGGTGCCTGGCTTCTCGCCTGGCGCTGCTGTTGGTTGCGCACCTACAGTCAGCCGGTTTCACCATCAAGGCCTTGGCGACGGTGGATCATGATCCGCAGCGCAGCCTTGCTGGCGACGGCGACGAGGGTGGCCAGTTGCTCGCCGACCTGGTGTTCCTGTGTCGCAGCCGTTCGCGGCCGCTTGGCGATACGTTGCGTGAGCGTCTGGCCCGGCAACTGGTCGATTGCGATTATGCTGAGGGAGTGACCCGCATGCTGGCCGACGCCGAGGTGCGTGAGCATCTGCAATCGCACGGCGCTGATGCCGAGTTGCAGGCCGTGATGGTGCGCTACCGGGCGATCAAGACGCGCCTGTACGAACAGGCCTTACCGGTGGTCGACGTGCCCATCTGGTTGTGGCGCAGCAATGCCCACGGTGATCTGCGTACACCCTGGCAGGCGCACACGCGCAAGGCGCTGCATGATCGGAGCCTGGATGTCGGCCATCATGCGATCCTTGCCGAGCCGCGCTTGAGTGAGGATCTGTTGTCTTTGCTGGCGCCAAGCATTGCGCCGCAACACCAAGCCGAGAAGGTGTCGAACTGATGATGTTATTGAAGGAACTGCTGCATGATGCGCGCTGGCGCATTTTCCTGGCGGTGCTGTGCAGTGCCTTGAGTGCGATCAGCAGCATCGGCCTGATCGGCTATATCAACCGCAGCCTGGAGCAGGGGCTGGATGACCTGAGCCAGGCGCTGGCGCTGTTCGCCGGCCTGCTGTTGCTGCTGTTCGTCAGCGGCACCCTGGCCCAGTGGCTGCTGGTGCAGATTGGCCATCGCCTGGTCTATCAGTTGCGCCTGCGCCTGGTGGGCAAGGTGCTGGGCACCGCCCTGGAGCGCATCGAGCGACTGGGCAGCCCGCGCATCTACAACGCGCTGACCAAGGACGTGACCACCGTGGCCACGGCCTTCAAGCAATTGCCGATCTCGCTGTACAACGGCTTGCTGCTGCTGGCTGGCCTGGCTTACATGGCCTGGCTGAGCCTGCCCTTCTTCGCCCTGACCCTGGCGGTGATCGCCTTCGGCGTGCTGCTCGATGTGCTGCTCGGGCGCAAGGTCAAGCGCCTGATGCAGCAGGTGCGGCAGCAGGACGACCGGTTGACCGAGCAGTTCGAGGCGACCATTAACGGCCGCTGCGAACTGGCCTTGAGCCGGGAGCGTCGGCAGATGCTGTACAACCAGCGCCTGGAGCCGATCGCGCAGGCCTCGCTGCAGGCCTCGGTACGCGCCGATACCCTGTGGGCGATCAACCTGAACTGGACGTCGCTGCTGGTGTTCTTGCTGATCGGTACGCTGTTCTTCCTCGGTCAGGGCCTCGGGCTGCTGAGCCAGCAGGTGGTGGTGGGCTACGTGTTGGCGATCATGTTCCTGCGTACGCCGATCTCGATGATCCTCGATGCCGTCCCGACGGTGATCCGCGGCCATGTGGCCTTGCAGGCCATCGATGACCTGGCCCTGGGCGAGACGGTGCACTTCACCTTGCCGCCGAAGGCCGCCGAGCCTTTCCGTGAGTTGCGCCTGAGCAACGTGCAATACCGCTACCCCGGGCAGAGCGACGAATTCGCCTTCCAGCTGGGCCCCATCGATCTGCACGTTCGCCGTGGCGAACTGATCTTTATCGTCGGCGGCAATGGCAGCGGCAAGTCGACCCTGGCCAAATTGCTGACCGGGCTCTACCAGCCTAGCGAGGGGACGGTCGCGCTCAATGGCGTGACGCTGGATGTCTCGAACAGCGAGTGGCACCGCGAACATTTCGCGGCGATCTTCGCCGACTTCTATCTGTTCGCCGATGTGCTCGGTGAGAACGGCCAGCTCGATGGGCTGGAGGAGCGGGTCGATCACTATCTGCAACGCCTGGGGCTGGCGCACAAGGTGCAGTTTGTCGATGGACGCCTGTCCACCACGGCCCTTTCACAGGGGCAGCGCAAGCGCCTGGCCCTGCTGTTGCTGATGATGGAGGGTCGCGAGGTGCTGCTGCTCGACGAATGGGCGGCGGACCAGGACCCGGTGTTCCGCCACGTGTTCTACCACGAGCTGCTGCCCGAGTTGCAGGCGGCCGGAAAAACGGTCATCGCCATCACTCACGATGACCGCTACTTCGACGTGGCCGATCGCATCTACCGGCTTGATTACGGCCAGTTGGTGGACTATGACCACACCAGCGAGAACCCTTTCCAGTTGGTCAGGTAGCCGCTTGGAGCGGCTTATTCGGGTGTTTTGTCGCGGTCGAGTGGGCAACTGCTGCAATAGCCTATGCCGGGCAGGCGGTAGCGAATGCAGCAGATACGGCGTAACCGCTGCGGTTCGTTAGCGCCGACGTCCTTGTAGTACACCGGGGCGAACAGCGGGTTGCGCCGGCCATCGGGGCGCAGGCGGCTTTCCAGCACGGTTCTGGCCGGGGCTGCGCAATCGAACGTTGCCAATCGATGCAGTTCGATTTGGGTAGTGGCGAATTCGAAGAGGTTGCCGGCGTTGCTCCAGAACAGTCGTGGCGAGGCTTTCGAGACGCTGGCCATTACCTCGATCACCGGTTTCAGATGCCGCTCGATCAAGGCGTCGAAGCGCGCGAAGGGCGCGCAGGGTGGCAGAACGCTGCCTTCATGGGGCAGGTGCAGGGCAAGCGGCTTTCCCGCGGCCGAGAGGATGACGCCGACATCGCTCAGGGCGATAGGCAACTCGCGCTGCAAGAGCAAGCTGGCCGCCACGGCGGGTGCTATGAAGCAGAAATACCATTTCGACCAGATAGAGGTCAGCGCCATGAAATCGTCGCTGCCATGGCGGGCTGCCAGTTCCCGAATGAACTCGGCGAAATAGTCCGGCTGAAACAATTGCGAGCCGGCAATTGCCTGCTGTTGATCACTGGCCAGTTGCAGGTTTTCCCCATAGTCCGCCAGCGGGCCGCTGAACAGCGGGGCGAGGCTGGCGATCATCCTCGCGGCCCAGTGTCACCGTCAGGCGGCATTGCGCAATGCTTGGTCAGGGAGGCTGCGGGTCGAGGCATAGTCAGGCGCTTGCTGTTGAGACTCGTTATCAACGGTGGCGATCAGTATAAACAAACCGGGGGCGTGCAGGCTAACCCTGTCTGTGACACCAGGGTGTGTAAGCGCATCACGCTAACGTCTAATGATAATTATTATTAACTGTATTATCCTACGGCCGCTCGCATGCAAAGCTCAAACTACCCTGCGAGCGCTCGCATCTTCAGTGGAAACGGAGTGGAACATGAGTCTGGACAGTCCTGAAACGCGATTTCTGGTTGTAGTCAACGATGAGGAGCAGTATTCGATCTGGCCGGATTACAAGGAGATACCGCAAGGCTGGCGCGCGGCCGGCAAGCAGGGCAGCAAGGAGGAGTGCCTGGCTTTTATCGAGTCGTTCTGGACTGACATGCGGCCTTTGAGCTTGCGTCAAGCCATGCAGCCCCAGGATCGCGGCTGAGGCCTTGTGCATCCAGCCCCTGGTTTTCCGTATTGCCGGGCGACAGCCCCCTGCTGCGTTGTCCGGTAGCCGATAGCAGCAACTAGGAATCGCCTGAGTTGGCTGGTCGTTCACTGCATGACGCACGTTCCGGCAGCGTCATCAGATAACGCGCTATCCGCGCAACACGAGGATGCACTCATGAATGCAATCCCCCCGATCACCAACACCACGCTCGAACTCCAGTACCGGCACAGCGGGCTAAGCCAGCGCTATTGCCTGGACAGCACGCCGGCATTGCAGCGGCAAATGCAGCGCGAGTCGAATGCGCGCAGCTACCCACGGCGCATACCGCTGGAGCTCAAGCGGGCGCAGGGGGTGTATGTCGAGGACTCGCGGGGGCAGGTGTACATCGATTGCCTGGCCGGTGCCGGTACCCTGGCGCTGGGGCACAATCACCCGGTGACCGTGGAGGCGATCCAGAAGACCCTGGCCTCGGGCATACCGCTGCATGCCCTCGATCTGAGTACGCCGATCAAGGATGCCTTCGTAGAGACGGTCTTCGATCTGCTGCCTGGTGACTTCGCCAGGGACGCGCGCATCCAGTTCTGTGGCCCCACGGGGGCGGACGCAGTGGAGGCGGCGCTCAAGCTGTCGCGCACGGCAACCGGGCGGCAGAGCATCCTGGCGTTCCATGGCGCCTATCACGGTATGACCCTCGGCACGCTGTCTGTGAGCGGCAACCTGGGGCCGAAGAATGCCTTGGGTGGCCTGCTGGCGGGGGTGCAATTCTTGCCGTATCCACATGACTACCGTTGCCCGTTCGGCCTGCGCGGCGAGCAGGCGATCGACGCCAGTCTGCATTACATCCGCCACCTGCTCGCCGACCCGGAAAGCGGCGTGACCCAGCCGGCGGCCATGATCCTGGAAACGGTGCAGGGCGAGGGCGGGGTGATTTGCGCCCCTGATCGCTGGCTGCAGGGGCTGCGGGCGATCACGCGTGAGCACGGTGTTCCCCTGATCCTCGACGAGATCCAATGCGGTATCGGGCGCACCGGCGATCTGTTTGCCTTTGAGCGCAGCGCCATCACCCCTGATGTGGTGACGCTGTCGAAGGCCATCGGCGGTGGTCTGCCGCTGTCGGTGGTGGTCTATCGGGGCGAGCTGGATCAATGGCAGCCCGGGGCCCATGCCGGCACTTTCCGAGGTAATCAACTGGCCATGGCCGCAGGCGATGCCACCTTGCGCTTCATTCAGCGCGAAGGCATCTGCAGCCATGTGCGCAACGTCGGAGCACGCTTGCAGACGCTGCTGCACGGGCTGCAGGCCGAGTTCGACTGGATCGGCGACGTGCGCGGCCGTGGTCTGATGCTGGGCATGGAGATCATCGATCCTGCCAGCCAGGATGCCCTTGGCCAGCCCGCTACCGATGGCGAGCGGGCGCGCAAGCTACAACGTGCTTGTCTGGAGCGTGGCCTGATCGTCGAGCTGGGCGGCCGGCACGGCGCAACCGTTCGCTTCCTGCCGCCGCTGATCATCAGCGAAGCGGAGGTCGATCTGGTTGGGCAGATTCTCTACCAGGCGGCGCAGAACGTGGAGGTCGCCGCCGCGAGCTGATGCAGGTATGCCACAGGTTCCTGGCA
Organism: Pseudomonas sp. SJZ103; assembly: GCF_007828335.1. Classification (NCBI taxonomy): domain Bacteria; kingdom Pseudomonadati; phylum Pseudomonadota; class Gammaproteobacteria; order Pseudomonadales; family Pseudomonadaceae; genus Pseudomonas; species Pseudomonas sp. SJZ103. The sequence continues at coordinate 770,491 of NZ_VIUN01000001.1, forward strand.
GGGTGGTGGCCGCACCGGTATGGCAGGCTGGGCGGCAGTGAATCGGTAGCGAGCTGCGCCGCGGGCCAGTCACCCTTAGCAAGCCGTTGAAAAACGTAGGCGAGGCAGGCAAGCCAATACCGATGGCAGCCCCGCAAAAAACGGCCGAAAAAAGGCTGCTTTAACAGATTCAGGGTCATTAGATCGCCCCGTAATCACCAGCTAAGACTGGGAATATGTAGGGCTATCATCTAATACGATGAGGATCTAACGCTTGCAAGGTGTCAGATCATCGGGTTACCACCAATACTTTCCAAAGTTTTCCGGGTTGGCCCAGAAACGGGCGTTGAGCCAGTCCGGCACCTGTTTATAGTCAAGCAGATCGTAGGTAAACAGCGTCAGCACCTGCTCATCGCGCTGGAAACGCTCACCGGCCTGCAGGGCCAGGGAGAAGAAGTCGGTTTCCTTCCATCCGCAGGCGCCCAGGTCCACCAGCACCGCAATGCGGCTGGCGTTGAGGTTGCGGATGCCGCCGAGCAAGGTCAGGCCCTGGGGTTTTGACAGGTGCTCCAGGCAATCGACCACCAGCGCCAGGTCAAAACGCAGTGCCGCCAATGCTTGCGGCAATGGCCCTGGATCGGCGCAAAACACCTGGGTATCCGGGTGTGCGTCTTTAAATGCATCCAGCGCCGGGAACTGGCTGGCGCCCAACAGCAACAGGCGTTTTGGCTGGTGCAGATCCAGCAGTGCAGCCAAGGCTTGCTGGGGCGTACGGGAAGAAATACCAGCGGTCATCAGAAATCCTCACATCAGGACCGTAGAGACTAGCGCGGCTGAGCGTGCGGGCCTAGAGCGGGCGGTTGCGAAAAGTCCTACGTGGGCTGCCATCCTCAATGAATACGGGGGCGTGGCGTAGTGGCGCAGTTGAAAAGAGCGGTCTTTACTCCACTCATCGGCCCCCGCCGATCCCCTCAGGAGAAAGTCAGATGAGCATCATGCGGACAGCTCTACCTTTGGTTCTGCTAACCGGAGTATTGACAGGTTGCGCAGGCTTGCAAAAAACCGATTGGCCTACCTGCGCCGCTGTCGGCGGTGTGACCGGTGCGGCGATCGGTGCGACTGAAAGCTCAGCCTACGCAGGCTATGGTGCCTTGCTGGTCGGCGGCATGGCCGGCGCCTATTGCTGGGTGCACGGCGATGGCGACGAAGATGGCGATGGCGTGCCGGACAGCCGCGACAAGTGCCCGGGCACGCCGAAAGGCGTGCAGGTCGACGCCAATGGTTGCCCACCGGCGCCGCCAGCGGCGGTGGTTGAGGAGGTTGTCGTGGTCAAGGAAGAAACCATTGTGATCCGCGATGTGCACTTCCAGTTCGACTCCGCCAAGTTGACGGCAGCGGATAAAACCAAACTCGACACCATTGCCACGCGCCTGAAACAGGAAGCTCCGAGCGCCCAACTGCGGGTCAGTGGTCACACCGACAGCGTCGGTAAAGACGCCTACAACCAGAAACTCTCGGAAAAACGTGCGCATTCGGTCACCGATTACCTGGTCGGCGCCGGTGTGCCCCGCAGTGCCTTTGTGTCTGTAACCGGCGCGGGCGAAAGCCATCCGGTCGCCGACAACAAGACCGCTGAAGGCCGCGCCTTGAACCGCCGTACGGAAATCCAGATCAACCGCTGACAGCCCTTGCCCCTGTGGTATCCACAGGGGCATTGCCGGCGATCCTCGCTTAAATCGCAGCCCTCTCAAGTTTTTTGAACCTTCACTGGCAAATCGCCTGTAGAAGTCGTTACTGTGCATCCAAAGAAAAATTCGAAAACACTCAGGAGCCCCATGATGCGTAAGGTTTTTCTGTTGGCCCTGTTGGTCAGCCCCGTTGCCCTGGCCCAGAGCGTCAGTGTTGAAACCAACTCATTGATGCGCCTTCCCTCCAGCACCAGCGTGTTGCAACTGGAGCGCCTGGACGTGGCGGACTACGGAACTTTGCTGATTCCGGCCACCATCAGCCAGGTCACGGTGGATGAACTGCACCTGGGCCGCGATGCACGCATCGCAATGGTTCCTGGCAATACCGCGCTGCAACTGCAGGTGCGGCATGCGCAACTTGAGCATGGCAGCCAGATCACTTCGCGCGGTGCCCCCGGTACCCATGAAAAACCAGCCAAGGCCGGGCGTGACCTGACCTTGCGCATCAACTCGCTGACGGCTGAAGAACTGTCGGTGGATGCCCGTGGCGGCGCCGGTGCCCAAGGATATGCCGGGCTGGATGGCGCCAATGGCGTGGATCCTGGGTGCACCTGGGGTTCGGCTGGGCGTGGTGCCAATGGCGACAATGGCGGCGATGGCTTGCCGGGTGGGGCGGGTGCACAGGTCCGCGTGGAGTTACCGAAGGACTTCCCGGCTGAACACATCAAGGTCTGGGTGGATGGCGGTGCTGGCGGTTTGGCCGGTACGGCCGGCAAGCCGGGCAAAGGTGGGGAGTCCAAAGGCTGCCTGGTGTACCGCACCGAGGGAGGCGAGAAGGGCCGCCCAGGGTTGGAAGGGCAGCCGGGACCGGTGGGGCCTGCGGGTACAGTGACTATTCAGCGGCTCTAAAGAGCCGCAGCTGCAAGCTTCAGGCTTGCAGCTGTACTCAGAACATCGGCCGAGCCGAAGCAATCGCCACCACCACCAACCCCACGATCAAATTAATTCCCACCAGCTTGCGAATCTGCCCCAGTGCAGCCGCACCCGCCGGCCAATCTTCGGCTGCCACCGCCGCGCGCAGCTGCGGGAACTTCAGCGCCTGGATGCGGATAAACAGCGCCGTCATTACCAGGTACAACCCCATCATCATCTGCACATAACGCGGTGCGGTTTCAAATCCGCTGAAGCGCAGTTGCAACAAGCCGACGCCGCTGATCGGCAAAACCAGCACCGCCACCCACACCCACACGAAAAAACGTTGAAACACATTTGCCCACAGCTTGAGCCGGGCAGGGCCTTCAAGTGCCGCCACGGCGGCGGGGCGCAGGATCATCCAGGCGAAAAACATACCGCCGACCCATATCAGGGCGGCCAATACATGCAGGGTGTAAGCGAGGCTAAACGCGGTCATTGTGGTACTCCGTTCTGCGCGGGATTAATTAGCGGGGTATGATAGCGGCCGATCCGAACCACTGAAAATTTATCCAGCGTTTTTTGCGCCCGACTATCCATGATCAGCACTGAACTCAAAACCACGATCCAGGGCGCCTATACGCGTTTTCTCGAAGCCAAGAGCTTGAAACCGCGCTACGGCCAACGCCTGATGATCGCCGAAGTGGCCAAGGTCCTCGGGGATATCGACACCGATGACGAAGGCCGCCGCGAAGGTGAGCCCGCCGTCGTCGCCGTCGAAGCCGGCACCGGTACCGGCAAGACCGTGGCCTACAGCCTGGCTGCGATCCCTACTGCCAAGGCCGCCGGCAAGCGCCTGGTGATCGCCACCGCCACCGTCGCCCTGCAAGAGCAAATCGTCTACAAAGACCTGCCCGACCTGATGCGCAACAGCGGCCTGAACTTTACCTTCGCCCTGGCCAAGGGCCGTGGCCGCTACATGTGCCTGTCCAAGCTCGACGTGCTGCTGCAGGAAGGCCATGCACAAACTGCCACGGCCTCGCTGTTCGAGGAAGAAGGCTTCAAGATCGAGGTGGATGAGGTCAGCCAGAAGCTGTTTACCAGCATGATCGAAAAGCTGGCGGGCAATAAATGGGACGGCGATCGCGACAGTTGGCCCACGGCCCTCGAAGATGCCGACTGGGCGCGCCTGACCACCGACCACAGCCAGTGCACCAACCGTCATTGCCCCAACTTCGGCCAGTGCGCCTTCTACAAGGCCCGCGAAGGCATGGGCAAGGTTGACGTGATCGTTACCAACCATGACATGGTGCTGGCAGACCTGGCCCTGGGCGGCGGTGCCGTGCTGCCGGACCCGCGTGACACCCTTTACGTGTTCGACGAAGGCCATCACCTGCCCGACAAGGCCATCGGCCACTTCGCCCACTACACGCGCCTGCGCTCCACCGCCGACTGGCTGGAAACCACCGCGAAGAATTTGACTAAATTGCTCGCCCAGCACCCACTGCCCGGCGATTTGGGCAAGCTGATCGAACAGGTGCCGGAGCTGGCGCGGGAGATCAAGACCCAGCAACAGTTCATGTTCAGCGCCTGCGAACAGGTGGCCGACTTCAAGCCCGGTGAAGATGTGGAAGGCCGTGAGCGCCCGCGCCACCGCTTCGTCGGCGGGATGATTCCCGAGCATATGCGCGAAATGGGCATCGAGCTGAAGAAAGGCTTTTCCCGTCTGACCGACCTGTTCACCCGCCTGACCGACCTGCTCAAGGAAGGCATGGACGGCGAGGTCAACATCGGCATCGCCAGCAACCAGGCCGAGGAGTGGTACCCGCTGTTCGGCAGCCTGTTGTCCCGTTCCCAGGGCAACTGGGAGTTGTGGACGGCCTTTACCGTCGAAGACCCGGAAGACAACCCGCCCATGGCCCGCTGGCTGACCCTGTCGGAAAGCGGTGCGTTGTTTGATATCGAGGTCAACGCCAGCCCGATCCTCGCCGCCGAAATGCTGCGCCGCAACCTGTGGAACGTGGCATACGGCTGCCTGGTGACCTCCGCCACGCTGACCGCCCTGGGCACCTTCGACCGCTTCCGCATGCGCGCGGGCTTGCCGAAAAAGGCCGTCACGGCGGTAGTGCCAAGCCCGTTCCATCATGCCGACGCCGGTGTGCTACGGGTGCCCGATCTCAAGGCCGACCCACGGGATGCACCGGCGCACACCGCGGCGATCATCCGCGACCTGCCCTCTTTGGTGGAAGGTTCGCGCGGCACCCTGGTGTTGTTCTCGTCGCGCAAACAGATGCAGGACGTGTTCGACGGCCTCGACCGCGACTGGCGCAAGCAGGTGTTTATCCAGGGCAACCTGTCCAAGCAGGAAACCCTGAACAAGCACAAGGCGCGGGTCGATGGCGGGGATTCCAGCGTGCTGTTCGGCCTGGCGAGTTTCGCCGAAGGCGTGGACTTGCCCGGTGCCTACTGCGAACACGTGGTGATCGCCAAGATCCCGTTCTCGGTGCCGGATGATCCGGTCGAGGCCGCATTGGCCGAATGGATCGAAGCGCGGGGCGGTAACCCGTTCATGGAGATCTCGGTGCCGGATGCTTCCTTGAAGCTGGTGCAGGCCTGCGGTCGCTTGCTGCGTACCGAGGAAGACCGGGGCACCATCACCTTGCTCGACCGCCGCCTGGTTACCCAGCGCTACGGCAAGGCGATCCTGAATGCATTGCCGCCGTTCCGGCGCGAAATTTCTTAAGCCATCGTGGGCGAATTCGCCCACTTCGTGGTCTATCTCACTGCTATGGATTTATGTCATCAGGCCATTCACCGGCCGTTTGGGAGAACCTTGTTCGTATGATTCGCACGCTGCCCGCCCTTTTTGCCCTGCTGTTCACTGCGCCCTTGATGGCCGCGCCCGCGGGGCAACAGACATTGTTCAACTTCGTCCGGCCTGCCGATGTGGTCAAGGTGGCGACCCAGGACGCCAGCCTGCCGCAATACAACGCCGAACAAACCCCGGAAGGCGAGGTGTTGCGTCGCATCACCTTCAATCCGGCCGCCGAGCCGAGCCTGGTGCTCAGCCCACAGACCGGTGCCTGGGACTGGTCGCAGTCCGGCGCCATGAGCCTGCGTATCCAGAGCGCCATGGACTGGGCGCTGACCCTCTATGTCAAGGTGCAGAGCAGCGATGGCAAGACCCTGGTCAGCCGCATCGACCTGCCGGCCGGACCGGCCCAGACCTTGCTGGTACCGCTGCAAGCCAACTCGCCCTTGAGCCAGGGCATGAAGGCCGGCCCGCCGATGCCGATCACCGTGGACGGCCAGCGTGTGTTGCTGGCCAGCAGCGCTGGCGAAATCGACCGCAGCCAAGTGGTCTCGGTGACCCTGTCGATGATCAAGCCCAACGCCGCGCAAAGCATTCTGCTGGAACGCTTTGGTGTGCAGGACAGCGAGCCGGTGCTGAAGGCGGCCTATAGCGAACTGGTAGATGCTTATGGCCAGTCCACCCGCGCGCGCTGGCCGGAAAAGGTCAGCAGCGACGAACAACTCAAGGCGGCCGCCGCAAAGGAGCAAACCCAACTGCAGGGTTGGCTGGCCGCGCGTGATAAATCCGCATTGGACAAGTTCGGCGGCTGGAACAAAGGGCCGGCGTTCAAGGCCAGTGGCTTTTTCCGTACCGAAAAGCGCGACGGTCGCTGGTACCTGGTGACCCCGGAAGGCCATCCGTTCTATTCCCTGGGCGTCAATACCGTGGCCCCGGACAACAGCCAGACCTACGTGGCCGGTCGTGAGTGGATGTTTGCGGCGCTGCCAAAGGCCGGCGAACCCTTCGACAAGTATTACGGCAGCGGCGATAACCGCACCGGCAATGGTGCGGGTGAAGGTCGTGGCTTTGGTGCCGGACGTTGGTACGATTTCTACGGCGCCAACCTGCAGCGCACTTATGGCGGCGAAGGGTTTGACCAGAAACGCTGGTTGACCCACACCCTTGATCGCCTGCAAGCCTGGGGTTTCAATACCGTCGGCAACTGGAGCGACGGCGCGTTGGCCAGTGCCGACCGTGTACCGTACACCTTGCCGTTGTCGATCGTCGGCGACTACGCCAGCATCAGCACCGGCACCGACTGGTGGGGCGGCATGCCCGATCCGTTCGATCCGCGTTTCGCCATGGCGACCGAGCGCGCGGTGGCTATCGCCGCCCGCGACCACCGCGACGATCCCTGGCTGATCGGCTTCTTTGCCGATAACGAACTGGCCTGGGCCGGCCCCGGCGATGATCCGAAATCCCGCTACGCCCTGGCCTACGGCACCTTGCGCATGACCACCGACGTGCCGGCCAAGCGCGCGTTCCTCAAGCAATTGCGTGACAAGTACCGCAACGAGCAAGGCCTGTCGAAAGCCTGGGGCATCGAGTTGGCGGGGTGGGAGCTGATGGAAGACCCAGGCTTCGAGCCGCCGATGCCCAACCCTGAGCACCCGGAAATCGAAGCTGACTTCAAATACTTCCAGAAGACCTTTGCCGATGCCTACTTCAAGACCATCTCCGACTCGCTGAAATGGCACGCCCCCAACCAACTGCTGCTGGGCGGGCGTTATGCGGTGAGTACGCCGGAGGCCGTGGCGTCGTGTGCGCAGTATTGCGATGTGCTGAGCTTCAACATGTACACGCTCAAACCCCAGGATGGCTATGACTTTGCCGCGCTTCGTGCACTGGACAAACCGGTGTTGATCACTGAATTCAACTTCGGCTCTGCGGACCGTGGCCCGTTCTGGGGCGGCGTGACCCAGTTGGCCAGGGAAGAAGAGCGTAGCGCGGCATATGCCAACTTCCTCAAACAAGCCATGGCCGAGCCGTCAATTGTCGGCGTGCATTGGTTCCAGTACCTGGATCAGCCAGTGACCGGCCGGTTGCTGGACGGTGAAAACGGCCACTTCGGCCTGGTGGGCATCACTGACGTACCGTTCCAGGGTTTTGTCGACAGTGTGCGCAGAAGCAACCTGGCGGCGGTGGATCAACTGGGTAAGGAAGCGGAAAAGGCCAAGGCCGCCAGCACGGTTCATGAAAGCGAAGGCAGCAATCCAGGGCGTGATGGCAAAGGCCCGGGGCAGGGCGCCGGACACGCCGGTGGGCATTCGGGAAATGGTCATTGATTCATCGTTGATGGGTTCACAAACTCCATAATGGCTGGAACAATGTCGGCCACTTTTTACGGTGTTTTCCGAGGGGGCTTAGGTGCAGGTTCAGGGTCATTACGAGCTCCGGTTCGAAGCGGTGCGTGAAGCGTTTGCCGCGTTATTCGATGACCCGCAGGAGCGTGGCGCCGGGCTCTGCATCCAGATCGGCGGCGAAACCGTCGTTGACCTGTGGGCCGGTACCGCCGACAAGGACGGTACCGAGGCCTGGCACAGCGACACCATCGTCAACCTGTTTTCCTGCACCAAGACCTTCACCGCCGTCACGGCCCTGCAACTGGTGGCCGAGGGCAAGTTGCAATTGGACGCGCCAGTGGCCAAGTACTGGCCTGAGTTTGCCGCCGCCGGCAAGGAAAGCATCACCCTGCGCCAGTTGCTCTGCCACCAGGCCGGGTTGCCGGCAATCCGCGAGATGCTGCCCGCCGAAGCCTTGTATGACTGGCAATTGATGGTCGATACCCTGGCCGCCGAAGCCCCGTGGTGGACGCCGGGCCAGGGTCATGGCTACGAGGCGATCACCTACGGTTGGCTGGTCGGCGAATTGCTGCGCCGCGCCGATGGGCGTGGGCCGGGTGAGTCCATTGTGGCGCGGGTGGCCCGGCCGCTGGGGCTGGACTTCCACGTGGGCCTGGCCGACGAAGAGTTTTATCGTGTTGCACATATTGCGCGCAGCAAAGGCAATATGGGCGATGAAGCCGCTCAACGTTTACTGCAAGTAATGATGCGCGAGCCTACTGCCTTGACGACGCGGGCATTTGCCAATCCACCGTCTATTCTCACCAGTACTAATAAACCTGAATGGCGACGCATGCAGCAGCCGGCGGCAAATGGTCACGGTAATGCGCGTAGCCTGGCCGGTTTTTATAGTGGTTTGTTGGACGGTAGTTTGTTGGAAGCCGACATGCTCGAAGAATTGACCCGTGAACACAGTATCGGGCCGGATAAAACATTATTGACACAAACCCGCTTCGGGCTGGGCTGCATGTTGGATCAACCACAGTTGCCCAATGCTACGTTTGGCCTTGGCGCCCGTGCGTTCGGGCATCCAGGCGCCGGTGGTTCGGTGGGTTTTGCCGACCCTGAGCATGATGTAGCGTTTGGTTTCGTGACTAATACATTGGGGCCTTATGTACTTATGGACCCACGGGCACAGAAGTTGGTCAGAATATTGGCCGGTTGTCTGTAAACCCCTTGCTGTTTCACATTTTTTTGTTACAAAGGCAACTATAAGAAGACGCTGAACGAAATGATGTAACTTTAATGTTCTGTAAGCGTCTGTTTAACGGGTCATCGAGACCCCCGTTTCTTTTCTCATTTTGTGGATATCTCATGTTATCGAACAAGTCCTTGGCACTGGCGCTTTGCCTCACTATTACCGGTTGCGCACAAACTCCACAAAATGATGCCGAGGGCGGGCATTGGTGGTCATTTGGGTCGGATAAGGCCACTACCAAGGACGCAGTGACCCAAACCGACGCCAAGCCGGATGCCAAACCCGCTGCAGGCGCCAAGCCTGCCGCACCTGTAGCCGCAGCTGCTGCGCCTGTTGCCGCCGCGCCAGCGCCGGCCGCCAAGGCTGACACCGGTTCGAGCTGGTGGCCGTTCTCCTCCAAGAGCGCTGACGAGAAGGCCGCTGATGCCAAGGCTGACCTGAAAGCCGACCTCAAGGCCGCGACCCCGGCTCCAGACGCCGCGCCTGCCGTCGCCAAGACCGACAGCGAAACCCACTGGTGGTGGCCGTTCGAAAGCAAACCCAAGCCATTGGCCAAGGTCGACGTGACCAATGTGCCGATGCCTGACCCGAAAGTCACCCAGGCCTGGTTGGACGACTATGAGCCGCGCCTGCGCGCCGCCATCAAGGACAGCAACCTGCAACTGGAACGTCGCGACAACGTGCTCGTCGTGATTGCTCCGGTAGACGGCTCCTACAACCCGAAACGCCCGGCGATGCTGCTGCCGGTTACCCTGGGTCCGTTCACTCGCGTCGCCAAGGCGGTTGAATCCGATCCCAAAACCGCCGTGCTGGTCCTGGGACACGTGGATGCCACTGGTACCGCGCCTGCCAGCCAGGCGTTGACCAGGGAACGCGCGCAGTCCATTGCCTCGATCTTCAGCCTCAGTGGCTTGAAACAGGACCGCCTGATGCTGCGTGGCATGGGTGACCTGATGCCGCGTGCCGCCAACGACAGCACACAGGGCCGTGCCTTGAACCGTCGCATGGAAATCATGTTCACCCAGCGCACGACCATGCTGGCGCTGTTGAGCAAGTATCAGTCGGGCAAGACTCCGCCTGTAGCCGAAATGGTTGCGGTGCAGAACGTTCCAGCCCCGGCCCCGGCCGCCAAGGCCCCGGCTAAAAAGGCACCCGCCGCTAAAAAAGCGGCTGCCAAGCCAGCGGCTAAAAAAGCCCCGGCCAAGCCAGCTGCCAAGAAACCGGCCCCGGCCAAAGCCAAGGCGGCTACACCGGCTGCGAACGACCAGGCGAAAAACTGATCCGCTGAACCACGAGGATAAAGCCGCATGACTCAGGCACTGGCCGATATGCGCCGTGACTACACACGGGACGGTTTGAGCGAGGCCCAGGCCCCGAACGAGCCGTTTGCGTTGTTCCACCAGTGGTTTGCCGATGCGGTGAAAACCGAGCAGCCACCGGTGGAAGCCAATGCCATGACCCTGGCTACGGTCGACCAGGACGGTCGCCCGCACTGCCGCATCCTGCTGCTCAAGGGCCTGGATGCGCAGGGCTTTACCTTCTTCACCAACTATCAGAGTGCCAAGGGTGAACAGCTCGCGGCGCGGCCGTTTGCGGCCATGACGTTCTTCTGGCCGACCCTGGAACGCCAGGTGCGCATTGAAGGGCGGGTGGTCAAGGTCACGCCTGAGGAGTCCGACGCTTATTATCAGGTCCGCCCCCTGGGCAGTCGTTTAGGCGCCTGGGCCTCTCCGCAGAGCCAGGTCATTCGCGACCGTGAAGAACTCCAGGACCTGCTCAAGGCCACCGAACAGCGTTTCAGCGATACCCAGCCCGATTGCCCCGAGCATTGGGGAGGCTATCGCCTGTTGCCGGAGCGTATCGAGTTCTGGCAAGGCCGCGCCAGCCGCCTGCATGATCGCCTGAACTACCGCCTGCAAGGGACCGAATGGTCCCGCGAGCGCCTGGCGCCCTGAGCGGCACCTTTCGTCATCCCACTGGAATGATGTCGATCACACCGAAGTCTCTGTTGAAGAGGTTTCGGCTGTGTAGTGCTGTGCGGCGTTCTTCAGCCACTGCGGCAAGTCGCCTCGCTTGATCTTCGACGCCCGAGCCTGCTCCAGTTGTTGCAACATATAGGCGCGCTTGTGCAGGTCTTCGCCCGCCAGGGAGAGTGCCAGGTCGCGGTCTATCCAGCGTTTGATACGCAGGTACAACCAGCCATGGAAGTACAGGCCGGCGACGGTAATGACTACAATGATGAAATAGTCCATGAAGTTCCTGGTTACGATGAGAGTGGTACCGTTGGTCGGTATCTCTGGTATGAGGTGTCTGTACTGAGGCTGAATGAAAGCAATTTTCTGCCTGGCTTGCCGTGACAGGCGTCAAGCCGCAGCGTTTAATGAATACCTGTCCTTTGGAGTTGATGCTATGCGTAAGTCCGTTTTACTGGTTGCCTGCTTTACCACCCTGTCGCTTCTGCTGGGCGGCTGCGCTTCGAGTCTGACCGGCGACTCGTACTCCCGTGACGAAGCGCGTCGTGTACAGACCGTGCGCATGGGTACCATCGAATCCCTGCGCCCGGTGAAAATCGAAGGCACCAAGACCCCAATCGGCGGCGCTGCGGGTGCGGTCATCGGTGGTGTTGGCGGCAGCGCCATCGGCGGTGGCCGTGGCAGTATCGTGACTGCTGTGATCGGCGCCGTTGCCGGCGGCCTGTTGGGCTCGGCCACCGAAGAAGGCCTGACCCGCACCCAGGGCGTGGAAATCACCGTTCGCGAAGACGACGGCAGCATGCGCGCCTACGTACAAGCCGTGCAGGAAAATGAAATCTTCCGCATCGGTGATCGCGTACGCATCATGACCGTTGATGGCACCAGCCGCGTTACTCGCTGACCGGTAAGCCGCAGGCAAAAGAAAAACCCCAACCGGGTGACCGGTTGGGGTTTTTTATGGGCTGCGTTTGAGTCGGCTCAGGCTTTTTTGCGACTCGCCAGCGCCGTCACCGCGTAACCAATACACGCCGCGAGTATTGACCCGGTCAGGATCCCCATTCGATCCTCCCCGGCAAACTCACTGGCACCCGGCACAAACGCCAGGGAGCCGACAAACAGGCTCATGGTGAAGCCGATGCCGCACAGGATTGCCACGCCGAAGACCTGGCCCCAGTTGGCGCCGCCCGGCAGTGCTGCGAGGCCGGTCTTGATGGCCAGCCAGGTGAAGCCGAACACACCGACGGTCTTGCCGATCAATAGGCCAGTGGCAATGCCCATGGGCACGTGGTGGGTGAAGCTTTCCAGGCTGACCCCGGTGAGTGAAACGCCGGCGTTGGCAAAGGCGAACAGCGGCAGGATGCCGTAGGCCACCCACGGGTGCAGGGCGTGTTCCAGCGTGAGCAGCGGCGAGGGTTCAGCATTTTTGGTGCGCATCGGGATGCAGAACGCCAGGGTCACGCCGGCCAGGGTGGCGTGTACGCCGCTCTTGAGTACGCACACCCACAGGATCAGGCCGATGATCAGGTAGGGCCCGAGCTTGATCACGCCCAGGCGGTTCATTGCAATCAAGGCAATCAAGCAGGCACCGGCACCCGCCAGTGCCGCGCCGGACAGATCGGCAGAATAGAACACTGCAATAACAATGATCGCGCCAAGGTCGTCGATGATGGCCAGGGTCATCAGGAACAGCTTCAAGGACACCGGCACCCGCTTGCCCAGCAGTGCCAGGACGCCCAGTGCGAAGGCGATGTCGGTGGCCATCGGGATTGCCCAGCCGGAGAGGGCGGCGGGGTAGTCCTTGTTGATGGCCCAGTAGATCAGCGCCGGCACCACCATACCGCCGATGGCGGCTGCGCCGGGTAGCACCACTTGCGAAGGCTTGGACAGGTGACCGTCAAGCAGCTCGCGCTTGACCTCCAGGCCGATCAGCAGAAAGAACAGGGCCATCAGGCCATCGTTGATCCACAGCAGCGCGGGCTTGGCGATTTGCAGCGCGCCGATCTGGGCTACCACCGGCACGTCGAGAAATGCGCCATACAGGTGCGACAACGGAGAGTTGTTGATGATCAGCGCCAAGGCGGCAGCGGCGATCAACAACAGGCCGCTGGCGGCTTCCAGCTGGAAAAAACGGGTGAAAGTGCTACGCAGAGGCAAGGGATGCTCTCCAATCCAGGTTCAACAGGTGGGTACCCTAACCCGTACCGTTAGTTGTTAAAACAAAAGTTATATTCTTATTTGTTATAAGAGATGCGCTAGGGTGGCGTAGCGTCAAAGCCTAGCAATTGTGTGTCCAATTGAGTCGTCACTGTATCTGTGCGCAGTGTTGGAAACATCCTAAGCTTGGTGCTGAAATCCTTAGAGATCTCCCTCATGAGCGACCACCGTCCCTGGGCCCGCGAAGCCATTCGCATCATTGAAGCGGACTTCCAGCGCAGTGCTGACACCCATCTGATTCCGTTACCGCTACCGGGCCTGCCGGGCATCGAGTTGTACTTCAAGGATGAATCCAGCCACCCCACCGGCAGCCTGAAACATCGGCTGGCCCGTTCGCTGTTCCTGTACGCGCTGTGCAATGGCTGGCTCAAGCCGGGCGCACCGGTAATTGAAGCCTCCAGCGGCTCGACGGCGATTTCCGAAGCGTACTTTGCCCGGCTGCTCGGGGTGCCGTTCATTGCGGTGATGCCCGCCACGACATCCCAGGAAAAGATCGCGCAGATTGCGTTCTACGGCGGCAAGAGCCATCTGGTACAGGATCCCACGCAGATCTACGCCGAGTCCGAACGCTTGGCGCAGGAAAGCGGCGGTCATTTCATGGATCAGTTCACTTATGCCGAGCGTGCCACCGACTGGCGGGCGAACAACAACATCGCCGAGTCGATCTTCCAGCAGATGCGCTTTGAGCAGCACCCGGAACCGAGCTGGTTGATTTCCAGCCCCGGTACCGGCGGCACCACCGCGACGCTGGGCCGTTATGTGCGTTATCGCCAGCACTGCACCCGCGTGTTGTGTGCCGATGCCGAGCGCTCGGTGTTTTTCGATTTCTACCGGAGCGGCGACGCCAGCCTGCGCCTGGACTGCGGTTCGCGTATCGAAGGCATTGGCCGGCCACGGGTCGAGGCGTCGTTTCTACCCAACGTGATTGATGCGATGGTCAAGGTGCCGGATGCGCTGTCGCTGGCGGCCATGCATTACCTGGCTGAACGCCTGGGGCGGCGAGTCGGCGGTTCCAGCGGGACCAACCTGATTGGCGCATTGGTGGCGGCGCAGCAGATGAAAGCGGCGGGGCAGTCAGGTTCGATCGTGGCGATCTTGTGTGATGGGGGCGAGCGGTATGCAACGACCTATTACGATCAGGCGTGGTTGGCGGGGCAGGGCTATGCGCTCGAGGGGTTGATCACGGCCGTTGCGGCCAGCGTGGAGCAGGGCGAGCCATTGCCAGCCGACATCCTGCGCGCGAATATCTGATACAACGCAAAACCAATGTGGGAGGGGGCTTGCCCCCTCCACATTTAATTTGCGCTGTTCTCAGGCCTCGATGCCGAGCATATCCCGCGCCAACGCCTCGGCAATCCGAATCCCGTCAACACCGGCCGACAGAATCCCGCCCGCATAGCCAGCGCCTTCACCGGCCGGGAACAGGCCTTTCACGTTCAAGCTCTGCATCGATTCGTCACGGGTAATCCGCAGCGGCGACGAGGTGCGCGTCTCGATACCGGTCAACACGGCATCGTGCAGCGAGTAGCCCTTGATCTGCTTCTCGAACGCCGGCAGTGCTTCGCGGATCGCTTCGATGGCGAAGTCTGGCAAGGCCAGGGCCAGGTCCCCCAGGGCCACACCTGGCTTGTAGGACGGTTCCACACTGCCGATGGCCGTGGACGGCTTACCGGCGATAAAGTCGCCGACCAACTGTGCCGGGGCCTCGTAGTTGCTGCCGCCGAGGATGTAGGCGTGGGACTCCAGGCGCTCCTGCAACTCGATACCCGCCAGCGGGCCGCCTGGGTAATCCACTTCCGGCGTGATGCCGACCACGATGCCGGAGTTGGCATTGCGCTCGTTACGCGAGTACTGGCTCATGCCGTTGGTCACCACACGGTTCGGCTCGGAGGTCGCGGCCACCACGGTGCCACCCGGGCACATGCAGAAGCTGTAGACCGAACGGCCGTTCTTGGCGTGGTGCACCAGCTTGTAGTCGGCGGCGCCCAGCTTTGGGTGCCCGGCATATTTGCCCAGGCGCGCGGCGTCGATCAGCGATTGCGGGTGTTCGATCCGGAAACCCACCGAGAACGGTTTGGCTTCCATGTATACACCACGGCCGTGGAGCATGCGGAAGGTGTCGCGGGCGCTGTGGCCGAGGGCCAGGATCACATGCTTGGAGAGGATCTGCTCACCACCGTCGATGACCACGCCATTCAACTGGCCGTCTTCGATCAGCACGTCGGTCACCCGTTGCTCGAAGCGCACTTCACCGCCCAGGGCGATGATCTGCTCGCGCATGTTTTCCACCACGCCGGTCAGGCGGAAGGTGCCGATGTGCGGCTTGCTGACGTAGAGGATTTCTTCCGGCGCGCCGGCCTTGACGAACTCGTGCAGGACTTTGCGGCCGTGGAATTTCGGGTCCTTGATCTGGCTGTAGAGCTTGCCGTCGGAGAAGGTCCCGGCGCCGCCTTCACCGAACTGCACGTTGGACTCGGGGTTGAGCACGCTTTTGCGCCACAGGCCCCAGGTGTCCTTGGTGCGCTGGCGTACTTCCTTGCCGCGTTCGAGGATGATCGGCTTGAAGCCCATCTGTGCCAGCAACAGCCCGGCGAAGATACCGCACGGGCCAAAACCGACGACCACAGGCCGTTCGACCAAGCCTTCCGGGGCCTGGCCCACTACCTTGTAGCTGACGTCCGGCGCCGGGTTGACGTTGCGGTCATCGGCAAACTTGAGCAGCAGGGCGGCCTCACCCTTCACGTTAAGGTCGATGGTGTAGATGAAGCACAGCTCCGACGACTTCTTGCGCGCGTCGTAGCTGCGTTTGAACAGGGTGAAATCGAGCAGGTCATCACTGGCGATGCCCAGGCGCTGCACGATGGCAGGCCGCAGGTCTTCTTCGGGATGGTCGATGGGCAGCTTGAGTTCGGTGATTCGTAACATGACAGGATCCGGTAGGCGGCGGACAAAGAGGCCGGCTGTTTTGCAAACCGGCGATTATAAGCCTCAATGGCGGTTTTCCGTCAGGTTAAAACAGCGCAGCGCTGAATCAGTCGTCCCGAGAACCACCAAACGCCGCGCAACCGCGCTGTACCTGACCGTTGACGCGCAATTCCGCAGTCATGTGTTGCAGGCTGCCGCTGACGCTGTCGATGCAGCGTTGCGGCGCTACCCACAGTTCGATGTGCTGGTTGTTGGCTTCGGTCATCAGGTTGAAGCGGCCGTCGCCGATTTGCTCTTCGACATAAGGCACCGCCAGTGGCGGCTGGCCTTCACGCTCCAGCACCATGCCCTTGGCGGTGACGTTCATGGCCCAGGCCGGCTTGTGGCCGTTGGCCCGCAGGGTCATGCGCTTGAAGTCCGGGTCGGTGCAGGCAGAGGTCGAGCGCTCTACGCGGTAGAGCTGTTGCAGGTCGACGCTGCCTTGGGTGCCGCTGGCGACGCCAGAGAACTTGCCACGCAAGTCGGCAAACAGTGCTCCTTGCTGGCCGGCCAGGGAGGCGGCTTCCTGCAGGATGCTGGTGCCGCTGGTGTCGTTGACGACATAGTTGCGTTTATCGTCGCACGGCTGGAACAGCAGTTTGCCACCCACCGCCGTGAGTTCACCCTGCATACGGGTCAGCCCGACGGTAGACGGTTTGGCCGGCTCGTTTTCGAACATCTGGCACGCGGCGAACAAAGGAAGCAAGGCAAACAGGGCGAGGGTACGGGCGGCACGCATTATCGGGTCTCCAGACAAGTGCCGCCACGTTACGCAGGCTGGCGCTGCATCACAACCCCGTCCGCCAGCTTCAGGCATTTCTTACCGACTTCACATTCAGCCGACGGTAAAGGTTTGACCGGTCTGTAAGCCCTCCACACTTTTGGCGTAGGCCAATGCCACGTCGGCGCCAGCAGCCGGCTTGTAGCCACGGAAGTACGGCGCGTAGCTGCCCATGGCTTCCAGCAGGACCGTGGGGCTTACGGAGTTGATGCGTAAACCTCGTGGCAGTTCGATCGCAGTGGCTTTGACGAACGCATCCAGCGCGCCATTGACCAGCGCAGCCGAAGCGCCAGTACGGATCGGGTCACGGTTGAGAATGCCACTGGTGAAGGTGAACGATGCGCCGTCATTGGCATACTCGCGGCCGATCAACAGCAGGTTGACCTGCCCCATCAACTTGTCACGCAAGCCCAGCTCAAAATCGCTTTCGCTCATATCCCCCAGCGCCACGAAATTCACGTTGCCTGCAGCGCAGACGAGTGCGTCGAATTTGCCGGTCTGCTCGAACAGTTTGCGGATCGAGGAGCTGTCGCTGATATCCACCTGGAAGTCGCCGCTGCTGCGGCCAATGCTGATCACCTCATGACGCTGGGCCAGTTCGGCCTTGACTGCCGAGCCGATGGTGCCGCCGGCGCCAATCAATAGGATTTTCATGGTGCTGTTCCTCTGGGTTTATCAGGAACTGTAGGAGCGGGCTTGCCCGCGAAAAACGCAAAAGCGCCGCTGTGTACCAGGCTGACCGCGTTATCGTTGACGATTTTCGCGAGCAAGCTCCTTCTCCTACAGTAGGGGTAGGCATCAAGTCTAGGGTGGCTTTTCAAGTAGATAAACGTGCTAATAGGCAACCTTTGGTTTTCAAATGGAAACAGTCCATGAGCGAGATGGATGATCTGGCAGCCTTCGCCGTATTGATCGAAGCCGGCAGTTTTACCGTGGCGGCGGAGCAACTGGGTTGCAGCAAGGGCCAGTTGTCCAAGCGCATCAGCCACTTGGAAGCGCAGTTCTGTGTGGTCTTGTTGCACCGCACCACACGCAGGCTCAGCCTGACCGCCGCCGGTGCGGCGTTGTTGCCCCAGGCGCAAGCGCTGGTGGTGCAGGTGGATCGCGCCCGTCAGGCATTGGCGCGTCTCAAGGACGATTTGACCGGGCCTGTGCGTATGACGGTTCCGGTTTCATTAGGGGAAACCTTCTTCGATGGTTTGTTGCTGGAGTTTTCCAAGCACTATCCCCAGGTGCAGATCGAGCTGGAGCTCAACAACAGCTACCGAGATCTGGCGCGAGACGGCTTTGACTTGGGGGTGCGTTCGGGGGCGATTGAAAACGAGCGTCTGGTGGCCAAGCCGCTGCTGGCCTGGCACGAGATGACCTGTGCCAGTCCCGCTTATCTGGAGCAGCACGGCGAACCACTGACCCCTGGGGATCTTGCGGCGCACACCTGTTTACTCAACAGCCACTACAGCGGCCGCGAGGAATGGCTGTATCACCAGCAGCACGAGTTGTTGCGGGTGAGGGTGGGCGGCACCTTTGCCTCCAACCATTACAACCTGCTGAAGAAGGCTGCCCTGGTGGGGGCCGGGATCGCCCGCTTGCCGTCCTACGTACTGCCGACGGAATTGGCTGACGGTCGATTGCGTTGGCTCCTGCGCGATTACCAGACGCGGAGTATGCCGATGTACCTGGTCCATCCTTATCAAGGCGGCCTGCCGAGGCGTACCCAAGTATTGGCCGACTACCTGGTGGACTGGTTCAAGCGCGGCGGCGAGGCACTGGATCGGCTTTAACGGTAGCGGCGCGCAATCAGGTGGTCGATGGACAGGCTGCCCGGCCCTTTGGCGACCAACAGCAACAGCAGCGCAATCCAAGTGCCGTGGGTAGGGTAGGCGTCCGGGTACACGAACAACTGAATGACCAGGGTCATGCCGATCAAGGCCAGGGCCGAGAAGCGCGTGGCCAGGCCCACCAGGATCAGCACCGGGAAGAAGTGCTCGGCAAACGCCGCCATGTACGCGGCCACTTCGGGCGACAGCAACGGCACATGGTATTCACTGCGAAACAGCGGCAATGTCGAGGCGGCGAGTCTGGGGATACCAAGTTCGAACGTGCCGTTGATCAGGTCAATGGCAATGCCTTCGACCTTGGTTTGCCCGGATTTCCAGAACACTGCCGCAATGGAGAAGCGCGCAATAAACGCGAGCAGGCTGTACGGGATTTTCTCGAAAAGTGCGATGGCCTGTTTGATCAGGCACGAATCGGAAGTGCTCATGGCGATACCTGTTGTTCTGGGAGCAGATGAGTGAGGGCGTTGTGGTTGATCAGCAGCGTGAGGCATTGGTGCAGGTCGAACTCGGCGCTGGCCTCGAGGGCATTTGCGACGGCCATTTCCAGCGCCGAGCCGCGTTTCAGGCTATTGATAAAGGCGACCGAGCCGCCGTCGATGGCGAAGACCTTGACATTCAACCCTTGGCGCAACACCAGCGCGCCTTGGGCATGCCAGGGATCCAGGGTGGCCAGGGCG
The DNA here is from genome assembly GCF_007828335.1 of Pseudomonas sp. SJZ103. Taxonomy (NCBI): domain Bacteria; kingdom Pseudomonadati; phylum Pseudomonadota; class Gammaproteobacteria; order Pseudomonadales; family Pseudomonadaceae; genus Pseudomonas; species Pseudomonas sp. SJZ103. The sequence continues at coordinate 789,911 of NZ_VIUN01000001.1, forward strand.
CCCTCGGTCTGGTGTGCCGCCCATACCGCAACCACTGCGTAGGCGGAGTTCAATGTGCCAACGGACGGGTGCAGTTGCAGATGCAGCGCCCCCAGCGTCGCTTGGACTTTCAGTTGCTGCAGTACGGTTTGCGGATCTACCAAGGTTGTATCCGCTGCGTGATAAGCGCGAACCCGCAAGCGTTCCAATCGGGCCACATCGGCCAGGTAAGGCACGCTGGCGGCCGGTTCAAACCCCTGGATAAAGTCGGCGAATGTGCTGCCGTACTCGCTGATCAGCGGGCTGGCAGGCGGGTATGCCTGTACGAAAATGCCAGCCATGGCGCGGAAAAAATCATCGCCTACCAATCGCGCCGTTACGGGATAAGCCGTTGCCAACGCCTTGATCAACGAACTGTGAACATTGTTGCGATACACCGCAAAACGACTGGCCGGATCGGCCCCGTTGCTGCTGAACAGGCCGTGGGGGCAAGGCTGGTCGGGCGCCAGCAAGGCGCTGGCAAAGGCGTCGTGAAGGCTCATGGGTGGACCTGCGATAAATACCGTTCAGCGTGTTGGGCCTCCGCGTACAACGCACTGAAGGCCGGCACTTGGTTGTCGCGCTCGATCAGTGTTGCGACCGGGCCCATCAGCGCGAGCACGTGTTCGTATAGCAGCCACACTGCGTTATCGATGGGCGCGCCGTGGTCATCGATCAGCAGGCGATCGCCCAGGCTGTCGGTGTCTTCGGCGAAGCCGGCCAGATGAATCTCACCCACGGCGCGCAACGGTAAGGCGTTGATGTAGACCAGAGGGTCGCGCTGGTGGTTGATGCATGACACGTAGACGTTGTTCACGTCCAACAGCAGGCCGCAGCCGGTGCGGCGGATGATCTCGCCGATGAAGTCGGTCTCGTCCAGGGTGGAGCGTTGGAACTGCAGGTAGGTCGATGGGTTCTCCAGCAGCATCGGCCGCTTGAGAGCGCACTGTACCTGGTCGACGTGCTCGCATACCCGACTCAAGGTGGCGGCGTCATAAGCCAGGGGCAGCAGGTCGTTGAGAAACGCCGGGCCGTGGCTGGACCAGGCCAGGTGTTCGGAAAATGAGTGGGGTTGGTAGCGTTCGATCAGTACGGCCAAGCGCCCCAGGTGCTCACGGTTGAGCGGGCCTTCGCCACCGATGGACAGGCCCACGCCGTGCAACGACAGGGGGTAACGTTCGCGAATCAACCCCAGGTAGTGATGAAACGGGCCGCCGGCCACCATGTAGTTTTCGGCGTGCACTTCAAAAAAACCGATGTCGGGGGAAGTATCGAGCACTTCCTGGAAGTGCTCGTGCTTCAGCCCCAGCCCAGCCCGACAGGGGAGGCCGGGCACCTGAACCGGTGAGACTGTGGGCAGGCGTGAAAGCGTCATCATCCGTACTCAGGCGAGGCAGGGTTTCAGGACTTGGCGGTGAAGGCGGCTTCCTGGCCGAAACCGGTCGGCGAGGTGGAGCTTGGGGTTTGGGTGCAGGTGCCGGCCGGGACAAGTTTCCAGGCGTTGGCCTGATCCTTGGTCTTCGAGGTGCCGGCGCAGGACGTGCCGGCACCGGCGGCGCAATCGTTCTTGCCGGCTTCAGCGACGCCGAAGCACTTCTGCATGTCGTCGGCAGCGTGGGCGCTGGTGGTCAGGGCGGAGAGGCTCAAGGCCGAACTCAGGGCGAGGACGAGGGAAGCGGCGGACAGTTTGGTCGTCATGGTGGATCTCCAGCAGTAGGTTGAGGAGCGGGCTTGAATGCCTGCTTGCACCACTAGAGGCGGGAGGAGGATGTTCGTTACAAGGCCAGACTAAATAATTTCAAACAATGCAAAAAAATGTGGGAGGGAGCTTGCTCCCGATGGCAGGGTGTCAGGCACAGAGCATGTGACTGATGTACCGCCATCGGGGGCAAGCCCCCTCCCACATTGAGATCCGGTTCGTGCCGCAACCGGGTGTTAACCGCCCAAGTACGCCTCACGTACCTTCGGGTCGGTCAGCAACTGCTCGCCAGTGCCCTGCATCACCACCCGGCCGTTTTCCAGCACGTAGGCGCGGTCGGCGATTTTCAACGCCTGGTTGGCGTTCTGCTCCACGAGGAACACCGTTACACCGTCCTTGCGCAGCTGTTCGATGATGTCGAAGATCTGCTGGATGATGATCGGTGCCAGGCCCAGGGACGGTTCGTCCAACAGCAACAGCTTGGGCTTGCTCATCAGCGCCCTGCCGATGGCGAGCATTTGCTGCTCGCCGCCGGACATGGTGCCGCCGCGCTGGCTGAAGCGCTCCTTGAGACGAGGGAACAGGTGCAGCACCTTGTCCATCTGCTCCTGGTAGTCGCCCTTGTCGGTGAAGAACCCGCCCATGGCCAGGTTTTCCTCCACGGTCAGGCGTGAGAACACCCGGCGGCCTTCCGGCACCACGGCAATGCTCTTGCGCATGATGTGCGATGACTGCTGGCCCACCAGCTCTTCACCCATGTAGCGGATGCTGCCGCTGTGGGCCTGCGGCGAGCCGCACAAGGTCATCAGCAAGGTCGACTTGCCGGCGCCGTTGGCGCCGATCAGCGTGACGATCTCACCCTGGCGCACTTCCACGTTGACGTTGTGCAAGGCCTGGATCTTGCCGTAGAAAGTGGAAACGTTTTCGAATTGCAGCATTTTACGCTTCCCCCAGATAGGCTTTGATCACTTCAGGATTGCCGCGGATCTGCTCCGGCGTCCCGTCCGCCAGCGGCGTGCCCTGGTTGATCACCACGATATGGTCGGAAATGCTCATGACCAGTTTCATGTCGTGTTCGATCAACAGCACCGTGGCGTTGTTTTCCTCACGCAACACGCCGATCAGCGCCTTGAGGTCTTCGGTTTCCTTGGGGTTCAGGCCGGCGGCCGGTTCGTCGAGCATCAGGATCCGCGGGCGGGTCATCATGCAGCGGGCGATTTCCAGGCGACGTTGCTGACCATAGGCCAGGGTGCCGGCGGGGCGGTTGGCGAACTCGGTGAGGTTGACCTTGTCCAGCCAGTACTCCGCATATTCCATGGCCTCGCGCTCGCTCTTGCGAAACGCCGGGGTCTTGAACAGGCCTGCAAAGAAGTTGGTGTTCAGGTGACGATGCTGGGCGATCAGCAGGTTCTCGACCGCCGTCATGTCCTTGAACAACCGCACGTTCTGGAAGGTCCGCACCACGCCCTTGCGAGCGATTTCGTGACCGGCCAGGCCCTGGATCGGCTGGCCGTCCAGCAGGATGCTGCCACCGCTCGGTTTGTAGAAACCGGTGAGGCAGTTGAACACCGTGGTCTTGCCGGCGCCGTTGGGGCCGATCAGTGCAACCACCTGTTTCTCTTTCACGGTCAGGGCCACGCCGTTGACCGCCAGCAAACCGCCGAAGCGCATGCTCAAGTTTTCGACTTTCAGGATCTCGCGGCTCATTTGCGCAGCTCCATGTGTGGACGTTGCATGGGCAGCAGGCCTTGAGGTCGCCAGATCATCATCAGCACCATCATGGCGCCGAACATCAACATGCGGTATTCGCTGAACTCACGCATCATTTCCGGCAGCAGGATCATCACGATCGCCGCCAGGATCACGCCCAGTTGCGAGCCCATGCCGCCCAATACCACGATGGCGAGGATGATCGCCGACTCGATAAAGGTGAACGACTCCGGGGTCACCAGGCCTTGGCGAGCGGCGAAGAAGCTGCCGGCAAAACCGGCGAACGCGGCACCCAGGGTAAAGGCCGAGAGCTTGATGATGGTCGGGTTCAGGCCCAGGGCACGGCAGGCGATTTCATCTTCGCGCAACGCTTCCCAGGCACGGCCGATGGGCATGCGCAGCAAGCGGTTGATCACGAACAGTGCCGCCAGTGCCAGCAACAGCGCCACCAGGTACAGGAACACCACTTTGCTCACCGGGTTGTAGGCAATCCCGAAGTACTCGTGGAAGGTCTGCATGCCTTCGGCAGCGGTGCGGTCGAACGACAGTCCGAAGAAGGTCGGCTTGGGAATGCTGCTGATGCCGTTGGGGCCACCGGTGATGTCGGTCAGGTTGCGCAGGAACAGACGAATGATTTCTCCGAAGCCCAGGGTCACGATGGCCAGGTAGTCACCGCGCAGGCGCAACACCGGGAAGCCCAGCAGGAAGCCGAACGTGGCCGCCGCCATGCCGGCCAGCGGCAGGCAGATCCAGAAGCTCCAGCCCAGGTAGTGCGAGAGCAGCGCATAGGTGTAGGCACCCACGGCGTAGAAGCCCACATAACCCAGGTCGAGCAGGCCGGCGAGGCCCACCACGATGTTCAGGCCCAGGCCCAGCAACACGTAGATCAGGATCAGGGTGGCGATGTCGACCGCACCGCGCGAGCCGAAGAACGGCCAGATCAGCGCGGCCACGATCAGGCCGATGATGATGTAGCGCTGGGTGCGCGGCAGGGTCAGGAATTGGCTGACCTTGGGCGAGACCAACGGGCCACGGTTGCGCTTGAACAGAGCGCCGACCTGCTGGGTGAACAGCACGCGCAGGAACATCAGCACCGAACACAGGGCGATGATGGTCAGGGTCACGGGACCGGTGCCATGCACTTCCAGGTTGATGCCGACAATGCTCAGCTTGAGGCCGAGTACCGGGAAGGCCACTGCCCACACCAGCAAGGCGCTGAAAAACGCCGATTTAAGATATCTGCTCATACTTTCTCAACCTCCGGACGGCCCAGGATGCCGGTCGGACGGAACAACAGCACCAGGACCAACAGGCCGAACGCCACGACGTCCTTGTATTGGTCGCCGAAAATATCGGCACCAAACGCCTCGGCCACCCCCAGCACCAGACCGCCGAGCATCGCGCCCGGAATACTGCCGATGCCGCCCAATACCGCTGCGGTAAAGGCCTTGAGGCCTACCAGGAAACCGGCGTTGGGGTTGATCACGCCGTACTGCATGCTCAGCAGTACCGCCGCGACGGCTGCCAGTGCGGCACCGATCACGAAGGTCAGGGCGATGATGTTGTTGGTGTTGATGCCCAACAGGTTGGCCATCTTGATGTCTTCGGCGCAGGCCCGGCAGGCGCGCCCCAGACGGGAGCGGGAGATGAACAGCGTCAGGCCCAGCATGGCCACCAGGGTGACGACGAAGACCAGGATCTGCATGTAGGAAATCAGCACTTCTTCCGCACCGCCCGGACCGAAGGAGAAGCTCCCCGGGATCAGGTTGGGGATGGATTTATCCTTGGAGTCCTGGGACAGCAATACGGTGTTCTGCAGGAAAATCGACATGCCGATGGCGGAAATCAGCGGGATCAAACGGTTGCTGCCACGCAAGGGACGGTAGGCAACGCGCTCGATACTGTAGCCATAAGCACTGGTTACGACGATCGACGCAAGGAACGCGGCGGTCATCAACAGCGGCAGGGAGTGGATACCCATCATGGCCAGCCCGGCAAGGGCGATGAAGGCCACGTAGGAACCAATCATGTATACCTCGCCATGGGCGAAGTTAATCATTCCAATGATGCCGTAAACCATTGTGTAGCCAATGGCTATCAAGGCATAGGTGCTGCCAATGGTCAGGCCATTAACCAGCTGTTGGAAAAAATGATAGATCTCAGGCATTACAGCGCTCCTAAAAACCCGATACGCATTTCACTGGTGGAGTCATGTTCCGGCCCCGTGCTGTGTTCTGTGAGCACATTTGCACAAAGCGTTTGCCAGCGAACCGCTGGTGACGGTTTTAAGATTTTCAGGTGAGCCAGCGCCCGGATCGCGGGTGACAGGCCCATAAACCTCGTAAAACAAAACCCACTGCTCTCACAGTGGGCTTGTTGGACCAGTAACGCCTGGCTTACTGAGGGGAAACTTCGGTTTTTGGTTTGCCGAAGTGCCATTCGTAGACCACGAACTTGAAGTCCTTCAGGTCGCCCTTGGCGTCGAAGCTCAGCTCGCCGGTAGGGGTCTTGAAGGTGCCCGCGTGGATGGCGGCAGCCACTTTGGCGGTGTCTTCGCTCTTGGCAGCAGTAATGCCGCCGGCGATGACTTCAATGGCCGAGTAGGCCGGGAACACGAACGGACCGGTTGGGTCCTGCTTGTTCTTGGCGAACTCGTCAACGATGGCTTTGTTGGCCGGGTCGGTATCGAAGGATTTAGGCAAGGTCACCAGCAGGCCTTCGGAAGCGCCCTGGGCGATTTGCGAGATGGAATCGTTGCCGACGCCCTCTGGACCCATGAACTTGGCGTTCAGGCCTTTTTCCTTGGACTGGCGCAGGATCAGCCCCAGCTCCGGGTGGTAGCCGCCGTAGTAGACGAAGTCGACGTTGGCTTGCTTGAGCTTCTGGATGATCGAGGAGAAGTCTTTGTCGCCGGCGTTCAGGCCTTCGAAGACGGCAACCTTCACGCCTTTCTTCTCGAGGGTCTGTTTGACGGCGGTGGCGATACCTTCACCGTATTGCTGCTTGTCGTGCAGGACGGCAACGATTTTCGGCTTCACGTGGTCAGCGATGTAGTTGCCGGCCGCTGGGCCCTGGGCGCTGTCCAGGCCGATGGTGCGGAAGATCAGCTTGTAGCCACGGGCGGTGATTTCCGGGCTGGTGGCCGCCGGGGTAATCATGATTACGCCTTCGTCTTCATAGATATCGGACGCTGGCTGAGTGGAGCTGGAGCAGAGGTGACCGACCACGAACTTGACGCCGTCGTTGACCACTTTGTTGGCAACGGCCACGGCTTGTTTAGGATCGCAGGCGTCGTCGTATTCCTTGGCTTCGAGCATTTTGCCGTCGACGCCGCCCTTGGCGTTGATGTCGGCGATGGCCTGCTTGGCACCCATGAATTGCATGTCGCCGTATTGCGTTACAGGACCAGTCTTTGGACCGGCGATGCCGATCTTGATGGTGTCAGCTGCGAACGAATGGCCGGCAACCCCAGCCAGGACCATAGCGGCAAACAGTTTGGAAATCTGCTTAGTAGCCTTATTCATAGTGCTCCACTCTTACTGTTGTATTTTTTATAGTTCTAGCGGCCTTGTGAGCTGTAGAACCGGATCAGATATCTCGGATATCCCCCGGCAGTGCCCTGGCAACTGTACCGGTACAGTGTAGAGCGCCGGTTGATCGCTTGAAAAGCTGGCTGCTGGGGGCAAAACCCGGGCGTGTCGCTTAAATGAAAGAAAAAGACAGAATTGCGGCGGGTTGATGCCAGAGTATCGGGCAATCCTTGGCTTTCCTGACACTTTCTATCGATGACTCATTTGCAACTGGGTTTTTCTACCTGGCTTTTTATAGGAAAGGCACGACGTTATGATTGCGTCGATTTTTTCTCAGGTGAACTCCCATGACGCAAGAACCTAGCACCCTCTATGCCAAGCTGCTCGGTGAAACCGCCGAAATTTCCTGGAAGGAGCTTGAACCGTTCTTTGCCAAGGGTGCCCTATTGTGGGTCGATACTGATCTGGATTTGATCGAGGCCGCAGAGGCAATGGCCGAAGACAACCGCGATAAAGTCGCTGCCTGGCTGGCTTCCGGCAGTCTGGGCGAAGTGTCTGCGACGCGGGCATTGGACTTGGTGGAGCGTGATCCGAACTTGTGGGCGGTGGTGGTTTCGCCCTGGATACTGATCCAGGAAAGGGCGTCGTAAGAAATTTATGCACTAAAGATGTGCGTGTTTTTTGCTCGTCGAAGTGTGTATTGGAGTAACCGCCGACGCAGTAATGGCATCTTGCCGTGGAGAAAGATCACAGCACGAAGGTGACGTGCACGTCACGGGAACAGTTTTGCGCGGGTCGAAAGGTCGTGGGAATTGTTTCCGGGTGTTAAGGGACCGTGGCGAGGGAGCAATCTCCCTCGCCATAAACGCTTACGCGGTCTTGCCGGTATGGTTATTCAACGAAATAACCTTGGTCTTGCCAATGCGATGACGGTAGATCTCGCGCAGGTACTTGATCGCCTTCTTCACGCAATCCCGTGACAGGCGAATGTCATTGATCGACACGAACTTCTCTTTGTCGTTGATCAACTCGCGGTACTTCTTCTCATACATCGGCTTGATCGCGTACCAATTGGTATCGAGGATCTTCGCCGGGTTTTCAAACTCGTTGAGCAGTTCGTCGATGCGGTCTTCGTCGAAGTCCTCGTGGATGATGAAATCCAGGATCGAGTTATCCAGCGTGTCGTCGAAGCGATACGGGTTGCGCGCGAAGCACCGCTTGATGAAGGCCACGATCAGTGTCAGGAAGTCATCCGACAGGCACGGGCTCTTGGCGATCAGGGTGGTCAGCGACAGGTTGGCCGACGCGCCGATCACCAGGGCATAGCGCTTGAGGGTGGTGTTGGGGAACAGGCTGTTGAGGTGGGTCTTGAGCCGGTTCAGGTCCATGTAGGACAGCTTGTAGTCCTTGGGCAGCGAAACGATGGACACCACCGACGAGCAGTTCTTGAAGAAGTGCAGGTCGTGCAGCGCCGCCGCGTCGTAGCCTGAGTTCTTGTACTGCTCCAGGGACGCCCTGTAGCGCTTGGACTCGATCGGCAACAGGCTGATGCCTTCGATGGCCTGGGTGACCTTGTTGAAATGCGGCAGGTCGATGGAGCGGAAGAACAGGTCGTCGATGTTCAGGCGCTGGGGCTCTTTCTCGAAGACTTTGAACTTGTCATTTGACGGCGCCGGGGTTTCCGGTACGACGGATTCGGCGTAGGCAATCGCCACCGGCCCGGCCAGGCTCATGAACAGGTCATTGGCGTCCAGGCGGATGGTTTCGCCGATGTCGATGCCGGCGCGACGGAAGTAGTTCTGGTCGTAGTCGGTAGTCACGGCCTGGGCGGTGAGGATGTTGAAGATTTGCTGGGAGATGTACTGGTTGGCGTGTTTTTCCATGGCATTGACGTCAATGTTCTGGATATTGCCGTCATCGCTCTCTTCGGCGTAACGCATGATGTCGTTGGAGATCAGCATCATCGCGTTCCACGGGCGGATACGCCCCTTCACGCTGGCTTCGCTGCTGTCTTCATTGTCGAAGTTGTACGAGAAGTCCCATTCTTCCGAAAGGTATTTGCACAGCAAGCGTCCGGCGTTGATGTGCAGTGCCTCGGACATTTCGCTGCGGTGGTCGGAGATGTTCGGCAGCACACAAATGCCGCTGGTGAAGATCGGCTCGAAGACGAAAGCGTGGCCGCTCTTGCTGTCGTGCTCGTCGGCGGGCTTGGTGTCGAACGTCTTGTTCATGTACGAATGCTGCTGCGCCAGGCCGAATTCCGAGGCCATGCCCGAACCGGTACCGCCGCCGGCGCTGAAGATCGAGAAGTACAGGCGCGACTGATTGGCCTTGATGCCGCAGGAATCGATCAGGTACGAATGGATCATCTTCCAGTCGGGGCTGGAAAAGCGCTGGGTGTCTTTGTTGAGGATGATCTTGGCCAGGTACTGGCCGAGGATCGGCGCGTTACCGGCGCCACCGGCATGGACTTCGGAGAGGTCCATGATTTTCATCTTGCTGTAGTCGCGCAGAAAGCCGCTTTTTTCGCCCTTGCGCGAGAAACGGATACGCCCGGCGATGTCCTTGTCCAGGTCGCCCAGCATCACCAGCGGTTCCACCAGGAACACCGGCTTGCTGGCCTTGCCGCCGCCCAGGCGCAGGTTGTTGCGAATCCACTGGGCCGGGCTGTAGCCCTTATCCAAGGATTTATCTTCAGTGCTGAATTCGTTGAGGTAGAACTTGCGCGCGTTGTACACCAACTCCGCTACGTCCAGCGCGATGTTCGAACCGCAGCGGCCCAGGCCGATCAGGCAGACCGAGGGGAATTCCTGCTCGCTGTGCTGCTCGCTGTCGCCTTCCAGGTGAGGCGGTCGCGGAAACACCATGTCGCGCAGGCCGTCGAGGTTATCGAGGATGCGGTCGGTATTGGTTTCGGTGAAGTACAGGTATTGCTGGGTGGCCAGCGGGCGTGCGGTGCTCAATGACTTTGAACCTGAGGGCTTTTCCGCAGGAGCTGGGAGCAACACATCGGATACCACGGTGCCAGAGTTATTTTTAGAAGTCATTGTGCGCCATGTACCTGGGCGGATGGCTGAAAAAGTATCAAATAGCCATCGCAGAATGGGAGTTCGCGACTTTACAGTGCGTCCTTGTCCGGTACGATCAGGCTTACCCAGTGTGCTCAGGAAAAACCTGGCCGGACTCTAATGAATCGGCCGTTCGTCGGCGATCTTTAGGTAAGTGATGGCGAAATGCCAAAGATTCGACGTCAGCGAATTGGCCGGACGATAGAGGTGGATCCGGAGCGGCCAGGGGAGGACTCTTTCCCCGGGCGGGTGTCCTTGGTGCCCGCCACGCTGAATGGGTAGAGCGGATTGCGTATGTCGATACCTTGCATTGCGCCAATTATTTCACTGGCGGGGACCGCCGGGCTCAACAGGTAGCCCTGGACGAAATCACAGCCATGTTTGAGCAACAATTCGAACTGGGCCTGGGTTTCCACACCTTCGGTCACCACCTGCAGGTGCAGGGTATGGGCCATGCCGATAATCGCCTGGACGATCTCGATGTCGGCGGTCGACTTGGGAATATCCTGGATAAACGAGCGATCGATCTTCAGGGTGTTGAGCGGCAGGCGCTTGAGGTAGGCGAGGGAGGAGTAGCCGGTGCCGAAGTCGTCGATAGCCAGCGACACGCCCAGCGCGCGGATTTGCCGCAGCAGCGCCAGGGTGCTGCTGATATTGCCCATCAAGGCATTTTCGGTGACTTCCAGCTCCAGGCGGTTGGCGCCGATCCCGCTGAAGCGCAGCGCGTTTTCGATCTCATCCGCCATTTCGTCGCGGGCCAGGTTCAGGGCCGAGCAATTCACCGCCATGGTCAGTTCGGTATAGCCTCGGTCGGAGAGCAGGCTCAAGTCATGGCAGGCCTGGCGCAAGACCCAATGGTCGAGTTCGGCGATCAGCCCATTGCTTTCGGCAATCCCGATAAACCGGTCGGGGGCCAGCAGCCCCTGTTGCGGATGCTGCCAGCGCACCAGGGCCTCCAGGCGCGTGACCTTGCCCAGCTTCATGTCAAAGATCGGTTGGTAGAACAGCACCAGTTGGTTCTGGGCACGCAGGGCGCTGCGCAGCTCCTCTTCCAGTTGCAGTTCGAGGAAGGCTCGGGTCTTCAGGTTGGAGCTGAAGAAGTTCAGGCTGTTGCGTCCCGTATCCTTGGATTGGTACAGCGCCAGGTCGGCGGTTTTCAGCAGCTCTTCGCAGGTCAGGCCATCCTCGGGAAACAGGCTGATGCCGATACTGGTGGTCATCACCATACGGCGACCGGCCAGTTCGATCGGATCCTTCATCTTCTGCATGATGCGCTGGGCCAGGTGTCGCGCTTCGTCGCGGTGATGAACGCTGATCAGGATGCAGAACTCATCGCCGCCAAACCGGGCGACCACGTCCGCATGGCTGCGCACAGAGCCTTTGATATGGCTGGCGAGAACGGTGAGCAATTGATCCCCGGCGTCATGGCCGAGGCTGTCGTTGATGCGCTTGAAGTGATCTATATCGAGGAAAATAACTGCCATCATGCCGTTTGAAGCCGTTTTTTCGGCGATCTTTTCCGCGAAAATCTGATTGAAACCCCGTCGATTAAGCAGGCTGGTCAGTGCGTCGTAATGGGCCACCTGTTGCAGGGAGGCGCGCGCCTGGTCCAGTTCGCTGAGCAGCGCGTTGACCCGACGCAGGTCGCGCTCCTTGTGCTGCAGCTTCTTGTCCGCCAGCGCGGCGCTGATGCTGCTGCCGATCACCAGCAGGGTGATCACGGCGACCGACAGGCCCAGCTGGATGGGGTTGTTATCCAGCGGTAATGAGAGGTCGGCCCCCGTGGGGACTATCAGTTGCATGGCGGCCATGCCGGTAAAGTGCATGCTGATAATGCCCGCGCCCAATATCAGGCTTGCGGCGTATTTGAGCAGTTGATGGAAGACCCCGGCGCCGGTGCGCAGGTAGCTCGACAGCAGCAATGCGGCGAGGCTGGCGCCAATGGCGATGCCCACCGAGGCGAGGAGCAGTCCCGACTCGAAATACGCCTGGGCTTGGGAGCGCATGGCCGACATGCCGACGTAATGCATCAAGGCAATGCCGATACCCATCCATACCGATGCCAGCAGGTATTGGTTAAACCGCAGGTGGTTGTGACTGAGGGTTTGCATGGCGAACAGCGAAGCGATCAGGGCGATGATCAGCGAGGCGAACGTCATGAACAGTTCGTAGTGAACTGCGATGGGGGCCTGGAAAGCCAGCATGCTGATGAAGTGAGTGGACCAGATACCACCTGCCAGGCAACCGGCCCCCAGCCAGCGCCAGTGGCGGCGAGGGGTGGGGGCTTCGACATTGCCGACTCGTTCGGCCATATCCAGGGTGCCGAAACCTGCCGCACAGGCGACCAGATAGGCCAGCAGCACCAGGAACGGGTTATGACTGCAATTGAGTAATAAGTGCCCGTTCGCGGGGAGGTCGGTAAAAAAGTGCAGACCTAGCCATTCCATAGCATGTCCCGTCATAGCGTCACGTCACAGCCTCAGGCGATGACCTATGAGGTCGAGTATAGAAGCCTCGCGGGATTCGCCATCGATAATGGCATTTTGCTCGCTATGATTTTGGCATGTCGTTAATAGCGTTTAATGCTAAGCGCTGAGGGGCAGGATCAGTTCGAAAGGTTGCTCCAAGGGGGCGAGGCCAAATGCTGCGCGGGCGGCATCGCAGTCGACGTTCTGCACGCCTTGGCTCCAGGACGAATCGAACTCGCGGCACACACTGGAGCGCTGCTCATAAATTGAGCAACTGGTGGCCTGGCCCACGTTGCCCTCCAGGCTGCAGCAGCGTGCGGGTTTCTGGTCGGTGCCGATCATGGCCACGCGGGTGGGGTTGATCTGCACCACCAGGTCATCGGGCACAGTGCCCCCCGAGGAGGCGCACTCACCCCAGAAGAAAGACACACGAAAGTGTGAACAGCAGGCACCGCAATTCAGACACGGACTGGCTTCGGACATGGGCGTCTTCGATTAAGAAAGGTAAGGGGAGAGTGGTTCGGGAAGGCTCGCCATTCTAATCGGGTCATGGCCGTTGGGAAGGGGGGCATGCACTTATATTTTTGTCGGCAAAGTCCCGTAGTGACGGGTGAAATCATGCCCTATCAGCTTTACGAATCATTACAGACAACCACGGCTCGCCTGACTATGTTGCAGGTTCCGGGCGGGATGCATCGGGCATCGCAGCTCTCATAACAATAAAAGAGACGGACCCATGCAGAACTCGACCCAAGCGGCGAATGCCTGGCGCATTCTGTTCCTGCTGTTCCTCGCCAACCTGTTCAACTTCTTCGACCGCACCATTCCGGCGATCATCATCGAGCCGATCCGCATGGAATGGCACCTGAGCGACTTCCAGCTCGGCATCATCGGCACCGCCTTTACCATCGTCTACGCCATTGCCGGCCTGCCGCTGGGGCGTCTGGCCGATACCGGCTCGCGCAGCAAGCTGATGGGCTGGGGCCTGTTCGCGTGGAGCGGGCTGACAGCGGTCAACGGCCTGGTTGGCAGTTTCTGGACGTTTTTGCTGGTGCGCATGGGCATCGGTATCGGTGAAGCCAGCTATGCGCCGGCTGCCAACTCGCTGATTGGCGACCTGTTCCCGGCACACCGTCGTGCCCGGGCCATGGGGATTTTCATGTTGGGCCTGCCTTTGGGCCTGTTGCTGGCGTTCTTCACCATCGGCTGGATGGTCAAGGCGTTCGACAGCTGGCGCGCGCCATTCTTTATCGCCGCCGTGCCGGGGCTGATCCTTGCGGTGTTCATGTTCTATATCAAGGAACCCAAGCGCGGCGCCGCCGAAGCCGTACAAGTCTCCCAGGAGCGCGTCGACCGCCCGATCCGCCGCGTGCTGGCCGTGCCGACCTTCCTGTGGCTGGTGCTGGCCGGGTTGTGCTTCAACTTCGCCACCTACGCGTGCAATTCATTCCTGGTGCCGATGCTGCAGCGCTATTTCCTCATGCCACTGCAGGACGCGGCGGTCGCCACTGGCGTCATTGTCGGGTTGACCGGCCTGGTGGGCCTGACCTTGGGTGGCTGGATTGCCGACAAGATCCATCAGCGCGTTGCCAATGGCCGACTGCTGTTTGCGGCGTGCAGCCTGATCATCTCCACCGTCACCACCGCCTGGGCCTTGCATGCCGGGCGCATCGAGATCGGTGTGTTTGTGGCGCTGTTCAGTGTGGGCTGGTTGTTTGCGTATAACTTCTACACCTGTGTGTACACGGCGATCCAGGACGTGGTCGAGCCGCGCCTGCGGGCTACGGCGATGGCGTTGTTCTTTGCCGGCTTGTACTTGCTGGGCGGAGGCATGGGGCCGATTGTGGTGGGCGGGCTGTCCGACCATTTTGCCCATGCGGCGATGTATGCGGCGGGGGCGGAGCAGATGACTGAGGCTTACAAGGCAGTGGGCTTGCACGACGCCATGTACCTGATTCCGGTGGCGCTGTTCCTGACCATGTTGTTTCTGTTCCAGGCGTCACGCAGTTTTGTGCGTGATGCCAAGCGGATGAAGGAGGGATTGGTGGCTGTTGAGGTGCCGGCTGCGGCAGCGACGGCTTGAAACCGCGGTGACTGTGCCGGGACAAGCCCCCTCCCACAGTTGACCGAGTTGTCATGTCGAGCACTGATCAATGTGGGAGGGGGCTTGCCCCCGATGAGGCCCGCAAAGCCAAAGCTGTTCTCAAGTGAATAAAAAAGGCCCGCATTGCGCGGGCCTCTATTCAACAGGGCAGGGCGGTAATCAACCCGCTACCAACACCCGAATGGCTTCCAGTCGCAGCGCAGCCTTGTCGAGCATGGCCAGGCCTTGCTCGCGTTGGTTGCGCAGGGCGACCAACTCGCTGTCGCGTACGGTCGGGTTGACCGCTTGCAACGCGGTCAGGCGCGCCAGTTCTTCGTCGGTGTCTGCCGCCAGGCGACGTTTGGCTTCGGCCACACGTTCGGCGTGACGCGGCGTGATCTTCTCTTCACCGGCGTTGATCCGCGGTGTGAGTTGATCGCGCTGGGCCTGCACGAACTTGTTGGCGCTGGCCCGTGGCACGCTTTCCAGCTGGTCGTTCAAGGTTTCGAACGAGACGCGGCCGGACAGGTCGTTGCCATTGGCATCCAGCAGGCAGCGCAGTGCCGCCGGCGGCAGGTAGCGGCCCAATTGCAGCGCGCGCGGCGCGACCACTTCGCTGACGTAAAGCAGTTCCAGCAACACGGTGCCTGGCTTGAGCGCCTTGTTCTTGATCAGCGCCACGGCAGTGTTACCCATGGAGCCGGACAGCACCAGGTCCATGCCGCCCTGCACCATCGGGTGTTCCCAGGTGATGAACTGCATGTCTTCACGGGACAGCGCCTGGTTACGGTCGTAGGTGATGGTCACGCCTTCGTCGTCGCCCAGGGGGAAGCTGGCGTCGAGCATCTTCTCGCTTGGCTTGAGGATCAGCGCGTTTTCCGAATGGTCTTCGCTGTCGATGCCGAATGCGTCGAACAGGGTTTCCATGTAGATCGGCAGGGCGAACTGGTCGTCCTGCTCGAGGATGTCCTCCACCAGCGCATCGCCTTCGCCGGCGCCGCCGGAGTTGAGCTCCAGCAAGCGGTCGCGGCCGGTGTGCAGTTCCTGCTCCAGACGCTCGCGCTCGGCACGGGCCTCGTCGATCAGGGCTTGCCACTCGCTGTCGTCGGCATTTTCCAGCAGTGGCAGCAGGCGCGGGCCGAACTGATGCTGCAAGGCGTTGCCGGTCGGGCAGGTGTTGAGGAACGCGTTCAGCGCTTCGTGGTACCACTGGAACAGGCGCTGTTGCGGGCTGGTTTCCAGGTACGGCACGTGCAGTTCGATCACATGCTTCTGGCCGATCCGGTCCAGACGGCCGATCCGCTGTTCCAGCAGGTCGGGGTGGGACGGCAGGTCGAACAGCACCAGGTGGTGGGAGAACTGGAAGTTGCGGCCTTCACTGCCGATTTCCGAGCAGATCAGCACCTGGGCGCCGAATTCTTCATCGGCGAAGTAGGCGGCGGCGCGGTCACGCTCGAGGATGTTCATGCCCTCGTGGAACACCGTGGCCGGGATGCCGGAGCGAACGCGCAAGGCGTCTTCCAGGTCCATGGCGGTTTCGGCGTGGGCGCAGATCACCAGGACCTTGGTGCGCTTGAGCATTTTCAACTGGTCGATCAGCCACTCGACGCGCGGGTCGAAGCGCCACCAGCGGTTTTCTTCGTCGATGTCCGGTTGCGACTGGAAGCTGACTTCCGGGTACAGCTCGGCGTGTTCGCCCAGGGGCAACTCGAGGTATTCGTCCGGGTTCGGCAGCGGGTAGGCGTGCAGCTTACGCTCCGGGAAGCCCTGCACGGCGGCACGGGTGTTACGGAACAGCACGCGGCCGGTGCCGTGGCGGTCGAGCAGTTCGCGCACCAGGCGTGCGCTGGCTTCGGCGTCGCCATCGTTGACGGCGGTCAGCAGCGCTTCGCCTTCGTTGCCGAGGAAGCCCTGGATAGTCTTGTGCGCGGCGGGGGAGAGGCGGCCCTTGTCGAGCAGCTCCTGCACGGCTTCGGCCACCGGGCGATAGTTCTCGCTTTCGGCGCGGAAGGCGTGCAGGTCGTGGAAACGGTTGGGGTCCAGCAGGCGCAGGCGCGCGAAGTGGCTGTCCTGGCCCAGTTGTTCCGGGGTGGCGGTGAGCAGCAACACGCCCGGGATGACCTCGGCGAGTTGTTCGACCAGGCTGTATTCCGGGCTGGCTTTGTCTTCATGCCACACCAAGTGGTGGGCTTCATCGACCACCATCAGGTCCCAGCCGGCGGCGAACAGCGCGTCCTGGGCTTTCTCATCGTCCACCAGCCATTCCAGCGCGACCAGGGCCAGTTGGGTGTCTTCGAACGGATTGGCGGCATCGCTTTCGATAAAGCGTTCTTCATCGAACAGCGCCACTTGCAGGTTGAAGCGGCGGCGCATTTCCACCAGCCATTGGTGCTGCAGGTTTTCCGGTACCAGGATCAGTACGCGGTTGGCACGGCCCGAGAGCAGTTGGCGATGGATCACCAGGCCGGCTTCGATGGTCTTGCCCAGGCCCACTTCGTCCGCCAGCAAAACCCGTGGCGCGATACGGTCAGCGACTTCACGGGCGATATGCAATTGGTGGGCAATAGGTTGCGCACGCACGCCACCCAGGCCCCACAGCGAGGATTGCAATTGGCGGCTGGTGTGTTCCAGGGTGTGATAGCGCAGCGAGAACCAGGCCAGCGGGTCGATCTGCCCGGCGAACAGACGGTCGCTGGCCAGGCGGAACTGGATAAAGTTGGAGAGCTGGGTTTCCGGCAGGGTGACCTGCTCGTTCTGCCCATTGAGGCCGTGGTAGACCAGCAGGCCGTCGACGTCGTCGACTTCCTGTACGGTCATTTTCCAGCCTTCGAAATGGGTGATGGAGTCACCCGGCGAGAACCTCACGCGGGTGAGGGGCGCATTCCGTAGCGCATACTGGCGGGTGTCGCCAGTGGCCGGATAGAGCACGGTCAATAAGCGGCCGTCCTGTGCCAGAACGGTGCCTAACCCCAGCTCTGCTTCGCTGTCACTAATCCAGCGTTGCCCCGGTTGATACTGCTGCGCCATGCTGCCTGACTCCCGCCGTGAAAAAGCCGACTATCTTAACGGAACAAGGCCCCACGCCCAAGGACTCTGACAAAAACTACGCCGTTTGAGTGGCCGGGTGAGCGCAGAATCGACGGGTGGCGGGCACTTGTGAGTGTCGACTGGGTCACAGGTTGACGAACCTGCGCTCAAGTCGCCACGCGGCCCGCCGACAGCCTGCTGACAGGAGAACAACTATTATGCTTCCACCTATGCTGCCCGTCAGCGTCGTACCGGTTACGTCGCAACTCGACCCGGTCCGCCAGAAACCCGATATTCCGCCCGTGGTCCCTGTGCAAGCGGGCTCCAACGAAAGCACCATCGACCTGAAAAAGGGCGATGCTGAGCAGTCGACCTTTTTGCTGCGCGAGGAACAACGCCGCCAGCAGGAACAGCAGAAACGCCGGCGCGAAGCCGATGAAGACCCGGATCAACACTTGGCGATCCCGGGCGACCTGCTCAATGCCGACAACACCGTACCGGTTGTGCCGCTGATCGAAGACGCGCCGCGCCAGGGCTTGTGGGTGGACGTGGAGGTTTAGCCCCGCAGTTCCCGCAGGGCCGTCATCAGCAACGCGATGTCGTCATCGTTGTTGAGCGGGCTGACGGAGATCCGCGCAATGCTGGTCAGGCCACGGGCCTGCATATCCAACGGGGTGTAGGCCACGCCGTTAGCGCCAATATTGATCCGCTTCAACCCCAATCGCCGTTTGAGCTCGAAGGCGTCCCAACCGGCGAGGTTGAAGGCGATCAAGCCTGATTGAACCGTGCCCAGGTCATGCAGGGAAATACCCGTAATCTCACGCAATGCTTCGCGGATTCGCCTACTGGTTTGCGTGACCCTTTCCCACACCCGCTCGATCCCCAATTGATTCATCTCCTGCAGCGCATTGCCCAAGCCCGCCAACAGGGCAAACGACGCCTCGCTGGTTTCAAAGCGCCGGGCGTCGTTGCGCAGGTCGAAACCATCGGCGGCCCAGGGGGCGGAAAACACGTCGCGTTGGGCCGGTTTCAAGTGCTGGAGGAAATCCGGCCGCACGTACAGCAGTGCCGTGCCCCGTGGCCCGCGCAGGTGCTTGCGACCGGCCGCTTTGAGCACATCGCACTGCAACGCCTGCACATCCACCGGCACCTGGCCGACGGCTTGGCCGGCGTCGATAAAGTAGGCGATCCCATGACGCCTGGCCACTTCGCCGATGGCCTGGGCGGGGTTGATCAGGCCGCCGTTGGCGGGGAGCCAGGTGAGGTCGATCAGTTTTACGTTCGGGTCGATCATGGCGTCCAATGCCACGGGGCAAACCGCGCCGGTGGCATCGCACGGGATGACCTCCACCCGCGCGCCGGCTTGCACCGCCAACTGCATGCTCGCCAGATTGCCGCCCCATTCGTGGCGCCCTACCAGAATGCGATCGCCCGGCTGCCAAGGGTCCAAGGCCTGGAACGCCATGCTCCAGGCGGTCGAGCCGCTGCTGGCAAAGGCAATCGACGGGGTGGGCGCGTTGAGCAACTGCGCGGCCGCGCGGCGGGCTTTTTCCACCAGCACGGCGCCATATTCGCCGGCTTCCATCGGGCCGTCACGGGCTTCGCGTTGCAGTTGGTCGATGATGGCGTCGAGGGTCGCCTGGCTTGGTAATGAGGCGCCGGCAGGGTTGAAGTGCACGATGCCCGATTGGCAGCCGGGTGTGCCCTCACGCAGATGTTGCACTTCAAGCGGGCTCACGGTTGCAACTCGAAAATCGCGTCAACCTCCACCGCCACGCCGGCCGGTAGGCTGGAAACACCCACTGCCGTGCGCACATGACGGCCCTTTTCGCCGAGGGCATTCACCAGCAGGTTGGAGGCTCCATTGGCCACCGCGCCCTGGCGCTGGAAGTCGCCGCTGCTGGCGATAAACACCCCCAGGCGCAGGATGCGCACCAGGCGCGACAGGTCATCGCCCAGGGCGTCGCTCAATTGCGCGAGCAAGCTCAATGCGGCCAGCTCCGCCGCCTGGACACCTTCTTCCTCGCTGAGGGATTCGCCCAGGCGGCCGACATAGGCGGGCTTGCCGTCTATCAGCGGGATTTGCCCGGAGATAAACAGCTGGTTCTGGCTGACCACATGGTTGATGTAGTTGGCAATCGGCTGGCTGGGGGACGGCAGCGTCAGGCCAAGGGCTTGCACGCGGTGGCGGAGGGAGTCGCTCATGGTGAATCCTCTTGGGTCTGGAGGTTTCAGCATGTGGGGCAGGGGGGATTGTCGACAAACGGATAGATCTCATGCGACGTATCGAAATAACTCACGCGTCGCTGCAGATCTCCTTCAACCACTCGCTGAAACAGCGCGCGGCGTCATTGGCAGTGTCTTGCGGTGCAATCAACCAGTAGCCTATTTCACTGTGATAGGGCGGCCAATCGAAGGCTTCCACCAGGCTGCCGTCATTGAGCCTGCGTTGGATCAGGCGATGACGGCCCATGGCGATGCCCTGGCCGGCCACAGCGGCTTCGACCACGATGTTGTAGTCGTGGAGCATGACGCGAGGATGGTGCTTGAGGTCGACTTGATAATGCCGAGACCAATCCGTCCACTCAAAAGGCCGGTGCGAAGTCGCCATCAACAGCGCACCGTTGTGCAGGTGGCTGGCCTTGAATGCCGGGCTGCACACCGGTGAGATCACCTCCGGCATCAGCCGCGTGGCCTGCACGTCGGGCCAGTCGCCTTTGCCGTAGCGAATGGCCAGGTCGACTTCGGCACCTGCGACGTTGGCCAATTGAATCGCCGGCAGCAACTCCACCTGGATATGCGGATAGCGGTTGAGAAAACCGGCCAGGCGCGGCGCCAACCACAGGGTGGCAAAAGACGCCAGCAGGCCGACACGTAACACCGTGGCGCTGGGCAGCACCCGTTGGGCGCGGGTCGCGATGGCAATGGCGTCAAGGGCTGGACGGATTTCATCGTAGTATCGCTGGCCGTCTGCAGTCAGATCGATCGCACGGGTGCGTCGGATAAACAGCGGTTTACCCAGATGCTGTTCGAGCTTTTGCACCTGATGGCTCAGGGCGCTCTGGGTCACGGACAATTCCTGCGCGGCCTTGATAAAGCTCAAGTGTCGGGCCACGGCTTCAAAGGCGCGCAGGGCCAGCAACGGCGGAAGATCCTTATGCAGTGCCACCTGAATGCGCTTCCTGGAGGGGTGAAAAGTGCCGATTTTGGGCGACGGCCTGCCATTTGTCGCGGGTTGATTTGCCGTCGGGCGCAGGAGTCCGCATTATTGAGCCTTACTCGCCACGACGTAAGCCAAGCCATGAGTGATGACGACAAGCTGATCGACCTGAACGCCGAACGCGCCAAGCGGGTGCATGACCTGAATGACAAGCGCCTGAATGAAGTGCGCCAGGCGTTTGAACAGGCGATGCCTTTAGGTAAAGCCAAGAAAAAATCAAAGAACAAACCCAAAAAGCGTTAAAACGGCCTGCATCTATTGATGCAGGTCAGTTATTACCCTGCTTTACGCCCCGTCGCGGGCAACATTGATCCCTGTCAATTTTTCAATCCGCCTTCTCCATTAACTTAGCCCTATCGCAACAAGGCAAGTGCAGGAGGCCGGTCATGTTTATCGACAATGTGGTATTCGCCGGAGTGCTGACTGTAGGCCTCATGGTGCTGTTTTTTGTAGGGTTTGGATTTTTTATCTGGAAAGACGCGAACAAGCGTAAAAAACCTTAGGTCTTTCCGGGTTACATGAGCACGCAAGGCATTTTGGGCGACTTCGGTCGCCTTTTTTTTTGCCTGGTATTTAATGATCTCGGTTAATTCATATCCATAAAAAAAGGTGCGGTCCTCACAGAGGCCGCACCTTTTTTTCAGCGCCTGGCTATCAGTTGCCCAGTGCCTTGGAGGCCAGCCAGAACAAGCCTGCCGAGAGGCCTACGGTCGCAGGCAGCGTCAACACCCAAGCCATCAGGATGGTCTTGACCGTGCCACCTTGCAGGCCGCTCTTGTTGGCAACCATGGTGCCCGCCACGCCGGAAGACAGTACGTGGGTCGTGGAGACCGGCAGGGCGAAGATATTGGCAAAGCCAATCATCGTGGCGGTGGTGATCTGTGCCGACATGCCCTGGGCGTAGGTCATGCCCTGCTTGCCGATCTTCTCACCGATCGTCAGTACCACACGCTTCCAACCCACCATGGTGCCCAGGCCCAGGGCCAGTGCGACCGCGAGGATCACCCAGAACGGCGCGTACTCGGTGGTGGCGGTCAGGTCTTTGCGCAGCTTGTCGAGGTCGGACTTCTCACGCGCTTCCAGGCCCGGCAGCTTGCCGACTTTTTTCGCGGTGTCGTCCAGGCACAGCAGGTAGCGGCGTACTTCGATACGCTGATCGGAGGTCAACGAGTGGTAGTCGGAGACACCCTTCAACGTACTCACGAGTGCGTTGATGGTGGGCTCGGTCTGCTGCGGATTGCACTGGAATTTGCCCGGCAGATCGTCCTTCACACTTTTACCCAGGGCCAGGAATTCGCCAAGCGTATCGTTGTTACGCTGGTAGAACTGGCTCAAATGCACGGTCGCATCGCGGGTACGCTCGATCTGGTAGGTGGTGCTGCCCAGGTCAAGTACGAACTGCGCCGGCACAATACCGATCAACACCAGCATGATCAGGCCGATGCCTTTCTGGCCATCGTTGGAGCCGTGAACGAAACTCACGGCCATGGCCGAAATCACCAGGACCAGGCGGTTCCAGAACGGCGGGTGCTTCTTGTCATCAAGCTTGCGGCGCTGGTCCGGGGTCTTGTGCATCTTTGACAGCGGACGCCACCATTTCAGGCCGAGCAGCACCAGGGCTGCGACCAGGAAGCCGGCCATCGGCGAGAACACCAGGGATGCGCCGATATCGACGGCCTTCTGCCAGTTCACACCGTCAGCCAGGGGGATGTCGTTGATCAGGGCATTGGCCAGGCCGACACCAAGGATCGAACCGATCAGTGTGTGGGAGCTGGAGGCGGGGATACCGAAGTACCAGGTGCCCAGGTTCCAGGTGATCGCCGCAGCTAACAACGAGAAGACCATGGCCAAACCATGGCCGGTGTTCACATTGATCAGCAACTCCACGGGCAGCAAGTGCACGATGGCGTAGGCGACACCGACACCGCCGAGCAACACGCCGAGGAAATTGAACACCCCGGAGAAGAACACGGCCAGATGCGGCGGCATGGCTTTGGTATAGATGACTGTGGCCACCGCGTTAGCGGTGTCATGAAAGCCATTGATGAACTCGAAGGCGAGGACAAAGGCCAGGGCGAGCAACAGGCTCACGAGAACCCAAGCATCCAGTCCGCTGAATAAATCGATCATGAAGGTTTTCTGACCCGGTCGTAAGGGGGCGCGATTATGCCAGAAAACCTCGGTAATCGATGCACTAGCTGCTCATCGGTAACAATCTTCATTGAATCGGCATGGGCGAAAGCTGGCGATCCCAGGGTTTTCGGGCCTTTGGCAAGTCTTTGATTTATAAAGCGCAGGGCGGAAAAGACAGGGTTTTGTCACAAAATCGTCATACCTGAAACATTTGTATGAAATTTTACAGGTGATCGTGAGATTTAGGCCGACTGGAAGCTGGCTAAGTGACAGCATTCCAGCCAGGACCCTGGGATAAACCCGAAGCGCTTATGGCTCTTCGGCTTTGCGTTCCTGTTCAATCTTTTGGATTTCCTGGGCAAATGCCTGGTCGAGCAGGCTGGCTCGCTTGCGCCATGGTTTGCGTTCAGGCTCAGGTTGGGCGGCGTAGGTGGTGATTTCTCCGCCGTAAACATCCTTGTAACGTTGCTCCTGGCGCTCAAGTTCCGCGCGCAGTTCATCTTTCGTCACATTGTTACCTAATTGAGTTGAGTGTAAATACGTAGCAGCGTTAATGCCTGAATGCCGCCTCGGGCCGTTCCAAATTGAACCCATGAAGTGTTCAAGTTTGAAATAGAAACGAGAGGCCACTGTTGTGGCAGTCATTCCAGGCAGGTAATTGCGACCGCCCATGCACGGCCTGTGCATGGTTTGGCGAGCCCCTGCCCCGATATGAAACCGGGTTGACCTCCGCACAGGGTGCATTATAGCGGCGCATTTGAATAACACTATCGGCATAAAGTTAAAAAGCGTCACCTTTGTGTGAGTGTTTTGTTACGCGGACGCGTCGGTATTTGCTGAAAGTCTGGCGTCATAAATACAACAAGGGATCCCGCTATTAAATGACCGGCTTAATATTATCCGATGGCATGAATGGGAGGTCGGCTTCAGGCGAGGTGCAAAATTGCGATAATCGCATGGTTGTCCGATAATCGCCCAATGTTGCTGGGCTTGCCTTGTGCATCACGGCCGGCCCGGCTTGTAATAGCAGCCCAATCCCCTGCGGTTGACAATAAGAGAAAGGAACCTGGCATGAACGATCAATTGCGCAACTCTTTCGCGTCAGTGGCGCCGCCGATCGTTGCCTCGCCGGCCAAGCGTATCCAGGCGTTTACCGGTGACCCGGACTTCATGACCTCGCTGGCCCGCGGCCTGGCCGTGGTGCAGGCGTTCCAGGAGCGCAAGCGCCACCTGACCATCGCCCAGATCAGCCACCGCACCGAAATCCCCCGCGCCGCCGTACGCCGCTGCCTGCATACCCTGATCAAACTCGGCTACGCCACCACCGATGGGCGCACCTATTCATTGCTGCCCAAAGTCCTGACCCTGGGCCACGCCTACCTGTCCTCCACGCCGTTGGCGGTGTCGGCCCAGCCGTACCTGGACCGCATGAGCGAGCAACTGCACGAAGCCTGCAACATGGCCACCCTCGAAGGCGACGACATCCTCTACATCGCCCGTTCGGCCACCACCCAGCGCCTGATTTCCGTGGACCTGTCGGTAGGCGGACGGTTGCCGGCCTATTGCACCTCCATGGGTCGCATCCTGCTCGCGGCATTGGATGATGCCTCGCTGCAGGACTACCTCGACCACGCTGACCTGCCCACCAAGACCAGCCGCACCCTGACCACCCCAGAAGCCTTGTTCGAGTGCCTGCAACAGGTGCGGCAGCAGGGCTGGTGCATTGTTGACCAGGAACTGGAACAGGGCCTGCGCTCCATCGCCGTGCCGGTGTATGACGCGTCGGGCCAGGTGCTGGCGGCGCTCAATGTCAGCACTCACGCGGGACGGGTCAGCCGCAGCGAGCTGGAGCAGCGTTTCCTGCCGAGCATGCTCAGTGCCAGCCGTGAGTTGAGTGCCCAGCTGTTTGCCTAAGGTGTTCGGTGACCGCACAGATCCCCGCTTGATGAATTGACGATGTTTCCCCCGGCTTATTACTGTGCGGCAGCGCTCTTGAGGGCGCCCCAATAATAATGACGGCCCCAGGCCGTTGGCCCGCCATCGGTGTGGAATAAGAATAATGAATCAGCCTTCTGTCGGTACCACCCTGGACGTGCAGTCCTTTATCAACACCCAGCCACTGTCTCGTTACCAGTGGCGCGTGGTGATCCTGTGTTTCCTCATTGTCTTCCTTGATGGCCTCGACACCGCCGCCATGGGTTTTATCGCACCCGCGCTGTCCCAGGACTGGGGCATCGACCGCGCCAGCCTTGGCCCGGTGATGAGCGCCGCATTGATCGGCATGGTGTTCGGCGCGCTGGGTTCCGGGCCGCTGGCCGACCGCTTCGGCCGTAAAGTGGTGCTGGTGGGCGCCGTGCTGGTGTTTGGCGCGTTCAGCCTGGCCTCGGCCTACAGCAGCAATGTCGACCAGTTGCTGGTGCTGCGCTTCCTCACCGGGTTGGGCCTGGGCGCCGGTATGCCGAACGCCACGACCCTGCTGTCCGAATACACCCCCGAGCGTCACAAATCGCTGCTGGTGACCAGCATGTTCTGTGGTTTCAACCTGGGCATGGCCGGTGGCGGGTTTATCTCGGCCAAGCTGATCCCCGCGTTCGGCTGGCATAGCCTGCTGCTGATTGGCGGCATCCTGCCATTGATCCTCGCCGTGGTACTGCTGGTGTGGCTGCCGGAGTCGGCGCGTTACCTGGTGGTGCGCAACCGCGGCACCGACAAGGTGCGCAAAACCCTGTCGCCCATCGAACCCTCTATTGTTGCCCAGGCCACTGCCTTCAGCGTGCCCGAACAAAAAACCGTCAAGGCGCGCAACGTGTTCGCGGTGATCTTTTCCGGCACCTACAGCGCGGGCACCTTGTTGTTGTGGCTGACTTACTTCATGGGCCTGGTGATCGTGTACCTGCTGACCAGTTGGTTGCCGACCCTGATGCGCGACAGCGGCGCCAGCATGGAGCAGGCCGCCTTCATCGGGGCGTTGTTCCAGTTTGGTGGCGTATTGAGCGCCGTCGGCGTGGGATGGGCGATGGACCGGTTCAATCCCCACAAGGTCATCGGCACCTTCTACCTGCTGGCCGGGGTGTTTGCCTACGCGGTAGGGCAGAGCCTGGGCAATATCACTCTATTGGCCACCTTGGTGCTGGTCGCCGGGATGTGCGTCAACGGTGCGCAATCGGCGATGCCGTCCCTGGCCGCGCGCTTCTACCCGACCCAAGGCCGCGCCACCGGCGTGTCGTGGATGCTCGGCATCGGCCGTTTCGGCGCGATCCTCGGCGCGTGGATGGGTGCCGCCTTGCTGGGCCTGGGCTGGAACTTCGAGCAGGTGCTCACCGCCCTGGTGATTCCGGCCGCTCTGGCCACTGCTGCCGTTGTCATCAAGGGCATGGTCAGCCATGCGGATGCCACCTGAGATCAATCGATAGCCTGCCAACAATTCGTTCGATAATCGAACGCTGAGTCGATTATCGGATTGTTTGGCCCATTTCCCCGGCTTAATCTTCAAGCACTTCGGCGCCACCTCAGCGCCTTTTTCGATCCATATCGGGAGCCCAACCCCATGGCTGAAATTCTCACCCTGCGTGATGCGGTCAAGCGCTTCGTGAACGACGGCGATACCGTTGCCCTCGAAGGCTTTACCCACCTGATCCCTACGGCCGCAGGTCATGAAATCATTCGTCAGGGCAAGAAAGACCTGACGCTGGTGCGTATGACGCCTGACTTGATCTACGATCAGTTGATCGGTGCAGGGTGTGCGCGCAAGCTGATTTTCTCCTGGGGCGGTAACCCGGGTGTAGGTTCCCTGCATCGCCTGCGCGACGCGGTCGAAAAGCAATGGCCGCAACCGTTGGAAATCGAAGAGCACAGCCACGCCGACTTGGCCAATGCCTACGTCGCCGGCGCATCCGGCCTGCCCTTCGCGGTGCTGCGCGCCTACGCGGGTTCCGACTTGCCCAAGGTCAACCCGCTGATCAAGACCGTGACGTGCCCGTTCACCGGTGAAGTGCTGGCAGCGGTGCCGTCGGTGCGTCCGGACGTCACCGTGATCCACGCGCAAAAGGCTGATCGCAAGGGCAACGTGCTGCTCTGGGGCATTCTTGGCGTGCAGAAGGAAGCGGCCCTGGCGGCCAAGCGCTGCATCGTCACCGTGGAAGAAATCGTCGATGACCTGAACGCGCCGATGAACAGCTGCGTGCTGCCGACCTGGGCCCTGACTGCGGTGTGCCATGTACCCGGTGGTGCACATCCGTCCTACGCCCACGGCTACAACGAGCGAGACAACCGCTTCTATCAGGCGTGGGACCCAATCGCCCGCGACCGAGGGACCTTTACCGCCTGGATGGATGAATACATCCACGGCACTGCCGATTTCAGTGAATTCCAGGCCAAGCTGACCACACAGCAGGAGGCCAAGTAATGGCTTACTCCACCAATGAAATGATGACCGTCGCCGCCGCGCGCCGCCTCAAGAACGGCTCGGTCTGCTTTGTGGGCATCGGCCTGCCGTCCAAGGCCGCCAACCTGGCGCGCCTGACCTCATCGCCAGATGTGGTGCTGATCTACGAGTCCGGTCCGATTGGCGCCAAGCCCAACGTATTGCCTCTGTCGATCGGTGATGGCGAACTGGCGGAAACCGCCGACACCGTAGTGCCGACTGGCGAGATCTTTCGCTACTGGCTGCAGGGCGGGCGTATCGACGTGGGCTTCCTCGGTGCCGCGCAAGTCGACCGCTTCGGCAACATCAACACCACCGTGGTCGGTGACTATCACCACCCCAAGGTGCGCCTGCCGGGCGCCGGTGGCGCGCCGGAAATCGCCGGCTCGGCCAAGAGCGTGCTGATCATCCTCAAGCAGTCGTCCCGTTCGTTTGTCGACAAACTGGACTTCATCACCTCGGTCGGCCACGGCGAAGGCGGCGATTCGCGCAAACGCCTGGGTCTGCCGGGTGCCGGTCCTGTCGGAATTATTACCGACCTGTGCATCATGGAGCCGGAAGAGGGCACCCATGAATTTGTGGTCACCGCCCTCCATCCGGGCGTGACCCGCGAGCAAGTCGTAGCGGCCACCGGTTGGGCGATTCGATTTGCCGACCAGGTCAGCACCACCGCCGAGCCTACCGAGGTGGAACTGACTGCCCTGCGTGATCTCGAAGCACGCACGGCCGCCGCCCATGGCCAAGCACCGGGAGAAGCCTGATGCGCGAGGTATTTATCTGCGATGCGATTCGTACCCCCATCGGCCGTTTCGGCGGTGGCCTGTCCACCGTGCGTGCCGATGACCTGGCGGCCTTGCCGATCAAGGCGCTGATCGAGCGCAACCCATCGGTGGACTGGTCGGCCGTTGACGAGGTGTTCCTCGGCTGCGCCAACCAGGCCGGTGAAGACAACCGCAACGTTGCCCGCATGGCGCTGTTGCTGGCCGGCCTGCCGGAGAGCATTCCTGGCGTGACCCTCAACCGTTTGTGCGCCTCGGGCATGGATGCGATCGGCACCGCCTTTCGCGCCATCGCCAGCGGCGAAATGGAGCTGACAATTGCCGGTGGCGTCGAGTCGATGTCCCGTGCGCCGTTCGTGATGGGCAAGGCTGATGCGGCGTTTTCGCGCAACATGAAGCTGGAAGACACCACCATCGGCTGGCGTTTTATCAACCCGTTGATGAAGGCCCAGTACGGCGTGGATGCCATGCCGCAGACCGCCGATAACGTCGCCGACGACTACCAGGTTTCACGCGCTGACCAGGACGCCTTCGCCCTGCGCAGCCAGCAACGCACCGCCGCCGCCCAGGCGGCCGGGTTCTTCGCTGAAGAAATCGTGCCGGTGCGGGTCGCCCATAAAAAAGGCGAAGCCGTGGTGGAGCACGATGAGCACCCCAGGGACACCACCCTGGAAGCCCTGGCCAAACTCAAGCCGGTCAACGGCCCGGACAAAACCGTCACCGCCGGCAATGCCTCAGGTGTGAATGACGGCGCGGCCGCGCTGATCCTGGCGTCTGCCGAAGCGGTGAAAAAACACGGCCTGACTGCCCGCGCTCGCGTATTGGGCATGGCCAGCGCCGGTGTCGCGCCACGGGTGATGGGCATCGGCCCGGTGCCGGCGGTGCGCAAGCTGGTGGAGCGCCTGGGCCTGGCCGTCACTGACTTTGATGTGATCGAACTCAACGAAGCCTTCGCCAGCCAAGGCCTGGCGGTGCTGCGTGAACTGGGCATTGCCGACGACGCCCCCCAGGTCAACCCGAACGGTGGCGCCATTGCGCTTGGCCATCCCTTGGGCATGAGCGGTGCGCGGCTGGTACTGACGGCCCTGCATCAGTTGGAAAAAACCGGCGGCCGTAAAGGCCTGGCGACCATGTGCGTGGGCGTCGGCCAAGGCCTGGCCCTGGCGATTGAACGCATCTAATAAGAGAGGACTGCTCCATGAGTGATAAGCCCGGTTACCGGCGCCCGCAAGCGGGCACTCAACCTGATTACCTGCACCCGGCCTATCAGTCGACGAACCTGCGTTCGCCGTCCCAGCCGTTGGTGTTTCTGCCCCATTCCTTGTCGGAAATCACCGGCCCGACCATCGGTGCCGAGCGAGTCAGCGAGAAGGACAACGACCTCACTGCCCAACACGACGGCGAGCCCCTGGGTGAACGCATCATCATTCACGGTCGCGTGCTGGATGAAAACGGCCTGCCGGTGCCGGGCATTCTCGTGGAGATCTGGCAGGCCAACGCCGCCGGTCGCTACAACCACAAGCGTGACCTGCACGATGCGCCGCTGGACCCGAACTTCACCGGCACCGGGCGCACCGTCACCGACGCCGATGGCTGGTACCAGTTCCAGACCATCAAGCCCGGTGCCTACCCATGGGGCAACCACCACAACGCGTGGCGCCCGGCGCATATCCACTTTTCGCTGTTCGGCCCAAGCGTGCTGACGCGCCTGGTGACGCAGATGTATTTCCCTGGCGACCCGCTGCTGGAATACGACCCGATCTACAACTGCGTACCGGATACCAGCGCCAAGGAACGCCTGATCGCCCGTTTCGATCTGGAAAAAACCATTCCTTCCTATGCCCTCGGCTACCGCTGGGACATCGTCCTGCGCGGCCGCGACGCCACGCCGATGGAGAAATGAGATGACACTCAACGCGACCACGTCCCACACCGTCGGGCCGTACTACCACATCGGCCTGACCTGGCTGAACCGCGAAAACTTGACCGTCGCCGCCACCCTCGGTGAGCGCGTGGCGATCAGCGGGCAAGTGGTGGACGGCAACGGTGATGTTGTCAACGACGCCATGCTCGAAGTCTGGCAGGCCAATGCCGCCGGCAAGTACGATCACCCTGAAGATGAGCAGGACAAGGCGCTGGACCCGAATTTCGAAGGCTTTGGCCGGGTGCCGGTGGATGCCGAAGGGCGCTTCCGCTTTACCACGATCAAGCCGGGCAGCGTGCCGGGCCTGCAAGGTACGACCCAGGCGCCGCACCTGGTGGTGCTGGTGTTTGCCCGTGGGCTAGTGAAGCACCTGCTGACGAGGATTTATTTCGAGGGCGAGGCGTTGAATGGGGATGACCCATTGTTGGCGTGTGTGCCCGCAGAGCGGCGCGGCACGTTGATTGCCAAGCCGGATGCGGCGGGTGTGCATCAGTGGAATGTGATTTTGCAGGGGACAGATAAGGAAACGGTGTTCTTCGATTACTGAGTCGCTTGTCAGGGCCTCATCGAGGGCAAGCCCCCTCCCACATTTGATAGGCGGCGCGGTCAAAAGGTGGGAGGGGGCTTGCCCCCGATGGGGCCGGTTCAGGCACTGCCTACTCAAAAGTCTGCTTGCGGAACATGGTTGTTGCAAAGTATGTCTAGGCTATAACCGTTCCCACTGAGTGAAAAAAACCATGACAACCACCACCAGTCACTACACCGGAGAAGAACGTAGCAAACGGATCTTTGCGATTGTCGGTGCCTCCTCCGGCAACCTGGTCGAATGGTTCGACTTCTACGTCTATGCCTTCTGCGCCATTTACTTCGCCCCGGCGTTTTTCCCGTCGGATGACCCCACGGTCCAACTGCTCAACACTGCTGGCGTGTTCGCCGCCGGCTTTCTGATGCGCCCTATCGGCGGCTGGCTGTTCGGCCGGGTTGCCGACAAGCACGGGCGCAAGAATTCGATGATGATCTCGGTGCTGATGATGTGCGCCGGTTCCCTGGTCATTGCCTTTTTGCCCACCTACAAAGACATCGGCGCCTGGGCCCCGGCCTTGCTGCTGGTGGCGCGGCTGTTCCAGGGCCTGTCGGTGGGGGGCGAATATGGCACCACCGCGACCTACATGAGTGAAGTCGCGCTCAAGGGCCAGCGTGGGTTTTTCGCCTCGTTCCAGTACGTGACCCTGATCGGTGGCCAACTGTTGGCGGTGCTGGTGGTGGTGATCCTGCAACAGATCCTCACTGAAGAAGAGTTGCGCGCCTGGGGCTGGCGGATTCCGTTCGTGATCGGTGCGATTGCGGCGGTGATTTCCCTGCTGCTGCGTCGCACCCTCAAGGAAACCACCAGCAAGGAAATGCGTGAAGACAAGGACGCCGGCAGCATCGTCGCGCTGTTTCGCGACCACGGCAAAGCGTTCGTTACGGTGCTCGGCTACACCGCCGGTGGCTCGCTGATTTTCTACACCTTCACCACCTACATGCAAAAGTACCTGGTGAACACCGTGGGCATGCACGCCAAGACGTCGAGCTACATCATGACCGGCGCACTGTTCCTCTATATGTGCATGCAGCCGCTCTTCGGTATGTTGGCGGACAAGATCGGCCGACGTAATTCGATGCTCTGGTTCGCAGGCCTCGGCACCCTGTTCACGGTGCCGATCCTGCTGACCTTGAAAACCGTCACCAGCCCGTTCCTGGCGTTTGTGCTGATCACCCTGGCCCTGGCGATTGTCAGCTTCTACACCTCCATCAGCGGCCTGGTCAAAGCGGAGATGTTCCCGCCCCAGGTGCGTGCTTTGGGCGTGGGGCTGGCGTATGCGGTGGCTAATGCGGTGTTTGGTGGTTCGGCGGAAGTCGTCGCGCTGAGCCTGAAATCCATCGGCATGGAAAACACTTTCTATTGGT
Source organism: Pseudomonas sp. SJZ103 (assembly GCF_007828335.1). Taxonomy (NCBI): domain Bacteria; kingdom Pseudomonadati; phylum Pseudomonadota; class Gammaproteobacteria; order Pseudomonadales; family Pseudomonadaceae; genus Pseudomonas; species Pseudomonas sp. SJZ103. Next base: position 821,943 of record NZ_VIUN01000001.1, read on the forward strand.
ACGTCACCGCGATGATGGCGGTGGCCTTCCTGTTCAGCTTGCGCCTGCCGAAACAGGCGGCGTACCTGCATCACGATTTGTAAGGGATGAGTTATGACACTGCGCACGAGCAATCAACTGTTCGACGCTTACTTCACCGCTGACAGCATGGCCGAGGTGTTCTGCGACCAGGGACGCTTGCAGGGCATGCTCGATTTCGAAGCCGCGCTCGCTCGGGCGCAGGCCCAGGTCGGGGTAATCCCGCAGGCCGTCGTGGCGCCGATTGCCCAGGCGTGCCTGGCGTCGCTGTACGACGTGGATGCCCTCGGCGTGGCGATTGCCACGGCGGGGAATTCGGCGATTCCGCTGGTGAAGGCGCTGGGCAAGCTGATTGCCAGTGAGGATGCTGGGGCCGAGCGCTATGTGCACCTGGGCGCGACCAGCCAGGACGTGATGGACACCGGGCTGGTGCTGCAACTGCGGCGGGCGCTGGGGTTGATCGACACGGACCTGGCGCGCCTGGGCGACGTGCTGGCCGCCCAGGCCCAGCGTTATGCGACGACACCGTTGGCCGGGCGTACCTGGTTGCAGCACGCAACGCCGGTCACCTTGGGGATGAAGATTGCCGGTTGGCTGGGCGCGGTGACGCGCAGTCGCCAGCGCTTGGAAGAACTGAAACCGCGTTTGCTGGTGCTGCAATTCGGCGGCGCGTCGGGGACGTTAGCGGCACTCGGTGAACACGCCATGCCGGTGGCCGAGGCGCTGGCGGCTGAACTGCAACTGAGCTTGCCTGAACAACCCTGGCACACCCAGCGCGATCGTCTGGTGGAGTTTGCCGCCGTGTTGGGCCTGATCGCCGGGAGCCTCGGCAAACTGGGCCGCGATATCAGCCTGCTGATGCAAACCGAAGCGGCCGAAGTCTTCGAGCCGTCGGCGCCCGGCAAAGGCGGTTCGTCGACCATGCCCCACAAACGCAACCCGGTCGGCGCCGCCGTGCTGATCAGCACCGCCACGCGCGTGCCCGGCCTGGTGGCGACGATGTTCAGCGCCATGCCTCAGGAACACGAACGCAGCCTGGGCCTGTGGCACGCCGAATGGGAGACCTTGCCGGAGATTTGCCGCCTGGTTTCCGGTGCCTTGAAACAAGCGCTGCTGGTGAGCGAAGGGTTGGAAGTCGACCCTGGACGCATGGCCCACAACCTCGACCTGACCCAAGGCCTGGTGCTGGCCGAGGCCGTCAGTATCGTGCTTGCCCAGCGCCTGGGCCGGGAAACCGCGCACCACCTGCTGGAGCAATGCTGCAAACGCGCCGTCGCCGAGGGGCGCCACTTGCGCGCGGTGCTGGCGGACGAACCGCAGGTCACCGCCGAGCTGTCCGCCACTGAGTTGGACCGCCTGCTCGACCCGGCCCACTATCTGGGCCAGTCGACCACCTGGGTCACTCGCGCTGTCACCGAACACTTTGCACTGACCGCCTAAGGAGAACGCTGTGGCTTTCGTACAACTCGCCGAGGGCGAACTGCATTACCAACTTGATGGCCCCGTGGATGCGCCGGTGCTGGTGCTGTCCAACTCGCTGGGCACCGACCTGCACATGTGGGACATCCAGATCCCGGCGTTGACCAAGCATTTCCGGGTGTTGCGTTTCGACACCCGTGGCCACGGTAAATCCCTGGTGACTGAGGGACCCTACAGCATCGAGCAACTGGGCCACGACGTGATCGCTCTGCTGGATGCGCTGGATATTCAGCGTGCGCATTTTTGCGGGCTGTCCATGGGCGGCTTGATCGGCCAATGGCTGGGGATTAACGCGGGTGAGCGCCTGCACCGCCTGGTGGTGTGCAACACCGCCGCCAAAATCGGCACACCGGAGATCTGGAACCCACGGATCGAGATGGTCCTGCGCGACGGCGCGGCAGCCATGGTGGCCTTGCGCGATGCATCGATTGCACGCTGGTTCACCGCCGATTTTGCGGCGGCCAGCCCGCATCAGGCCAAGCAGATCACCGACATGCTTGCCGCGACTTCGCCCCAAGGGTACGCGGCCAACTGTGCCGCCGTGCGTGATGCGGATTTCCGTGAGCAGGTGTCGAAGATCAAGGCACCAACCCTGGTGATTGCCGGCACTGAAGACGCCGTCACCCCACCGGCCGGTGGTCACTTTATCCAGCACCATGTACAGGGCGCCGAATACGCCGAGTTCTACGCCGCGCACCTGTCCAACGTACAGGCCGGTGCTGCATTCAGTGACCGGGTTATCCAGTTTCTGCTGGCCCGCTGAGGCAGCTGTTGTGGCGAGTTGAAATCTTATTGAAGCAGGAGTTTTTTGTGGACGAGAAACAACGTTATGCCGATGGCCTGCAAGTGCGCCGCGAAGTGCTGGGCGATGCCCATGTCGACCGCAGCCTCAATGCCCTGACCGAGTTCAACAGCGAGTTCCAAGAGATGATCACCCGCCACGCCTGGGGTGATATCTGGACCCGCCCCGGGCTGCCTCGGCACACCCGCAGCCTGATCACCATCGCCATGCTGATCGGCATGAACCGCAGTGAAGAGTTGAAGCTGCATTTGCGTGCGGCCGCCAGTAACGGCGTGACCCGCGCCGAGATCAAGGAAGTACTGATGCAGAGTGCGATCTATTGCGGGATTCCGGCGGCTAATGCCACGTTTCACCTGGCGGAGTCTGTATGGGATGAGCTGGGTGTCGAGTCGCGCGAGTGATCAGTGGGAGTCTGCGTCCCACACCCAATTCCACACGCCCGGAAGATGCACGGCTTCATTCACATCTTTGACCGTACGCGCCAGCGCCGCGCGTTGCAGGGCGGCCGTATCGGTGTAGAACGGTTCGGTGGCGGTCTTCATGCCGTTGACTCGGGCGCTGTCCAGCAGGATCTGCAGGTATTCCTGCATATGCCGCGCGGTGTAGCGGTTGATGTCGTGGAAGGTCACCACCACCGGTATCACGCCGTCCACCGTGGGCAATTCGTCCAGTGCGATGCGCTCGCGCACCACCGACAGTTGTCGGTACAGGTTGGCGCGGCGGCGTGGGCTGCCGTTGAAGCCCCAGATCTTGCCGTCATTGGCGCTCAGGTCGGTCAGCAAGACCTGCATGCCATGGCGCTGGTAGGCGGCGAAGGTGCGCCGGTCGTAGTTCCAGAACGGCGGGCGCACCAGCACGGGCGGTGCGCCGGTGATCGAGGCGATATCCGCCGCGCCCTGGGTGAGGGTGCTTTCCAGTTCGGTATTGCTCAGCCAGCGATGGTTGGTATGAAACGCCGTCGCCGTATGGAACGCCAGGATATGGCCGCCCGCATACTCGCGTTCCATGGTCTTGCGCCCCCTGGAGCTGCCGCCGGAGCGGGCCGCTTCGGTCTGCAGGAAGAACACCGCCTTGATCCCCGGCAGCACCGGGTTGTGTGCCAGGTCGGCGACCACTGAACGGCTGGGGTTGTCGTAGCCCGAAGCACTGGGGCCATCGTCGAAGGTCAGCAAAAAACGGATCGGCGCCTCGGCTTGCAGGCGTTGCTCGGTCTGCGTTGTCAGGGCGATGGGCGCTCCGATACAGCCGCTGAGGCATAAGACCAGGGCAAGCACGGCGTTTGCTAAGGCAAAGGATTTCATGGTGTGCGCAGGCTCGAATAAGAGGCCGCTGCTGGGCGGATCAGCAGCGGCAGGCGCGCACGATACAGTAAGTGTCGCGCTGGATTACAGCAGACTTATCGGGTAACTGACGATCAACCGGTTTTCATCGAACTCGTTGTTGCTGTAATCGCGGCGCATGCTGGAATTGCGCCAGCGCACCATAAGGTTTTTCATCGCGCCGCTTTGTACGGTGTAGCCCAATTCGCTTTCGCGACCCCATTCTTTGCCGTCGGTGATGGTGCCCGTGTGCACGTTGCTGCCGCTGATATAGCGGTTCATCAGGGTCAGGCCCGGTACACCGAGGGCGGCGAAGTTGTAGTCGTGGCGTACTTGCCAGGATTTTTCCTCGGCGTTGTCGTAACTCGAGTTGTAGCTGTCGTTGGCGAGGGTGCCGCCGCTGGTGCCGTTGACGCGCATCCACGCGCTGTTGCCGGTGAGTTTTTGCAGGCCGACGTAGAAGGTGTTGCCGCCATACTTGGCCGAGAACAGGCCGGACCAGGTCTTGTTGTCCAGGTCGCCGGCGCGGGCGCTGCCGTCGTCCTTGCCGTAGAAGAACCCGAGGTTGGCGCCCAGGGTCCAGTCGCCCACGGGCTGGCTGTGGATCAGGTTGACGAACTGTTGGCTGTAGATGTCCTTGAGCTGGGCGTTCCACAGGCCGATCTGCGTGCGTTTGTCGTTGAAGGCGTACTCGCCGCCCTGGAAGTTGAAGCGGTCCGAGGTGAACGCGGTTTTGCCGACCATCGACATGTCCGACATGCTGCTGTCGTCTCGCGGGCTGTTGGCGCGGAACTGGCCGCCGTACAGGGTCAGGCCGTCGATTTCCTTCGACGTGATCTGCCCGCCGCGCAGGGTTTGCGGCAGGGAGCGGCCATCGTCCGCACGCAGGATCGGCAACACCGGCATCCATTCGCCGACCTTCACTTCGGTCTTGGAAATACGCGCCTTGAACGCCACGCCGAGACGCCCGAATTCATCCGCAGGGCGGCCATCGTGGTCCAGCGGCAACAACTGGGTGCCACCGGTACCGCGCCCGCCATCGAGCTTCAACGAGTACAACCCCAGCACATCCACCCCGAAACCGACGGTGCCCTGGGTAAAGCCGGACTTGGCATCGAGGATGAAACTCTGCGTCCACTCCTGTGCGCCGCCCTGGGTCTTGGTCGGGTTGGTGAAATTGCGGTTGAAGAAGAAATTACGCAGGTTGAGGTTGGCGCTGGCGTCTTCGAGAAAACCGTGTTCTTCGGCGACGACGGGCAGGGCAAGACTGGCGATAGTGGTGGCCAGCAGCAGCCGGCGCGGGTGAAAAGTGCTCATGGCGTAGAACCTGTTGTTATTGAGTTTATGCAGGTGGCGGCCATGGTGCGGGGCGGTGCGGGGGCGGTTCAATCGGGGGTGGGCGGGTTGTGGGCGATGATCGAACGCAAGTTACCGGGCGCTGTGGCCCGGCATTTGCGGGTTATCGTTTGGGCAGGTCGAAGTGGGTCCAGGGCACCGCCGGCAGGTAGTGTTGCGCAGCTACGATCAGCGCCACCATTACCACCAGGAACACCACTTGCAGGGGGCTCCAGAAGGCCCAGTGCAAACCGTTCAGCCACGGGTAGCTTTCACTGAATTTCTGGCTCATCTGACCGATGCGCGTCTTGTGCAACAGGTTGATCAGGACCATACCCGCGTAGGTGAACATGCCCAGCACGCCGAGCATCAAGCCGCAGGCCACCAGCATGATCGCCTGCGGTACGCCGTGGCGAATGACCAGCCAGTAGTCATTGGGGTTGATTCGCTTGGGGATCAGGTACTGGCTCAGCCACACATCCAGAACCCGATAGGTTGAACTCATCCCGGCCCACATTTGGGTGACGCGAAAGCCAACGGCCGCCGGCACGAACGCCATCAACATGAAAATGACCAGCGACATCCCGTCCATTCTGTCTGGCTTATCGTGGGCGATGCTCAGGCCAAGCCCCAAAACGAAGACGGCCCATAGCCGGATAAACACCTGGGTGTAGATCGGCCGAGGCACGAATTTGCGCCAAAAGAACAGGTTTGTTTGAGGCAGGCGCTCGACCAGTTGCGGATAGCGCCAGGTCAGTGTTTGCGCCAGGTGCTGGCAGGCGTTCCACTCGTTTTCGCCAAACCCATCGATCATGCGTTTGTGTTGCGTGGCGGACATCGGTGTCAGCAGCAGGCGCGCGGCCAGGGCATCGGCTGATGTGCGCCGCGTATCCTGGGCCTTGTCTTGTAAGCTGGCGTAGAAGCTTTCCTGCTCGCAACGTGACACCAATTCGCGCCACATCCACGCCGGTTCCGGGTAGACGCCTTTCTGGTCGTCCCAGCCGAAGGCCTGGCACACGCGCTCGAACAGCGGCACGCTCCATTGGGTGTCATGCAGCAGGTGCAGGACGATACGTTGCCACTGCTGTTGCAGGTCGAACACCCGCAGCCAGGGTTGGTCGTTGTACTGCGTGAGCTGGGTGATGAACTCGCGCTCGGCCTTTTGCTCCAGGAGTTCCTGCAGGGTGCGGCGGTAGTCTTGCAGCAGTTCGCCGGTCAGCGCTTCGTATTGCCAGGACGTCATCGCCACCTGCTGCCAGGGGGTCAGCCATTCCAGGTGTTGCGCGGCCCAACCGGCGATGGCGCTGCGTTCGCCCGGTGCTTCGAAACAATGGCGCAACAGGCCGGCCTGGAACGCATCGGTGCAGCCCTGTTGCCGAGCCTGGGCCCAGCGTTCATCGAGGTTACGCGCGTTAAGGCCGTCGAGCAGTGCCTGGGCCGGGTCGGGTGTGTGGGCTTCGAAGGGCGCAGGGCTGACGGGGCTGATGTTCATCAGTTCGGCCAGGTCATTCAGGTTTTCGTAGACCGCGTCGGCCACGGGCGCCTGGACGCGTTCTGCCTCTTCGTTATCAGCCCGCCAGCGTGCTTCACTCAGCGCGTGTTCATAGGCCTCGCGCAGGCGCTGGAAGCCCTGGGCGTCATCGTCCGGGCGGCAGCTTTTCAGCAGCCGCGCATAGCTGCGCTTGATGCTGCGCTCGTCGGCGTCATCCGGCAGTTGCAGTACGGTCCAGCAATCCATCGGTGTTCCCTCAGCGCCAGAACCCGTTGTCGAGTTGCTCAAGTTGACGGGTCAGTTCGCTGCGCGCTTCGCGGATGCGGCGTTCGTCCTGGGTGTCGAGTACCTGCTGGAACTGCGCCGCCCAATGGCCGAGCTGTTCGCGCAGCTCGCCGAGGTTTTCCTGGTAGAGCCGTTCGAGGCGGGCGACGAGCACGGTGTTGACCTGCTGGTCGCGTGGGTGGACCTTCAATTGCGCCAGGGCTTGCAGGCGTTGCTGGATCTCCTGCGGGTTGAGCACGCCGGGGTTGTTCTCGATCACCAGCGAATGCTGCTCGCCGGTCAGCGGGATATTCACCTGGGCTTCCAGCAGGCCGTTGTTGTCGTAGGTGAAACGCACATCCAGGGACACTTCACCGGCCTTGCGCTTGGGCACGGGAATATCCAGTTGGCCCAGCTCAATGTTGTCTTTGACCAGGCGGCTTTCGCCTTGGTAGATCTTCAGCAGCACGCGGGTCTGGTCGTCGTGCAGGGTGACCACACTTTTGACCCGGCTCACCGGCACGCTGCTGTTGCGTTCGATCAACGGCAGGTAATGGCCGCTTTCGATATGGCCGCCGTACTGGTTCGAGGTTTCGATGCCCAGGGTGTAGGGGCAGACGTCGGTCAGCACCACTTCTTCGAGGGCGGCGGAGCGCGCCTTGAGCGCGGCCTGGATCGCCGCGCCGTGGGCGACCACCTGGTCGGGATCGAGGCTGATGGAGGGGAAGCGCCCGAACAGGCCGGCGGCGAGTTTGCGTACCAGCGGCATGCGCGTGGTGCCGCCCACCAATAGGATTTCATCCAGGTCGCCGACCCGAATCCGCGCATCGCGCAGGGCGCGTTCGATCGGCGCGCGCAAGCGCTCCAGCAGCGGGGTGTAGAGCTTGGCCAACTCCTGTTGGGTGACGGTTTTAACCCATTGCTGGCCGTCGACACGCAGGGCGAACTCAGCACTGTCATCCTGGCCCAGGGCTTTGCGCACGCGCTCGGCTTCGCGGCGCAGGGCTTGCAGCACAGTGCGGGTGGGCGGGAAACCTGTGGCGTTACGTTGGCTGTCGACAAAGTGTTCGAGCAACAGGGTGTCGAAGTCTTCGCCACCGAGGAAGTTGTCGCCGGCGCTGGCGCGGACCTCCATCACGCCGTCGAACAACTCGATGATCGACACGTCAAAGGTGCCACCTCCGAGGTCGAAGACCAGGAACGAGGTTTCTTTATCACGCTGATGCAGGCCGTAGGCCAGGGCCGCTGCGGTCGGTTCGTTGATCAGTTTCTCAACGGTGAGCCCCGCCAGTTCACCGGCGATGCGCGTGGCCTTGCGTTGGCCGTCGCTGAAGTAGGCGGGCACGCTGATCACTGCGTCGGTGACGGTTTGGCCGTAGGTACGCTCGATGTCCTCCTTGAGGCTTTTGAGCACCAACGCCGAGAGTTCTTCGGGGCGGAACGAGCGGTCGCCCAGGCGCACTTCGGTGGCGCTGCCCATGTATCGCTTGAACAGCGAGGTGGTCAGGTGCGGGTGGGTGTGCAGGCGCTCTTTGGCGGCCTGGCCTACCAGGACACGGCCTTGGTCATCCAGCCCGACCACGCTTGGGGTCAGCAACTGGCCCAGGGCATTGGGCACCATTTCGGCGGCATCACCGCGCCAGACGGCTGCGAGACTGTTTGTGGTCCCCAAGTCGATTCCTACGATCATTACGACAAGCTCCCTCTGTGGTCTGTAAGAATCTGTGACAGATTTTACCCTGAAAGGTTGAGCGCAAAGCAAGGCGGGAGAGTTTTGTGGCGAGCGGGCTTGCCCCGCGTTGGGCTGCGAAGCAGCCCCAAACCAAGCCCGCTGTCACAAAAACATTCTGGCTATCGCAAAGCACCGATGACCGGGCATAAAAAAACCGCTTCCAGTAAAGGAAGCGGTTTTGATTACAACGGCGCTATCAGAACAACTTCAACGCCGGTGCTTCTTCTTTCAGCGGTTCGTTCTTCGCGGTCTGCTCGTTCCAGCCACCGCCGAGGGCCTTGTACAGGTTGACCTCGCTGGTCAGCTGCGCCAGGCGGTCGGTGATCAGCGATTGCTGGGCACTGAACAGTTGGCGCTGGGCGTCGAGGAAGGTCAGGTTGCTGTCGACACCGATGCGGTAGCGACGCTCGGCCAGGCGGTAGTAATCCTGGTTGGCCGCGACGAAGCCACGCTGGGCTTCCAGCTGCTGCTTGTAGGTCTCACGCGCGGCGAGGCCGTCGGAGACTTCCTGGAAGCCGGTCTGGATCGCCTTCTCGTAGTTCGCCACGTTGATCTCTTTCTGGATCTTCGAGTAGTCCAGGCTGGCGCGCAGGCTGCCGGCGTTGAAGATCGGGATGTTGATCTGTGGGGCGAACGACCAGGTGCCCGAACCGCCTTTAAACAGGCCGCCCAGGGTAGGGCTGGCGGTGCCGGCGCTGGCGGTCAGGCTGATGCTCGGGAAGAACGCTGCACGGGCCGCACCGATGTTGGCGTTGGCGGCCTTGAGGTTGTACTCGGCCTGCACGATGTCGGGACGACGTTGCAGCAGGTCCGAGGGCAAGCCGGCCGGGACGTCGCTGAGCAGGTCATCCGACAGCGGCTTGCTGGCGATATTCGCCGGCAGGCCGGTGCCCAGCAGCAGGGTCAGACTGTTTTCGTCCTGGGCCACCTGGCGGGTATAGCGCGCCAGTGCTACGCGGGCGTTTTCCACCGAGGTGCGCGCCTGGCTGAGGTCGAGGGCCGAGGCCACGCCGACTTCGTTGCTGCGCGAGGTCAGCTTGAAGCTCTGCTCGTACGCACCCAGGGTGTCCTGGGTCAGCTTGAGCAGTTCCTTGTCGGCCTGCCAGGTCAGGTAGGCATTCGCCACACTGGCCACCAGGCTGATCTGGGTGCTGCGCCGCGCTTCTTCAGTGGCGAAGTACTTTTGCAGGGCTTCTTCACTCAGGCTGCGCACACGACCGAACAGGTCCAGCTCATAAGAACTGATCCCGAGGCCGGCCGAGTACTGGCTGGTGATGGTCGATTCGCCGGTCTGCGACAGCTTGGCCGGGGTGCGCGAACGGCTTCCGCTGCCCGTGGCCGATACGGCCGGGAACAGGTCGGCACGCTGGATCTGGTACTGCGCCGCATAGGCGTCGATGTTCAGGGCCGCGACACGCAGGTCACGGTTGTTCACCAGCGCGGTCTGGATCAGCTGTTGCAGGGCAGGGTCATGAAAAAATTGTTTCCAGCCCTGCTCGGCAGCGGCCTGTCCCGGCGCCTGGGCCGACGAATACGCCGGCCCCTGTGGGAACTGAGCTGCCACCGGCGCTTCAGGGCGCTGGTAGTCAGGGATCAGCGAGCAGCCACTGAGCACGAATGCCGTGACGGCTAAGGAAAGTAGCGACTTGCTCATTGGCCAGCCTCTTTAGAAGTGTGCTTAGGTTCAGTCTTTTTACGTTCGCCCATGGCGGACACAGTTGCGAAGAACAGTGGCACCCAGAAGATCGCCAATACCGTGGCCGTGATCATACCGCCAATTACGCCGGTACCGATCGCGTGCTGGCTGCCTGAGCCGGCGCCCGAGGAGATCGCCAGCGGCAATACGCCGAGGACGAACGCCATGGAGGTCATGATGATCGGCCGCAGACGCATCCGGGAAGCCTCGATGGCAGCTTCGACGATGCCTTTGCCTTGCTCGTGGAGCTCCTTGGCGAACTCGACGATCAGAATGGCGTTCTTCGCCGCCAGGCCCACCGTTACCAACAAGCCCACCTGGAAGAACACGTCGTTGGACAAGCCGCGCATGCTGGTGGCGATCAACGCACCCACCACGCCCAGTGGAACCACCAGGATTACGGCGATCGGGATCGACCAGCTTTCGTACAGCGCCGCGAGGCACAGGAACACCACCAGCAGCGACAGCGCATACAGCGCCGGCGCCTGGGAGCCGGAGAGGCGTTCTTCATACGACAGGCCCGTCCAGGCATAGCCCACGCCCGCCGGCAATTGCTTGGCGATGCGTTCAACTTCGGCCATGGCGTCACCGGTACTGTAGCCGGGTGCCGGGGTACCGAGGATTTCCATCGCCGCTACACCGTTATAACGCGAGAGCTTCGGCGAGCCGTAGATCCACTTGCCCGAGGCGATGGCCGACAACGGCACCATCTTCCCGGAGTCGCTGCGCACGTACCATTTGTTCAGGTCTTCCGGGGACATCCGGCTCGCGGCTTCACCCTGCACGTACACCTTCTTCACTCGACCACGGTCGATGAAGTCGTTGACGTAGCTGCCACCCAAGGCAATCGCCAGGGTCTGGTTGATGTTGGACAGCGTGATGCCTTGGGCGCTGGCCTTCTCGTCATCCACGGTGAGCTCGTATTGCGGCTCATCGTTTACGCCGTTGGGGCGCACACCGGCCAGGATCTTGCTCTGGGCAGCCATGCCCAGGAACTGGTTACGCGCAGCCATCAGTTTTTCATGGCCGACACCGCCCTGGTCTTGCAGGAACACGTCGAAACCGGTGGCGTTACCGAGTTCCAGTACAGACGGCGGCACAATGGCAAACACCATGGCGTCCTGGAAGGTCTGCATGAAGTAACCCTGGGCACGCTTGGCGATCTCGAATACCGAGGTGGAAGCATCACGCTCGTCCCACGGCTTGAGCATCACGAAGGCCAGGCCCGAACTCTGGCCACGACCGGCGAAGTTGAAGCCGTTTACGGTAAACACCGATTTCACGCCTTTGCCTTCGCCTGGCTCGCCTTCCTTGTCATTGAGCAGGTAGGCGCGCATATCGTCGATGACTTTTTGCGTACGTTCAGCCGACGAACCTACCGGGGTCTGCACCTGGGCAAAGATCACACCCTGGTCTTCATCGGGCAGGAACGCAGCCGGGATGCGCATGAACAGCCAGATCATGCCGGCGATGATCAGCGCGTACACCAGGAACGCCGGGATCTTGTGCTTGATCATGTTACCCACGCCGCGCTCGTAGCTGAGGACGCCACGGTCGAAGGTGCGGTTGAACCAGCCGAAGAAACCGCGCTTGGGTTGGCCGTGCTTCTCCGGATCGATCGGCTTGAGCATGGTGGCGCACAGGGCCGGGGTGAAGATCAGCGCAACCAGTACCGACAACGCCATGGCCGAAACGATGGTGATGGAGAACTGTTTGTAGATCACACCGGTGGAGCCGCCGAAGAACGCCATCGGCAACAGTACCGCCGACAGCACCAGGGCAATACCCACCAGGGCGCCCTGGATCTGGCCCATGGACTTGACCGTCGCCTCTTTCGGCGACAGGTGTTCCTCGGCCATTACCCGCTCGACGTTTTCCACCACGACGATGGCGTCGTCCACCAGCAAGCCGATGGCCAGGATCATGCCGAACATGGTCAGGGTATTGATGGTGAAACCAAATGCCGCGAGGATCCCGAAGGTACCCAGCAATACCACCGGTACGGTCATGGTGGTGATGATGGTGGCACGGAAGTTCTGCAGGAACAGGAACATCACCAGGAACACCAGCACGATCGCTTCGATCAGGGTGTGTACCACACCGGAAATCGATTCGGTCACGACCGGGGTGGTGTCATATGGCACCACCGCCTTCATGCCAGGCGGGAAGAACGGTTCCAGGGACGCCACAGTGGCACGGATGGCCTTGGCGGTGTCCAGGGCGTTGGCGCCCGATGCGAGCTTGATCGCCATACCGGAAGCCGGGTTGCCGTTGAACTGCGCACTGATGCTGTAGTTCTGGCCGCCGAGTTCGATGCGGGCAACGTCATGCAGGCGAACCTGGGAACCGTCGGCATTGACCTTCATCAGGATGTTGCCGAACTGCTCCGCCGTTTGCAGGCGGGTCTTGCCGATGATGGTCGCGTTCAGCTGGTTGCCGGGCAGGGCAGGCAGGCCGCCCAGTTGACCGGTGGCCACCTGGACGTTCTGCGCAGAGATGGCGGTGCTGACATCCACCGGCGTGAGCTGGAAGTTGTTCAGCTTGGCCGGGTCCAGCCAGATACGCATGGCGTACTGCGAACCGAATACCTGGAAGTCGCCCACACCCGCGGTCCGGGAAATCGGGTCCTGGATGTTGGAAACGATGTAGTTGGACAGGTCATCCTTGGTCATGCTGCCGTCTTCCGACACCAGACCGATTACCATCAGGAAGTTCTTCACCGACTTGGTTACGCGGATACCCTGCTGCTGCACTTCTTGCGGCAGCAGTGGGGTCGCCAGGTTGAGCTTGTTCTGCACCTGAACCTGCGCGATGTCCGGGTTGGTACCCTGGTTGAACGTCGCGGTGATGGTCATGCTGCCGTCGGAGTTACTGTCCGAGGCCACATAACGCAGGTTGTCGATACCGTTGAGCTGTTGCTCGATGACCTGCACCACGGTGTCCTGCACGGTTTGTGCAGACGCGCCTGGGTAGGTCACCTGGATGTCGATGGCGGTTGGCGCGATGGCCGGGTATTGGTTGATGGGCAACTTCAGGATCGACAGTGCCCCGACCAGCATGATCACCAGGGCAATTACCCAGGCGAAAATGGGACGGTCGATAAAAAATTTCGACATGGATTACTCCCCCTGGCCAGGCGCGGCAGCAGGAGCAGCGGCGGAACCGGCGGGCTTGGCGTTGTCAGCCTCCTTGACCTTGACCTCCACACCCGGCTTGACGTATTGCAAGCCTTCGGTGATCACGCGGTCACCGGCGTTCAGGCCTTTTTCAACCAGCCAGTAGGCGCCGGCGGTGCGGTTGGCCACCAGTACACGCTGCTCGACCTTGTTGTCGGCGTTGACCACCAGTGCCGTCGGGATGCCCTTGAGGTCGCGGGTCACGCCTTGCTGTGGTGCGAGGATGGCCTTGCTGTTCACCCCGGCTTGCAGCTGGGCGTGTACGAACATGCCCGGCAGCAGGGTGTGGTCAGGGTTGGGGAACACGGCGCGCAGGGTCACGGAACCGGTGGTCTGGTCGACCGAGACTTCGGAGAATTCCAGCTTGCCGTCGTGGCCGTAGTCGCTGCCGTCTTCCAGGGTCAGCTTGACCTTGGCGGCATTGGCGCCGGCTTTTTCCAGTTGGCCGCTTTCCAGGTCGCGGCGCAGTTTCAGCATTTCAGCCGAAGACTGCGTGACGTCGACGTAGATCGGGTCCAGTTGCTGGATCACGGCCATGGCATCGGCCTGGCCATTGCTGACCAGCGCGCCTTCGGTCACCGAAGAGCGGCCGATACGCCCGGAGATCGGCGCGAACACTTTGGTGTAGCGCACGTTGATCTGGGCGGTTTGAACGTTTGCTTCCGCAGTCATGCGGTTGGCCACGGCGGTGTCGTATTCCTGGCGGCTGACGGCTTGCTCATCGACCAACTGCTTGTAGCGGTCGGAGATGGACTTGGTCTGGGTCAGGCTGGCTTGTGCGCTTTTCAGCGTGGCGTCATAGACCGACGGGTCGATCTGATAGAGCTGCTGGCCTTCTTTCACATCCGCGCCTTCCTTGAACAGGCGCTTGAGAATGATGCCGTTGACCTGTGGGCGAACTTCCGCGATGCGGTAGGCGGTGGTGCGGCCTGGCAGCTCGGACGTCAGGGTATAGGCTTGCGGTTGAATGGTGACCACGCCGACCTGAGGGGCTTGAGCGGGCGGAGCCGCTTCTTCCTTTTTACATCCGCTGAGCAGCGATGCCAGGGCGACGGCAGTGACCAGAGCGGTAACAGCTGGCTTAAGTTGCATGAAGATCCTCGGGTCAGGCGCGCAGGGTGCGCACAAGAAGGGTGGAAGGGTAAAAAACAAGCCGTGAGTGGATAAGTAGCTTGCTACGCAATATACTTACGTTCATGGTTGTTTGTAAACTCTTGACAGGTTTTGCGCAATGCTGACAAAGCATCGTCAAAAGCCTCGATTTTAGTACGTTCGGCGCCCATGACGGTGCCGTCCCACAATTATTCAGATGATCGTTAGCGCTTGTTAACTCTGCGTTAACGTCAGTCCCTGTTGCCCTGATTGAGGTTTTACTGCCATGGTTCGTCGCACCAAAGAGGAAGCTCAGGAAACGCGCAGCCAGATTCTCGATGCTGCCGAGCAAGCCTTCTATGAGCGCGGCGTTGCGCGGACTACGCTGGCGGACATCGCCGCGTTGGCCGGTGTGACGCGGGGCGCCATTTACTGGCACTTCAGCAATAAATCCGATCTGTTGCAGGCGTTGCTCGACACCTTGCATGAGCCATTGGACGAGTTGGCCAGGGCCAGCGAAAGCGAGGACGAAATCGACCCGCTGGGCTGTATGCGCAAGCTGCTGATTCATCTGTTCCATCAAGTGGCCCTGGACCCGAAAACCCGGCGCATCAATGAGATCCTGTTCCATAAGTGCGAATTCACCGATGAAATGTGCGACATGCGCCGGCAGCGCCAGACCCACAGCCTGGAATGCAACCTGCGTATCGGCCTGACACTGCGTAACGCAGTCCATCGCGGGCAACTTCCGGAAAATCTCGACACTACCCGTGGCGCGGTGTGCATCCATGCCTACATCAACGGCCTGATTGGCCAGTGGCTGTTGGTACCCGACAGCTTCCAGTTACATCAGGAAGCCGAACGCTGGGTGGATGCAGGGCTGGACATGCTGCGCTGGAGCCCCAGCCTGCGCAATTAAGACAAAATGCGTAATTGCATCAGTGTGTGTCAACAGTAAAGCCCAAGGACAGTCAATCGTCCTTCTGCCTGATTGGTGGGGTGACTTTATATACGGGCTGGCGGGCGGTTGATAGGTAGCCGCCTAAGTATTTTGTAGGGATTTTGTTGCGGTTCTGTGAAGCAATGTAGCCAGAACCTGCACGCAGCCAACAATGTGGGAGGGGGCTAGCCCCCGATGGCAGTGGTTCAGTCAACACATACTGTGACTGACGCACCGCCATCGGGGGCAAGCCCTCTCCCACATTTGGTTTCAGGTTTCGGCCGATTACAGCGGCAGGGTCGGGTAGTCGATGTAACCCACTGGGCCCTTGCCGTAGAAGGTTTCCGGGTGTGCTTCGTTCAGCGGCGCATCGGTCTTCAGGCGCGCCGGCAGGTCCGGGTTGGCAATGAACGGTACGCCGAAGGCCACCGCATCCGCCTTGCCAGCCGCCAGCCACGCATTGGCACTGTCCTTAGTGAAGCGTTCGTTGGCGATGTACACGCCGCCGAAGGCTTTTTTCAATTGGGGGCCGAGGCTGTCCGCCCCTTCCTTTTCACGGGAGCAAATGAACGCTATGCCACGCTTGCCCAGTTCGCTGGCGACGTAGGTGAAAGTTTCGGCCAGGTTGTCGTCGCCCATGTCGTGGGAGTCGGCGCGCGGTGCCAAATGCACACCCACACGGCCAGGGCCCCAGACTTCGATGGCCGCATCGGTCACTTCCAACAGCAGGCGTGCACGGTTTTCCAGGGAACCCCCATAGTTGTCGGTGCGCTTATTGGTGCTGCTTTGCAGGAACTGGTCGAGCAGGTAGCCGTTGGCGCCGTGGATCTCCACGCCATCAAAGCCGGCGGCCTTGGCATTCTCGGCACCGGTGCGGTAAGCGTCGACGATGTCGGCGATTTCAGCGGTTTCCAGGGCGCGCGGCGTCGGGTAGTCGGCCAATGGGCGCACCAGGCTGACGTGGCCCTTGGGTTGGATCGCGCTCGGCGCCACCGGGGTTTCGCCGTTCAGGTAGGACTCATGGGAGATCCGCCCTACATGCCACAGTTGCAGGAAGATCTTGCCCCCCGCGCCGTGAATGGCCTTGGTGACGTTGGCCCAGCCGCGCACCTGGTCATTGGACCAGATGCCCGGCGTGTCCGGGTAGCCCACGCCCAGCGGTGTCACCGAGGTGGCTTCGCTGAGGATCAGCCCGGCGGAAGCACGTTGCACGTAGTACTCGGCCATCAGCGCGTTGGGTACGCGGCCGGCATCGGCGCGGCAGCGGGTCAGCGGCGCCATGATGATGCGGTTCGACAATTCCAGGTCGCCCAGTTTGATCGGATCGAAAATAGTCGTCATGGGAAAACACCCTTCTCTTTGAAGTTGATCAGTTGGTCGCAGGGGCCAGGTCGGCATCGCCGCCCTGACGGAAAGTAATCAGGGTCACCAGCAGCGCCAGGATCGCCAGGGCGGCTGCCGCCAGAGGCACGTTGGTCAGGCCGAAACCGTGGGCAATCACGCTGCCGCCCACCCAGGCGCCGAGGGCGTTGCCGATGTTGAAGGCGCCGATATTCAGGGTGGACACCAGGTTCGGTGCGGCCTTGCCGAAGGTCACCACGTTGATCTGCAGCGCCGGTACGGCGGCAAACGAGGCGGTGGCCCACAGGAACAGGGTGATTTCGGTCGGGATCACGGCGACGCTGGTCCAGGTCAGCGCGGTGGACACCACCGCCATGCTGATAAACACGCCGATCAGGGTGGTCGCTAGGCGTTTGTCCGCCAGCTTGCCGCCGATGATATTGCCCACGGTGAGGCCCAGGCCGATCAGCAGCAGGGTCCAGGTCACGCCTTTGGGCGAGACGCCAGTGACATCGCCGAGCAGCGGCGCAACATAAGTGAAGAGGGTGAACATGGACGCGGCGAACAGCGCGGTCATGCTCAGCGACAACCAGATACCGGCACCCTTGAGGGCGGCCAGCTCGGCGCGCATGTCGAGTTTTTCTTCGTCACGCTTGGCCGGCAGGAAGCGGATCAGGCCGATCAGCGCTACCACACCAATCACCGTCACCGCCCAGAAGGTCGAGCGCCAGCCGGCTTCCTGGCCCAGCGCGGTGCCCAGCGGCACACCGAGCACGTTGGCCAGGGTCAAACCGGTGAACATCAGGGCCACGGCTGAAGCGCGCTTGTTGGCCGGCACCAGGTTGGCGGCGACCACCGAACCGATGCCGAAGAACGCACCGTGGCACAGCGCGGTGATCACACGGGCAAACATCAGCACGTTGTAGTCACTGGCCAGGGCGCAGAGCAGGTTGCCGATAATGAAGATACCCATCAACGCTACCAGGGCCGCCTTGCGTGGCAGCTTGGCGGTGGCCAGTGCCATGAACGGTGCACCGATGGCCACGCCCAGGGCATAGCCGGTGACCAGCCAGCCGGCGCCGGGAATCGACACGCCGAGGTCTGCCGCCACATCGGGCAACAAACCCATGATCACGAACTCGGTGGTGCCGATGGCGAAGGCGCTCAGGGCCAGTATGAGTAGCGAGAGGGGCATTATCGTTTCCTTGTTACAACGGCGCGCTGATTTCAGCGCTGAGTTCAGTGGTAAGCGCCGCGAGGAAGGCTTGGATCACTTCCTCATCGCGCTTGAAAAAGTGCCACTGCCCGGCCTTCTGGCTGCTGATCAGTCCCGCACGTTGCAAAGTGGCCAGGTGGGCCGACACGGTCGACTGGGACAAGCCGCAGCGCTGGTCGATTTGCCCGGCGCAGATGCCATATTCGTGGTTGTGCACTTGCTCGGGGAACTGCACTTTCGGGTCTTTCAGCCAGGTGAGGATGTCTCGTCGTACTGGGTGTGCCAGGGCTTTTATTATTTCGTCGAGGTCGATGGACATGGCAGGTGCTCGGTGTCGTAAAGCGTTATATCGCGATGAGGCGAACTTTAAATCGTTATATCCCGATATACAAATATGATTTTGCTCTGATATCAGGCTAAATCGGTATATCGGGTTATAACGATACGTTGATGGCAGTGCTAAACTGCGCGGCATGAATTATCTCGCACATCTGCACCTGGGCGGCCAACTTCCTGCGCAACTGCTGGGCAGCCTCTATGGCGACTTCGTCAAAGGCCGCCTGCAGGGCCAGTTCAGCCCGCAAATCGAATCGGCGATCCAGTTGCATCGCTCGATCGATCGCTTCACCGACAGCCACCCGTTGGTGGGGGAGGCGTTGTCGCGCTTCAGCCTGACTCGCCGGCGCTATGCCGGGATTGTCCTCGATGTGTTCTTCGATCACTGCCTGGCGCGGGATTGGGGGCTGTACGCCGACCAGCCCCTGGAGCACTTCACCTCGCAGGTGTACCGCGTATTGGCTGCCGAACCGCAGTTACCGGGACGGCTGGCGCAGATTGCGCCGTCTATGGCCGCGGATGATTGGTTGGGGTCGTACCGCGAGTTTGCGGTGATGGAGCCGGTGTTGCGCGGGATTTCGCGGCGGCTGACACAACCCCAGGAATTAGGGTGTGCGATGCAGGAATTGCGTGAGTTGTATGAACCGTTGAGTGAAGACTTCCGGATCTTCTACCCCGAACTGCAAGCCTTCGCGCATAACCACCTGACAACACAAAGCTAAATGTGGGAGGGGGCTTGCTCCCGATTACGGTGTGCCAGCCACCACTGATGCTGGCTGATCCACTGCTATCGGGAGCAAGCCCCCTCCCACATTTGAACTGTGTTCACATCTCAGGCTGCGAAAGCCGGTCGAGCATGCACTTGTTCAGTCTCCGGCACCGGCCCAAACAACGCCTTCTGCACCGCCTGCTGCGCCTGGAACGCCAGCGCCGCACGTTCCTGCCCGGCGCAGGCAATCGGCTTGAGCACATGGATTTCCACATCGCCCTGGTCATTGCCGAACAGGCGCATCAGGTGCGAGAGCAAATCGTCATCGCCAATAAACGGTGCCAGCGGGTCGATCTGCCCATCGCGCAGATAACGGATGGCCACTGGTTGCAGCGACACATCCGCGTCAATCGCACTGGCCAGCAAGCGCCCGTGGAAGGTGCGCAGGCTGCGGCCGTCGGTGGTGGTGCCTTCGGGGAACATCAGCAGCGGGTGCTGTTGTTCCAGATGGCGGGTCATCTGCTTGCGGATCAGCTGGCTGTCACCCGAACCGCGACGGATAAACAAGCTACCGGCCTTTGCCGCCAACCAGCCGGCCACCGGCCAGGTGCGCACTTCGGCCTTGGACAAAAACGACATCGGCGCCACTGCGCCCAGCAACGGAATATCGGTCCAGGACACGTGGTTGCTCACCCACAGCATCGGCGTTTGCGGTACCTCGCCGTGCACGGTCACGCGAAAGGGCAGGGCGTTGGTCAGCCGCGCCATGAAGAACCGCGACCAGCGCTGGCGGCGCACCATCGAGTTGGCCACGCCCAACCGTTCGAATACGCCGAACACACTGGCCATGCTCAAGCCCAGCGCCACTACCACCAGTACGCGGGCAATGCGCCCGTACACGCGCAGGCGGCTCATCACATGGCCGCCTTGAAGTGGCGTGCATAGCGCGGGCATAGCTCATCGCGCTTAAGCAGGATGAACACGTCTGCCACCTGGAAATCTTCATCCCAGCACGGCTCGCCGCAGATCTTCGCACCCAGGCGCATATAGGCCTTGAGCAGCGGTGGCATCTCGGCGATTACGTTGGTCGGCAGGTCCAGCGCCGGCAACGGTTTTTTCGGCTCGGCGCGCAGGTGTTCATTGCACAGGTAGCGTTCGCGCAGGCGCTGCATGATCGCGTGGGCCTGGATGCCGCCGTCGTGCATCGGGATGCTCGCGCAGCCCATCAAGTAGCTGTAGCCGCCCTGGTTGAGCACTTCGGCCAGCTCGCCCCACAACACGGCGATGGTGCCGCCGTTGCGGTAGGCCGGGTCGACGCAGGTGCGGCCGATTTCCAGGATCGGGCCCTGCAGATGCAGCAGGCCATGCAGGCTGAATTCTTCTTCGCTGTAGAACCGGCCCAGGGTGCTGGCGGCCTGGTGATCGAGCAAACGGGTGGTGGCGACGAGTCGACCGCTGTTCAAGTCCCGCACGCCGATGTGGCTGCAGTGAACATCATAGTCATCCATGTCCAGGCCATGTTCCGCGCCTTTCAGCTTGGCGTTGAACTCGCCGCTGAACACGTTGAACCGCAGGGCCTGGGCTTCCTGCAACGCTTGTGCGCCAACCAGGCGTTCGGCTTGCAGACGGCGTTCATTGCCGGTGTCGCTGATGCGGGCGATCTGAGTCATGGCGAATCTCCGAGTGCCAGCCACGTTCCGGCCGGTCGACTTGTTTGTCCAAACTCAGGCTATGTAGGCTCGGTGTCATCTCCATGAAGTTATGGTGACGCTTGGATGACAGCCTCCCTGTAGCAAATCTGTCATCGCCCTCGGCTAGGCTCGCGGGCTTGAATGCTCCGTTGAGTGTGTGTCCATGGTCAGAGGCCTGCTGTGCGTTGCCCTGCTGTTCGTCACCGTTACCGCCTGCGCTGAAACCTGGCCTGACAAGGAGTGGGCCAAGGGTACGCCGCTCGCCGGCCCCGCTGTCGACGCCCTTGACGCCTACGCTTTTCCCCCGCGTGATGACACCACCCGCCAAGGCATTCGCACCGATGCGCTGCTGGTGATCCGCGACGGCGTGGTTGTCTATGAACGCTACGCCGCGCCGACCACGGCCAGCACGCCGCACCTGACCTGGTCCATCAGCAAAAGCCTGATGGCCACCGTCTTGGGTGTAGCCTACGGCGACAACCGCTTCAAATTGACCGACCCGGTGTCGCGTTTTTACCCGCCGATGAAACAGCACCCCAAGGTGACCATGGCCGACCTGCTGCACTGGGCCTCGGGCCTGGACTGGCAGGAAGACTATGAATACGCGCCGCTGAAGTCCTCGGTGGTTGCGATGCTCTACACCCGTGGTCGCGCCGATATGGCCGAGTTCGCCGCCAACACCGAATCCTTCAGTGCACCGGGCCAGGCCTTTCGTTATTCCAGCGGCGACAGCAATATCCTGTCCGCCGCGCTCAAGGGCATGCTCGGCCACAAGGCCTACATGAGTTACCCCTGGGACGCGCTGTTCAAACCGCTGGGCATTCACAACGCCACCTGGGAAACCGATGCCGACGAAACCTTCGTCGCCTCGTCCTACGCTTACCTCACCGCACGTGACCTGGCGCGAGTCGGCCTGCTGATGGCTCGCGACGGGCGCTGGGGGAATCAACAATTGCTGCCCAAAGATTGGGTCGCTTTCAACCGCCAACCCTTCGACAAATACGCCGCAGGCCAGGACGAAGCCGTCCCCGGTGGCCAATGGTGGCTCAACCAAGGCGCTCCAAGACCCTGGCCCGATGCCCCCACCGACACCTTCGCCGCCCTCGGTCATTGGGGCCAGGCGCTGTACGTGATGCCCGACGAACATCTGGTCATCGTGCGTTATGGCGATGATCGCGACGGCAGTTACCGCCACAACGAACTGCTCAAACGCGTGCTTGCGGCGGTGCAACCATGATTCGTCGTCGGCCGTTTACCAGCCTTTTTCTGGTGCTGTTGCTCGCCCTGTCGGGCTGGGTTTGGCACGAGCGCGTCAACCTGCAAGCCTTCCCCGACATCATCGCGGCCTATACCGCCAAGGAGTATTGCTCGTGCCGCTATGTGGCGAACAATCCAGCCGACTATTGCCGGGGTTATGTGAAGCAGTACGTGCCCACGAGTGCGTTCAGCGACAACCCGGAGCGCAGTGAAGTGACGGCGAGCGGGTTGGGGCGTACGCACAGCGCGCGGTGGTTGGGGGAGCGGCAGGGCTGTCGTCTGAATCCCTGACACCGCGCAAGCCAGCTCCCACATTGGATTTGCGCCGTTCGTGACATTGCGCTTAAGGTTCGTGCAGGTTTTTCGCCCTACGAGTCCTTAATGTTCAACGCGTCTTTAATCAAACCCCTGGCCTTTGCCCTGCTGGTCGCTGCCGCCGTACCCGCCCACGCCGACTGGTATCTGGATAACGAATCCTCACGCCTGTCGTTCGTCACCACCAAAAATACCGAGATCGCTGAAGTCCATCGCTTCCTGGTGCTGCATGGCAAGGTCGACAGCAAGGGCGCGGCGCAATTGGAAGTGGAACTGGAGTCGGTCAACAGCGGCATTCCGCTGCGTGACGAGCGCATGCGCAATCAGCTGTTCGAGATCAAGACCTTCCCCGAAGCGCTGATCAGCGCACAGATCAATCTGCAACCGATCAATGACCTGGCCCCCGGCGCGCAACTGGAACTGCGCTTGCCCCTGAGCGTCACCCTGCACGGCAAGACCCAGACCTACAGCGCCGAGTTGTTGGCCACGCGCCTGGATGACCGGCGTTTCCAGGTGGTGACCTTGGAACCGGTGGTGTTGCATGCCGAGGATTTCGACCTGGCGCCGGGGGTGGCGGTGTTGCGCAAAGCGGCCGGGCTCAAGTCGATCAGTTTGTCGGTACCGGTGGGTGCGGTGCTGATTTTTACGGCGCGCTGACATGAGCGGCGCAGTGTTCCCGTGGCGCAGCGCCAACCGTTTCGAGTTGTTGATCGACGGCCCGCAGTTTTTTCCGCAGATGCTGGTGGGCATTGCCCGGGCCGAGCGGCAAGTGGAGTTGGAGTTGTACCTGGTGGAGGCCGGAGCCTGCGCCGAAGCCATGGTGCAAGCATTGGTGCTCGCGGCCGAGCGCGGCGTGCGGGTGCGTTGTCTGTTTGATGATTACGGCAGCCTGGCCTTTACTCTCGGGCTGCGTAAACGCCTGACGGATGCCGGTGTGGAGCTGCGTTTCTACAATCGCCTGAGCTGGCGCCGCTGGATGCGCAACCTGTACCGCGACCACCGCAAGCTGTTGCTGATCGACCAGGAAACTGCCGTGGTCGGCGGCACGGGCGTCACCGATGAGTTCTGGACGCCGGGGCAAGACACCGCCGACTGGCATGAAGTAATGGTGCAGATCAGCGGCCCGCTGGTGCTGGACTGGCAAGCGCTGTTCGAGCGGCAATGGCACGCCAATGTCGCGCGCCGTGCGTGGAAGCCCGCCACCCATTTCGGTCTGCCGCGGTTGCCCAAGGTGCCGGCGACGGGGCCAGGCCTGGGCCGAGTGGCCTACGCTGATGCCCGACAGCACCGCGACATCTTGCAATCGCTGATCCGCGCGCTGAACAGCAGCCAGCAACGTATCTGGTTCGCCACGCCGTACTTCCTGCCCACTTGGGGCGTACGCCGCGCGTTGCGTCGGGCAGCAGGGCGCGGGGTGGATGTGCGCCTGCTGCTCACCGGCCCGCGCACCGATCACCCGTCCGTACGCTACGCAGGGCATCGTTATTACCCACGCTTGCTGCGCTCAGGCGTGCAGATATATGAGTACCAGCCGTGCTTTTTGCACCTGAAGATGGTGCTGGTGGACGACTGGGTGAGCATAGGCTCGTGCAATTTCGATCACTGGAATCTGCGTTTCAACCTGGAAGCCAACCTTGAAGCGTTGGACCCTGAGCTGACGCAGGCGGTGGCGGCGAGTTTTACCGCGGATTTTGCCCAGAGCCAGGTGGTCAGCCTGGAAGCGTGGAAGGCGCGGCCATTGTGGCGGCGGGTGAAGCAGCGAGTGTGGGGTTGGATTGATCGGTTGGTGGTGAACCTGCTGGATCGACGCGGCTAGCAAGAACACTGAGATCAAATGCGGGAGGGGGCTTGCCCCTCCCTCATTTTTTGACCGCGTCAGGCGTTAGAGCAGTTCGAAGGTCTGCTGCTGTACGTCCTGGGAGTCCAGGCCGATCTGCACATTGAACTCACCCGGTTCGGCCGCAAACTTGAGCTGGGTGTTGTAGAACTTCAAGTCTTCCTCGGTGATGGTGAAGTGCAAGGTGCGCTCTTCGCCAGCCTTGAGCATGACTTTCTGGAAGTTCTTCAGTTCCTTGATCGGACGGATCATCGAACCTGCCACGTCCTGGATATACAGTTGCACCACGGTTTCGCCGTCGACCTTGCCGGTGTTCTGCACCGTGACGCTGGCGTCGAGCTTGCCGGTCTTGTTCAGGGTGGTGGACGACAGCGCCATGTCCGACAGGCTGAACGTGGTGTAGCTCAGGCCATAGCCAAACGGGAACAGCGGCCCGGTGGTGTCATCGAAGTACTGTGAGGTGTAGTTGCCCGGCTTGCCCGGGGTGAATGGCCGGCCGATGGTCAGGTGGTTGTAGTAGGTCGGAATCTGCCCCACGGAGCGTGGGAAGGTGATCGGCAGTTTGCCCGACGGGTTGTAGTCACCGAACAGCACGTCGGCAATGGCGTTGCCGCCTTCGGTACCGGCGAACCAGGTTTCCAGGATGGCGTCGGCCTGCTGGTTCTCTTCCAGGATCGACAGCGGACGGCCGTTCATCAGCACCAATACCAGCGGCTTGCCGGTGGCCTTGAGGGCCTTGATCAGGTCGCGCTGGCTTTGCGGGATGTTCAGGTCGGTGCGGCTGGAAGATTCGTGGGACATGCCACGGGATTCACCCACTGCGGCGACCACCACGTCGGCATCTTTGGCGGCCTTGACCGCTTCGTCGATCATCACCTGCGGCGCGCGCTTGTCATCCACCACTTCCGGGGCATCGAAGTTGAGGAAGTTGAGGTAGTCGACCACGGCCTTGTCGTTGGTGATGTTGGCGCCACGGGCGTAGATGATTTTGCCTTTCTCGCCGATCACCGCATTCAACCCGTCGAGCAGGGTCACCGATTGCGCAGGCTTACCGGCAGCCGCCCAACTGCCCATCATGTCGATCGGGGCCTTGGCCAGCGGGCCCACGAGTGCGATGGTCGCGGATTTTTTCAGCGGCAGGGTGTTGTTCTGGTTTTTCAGCAACACCAGGCTGCGGCGCGCCACATCACGGGCCTCGGCACGGTGCAGGCGGCTGTCGGCGTAGGTGTCGGCCGGGTCGTCCTCGGCCTTGCCGATGCGCAGGTACGGGTCCTTGAACAGGCCCATGTCGTACTTGGCGCCGAGCACTTCACGCACGGCGTTGTCGATGTCGCTCTGTTCGATCTCGCCGGATTTGAGCAACCCCGGCAGTTCCTTGCCGTACAGCGAGTCGTTCATGCTCATGTCGATACCGGCCTTGATTGCCAACTTGGCGGCTTCACGCCCGTCCTTGGCCACGCCGTGCTTGATCAGCTCGAAGATCGCCCCGTGGTCGCTCACGGTCAGGCCCTTGAAGCCCCAGTCCCTGCGCAGCAGGTCGTTCATCAGCCAGGTGTTGGCGGTGGCAGGTACGCCGTTGATCGAGTTCAGCGCCACCATCACACCGCCGGAACCGGCCTTAATCGCCGCGTGGTACGGCGGCAGGTAGTCCTGGTACATCTTGACCGGGCTCATGTCGACGACGTTGTAGTCACGCCCGCCTTCCACTGCGCCGTAGAGGGCGAAGTGCTTGACGCTGGCCATGAGGCTGTCGGCATTCGCGGGGCTGGTGCCCTGGAAGGCCTTGACCATCACTTCGGCAATCCGCGAGACCAGATAGGTATCTTCACCGAAACCTTCGGAAGTGCGACCCCAGCGAGGGTCGCGGGAGATGTCGACCATCGGCGCAAAGGTGATGTCGAGGCTGTCGGCGGCGGCTTCCTGGGCGGCGATGCGCCCGGAGCGGCCGATGGCGTCCATGTCCCAGCTGGAGGCCAGGGCCAGGCTGATCGGGAAGATCGTGCGGTGGCCGTGGATCACGTCATAGGCGAAGAACATCGGGATCTTCAACCGGCTGCGCATGGCCGCGTCCTGCATCGGACGGTTTTCCGGGCGGGTGATGGAGTTGAACGTGCCACCGATGCGGCCGGCGGCGATTTCCTTGCGGATCAGCTCACGGGGCATTTCCGGGCCGATGCTGATCAGGCGCAATTGGCCGATCTTTTCATCAAGGGTCATCTGCTTGAGCAGGTCGCTGACGAAGGCGTCCTTGTCTTTAAGCGCAGCAGGCTTTGTTTCTGCCCAGACGGGGTGGGTGGCCAGAGTGGCAACAAGGCCGAGCAAACACAGCTTCTTCATGAATATCCTTTTTCGGCTCACTGCACAGCGATTAGGCTGATCGGCCAAAATGTGGGGAGCGTCTATTGTTGTTCGGGTGTTGTTCAGATAAATGCAGCACACTCTGAACTCTTTTTCGCGCTGGGCATCTTTGTAGCTGATTGGCTCGATGCAATCCAGTGGTGGCGGATTATGCCCCAAGCGCGCGGTTTATAGGGTTAGTCGTCACATTCCATAAAGTTTGGGCAGGAGAAACACCATGCAAGCAGCACAACATTACCGCTGGGGCTTCAAGGCCGCGGCTTTGCTATTGATCAGCACAGTATTGAGCGGCTGCGGCATCAATAACATTCCGACCCTGGACGAACAGGCCAAGGCTGCCTGGGGCCAGGTGCAGAACCAGTACCAACGCCGCGCCGACCTGATTCCCAACCTGGTGGAAGTGGTCAAGGGTTACGCCGCCCATGAGCAAGACACCCTGACCG
Source organism: Pseudomonas sp. SJZ103 (assembly GCF_007828335.1). Classification (NCBI taxonomy): domain Bacteria; kingdom Pseudomonadati; phylum Pseudomonadota; class Gammaproteobacteria; order Pseudomonadales; family Pseudomonadaceae; genus Pseudomonas; species Pseudomonas sp. SJZ103. The sequence continues at coordinate 848,791 of NZ_VIUN01000001.1, forward strand.
CCGTGATTGAGGCGCGGGCCAAGGCCACCTCGATCCAGGTGGATGCCAGCACCCTCGATAACCCGGAAAAACTCAAGCAGTTCCAGCAGGCCCAGGACGGTTTGAGCGGTGCCCTCAGCCGTTTGATGGTGGTGTCCGAGCGCTACCCGGACCTGAAGGCCAACCAGAACTTTCTGGCCCTGCAATCCCAGCTTGAAGGCACCGAAAACCGCATCGCCGTGGCCCGTCGCGATTTCATCCAGGCCGTACAGGCGTACAACACCGAGATCCGTACTTTCCCTGGCCGCTTGTGGCACAGCGTGATGTACAGCGATCTGCCGATCCGCGCCACCTTTGAAGCCACCAGTGCCGATGCCGATAAAGCGCCGCAAGTGAAGTTCAAATAGGCTGCACTGAGGTGTCGATGCGTTTATTACGGATAGGCCTGGCGCTATGGATGCTGGCCTGCGTGGGTGTGGCCCAGGCAGCGCTGACGTTCCCGGCGTTGACCGGACGGGTGGTAGACACCGCCCAGATGATCGACCCGGCAACGCGCGAACACATCACCCAGCAGTTGCAGGCGCTGGAACAGACCCGTGGCGACCAGATCGTGGTGGTCACGGTGCCCGACCTGCAGGGCGTGCCCATCGAGGACTACGGTTACCAATTGGGTCGCCAGTGGGGCATCGGCCAGAAAGGCAAGGACAACGGCGCATTGCTGATCGTCGCCCGTGATGAGCGCACGTTGCGCATCGAAGTCGGCTATGGCCTTGAAGGTGTGCTCACCGATGCGCAGTCCTGGGTGATCATCAACCAGGTGATTGCCCCCAAGTTCAAGGCCGGTAATTTCAGCCAGGGCATCAGCGACGGCGTGGCGGCGATGGTGCAGGTGGTTGGCGGTGAACCGCTGGCGGTGCCGGCGCATGTGGCGGATGCCAACTTTGCCAAGGATAATCCCGGCTTTTCCATCGGGCTGTTCATCCTGCTGATCGGCGTGTTGTGGCTGTGCAATCGCATGGGCCTGCCGGTAGGCGCGATCCTGCTGGCGATCCTCAGCAGCAGTGGACGCGGCGGCGGTGGCGGAGGAGGTGGCGGCGGTTTCCGAGGCGGTGGTGGTGGCTTCGGCGGCGGCGGCGCGTCGGGCGGCTGGTAATGACAATAATTAGAGAGCAACTACAACCATGGCATTACTGACTGAACACGAGCAGCGCCAAGTCGCCGAAGCGATTGCCCGGGTCGAAAAAACCACCGACGCCGAACTGGTCACCGTGCTGGCGGCCCGCGCCGACGACTACGCCTACATCCCCCTGCTGTGGGCCAGCCTGATCGCCTTGGTGGTGCCGGGCGTGGTGCATTACTTGTCGGGCTACCTGACCATGTACACCTTGCTGCTGGCGCAGTGGGCGACGTTCATCGTGTTGTGCCTGGTGTTTCGCCTGCCCAAGGTGACGACCCGCCTGATCCCGCGCTCGGTGCGCCATTGGCGTGCATCCAACCTGGCGCGCCGGCAGTTCCTGGAGCAGAACCTGCACCACACCCTGGGTAGCACCGGGGTGCTGATTTTTGTCAGCGAGGCCGAGCGTTATGTGGAAATCCTGGTGGACGACGGCATCTCCAGCCGCCTGGATGACAGTCATTGGGATGGGATCGTCAAGGCGTTTACCCAGCAGGTGAAACAGGGGCAGACGCTGGCTGGGTTTATTGCCTGCATTGAGGCGTGTGGCGAGTTGCTCAAGGTGCATGTGCCGGTGACTCAGACACGTAATGAACTTCCCAACCGCCTGGTCGTACTCGAATAGAACATCCAACACTGGAGATCAAATGTGGGAGGGGGCTTGCCCCCTCCCACATTGGGTCCCAAGAGGTCAGGCGCAGTACCGTTGATCAAATAACCCCGTGCCCTTAATCCTCATCCCCCCTAAAATGCCCGGCATTCCCTGCCCGAGGCGTTTTTGTTCATGTCTGTCACCGTTCAACCTGCCAGCCCCGCGCCGGATCATCACGCCCAGTTCATCGAACTGCTGAGCACAAGCCTTGCGCAGAACGCCTTTATCAAACTGGTGCTGGCCAAGTACGTCGGTGACGAAGCCGAGTTGCAGCGGCTGATCATCAAGTCCGTGACGGTCAAGGAGCAGCCGTGCCTGTCCTTTGTCTACCGCTACAAGACCCGCGACATCACCAAGAACTTGCCGCTGGCCGACGGCGTGGCGGCGATTGCCGAGTGTCTGCCGGCGTCGTTCAAGAACGCGCACCTGCTGTCGCTGACCGACGAAGCCCAGTTGGAATACAGCAAGAAGAACAAAAGCTCGCTGTTCAGGAGCAAGCCGCAACAACTGCGTGAGGCGCCATCGGCCGAGCATAACCGTGAGAAGAACCGCTTCCTGGACCTGAGCCGGCCGTTCCTCGCCGACCTGGGCGTGACCGACGCCAAGCAGGCGCTGATCCCGTCGATGTCACGCAAGTGGAAGCAGATCAACAAGTTCATCGAAGTGTTCAGCCATGCGCTGACCTCCTCACCGCTGAAGCTGGACCAACCGGTGCGCGTCGCCGATTTCGGTTCGGGCAAGGGCTACCTCACGTTTGCGATCCACGACTACCTGCGCAACACCCTCAAGGCCGAAGGCGAAGTCACCGGCGTTGAGCTGCGCGAAGACATGGTGACGCTGTGCAACACCGCCGCCGCTCGCCTGGAGCACCCGGGGCTGGTGTTCAAGTGCGGCGACGTACGCAGCGTGGCGCCCAGCGAACTCGACGTGATGATCGCCCTGCATGCCTGCGACATCGCCACCGATTACGCGATCCACACCGGCATCCGCTCCGGCGCGTCGATCATCATGTGCTCGCCGTGCTGCCATAAGCAGATTCGCCTGCAGATCCAGAGCCCGGCGCTGCTTAAGCCGATGCTGCAATACGGCCTGCACCTGGGCCAGCAGGCGGAAATGGTCACCGACAGCCTGCGTGCGTTGTTCCTTGAAGCCTGTGGTTATGAGACCAAGGTGTTCGAGTTCATCTCCCTGGAGCACACCAACAAGAACAAGATGATCCTGGCGGTCAAGCGTGCGGAGCCGGTGGACAACGCGCAGTTGCTGGAGAAAATCCAGGAACTGAAGGCGTTCTATCACATCACTGAGCACTGCCTGGAAACCCTGCTGCGCGCGGATGGCTACCTGATCTGACCGACGCCCACTGTAGGAGCGAGCCTGCTCGCGAAAAGCCTGAGAGCACCGCAGGCTTTCAGGTTTCCCGCGTTATCGTTAGCGACCTTCGCGAGCAAGCTCGCTCCTACAGGGGACTGGCGCAGCCTGCACCGCCGTCTTGCGCCCGAGCATCACCGTGACGATCACCCCACAGGCAAACACCCAGGTAATCGGCTCGATATGTTCACCAAAGAACAGCGCCGAAAACGCGATGGTGAAGAAGATCTGCAACAGCTGAATCTGGCTGACCCGCGCAATGCCGCCCATGGCCAGCCCGGCATACCAGGCGAAGAAGCCCAGGAACTGCGAGAACAGCGACACATAGCCGAACGCCCACCAGGTGCGCATGGAAATCGCGCCTTGGTGCTGCGCCGCCAGGTACCACACCGGGCCGATCAACACCGGCGTGGACAGCACCAGCGCCCAGCAGATCACCTGCCAGCCGCCCATCTCCTTGGCCAACCGGCCGCCTTCGGCATAGCCCAGGCCACCGACGGCTATCGCGCCGAGCATCAATAAGTCGCCGGCCTGGATACTGCCGGCGCCGGTGATCAACGCATAACTCAACACCAGCGCACTACCCAACGCCGCGCAGGCCCAGAAGGCTTTCGACGGCCGCTCATGGGACAGCCACGCCGCATACAGGGCCACGCACAGCGGTTGCAGGCCGTTGACCAGCGCGCCATGGGACGCCGGCAAGGTTTGCATGGCCCACGCCGACAGCACCGGGAAGCCCAGAATCACCCCCGCAATTACCAGGCACAAACCCCGCACCTGCCGCCAGGTCGGCCAGCGCTCACGGCGCCACAGCAACAGCACCGCCGCCGGCACCGCCGCGAACAACGCACGGCCCAGGCCGTTGAGCAACGGGTGGATTTCCTGCACCACGATGCGGGTGAAGGGCAGGGTCAGGCTGAAGATGATGACGCCCAGCAGGCCGAGGGCCATGCCGGTGTTTTCGCGCGAGCTCATGGGAGGGATCCGAAATCCAGAGGGGCTTCAAGGGAAGCCCATCTAGCCACAACCCTCGTCGATTACGGGCTTACAGCTGGGTGCCGATTCATCCGTACAGTTTTCAGAAGAAGCGCGTGATGCTGATCTTGGCGTTGCGCCCTTGGCTGTAGGCACGGTCGCCGCTGAGGGCGGGCCGGTAGTTGTTGTTGAGCAGGTTGTCGACAGTGAAGTTGACCTCGGTGCCTTTAAGACCGGCCTGCTGCGGTTTCCAGTTGGCGAACAGGCCCATGCTGGCGTAGGACTCGTTGGCGTATTGGTCGTAGAACGTGTCGCCCACCGAGCTGTTCAAGCCGCCTGAGTATCTATCGCTGGGCAGGCGGTCAGTCTTGCGCACGAACTGCGCTTGCCATCCGAACTGTGCGTCCCAGCTTGGGATTTTGTTACCCATCATCACCACCCATTTGGCCGGTGGAATGTCCCGGGCCCAGACGTGGATGTCGGTGGCCCACGGGTTGGTGTAGGGGTTATCGCGTTTGCCTGTGGCGTAGGAGTAGGAAACCGAGCCGAACAGGTAGGTCGAGTCGTAGTAAGCCTCAAGCTCGAAGCCCTTGATGGTCATGCCGCCGACGTTGCGGTAGTTGGTCTTGGCGGCCATGTCGGCGCTTGTGCAGACGCTGTCGATGCTCCCCACTACGGTGTTCTGACGGTCACAGCCGATGCCAGTCGCCTTGAAAATTTCGTCCTCGATACGGTTGTGGAACAACGTCGTACGCAGTTGCAGGTTATCGCCACGGCCGATGAGGTTGGAGAAGTTGGTGATGTTGCCTGCGGTGATGGCGGTGATGCGCTCCGGGTCGAGGTTGAGGCTGGTGGAGGTGCGGCTGCCGACGCCCTGGACTTCGTACTGCTCGTCGATCACCGGGGCGCGCCAGGTCTTGTTCCAGCTGGCAAACATCGCCACGTCCGGCGTGATGTTCCAGTAGGCGGCCAGGCGCGGGGACCAACCGGTGTAGGTGCGGTCGCTGTAGTCATGGCCGATGCTCGGGTCCGGGTTGCTGTAGTACGGCGCATCGTTGGCTTCGCCCCGATTACGTACGTGGTCATAGCGCAGGGACGGCGTGATAGTCACGTCGCCGAGGGTCACCGCGTCCTGGAGATAGAACGCATTGGTATCGACCTTGCCGTGGGGCATGAAGTACGGCTGGAAGTGCCCGTAGTTGTACTTGGCAGTGTTGTAGGTCGCGCCGGGCATCCAGCTTTCGGTTTCACGCTTGTGCTTGCGCACCTGCACCCCAGTGGTCACGGCGTGTTCCAGCGGGCCGGTGCTGAACAGGCTGATGTTGCGCAGTTCCAGAATCTTGTCGCCGTAGGCAGTGTCCATCTTGCGCCCACCCGTGGCCAGGGAGAACGAAGCGTCGGCCTCGCGCTCATCGGTCTGGTCGGTATGGGACACCGAATAGCTGAGCTTCATGTCGATCAGCGGGTTGTCCAGCGGCTGGTAGAGGTACTTGCCCGAATAGGTGGTATCGATGGTTTCACGGTTGGCGAGGAAGCGTTTCAAGGCGCCTTCGTAACCATAGCGGTCAATCGCGGATTGCAGCGGCGGGGTCGGGTAGCTTTTGGCTGAGAACGGGGTCCATCGCTGGCTGTTGGACCGCGAGTAAGACAGGCCCACGCTGTGTTCGTCAGTGAGGTGGGCGTTGAACTTGAACAGTTTGCCGTCCACATTCTGCGCGCTGTTGGGCAAGCGCTTGGGGTTGATCGGGTAGCGGTTTTCGGGATCGGGCGGAGTGCCGGCCAGCTTCATGTCACCGCCATCGCGTTGCGTCAGGTAGGCGAGCGCATCGAAGCGGCCATCATCGGTACGGCCATACACCGCCGAACTGTAGACCTGTTCGTGGTCGTTGCTGGCGTAGCCATATTTGAGCATGGCCCCGGCGTTGCGGCCTTCTTCCAACAGGTCTGGGGCGTCCTTGGTTTCCATGATGATCGAGCCGCCGAAGCCACCGTTGCCGGTGAAGGGTGAGTACGGCCCTTTTTCCACTTCGACGTTCTTGATCAGCTCGGGCTCGATAAACACCGTGCCTTGCTGATAGCGCTCAAAGCCGCTTTTGGTGGCGCCATCCACCGACATCGGCACGTCTTCGGCCTCGCCCATCCCGCGGATGTTGATGGTCTGGCCGCCGGGTTTGGGCGAGCCGCCCATGAACACGCCGGGCAGGTTCTGCAGCAGCGCGGGGATGTTGTTGGGCTGATAGCGATCAATATCCGCCTGGTTCATGGTTGAGCGGCCGACGGTGCTGGAGTCGACCTGGTTACCGGTGCCGATCACGCTCAGGGCGTCCAGCTGGATCGCGCCGCTCTGGGTGGTCTTGGCCTCTTCGGGCTTTACCACATACGTGCTGCCGATCTTGATCAGGGTGAACTCGCCGTTTTTGAGCAGGCTGCGAATCGCAGCTTCCGGTGTGAAGTCGCCGTTGAGCGCCGGTGCCTGCACGTTCTTGAGCAGCGCCTCATCGAATAACAGCTGGATCTTCGCCTGCTGCGCCACCTGGCTCAGGGACGTGGCCAGCGCCTGGGCGGGCAAGTGCAGCGTGAGTGACTCGGCCTGGGCACTGAGGCTGAACGCCAGGCAGGTGGCGATGAGGGTCGGTCGAAAAAACAGGTGCGAAGCGTGGCAAGGCGCGCGAAACATGAAATCCCCCGGTGCGGCCAAATGGCCAAAAAGGTGTGCTGATCAGATGCAGACCGGAGGAAGACGGGGCAGATGAAAAAAACCACACCTGCGAATGCAAAATATTCTCAAATAAGATTTTCGGGGTTATTTACTCGGTTCAATCCGCACGATGCCATCGGCCGAGACCACGGTTTTCACTGGCAACAGGGCGGGCAGGGCGTTGAGCAGGGCGTCGGGATCATTCACATCCAGATTGCCCGAGACTTTCAGGTGCGCCACCGCGTTACTGACCTGCAACGGTGCCTGCGGGCGATACAGGCTCAGTTCATCGATCAGGCTGGCCAGTTCACGGTTGCGGAACGACAAATGCCCGCTGCGCCAGTCGGCCACTTCTTCGGCCGTGAGGGTTTGCTGCTGCATTGTGCCCTTGGCGTAGCTGTAGATGGCGCGTTGCTGGGCGCCGAGCAGGGAAACGGGGCTTTTGGCGGACGGCTCGAAAGCGACCTGGCCGTGGGCGACACTGACCACCAGTTGCTGTTGGCTGCGGCGCACATCGAAGCCAGTGCCGACCACCCGCACATTCGCCTCGCCCGCCTGTACGAACAGCGGCCGCTCTTTGTCGGCCGCCACCTCGATATACACCTGGCCCTTGTCCAGGTGCACGATGCGCTGGTGGGCGCTGAAATCCACGCGCAGGCGCGTGTTGGCATTCACATACAGGGTGCTGCCATCGGGCAGGTTCAAGGTGCGCATGCCCTTGGCATGGGCCGCCACCTGGCTGTGATACAGCTCGCGGGGCGCGCCGAGATGGCTGGCCAATACCGCGCATAGCAGGGCGGCGGCGACGGCCAGGGCCGGGCGCCACACCGACGGCTTGCGCTTGGGCAGTGCCACGGGTTTGTTCAGCTGCTGCAGCTGGGCCAGGTCGGCCCACAGCTGCTCGAATTCGGCATAGGCGCGGGCATGGGCGGGCGTGGCCTGCCAGGCGGCAAAGGCCTTGCGGTCGGCACGGCCCGCGTCGTTATGGTTGCGCGCAAACCAGCTGGCGGCTTGGGCATCGATGGCATCTCTCGCTTCGATATCCAGGTCATCGGTGTCGCTCAGGCGGTTCATTCTGGCTGCTCCGTGCCGGGGTCGTTTTGAAGGCGTCGCTTGCAATGCAGCAGGGCAAAAGCGATGTGCTTTTCCACCATGCTCGTCGAAATGCCCATGCGCTCGGCGATCTGCGCCTGGCTCAGGCCTTCGAAGCGGTGCAGCATAAGGGCTTCTCGCCGGCGGGGCGAGAGTTCGGCGAGGACTTCTTTCAACTGTTCCAGGCGTTGCAAGCGCTGTGCGGCGGCCATGGGATCGTTTTGCTCATCGGCGACCGGTTCCGCGTCCCTGTCGGCCTGATCTGGGTGGACGATGTGCCGCACCTTCTGTTTGCGCCAGTGATCACGCAGCAGGTTGCGTGCCATCTGAAACAGAAATGCCCGTGGCTGCTCGACCTTGGCCCGGTCGCGGTAGTCCAGCCACTGGGTAAAGACATCCTGGGTCATGTCCGCCGCGTCGCTGGCGTTGTCCGTGCGTTTGCGCAGGAAATACAGAATATCTGCATAGAACCCGCGAAAGGCATCGGCCGACGACGGGTCGGGCTTGGGACGAGACATGGAGATCCTTCTTGACGAAGCACGACATGGAAAAGTCGTGAATACTATCGAGAATCATTGTTATTTGTCTCTATGTAAAGGATGTACTCGATTTAAAATGTGGGAGGGAGCTTGATCAGCGTTCCACGGGTACTGAGAGTGCTGGATCACCCAGCGGATGCGTACGCGCCGCAAAAAACTTCAACGCCACACCGCTGCCCTCAAACAATTCCGAATACCGCCGCTTCTGCTGGCGAATAAACCCCTCGCTGCGGCCCGATACCGAGATCGCCAGGGTGGTCGGCCGAGCCTGGCGAATTGCATCCACCACGTGTTTATCCTGCGGCCCCAGGTCATGGCCAAAGATGCACAGCGCGCCCTCATGGGTCAGTAACTGCTCATAGCAGAACGACAGGTAATCCGAGCTGCGGATGGTCTTGAGCTTCTCTTCCACCTTGCCTTCGTTGATAAACAGCGGCACATCGTCCAGGGTCTTGATCGTGTTGTTGATCGCAAAGCTGCTGAGCAAGGTGCTGTCGGTGCTTGGCAATTTGCGCGCGGTGCCGTCAAGGTTGCGCACCAGGTGCAGGCCGCCGTGCAGGTAGAGGATGCGCGTGGCATCGGTGTGGGTGTTGCGCAGGTCGAAGCTTGAGTCGGCGCTGTGGAACAGGTCATCAATGCCCGGCGTGTGCAGGATCGCCCAATAGTTGAGCAGGTCGTAATTGGTGGTGAACACGCTGGCGTAGTTCGTCAGTTCGCGGTTGATCGTCGCCAGCGTCGACTGCTGCACCAGGCGCCACGGAATGTGCACGGCGTGGATGGTATTGATCAGCGCTTCCTTGATCGCGTAGTAGCGATTGCGCGGCGCCGCCGAGCTGACCGCCAGGGCCTTGTTGACCCGACTGGTGGTCTTCAGCGCGCTCAGGGCGTGCTCGAAGCTGCGGGTTTGCAGGGCGTCGAACACGCTGAGTTCGGATTGGCCCAAGGGTTTTTCTTCGACGGTGCGCGCGTTTTCGAACAGCGAGTCGTAGGCGAAGTCTTCCCAAATCGTGCGGCTCGCGCCATTGCCGATCAGAATCCCACTGAAGGCGGTGCTGCTGCGCAGGGCGCTCCAGTCTTCAAGGTGGGCGTCAATATCCTGGAAATCCTTCATTGCGGCGGGTCTACTCGAAATCAGCTGGATGGCGACTTTATCACGAGTGGGTGTTGATCCTGATCAAGGTGCCGCAGGCAGGTGAGGTTGATGCTGTAGGCATAAACGTCATCCGAGGATTCGCCATGAGCAGCACCTTCTTCATTCCCCCCGTCAACATCATGGGCACCGACTGCCTCGACGAAGCCATGAATGCCATTCGCAACTACGGTTTTCGCAAAGCATTGATCGTCACCGACGCCGGCCTGGCCAAGGCGGGCGTGGCCAGCATGATCGCCGAGAAGCTGGCGATGCAGGACATCGATTCAGTGATCTACGACGGCGCCAAGCCCAACCCCAATGTGGAAAACGTCGAGAAAGGCCTGGCGTTGCTGCAGCAGAGCGCCTGCGATTTCGTGGTGTCCCTGGGCGGCGGTTCGCCCCATGACTGTGCCAAGGGCATCGCCCTGTGCGCCACCAACGGTGGGCATATCGGCGACTATGAGGGCGTCGACCAATCGAGCAAACCGCAGATGCCCTTGGTGGCGATCAACACCACCGCCGGCACCGCCAGCGAGATGACCCGTTTCTGCATCATCACCGACGAAACCCGCCACGTGAAAATGGCCATCGTCGACCGCAACGTCACGCCGCTGCTGTCGGTCAACGACCCGAGCCTGATGGTCGGCATGCCCAAGGGTCTCACCGCCGCCACCGGCATGGACGCCCTCACCCACGCCATCGAAGCCTACGTGTCCACCGCGGCCACCCCGATCACCGACGCCTGCGCGATCAAGGCCATCGAACTGATCAGCGCCAACCTGCGCCTGGCGGTACGCGACGGCAGCGACAAGGTCGCGCGGGAAAACATGGCCTATGCCCAGTTCCTCGCGGGCATGGCGTTCAACAATGCGTCCCTGGGTTTCGTGCATGCCATGGCCCACCAACTGGGCGGCCTCTACGACCTGCCTCACGGTGTGTGCAACGCGGTGCTGCTGCCCCATGTGCAAAGCTTCAACGCCAGCGTCAGTGCCAAGCGCTTGAGCGACGTCGGCCGCGCGATGGGTGTCGACGCCAAGGGCACCACTGACGAAGAGGGCGCCCAAGCCGCCATCGCCGCCATTCGCAGCCTCTCCCTGGACGTTGAAATCCCCGCCGGCCTGCGCGAACTGGGCGCCAAGTTGCAGGACATTCCGCTGCTGGCTACCAATGCATTGAAGGACGCATGTGGGCTGACCAACCCACGGCGTGCCGATCAGCGTCAGATTGAGGAGATCTTTCGCAGCGCGTTCTGATGTGTCCGGCAACTGGCGGCACACGTGAATGCGCCGCCAGCCAACGCCACGCACAAGAGCGCCAATGGCCATGCCTGCTGACTCACCAGCAGGCTTGCTACGCCGCCGATCAACGCCGCCATCAACTGATGCATAAAGCCGCTCAAGGCTATGGCATAGGAACCGCCGACCGGCGACTGATCATTAGCAAGTGACAAACTGATGGGGTAACTCATCGATTGCCCAAATATCGCCAGGCAATAGGGCAGCCACAACAACAGTGCGATCTCGCTGGCAAACACACTGCCCAACAGCATCAGCGCCGCTCCCGTTAACGCCAGTCCCACGCCCCAGCTCATCATCGTCAACCGCCCCATGCGGGCCACGAAGCGATTAACCATAAACGCCCCCGCCAGATAGGCCCCGCTGATCGGCCACCCCAGCCAGCCGTACTGAGCCGCGCTCCACTCGAAACGCCCTTGCAGTATCAGCGGTGCACAGGTGTTGAATGCAATGATCACCCCATAGCCCAGCCCACCGGCCAATGCTGCGTGTAGAAAGGGGGGATGCCGCACAATCGTGGCGTAGATCCGCCAGGCTGAGTCTGGCGAATCAGCCTTTATCACTGACGGAAACACCACCCTTTGCAACACAGCAATCAACGTGACAGCACTTATTGCCAACCCATAGAAAATTGCCTTCCAGCCGAAGGCCGCCTGCAACAGCGACCCCATGAACTGGCCGATACCTAGGGCGATTACAAACGTCATCCCCAGCCACGACAACCCCCTGGCCAAAAGCGCCCCGCTGAAACTGTCTCTCACCAACAATCTGGCCATAACCGAGACTCCGCCCGCCCCCAAACCCTGAATCAGCCGTAATGACAAAAAAGATTCGACGTTAAAGGCCGATGGAATCGCTGCGCTTGCCAAGGCATATACTGCCAGCGCCCCCAGCAGTACCGGCTTTCTGCCAAAACGCTCCCCCAGGCTGCCCCAGAGCAACATCGGCAGCGCCATTCCTACCAGGTACACCGCCAGGGCCAGTGCGACGTGGTCTTCGGCCGCGAGCAGGGACTGGGCGATGACCGGTACAGCGGGCAAATAGCTGCTAATGCCGACTTGGGCGAGGAAGGCGGCGCAGCAAGCGAGGGCGAGACTGGTGGTTTTTTTCAAGGGGAGGCATCCTGCGCCTTAAGTTCTGCGTACGTCATCGTAAGTCGATTCATCCGTATAGATCCGAACAATGATTGATGCTTATGCTCACTGAGAAATAAGAGTGCTTATGTGGAGGTTGGTTATAGTAGGTGCGAAATTTAGTTTGCGTCTTTGTGATCCTCTATTAAGGCTGTCAGTGTTGAGCAAAACAACTCTACTGTCTTAGGGCTCATGTCTGCCCGAAGAGTTATACGTAATGCTGCTTTTCCCTTGGGCACCACAGGAAAAAATACGGCAGAAGTGAAAAATCCGCTGTCAGCCAGTCGTATAGCGAGTGTGTTCGCTTTTTCAGCCTCGCCGCAGGTTACCAATCGTATTGCGGTGTGGGCACCCTGTTGTTCAGTGTGGATAAGGCTGTCGAATAACCGGATGTTGGTTTGAAGCTGTTCTTGACGCACGGATAGCTCGGTTGTTTGATGTATTTTTATTGACGCCAGCCCGGCTCCTATGGCGGCAGAGTTGAGACTTTGGGACCAGTTACTGGGGCCGCCGTATCGGTACATTAGACTTTTCTGTCTTTCGCTACCGAACATGATCAGTCCTCCACTGGCACCAAATGATTTGCCTAGAGAGGCCACGATTAAGGTTTTATTGTCTATCTCTTGCAAGCGCGGCCGGATAAAACCGCCCCCTTTATCTCCAAATGCTGATAGGGCGTGGGAGTCATCCAAATAAAGGAACAGTCCATAACGCGCCTTCAAGTAGAGCAGGCTATCAATATCTGCGACTCCACCCATGCTGTATATGCCGTCTGCTATGTAAGCGACATTTTTACGTTTTTTGCACAAGTCTTCAATCCAGCACATGTCATTGTGAGGCGCGGTTTTTACTTCTGTTTCATCTGCGCAGGAGGCTTTAATATGATTCATTGAATAGTGGGAATGTTTGTCGAATACCATAGTGGGTGGGGAGTCATTGGTAAAGACGCCGCTGGCGAGCATGGGCAAGAGTCCGGAACTGGCCGCACTACAGGACAAAGTGCTGAGGCAGATTGAGTTGAAAAGGCCTGACAGCTCTGTTTCATAGCGTTCGAGTATTTCAAGTTTGCATCGATTTTTTGAGTTTGCAATGCGAAGTGTTTTGGCTTCTTTTATTCCCTGGATAGCCCCTTTTAGTATGTTTGGGTGATAGTCGAGGCCAAGATATGACGTCGTGCAGAAGTGATGGAGTTTTCGTCCATGCTGATCAATAAGTTGGTTGTTGTTTTGGACTTTTACATTAAGTTCGCAGATTCGGCCTGACTGTGCTGAGTGCCAGTCTCTGTCGGCAAGATCAATTAGTTTTTTGTAATTTGTGAATTGATTTTTTGATTGAGTATTTTTCATTGTTTTTACCTGTCCTTAGGGAAGGCAAAAACAGTAAAGGGAAAATTTTGATAAGGTAAGTCAGATATTTCCCATGCAAGCTACTCCGAATGGATATTTTGTTGTGAGTAAGGTCCTACATTTTGTAAGTCCCAATGGACATCCGACCGATTCTTATGTGCATGACCCAACGTAGCGGATTCAGGGAACATTTGATTGTGATTGGGTAAATAAATGCAGTGGGGGCGTTCGCGTTTTGTTGAGGTCGTATCCCGCAGGATTGAGTAAGGTGTCCGCATACAGGCCGGATGTGACGATGGCCTTCAAGGACCTGTCTCTTGGGTAGTCGAAACTAGATGGATGAAGGGAGTACTTGATGAGAGTTCTGTTATTCGGTGCCACCGGCATGGTCGGCCAGGGCGTCCTGCGCGAGTGCCTGCTGGCCGCTGACGTACAGGAAGTCGTCGCCGTCGGCCGCACGCCCCTGACCCAGGAACACGGCAAGCTGCATCAGGTGCTGCACAACGACATGCTGGATTTCCACCCCCTGGAAAACCTGCTGCAAGGGTTTGATGCGTGTTTCTTCTGCCTCGGTGTCTCTTCGGCGGGCATGAATGAAACCCGGTACACCCATCTCACTTATGACCTGACCCTCGTGGCCGCCAGCACCCTGGCGCGGCTTAATCCGCAGATGACGTTCATCTACGTGTCCGGCGCCGGTACCGACAGCTCCGAGGCGGGCAAGTCGATGTGGGCGCGGGTCAAGGGCAAGACCGAGAATGCCTTGCTGCGCCTGCCATTCAAGGCGGTGTATCTGTTCCGGCCGGGGATCATCCAGCCGCTGCACGGTGTGCGCTCGAAGACGCCGTTGTATCAAGCCTTCTATTCCGTGCTCGGGCCAGTGCTGTCGTTGGCGCGTCGGGTCAAGCCGGGCTGGGTGGTGAGCACCGAGACCGTCGGCCGGGCGATGCTCGCGGCGGTGCGCTATGGCGCGCCGCAACCGCTGGTGGAACAGGCCGAGATCAATCGCCTGGCGTCCGAGCGCGCCTGATGTTGCACAAGAGCCTGGTGCGTCGCCTCGATCTGATCACCCTGCAACTGTTCGTCGCGGTGTTCGAAGAGGGCACCCTGACCCGTGCCGCCGCCCGCGAAGCCATCGCCGTGTCTGCAGCCAGCAAGCGCTTGATGGAACTGGAGCAGGTGCTGGGTGTGAGCCTGTTCGTACGGCGCGCCAAGGGCATGGACCTCACCGCCGCTGGCGAAACCCTGCTGCACCATGCCAGGCAGATGCTGTTCAACGTGGAAAAAATGGGCCTGGAGCTCGGCGAGCACAGCCACGGCGTGCGCGGTTACGTGCGGATGCTGGCCAATCTTTCGGCGATTATTCAGTTTCTTCCAGAAGACTTGCGGGATTTTTCCGAGCTGCATCCCGAAGTGAAAACCGACCTTGAAGAGCGCCCCAGCAACGGCGTGGTGCAAGGCGTGCTGGATGGGGTGGCGGACCTGGGGATCTGCTCCAGTGATACCGACACCAAAGGCCTGCCCAGGGTGACCTATCGCCACGACAAACTGGTGGTGTTGATGCCGGCGGATCACCCGTTGGCGCCGCGCGAAAGCCTGGCCTTCGCCGAGACCCTGGACAGTGACTACGTTGGCCTGCACGCCGCCAGCTCGATCAACATGCGCAGCCACGCTGCCGCGCGCGAGGCCGGCAAGATGCTGCGCCTGCGTATTCATGTGCCGGGCTTTGATGCGATGTGCCGGATGGTCCAGGCGAACATGGGCATCGGCATCCTGCCGTTGAAGGCCTATGAATTGTTTGGCCGTGCCCTGGGCCTGCATGCCGTGCCGCTGACCGATGCCTGGTCGGACCGCAGTTTGATCCTGGTGGTGCGCGATGAGGCGCAGTTGTCGCCAGTGAGTCGGCTGTTGTTCGATCATCTGAGCGTTCGCATTTAGCGAACGCTCCTTGCCAACTGACGGTTGGATTTTTCCTGCCCCTGTCCTCTAGCCTTGGGCTCACATTCCAAGAATAAGAGGTACACCCCATGACGGCTCCCTTGAGCGGTATCAAGGTGATCGAGATCGGCACGCTGATTGCCGCGCCGTTCGCCGCGAGGCTGATGGCCGAGTTCGGCGCCGAGGTGATCAAGATCGAAGCCTTGGGGCAGGGCGATCCGCTTCGTAAATGGCGAAAGCTGCATGAAGGCACCTCGCTGTGGTGGTACCTGCAATCACGCAACAAGAAATCCCTGGCCCTGGACCTCAAGTCCGCTGAAGGCCTGAGCCTGATCAAGCAACTGCTCGGCGATGCCGATGTGCTGATCGAAAACCTGCGCCCCGGTGGCCTGGAAAAACTCGGCCTGGGCTGGGACGTACTGCACACGCTCAACCCCAAACTGACCCTGGTGCGTATCTCCGGCTACGGCCAGACCGGCCCTTACCGCGACCGCCCTGGTTTCGGTGCCATCGGCGAAGCCATGGGCGGGATTCGCTACACCACCGGCAACCCCGATTCGCCCCCGGCGCGGGTCGGCGTGAGCCTCGGCGACTCCCTCGCGTCGTTGCATGGTGTGATCGGCGCGCTGATGTCGTTGCTGCGGGTCAAGACCGGCCAGGGTGACGGGCAGATTGTCGATGTGTCCCTGGCGGAAAGCGTGTTCAACCTGATGGAAAGCCTGGTGCCCGAATACGACATGCTCGGCCACGTGCGTGAGCGCAGCGGCGGCGCCTTGCCCGGCATCGCCCCCTCGAATACCTACCTGACTGCCGACGGTGCCTATGTGGTGATCGCCGGCAACAGCGACCCAATCTACAAGCGTTTGATGACCACCATCGGCCGCGCCGACCTGGCCGAAGCCGCCGAATTCGCCCACAACGATGGCCGTGCGGCGAAAAGCGGTTTGCTCGATGCCGCCATCACCCACTGGACCAGCAGCCTGCCTATCGAGCAGGTGCTCAGCGCCCTCGAAGCCGCCGAAGTGCCGGCCGGGCGCATCTACTCCGTGGCCGATATCGTCAGCGACCCGCACTACCAGGCGCGCGACATGTTGCTCAATGCCGAGCTGCCTGGCGGTGTGTCGGTGAAGATGCCCGGCATCGTGCCCAAGCTCTCGGAAACCCCCGGCGCCGTAAACTGGCAGGGCCCGAGCCTGGGCCAGCACACCGATGACATCCTCGGCAGCCTGGGCCTTACCGTTGCCGACATCCAACGCCTGAAAACCTCGGGAGTGGTGCAATGATCACTGACTATTCCGACTCGCTGATCGTGCAGGAAGTATCCCCGCGCGATGGCCTGCAAATCGAACCGACCTGGGTCGAAACCGCTGACAAGATCGCCCTGATCGACCAGCTTTCCCTGGCCGGTTTTTCGCGGATCGAAGCCGGTTCTTTCGTGTCGCCCAAGGCCATCCCTGCATTGCGCGATGGCGAACACGTGTTCCAGGGCATCGAGCGTAAAGCCGGTGTGATCTACGTTGCGCTGATCCCTAACCTTAAGGGCGCCCAGCGTGCCGTCGAGTCGCGCGCCGACGAACTGAACCTGGTGATGTCGGCCAGCCAGACCCACAACCTGGCGAATATGCGCATGCGGTGCGAGGCGTCGTTGGCGGCATTCGGCGATATCGTCAGCTTTGCCGCCGGGCATCCGGTACGCCTCAATGGCAGCATCGCCACCACCTTTGGCTGCCCGTTCGAAGGCAAGATCGATGAAGACCGCGTGCTGCAACTGGTCGACGCGTATCTGCACCTGGGCATCCAGGGCATCAGCCTCGCCGACACCACCGGCATGGCCAACCCGCGCCAGGTGGAACGCCTGGTCAAGCGCGTGCTGCAACGCGTGCCTGCCAGCGACCTGACCCTGCATTTTCATAACACCCGCGGCCTGGGCCTGTGCAACGTGCTGGCCGCCTACGAAGCTGGAGCCCGACGCTTTGATGCAGCGCTGGGGGGCCTGGGTGGGTGCCCGTTTGCGCCGGGGGCGTCGGGCAATATCTGCACCGAAGATCTGGTCAACCTGTGTGAAGAGGTCGGCATTCCCACCGGTATCGACCTGCCGCACCTGCTGAACCTGTCCCGCCGGCTGCCGGCCTTGCTGGGCCATGAATTGCCCGGCCAGGTAGCCAAGGCCGGGCGCAATTGCGAGCTGCATCCGCCGCCGGACTACGTCGCCGCCTTGTAACGCCATACCAGACAACAAAAACAATCGGACGCCTGTGAGCAGTCCGCTGGAGAGAAAGCATGAGCACTAATACGTTAGAGGTCGGCGCGCGCCCGGCCGCTGAAATCGATGCCGAAAAAGCCCTGGTCAGCAAGGTCGCCTGGCGCCTGATGCCGCTGATCATGGTGTGTTACCTGTTCGCGTTTTTTGACCGCATCAACATCAGCTTTGCCAAGTTCCAGCTGCAAGCCGACCTCAGCCTGAGCGACACCGCCTATGGCCTGGGCGCCGGGTTGTTCGTGGTGGGGTATGTGATCTTTGAAGTGCCAAGCAACATGATGCTCTACAAGGTCGGCGCGCGGCGTTGGATCGCGCGGATCATGATGTCGTGGGGCCTGGCCACGGCGGCCATGGTGTTTGTCACGGCCGAATGGCAGTTCTATGGCCTGCGTTTCATCATCGGCGCGATGGAGGCGGGCTTCGCGCCCGGTGTGCTGTATTACTTGACGTTGTGGTTCCCGCAGCACTTCCGCGGGCGCATTACCTCGATGCTGTTCCTGGCGTCTGCCTTTGCAGGTTTGGTCGGCGCACCGTTCTCCGGCCTGGTGCTGGAACACCTCGACGGCGTGCTGCAGATGCGCGGCTGGCACTGGCTGTTCCTGCTCGGCGGCTTGCCCTGCATCGGCTTGGGCTTCCTGGTGCTGACGCTGCTCAAGGACCGTATCGAAGATGCGCACTGGCTGACGCCGGCGGAGAAAACCCTGCTGTCGAGCCGTATTGCCCAGCATGAGCCGAACACACATGGCGGCTCGTTGCTGTCGGCGATCCGCATTCCCGGCTTTTTGATGCTCGGGTTTATCTACTTCCTGATCCAGGTGGCGTCTTACGGCCTCAACTTCTGGGCGCCGCAACTGATCCGCAGCGCCGGCACCCAAAGCCCGGTGATGATCGGCCTGCTCACGGCTATTCCCTATGTGTGCGGCGCGATCAGCATGGTGGTAATCGGGCGGCTGTCGGACGCGACCGGCGAGCGCCGAAAGTTTGTCTGCGGGCTGGTCGTGCTGGGCGCGGTGGGCTTCTTCAGTGCCGGGATCTTTGCCGACCACACCACCTTCCTGATCATTGCCCTGGGGATGTTGGGCGCCGGCATCATCGCTTCGATCCCGACCTTCTGGACCCTGCCACCCAAGTTGCTGGCCGGTGCCGGCGCAGGCGCGGCGGGCGGGATTGCGGTGATCAACACCCTCGGGCAGATCGGTGGCATTGTCAGCCCGGTGATGGTGGGACGGATCAAGGACCTCACCGGCAGCACCACCCCGGCGCTCTATGTGATAGGCGTGTGTGCGTTGTTGGCGGCGGCGCTGCTGCTGTGGGGCCTGCCGCAAAAGCTGCGCACCCTCGACAAGGCTTGATCAGCCTGCGGTTGTCAGCGCACGGGCCGGTGTGGCGCTGAGCTGAATCAACGCCACGCCGCCCATCAACAACAACGCGCCAAGGATTCGGGCCGTTGTCAGGGGGCGCTCCGCCAAGCCAAACAGGCCGAAGTGATCCAGTAGCAGCGACGCAAGAATCTGCCCGGCCATGGCCAGGGCGATAAACCCCGAAGCGCCCAGCTTGGGCAGCAGCATCAACGCCAACGCGATAAAGCACACACCAAACGCACCACCGGCCCACATCCACAGGGGCGCCTTGGTGATGAACGTGAGGCTGGGCAGCGGCAAGCGCAGCGCCACGATCACCGGCAGCAGCACGGTAATGCTCACCAGCAGCGACGCCAGGGTGGCCCACAGCGGGTGCCCAAGACCGCGACCGAGGTTGGCGTTGATCGCACTTTGAAACGGCACCACCGCTCCTGCGATCACCGCCAGGAGCAAGAAACCTGCCCAATGCAACGTTGTCATATCGAATCTCCCAGAGGTTTTTCTGGACTCTAAGCTATTCGTCACGCAAATTTAAATTCCATATTATTATGACGAGCATGCAGCTGATGAATGATCTGCGCCGCATTGATCTCAACCTGCTGGTGATCCTCGACGCCTTGCTCAGCGAGCAACACGTCACCCGCGCCGCCGAACGTTTGCACCTCAGCCAGCCTGCGGTCAGCCATGCACTTGCGCGCTTGCGCGATATGTTGAGTGACCCGCTGCTGGTGCGTCAGGGCGGCACATTAGTGCCCACGGCCCGTGCCCTGGAGTTGGCGGCGCCATTGGCTGAAACCCTGGCCCACGTGCAGGCGCTGCTGGCGCCGAATCGCTTTGACCAGGCATCGGCCAAGCGCCGGTTTCGCGTGGCGATGTCGGACTACAGTGCGGCGATTTTCCTGCCGGGTCTGGTCCGAGTCCTGCGGCGTGAGGCGCCCGGTATCGACCTGCAAATCATCCAGGCCAGCCGCGAAGGCATGGTCGACGGTGTGCTCAATGGTGATCTCGACCTGGCAGCCGGTGTCTTCCCCGACATGCCCGCCGAGCTGCGCACTGCGCCGTTGTTCGAAGAGCATTACACCTGCCTGCTAGACCGCAACAGCCTGTCGCACAACGGTGTGCTCGACCTGCCCACGTATCTGTCGCGTCCCCACGTACTGCTGGAAATGCGCGGCAGCGGCGCGCCGGAAATCGAACGGGCGCTGACAGCGATTCGTGAACGACGGCATGTGGCGATCAGCCTGCCGCACTGGGGGGTGGCGCCGCAGTTGATTGAGGGCACGGACTTGATTCTCACCGTATCGTCGCGAGGCTTGCTGAATATTGATCACCCGCATCTGGTCGCCGTGGCGCCGCCGTTTCATATCCCGTCGTTTACCTTTGAGCTGGCATGGCATGCGCGACGGGGCGGGGATTCGGGGTTGCAGTGGTTGATTGGGCAGGTGCAGGGTATGTTGTCCGAGGGCTGCAGATAACAGGAAAAAAATATGTTCTCAGGCTTCAACCACTTGACCCTGGCCGTCACCGACTTGAGTCGCAGCGTCGGCTTTTACCATGAGTTGTTGCAACTCAAGCTCGACGCCACGTGGGACACCGGCGCCTATTTGTCATTGCCGGGCCTATGGCTATGCCTGTCGCTTGATCCGCTGCGCGACTCGCAGCCGGCGGCCGATTACACCCACTATGGGTTCACTGTCGGAGCGAGTGATTTCGCTGCGCTGGTCTCGCGTCTGCGCGCCGCCGAGGTGCAAGAGTGGCGCGACAATCGCAGCGAAGGCGCTTCGTTCTATTTCCTCGATCCCGACGGCCATAAGCTCGAAGCCCATGTGGGCGACCTGGCTTCGCGTCTGTTGGCTTGCCGCGACAGCCCCTATGCGGGAATGAGGTTTTACCCATAGCGCAGGAACGTGCAGAATCCGTCCACCTTCCCACGCTTTGTCAGAGTCGCGCCCATGACCCCCTCCTTGCTGCTCGCCGTCCTCGCTTCGGGTTTTATCTACGGTATTACGCCTGGCCCCGGGGTATTGGCGGTGTTTGGTATCGGCGCTGCCCGAGGCCGTCGTGCCGGGGCGGGGTTTCTGTGCGGGCACTTGCTCGGCGATGTGCTGTGGTGCAGTACGGCGTTGGTCGCGATTGTGGGCGCGCGGGAAGTCGGCAGCAGCGCGTTCGATGTGCTCGGCGTGCTCAGTGGCCTGTACCTGTTCTGGCTCGGCTGGCGCGCGATTCGCACCCAGCGTCGCAGCAGTGATGCCCCCCAGGGGGCGGCGCGGCACCCGTTCTGGCACGGCATTGTGTTCGGCTTGACCAACCCCAAGGCGTATCCGGTGGCCGTGGCGACATTTACTGCATTGCTGTCCAGCCGTGCCGAATTGCTGACCTGGTCGATGCTGCCGGCGTTGATCTTCCTGAGCTTCGTCGGTGGCCTGTTGGCCTACGCGATCCTGATCGGCGTGGTCGGTGCCCAGCGGGTGCGCACGGTGTATCAGCGCCATGAAATCCTTATCACCAAGCTCTGCGGCGTGATGTTTATCGGCTTTGCCATCAATGCCCTGGCCCATGCGTTGCCAGGCCTGTTCGGCAGCAAACCGGCCTGACGGGCCACGACCGTTCGTCGCACGGGCAAGTTTTTTCTAAACCTTTGCCGCCCGGAAAATTCGAATTCAGGGCGAGGTGTCTTTCCCCGCACCTATTTTTGCCCTGGAGGAACCCATCATGAGCCGCATGGCTATCCGGTTACGCACCGCCAGTTTCGCGATGCTGCTGGGCCTCGGCGCCAGCAATGCTTTCGCCCAGTCGCCTGCTGAATTCATCGAGCAGGCTTCGGCCAAAGGCATGGCCGATATCGAAACCAGTCGCATGGCCCACGCCAAAACCTCGTCCCAGGAAATCAAGGACTACACCATCGAGGTGATCAACGAGCGCACCCTGGCCAACCAGCACTTGGCGGCGATCGCCAAGAAGCTCGACCTGCCCGTGGCTCCACGGGAGAAGATCATCGACAAGGCCGAAACCCTGATGCCCGAACTCAAGGACGGCGATTCCTTCGACGCGGCCTACACCGCGCAGCAAGTGAAGGAAAACGAAGATGCCATTGCCCTGTTCAAGCGCGAAGGTTCGGCCTCGGATGTGCCGGAAATCAAAGCACTGGTGGATGAGACGCTGCCTAAACTGGAAGAGCGTCTGCAAAAGGCCCGGGCCCTGGCGTCGACCTACGGTAAGGGCCATCAAGGCGACGGTTGAGACCTTCACTTGATATGAAAAACGGCGGTTGGATCCTATCCAACCGCCGTTTTTTTACGCCTGGTTCAGGTCGGTTTTGTTCGGGGCCGCATCGTCGGCCGCGTGGCCGCAACTACTGTTCAGGCTCACGGTGCCGGTGTTGCCAATGCTGCGGTATTCCTGGCGCAGTTTTTCCAGTTCCTTGCGGTCCAGGCCATCCAGGCTCAGCACGGCGTTCTGCGCATCCTTGGAGACCCGCAGCAGTTCGTCAATCTTGATGTGCAGGATGTCGTTATCGCGGTTTTGCGTGTTCTGGATCAGGAACACCATGAGGAAGGTGATGATGGTGGTCGAGGTGTTGATGATCAACTGCCAGGTGTCGTTGTAGTGGAAGTACGGCCCGCTCAAGCTCCACAGGAAAATCAACGCGACCGCCGCATAGAACGTCCGGGCACTGCCTGCCCAACGGGACAAGGATTGTGAGACTGCGGAGAATTTCATGACCGTTTTCCTTAAGGTGAGTGATGAAAATACTGACCGCAGGCATGCCCTGAAATTTCTTTTTACAACTTGGGATGTGAACAACGCTGTGCGTTTTTCTGCAGGGTTCTTGGGAGTGGGCCTACGGCGTTTTGCAACGACGGGCGCAAGACTGGGGTTTTATACGGAAAATCCCATGCACGCTGACACCGCCTGCGACCTGCCTGCGCTTTATCACCAGACCGAAGATCATTATTTCGCCGCAACCTGCTCGCTGCATCGCCGCTACAACGCCTGTATCAACGCTTACTTTACCGACGACTATTTCGACCCGTGGAACCTGTTGTTTATCCGAGTCGGCAGCGCGCCGATGGGGGGCGCAATGGCGGTGCCGATGGACCTGCTTCGCCGTATTTTTCTGGATACGCGCGTAGTGATTCATGAGGAAAAGGTCGGGCTGATCGCTGAGGCGCTCATGGGGATGGGCTTTCAGCCTGCCGAAAAGACGACTGCGATGGTCCTCGATCTGTCGAGCCTTGTTTCATCTACAGATGACAGCTCTGTGCAGATCAGCTTGACTCGGAACCTGGCCGATTGGGCCGTTCCCCTTGGCAACGCATTTTCGATGCCGCCCGAGGGCATTGCGCGTTATCAGGCCCGGCACCAGCGTGCTCTGGAAACGGGGCAATCGCTTCACCACTTCATCCTGTCCACCGAGGGGCAGGTGAGGTGTTCGTTGACTTTATCCCTGTGTAATGGAGAGGCTCGGCTTAACGATGTCGGCACGCTCGTGGGTTTTCGCACCAGAGGTTACGCCACGCGATTGATTCAAGCGGCCTTGCGTCACGCGTCGAGCCTGGGTGCCCGGCGATGTTTTCTTGAGGCAACCATGGACGGAATCTCGGTGTATCGAAAGTTGGGGTTCGAAGGTTTGTTCGACTACCAGTCTTTTATTCGGGGGCCGGTTGCAGTCGCCTGATCAGACGCTCATTTTTACCTGGCTGCGGTCTTCAAGCGTCAACAGATACTGCTTGGCTTCAAGCCCTCCGGCAAATCCGGTCAAGGTGCCCGAAGCGCCGATAACCCGATGGCACGGTGCAATGATCGAGATAGGGTTGCGCCCATTGGCAGCGCCCACGGCACGGACGGCTTTCGGGTTGCCGATCTGCTGGGCGATCTGGCTGTAGCTGCGGGTTTCGCCAAAAGGAATGGTCAGCAGCGCCTGCCAGACCTGCTTCTGAAAATCGGTACCGGCGAAATCCAGCTCCAAATCGAATGTATGGCGACTACCGGCGAAATACTCCTTCAACTGGCGCTCGGTTTCCAACAGCACCGGGCTCTCGTTGGCTTCGTGCAACTCGCCCAGGCGCACTCGGTTGGCGCGTTCCACTTCCCACAGGATGGCGCTGAGCTTGCCATCGCGTGCCACCAGGGTGAGTTCACCGACGGGGGAGGACATGAGCTTGTATTCGTAGGGCATGAGCGGGCTCCTCGAAGGGCAGTTGTTAAACGCTACAGGCCTACGGTAATGCCATCCGCCGGACTGGAAACTACGTTTCTTGCGCTTGAATTCTCACTGGACCTACTGGAAATTCCAATAAACCCAGTTGGAATAGTACGGATACCAGTAGAACCAGGAAATCCGGTAGAGCCCCATGATCACTGAGGCCTCCCCGATTGCGACCAGGGAAATCAGATTGAACAGCGTGACGATTGCAGCGAATACGGTCACGCCTCGGCTGGCATGGCGCCTGGCAAACCCTACGCCGTAGACGGACGCGACGATCGATCCGAGTGCCAGCCCCAGGCCCCAGGGATACGGAAGCCGCACCAGTGCGACCAGCAGTGGCAACACCAACACCCAGCCGAGTACTTGGCGCAGTACGGGTGTGGATGCGTGTTCTTTGGGTCCAATTATGGCAATAACCCTGGGGGGAACTAGTGTTGAGCGAACTTTCCGCATGAACCGGTAGTTGAAGACTGAGCGTTATCGAGCGCGCGCAACCTCATCAATGAGCGCTATAAAGGCTTGCACTGACAAATTCGGTTCCTCTCTACGGGTCAACACCAACAACCGCGCACACGCATCCGCCTCCACCAAAGGCCGATAAGTTACGCCCTTGTTCATCAAACTCTGCGTACAGGCTGGCACCAGGGCCACTCCTTGCCCGGCGGCCACCAGCGCAATGATCGAGGTGATCTGCCGTCCGGTCGGTCCGGCATGCAATGGCACGCCATGGTGGCGGTAAAGCTGCTCGATGGACTGGTTCAGCCCCGAGCCGTAATCCGCTGGAAACAGAATCAAAGGATAGGCACCGAGCTGCGCCAGGCTGATACCGGCCTGGTCAGCCAGGGGGCTGTCACTCGACACTGCGGCCACAAGGCGTTCCTCGCCCAATGACAGCGCGTGCACCTTGTCGTTTTGCGGCAACAGCCGGCTCAAGCCGATATCCAGCCGCCCGTCGGCGACCTGTGCTCCGAGGCTGCCGGAGGCGCATTCCACCAGGGTCAGTTGCACATCGGGAAAGCGCTGGGCGAAAGCCTGGATCGACTGGCTGAACAGGTCCGACAGGGCAATCGAGCTGACGTAGCCCAAGGCCAGTTGACCCGCTGTCCCTGCTGCCAACTTACCGGCAATCACCTGAGCCAACTCCACCTGTTCCAACACGCCACGTGCGTAGGGCAGGAACGAGCGGCCCTGGGCGGTGAGCGTTACGGTGCGGCTGGTGCGATCGAACAGCTTGAAACCCAAGTCTGCCTCCAGCGCTGAAATCTGCCGGGTCAAAGGCGGTTGGGCGAGGTGCAGGCGCAGGGCGGCGCGACCGAAGTGCAATTCTTCGGCGACCGTCAGAAAGTAACGCAGCTTGCGTAGGTCGAGCATCCTGATCCTTGGGTATCAATCGGTCGGAATTCGGTATTGGTTTAAGACCCGCCGGCCATTCTATAAAGACCTTTCAAAATAAAACGAGAGGTTTCATGAAACCGCGCCTGCATTGTGCCCGCCTTGCCCTGTTCCTGTGTGGCTGCGCGGCGTTTCTCAACCTCTATGCGACCCAAAGCATTCTCCAGACGTTTGCCGCGCACTTTCATATCAGTGCCAAGGATGCGGGTTGGAGCATCACCGTCACCACCCTGGCGGTGGCGATCACTGCCCCGTTCGTCAGTCGCCTGACCAGGCGCTTCGAGCAACGCAGCGTGATCGTCGTGGCGGCGTTACTGCTGGCGCTGCCGGCATTGATGACCGCTTATGCCGACAGCTTTGCCGAAGTGCTGGTGTGGCGCTGTGTCGAAGGCATGTTGATCCCGGTGGTGTTTGCCACCAGCGTGGCTTACATCGGCGACCGCTGGAGCGGTGGCACGGTCACTGAGGTCACGAGTCTCTACGTCGCGGGCACCGTGTTGGGCGGGTTCGCCGGGCGCTTCGTCACCGGGGTGATGACCGAATATGTGGGCTGGCGCGAAGCCTTTGAATTGCTCGCGGTACTGAGCTTGATGGTCGGCGGTTTTATCCAGTTTCTGTTACCGGCCAACCGCCCACGGACCGTGCAGGTTAAAGCCTCTTCGTCAGGTGTATTTCGCCGGCCGCTGTTGGCCGCTTACGCCGTAGGTTTCTGCGTGCTGTTCTCGCAAGTCGCGGCGTTTACCTACGCAGGTTTGTACTTGGGCCTGCCGCCGTTCAACCTTGGGCCTGCGGCCTTGGGGACGTTGTACATGGTGTTCCTGTTGGCGTTGATCGTGATCCCCATCGCCGGGCGCCTCAGCAAAGCCCGCCCCCATGCCGAACTGCTGAGTGTCGCCGCCGTGCTGGGCGTCAGCGGTTCGGCGTTGACCTTGGTGCCGTCCCTGTGGTGCATCGTAGTCGGCCTGGCGCTCAGTTCCACCGGCGTATTCCTCGCCCAAGCCGCCGCCAATGCGTTTATCAACGCCACCGCGCGCAATAACAAGACGGGCGCTGTCGGTGTTTATCTCACCTGTTATTACCTGGGCGGCAGTGGCGGCGCCATTGTCCCGGCGCTGATCTGGGAACGCTGGGGCTGGGCCGGTTGCGTGGTGCTGATCATCGGTTTCCAGCTGCTGACCTTGTTGATCGCCTTGACCGGCTGGAAGCCCCTTAAACCTGAGCTGATTTCTGCACCATGAACGACACCGTCGCTGTGCCTTCGCCCGAATTAAAAACTCGCCGTCGCGCCCTATTCGCCGGTTGCAGCGCCCATGCCGTGCACGATGGGCTCACCGACGTGATCTACGTTCTGTTGCCTGTCTGGCAGGCTCAGTTCGCCTTGTCCTACGCCCAGATCGGCCTGTTACGTGGCTCCTATTCCGGGATGATGGCCGTGTTCCAATTGCTGGCCAGCCGCGCCGCCAGACGCTGGGGCCGCACGCTGATACTGGTGGGAGGCACTGCGCTGGCGGGTGTTGCCTACCGGTACCGCCGGCATCGGTCTTGCGCTGACCCTGCTGTTCATCGGCGGTGCCTTCGGCAAACTGTTCTGCGGCTACCTCGGCGCACGCATCGGCATGATGAAGACCATATGGATCACGGAAACCAGCACCGCACTGCTGATCGTCGCGGCGGTGTACCTGCCCTTGAGTGGGTTGATGGTGATGCTGCCGCTGTTGGGGTTGGTACTGAATGGCACCTCCTCGGTGCTGTACGGCGCCGTGCCCGACCTTGCCGGCGCGGGCAAGCGCGAGCAGGCGTTTGCGCTGTTCTACACCGGCACCATTGGGGGGGGCGCGTTGGCGCCGGTGGTGTTTGGTGGCGTGGGGGATGCGCTGGGCGTGCCGGTGGCGGTGATGGTGTTGGCGGGGATGTTGGGTGTGACGTTGCCGTTAGCGTGGGTGGCTTCCTCGCTGTCGAGCAGGTCAACAAGATCGAAAGCGGTCAATGGCTGAGTCATGATCAAACCTGTGTATGCATTTCTGGTGGGGTGGGGCCATGGACAATGATGTGAGTGGCAGGTTGAATTCAAACGTTCTTCAGCGGCTATTTGTTGCCAAAAGCTTCGATTTCTTCATGCTTCGAGCATGGGTCTGAACCTTGCGGCATTGCCTACACAACGATCAGACTCGTCCGAGTTGTGCGCCTTGGACGACCTCTTTAAGGTTCGTCAGCCGCTGCCCATCAGCGGTCGGGTTTAGTAGCCCGATACGATCAACGGCGTACAGCTGCTCTTATGGTGGCTGCACGCAGGGCGTCTTCGGGCGCGCCGGTTTCGTTGATTCGCCGGTCTACTAACCTGCGTACAGCCGCCACCCATTGTTTAGTAGCTCTGGTATGCGGTCCCTAACGAGGATCAACAGATGTGTACTGACTCATGCAATCCATCCGTAAAACTGTTCAGCGTCCGTCCCGAAATCGACACTCAAGCGCTGCTCGCCAACGCCTACGAAACCATCGCCGGTGCAGGTGCCATGACCCACGAGTTCGTCGAAAGCCTGCCCTCTCAACAGCGCTATCTGGCCCTGGCCATTCAGCAGATGATTGAACTGGGCCTGCTGCTGGTCGAGGCTGTTCAGGACCGTGTGGACCGAGTCGCGTAGGCCATCCGTACGGTGTAAACGGCTTGCCTTCCCAGGCCGCCCATACCACGGGGGAGGGGAGCCAGAATTTACAGTGTCGCCGCCAGCGAAAACGGAATGCGCAACGCACCGATAGGCCCTTCACGCGTGCCGCACATTTCATCGTGAACGCAGTGTTGCACCAGTACGCAAGGAAACGGCGGAACCCGTTGCAACAGGTCGCGTAAATGCGTGGTGGACCCGATGCGCAGCGGCTTGCCGTGATCGTCCAGTAACGTTGCCTCGACGTGCTCCAGCCTGACGCGAGCGATATAGAAACCGCCCTCCAGGGACAGCAACTCCAGCTCACGTATTTCGCCTTTCCCGGCCAGCTCGGCCAGCATTTGCATATTCATGATTGACCCTCGCTCGGACTCATTGGCGACGAAAGAACAGCGTGACCTGACCCCACTCGACACCGAACTTGGACATGCTCGAGCGGTTGATCAAGGTGTCCTCGTCCATCAGGTACATCCAATCGTCAAAGCTGACTTCGTACACCGAGCCATCCACCGGCAGATTGAGCCGGTAGCGCCAACGCAGCGCATTACCCGCCACTTCGCCGATCGCCTCGCCCACCACATCCCCGGCTCGTCCGCGCCAGCGCCCTGGGCCGTCCGGCGTCAGTGTCCACACCCGTTGCTGGCGCGTGCCATCGCTGTACAAGAAACGCTCGTCCAGAATCAACGCGTTGCCCTCGCGCCGGCTGGCAATATCGACCTCAAAGCGCTTGGCCACTTCCCCCGAACGCTTCTGGAAGATGCCCCAGGCTTTCACGGGTTTACTGAAGAAGCGCTCCAGGTCCAGTTTCGGTTGCTGGTCGGCGTAGTGGTCGACCTCAACGTTGCTGCAACTGGCCAAGCTCAATACCAGCAACAGTGAAAACAGTAGACGTGTCATGGCCTGGCTCTTCGAAGGTACGGGGCGAAGTGCCGCCGCTCGAAGCATGATACTTGTACAAGAAAACTAATTTGTACAGGTTTGTGCGCGCTTTATTTTTCGAATCTCAAATCCCACCCATAAAAAAACCGGCCACCAAGGACCGGTTTTTTTATGCATCCCCCGCCAAAACCCTGCTGGCGTGGAATCTATGTCTGAGTGGAGCGGGTGAAGGGAATCGAACCCTCGTTATCAGCTTGGGAAGCTGGAGTAATGCCATTATACGACACCCGCTCAGAGCGGCTGACTTTGTACCAGATGTGCGCCGGGATTTGAAGTTTTTCTTCGAAAAATGTGCGAGTTGCAGGCACTTGCCCTGGCGACGAACGGAGCCGATGTAGGAGCGAGCTTGCTCGCGAAGAATTCAAGAGCGCCGCGTTCAACCAGGGCGCGCACGTCATCGTTGGCGATCTTCGCGAGCAAGAACTAGGCGTCCCCCTCGCTCCTGCACGGTATTTCAGATGGCAAAGGCATGCTGTGTCTGGCCCTGGTGATAGCGCAATCGGCTGACCTGCCGTTCCGGTTTCAAAAAGCCCACCACCGCCTCACGGCTATCCCGGCACGCCGCCTTGTGCTCCATATCCAGGAAATGCCCCGTCGCCTGGATGGTGCTGAAGCTGCTCTTCGCCACGTACTGCCCGAACTGCCTGGCATCTTCGGCGCTGGTGTATTCGTCCCATTCGCCGTTCAAAAACAGCACCGGCACGTCGATCTGCCGCGCGGCCTTGAGGTAGCACAGGCGGTCGTTGTGCAGTACCTGGCTGATGTGAAAATGCATCTGCCCGTATTCGTGCTCGGCCAGGCTGCTCACATGCTTGTAGTTGAATCGCTTGAACAGCGACGGCAGGTGTTTGCCGATGGTGCTGTTGATCAGGTGGCCGACGCGGTCGCGGTCGAGGTTGCCGAGGTAATCGACGCCACGTTCGAGGTAGTCACGCATCGGTGCGTTGATCACCGGCGAGAATGAGCTGATCACGGCCTTTTCCACACGGCGTGGCCGCTGGGCGAGGGCCACCAGGGTGGCGGCGCCGCCCCAGGAGAAGGACAGCACGTGCTCTGCCGCGAAGTGGTCGATAAGCTCCAGGAGGATCTGGCCTTCGACTTCCTTCGTCAGCATTTGCTCATGACGGTTATGGATTTTGGAGCGACCGGCGTAGGGCTGGTCGTACAAAACCACATTGAATTGCGGGTACAGGCTTTTCACGGTTTGGGCGAAGGAGGCCGTGGTGGCCATCGAGCCGTTGACCAGGATGATGGTCTTTTCAGCAGCATCCGCGCGATAGAACTCCGTGTAAACCCGATACTGACCCTGTATATCCAACACAGCGATTTCTGGCCTCATGTCGTAAGACTCCTGGCAAGCGGGTAGGGCGCGCAGATCACTCTGCACGAGCTTTATGACAGGTAGGCATACGCCTGGAAGATGAGGGCCCATGTCGGTCCGATGACGGCTGGCCGACGGGTGTTGTTATGGCGGGCTGTTTGCCTGGGAGGCCCTTAGATCAAGCGCGGGCGGGGCAAGGTGTTTCTTGGAGGTTATAGGCGACTCGTCAGTCATAATTTGGCTGACGGTTTGATTCAAGCAGTAGACCGGGGATGTCGCAAGTTGCAGAAATGGGTTTTTGCCATCACCGGCCGAACGGTCGTCAGACTTGTCGGATTTCTTCCTCGGACAGCGCCCGGTACTCGCCCGGCGCCAGAGCCGCATCCAATCCCAATGGGCCCATTCGCTCACGGTGCAGGCCGATCACTTTGTTGTTGAAGTGTCCGAACATGCGCTTTACCTGGTGATAGCGGCCTTCGATGATGCTCAATCGTGCCAGGCGTGGCCCCAACAGCTCCAGCTCGGCCGGTTGCGTCGTCAGGTCTTCAAACGCGAAATACAGGCCCGCCGCAAAGGTTGCCGCGTATGCGGGGCCGATGTCCTGCTCGGTCTCCACCCGATAGACCTTGGGCAGCTTGGTCTGCGGTTGCGTCAGGCGCCGCGACCACTGGCCGTCGTTGGTGATCAGCATCAAGCCGGTGGTGTTGAAATCCAGGCGACCGGCGATATGCAGCTCGCCTTTGTCCGGCTCATCCAGCAGGTCCAGGACAGTCGGGTGTTGCGGGTCCGAGGTGGCGCTGACGCAGCCCTGAGGTTTGTGCAGCATGAAATAGCGCGCCGCTTTGCCTGCCTGCAACACGTCATCGTCAACACACACGCGGCTGAATTCGCGCACTTCATGATGAGGGTCACTGACTGCCACGCCATCCACCGTCACCCGCCGCTCGACCAGCAACACACGCACTTGCTGGCGATTGAAACGCGGCAGGTTGCTGAGGAAACGGTCAACGCGCATTGCGAAGCTGCTCATCCACCTGAGCACAGCGCGGGCACAGGCAGGCCGTGTTGCGCAATGCATCGGGCAGCGCTTCAAGCACCGCCGGGTCGATGGTGACGCTGTAGCACCAGCACGGCTGGTCGGCGGTGCGTGGGTCGGCCAGGGTGCAATCGTTGCGGGCACCGCAGGCGGGGCAAAGGGTTGGCGTGGTCATGGTCGGTGGGGGCAGGGCCTCGGAAGTCCCTGCACGATACAGCGCCGGTCAGTCCCGTTCCAGCACCACGACCCGCTGGCCTGCGCCAATCCCGCTGCCCGGTCGCACCGGGATTTCCCGCACCACCCCGGCAAACGGCGCCAGCACCGGGATCTCCATTTTCATCGACTCCAGAATCACCAGCACATCACCGGCCGCAACCCGCGCGCCCACGCTTACCTGTACCTGCCAGAGATTGCCGGCGATATGGCTGTCGATGCTGTATTCATTGGCCGTAAGCGGCGTGTCTTGCCCCGCTGGCGCCGCGAGTTCTTCGCTGTCGAAATGTGCCTGGCCGCTGACGATCCAGCGCTCACGCTCGGCGTTGAACGCCTGTTGCTGTTGTTCACGAAAAGCACTGATCCCCGAGGCTTCCCGCGCAAGAAATGCTTGGTAATCCGTCAGGTTCAGGGTGCTCTCCTCGATATCCAGCTCGAAGCGTCCCAGGGGAAAATCCCGACGAATCCGCACCAGTTCATCCGCGCTCACGGGATAGAACCGAATCTGATCGAAGAAGCGCAGCAGCCAGGGTTTTCCATCAAACGCCGCGACTTCGCGATAGCGGTTCCACATCTGCAAGGTGCGCCCGACAAACTGATAACCGCCGGGCCCTTCCATGCCGTACACGCACAAATACGCGCCGCCGATGCCCACCGAATTCTCGGCGGTCCAGGTGCGGGCCGGGTTGTATTTGGTGGTCACCAGACGATGACGCGGGTCCAGCGGCGTGGCCACCGGCGCGCCGAGGTAGACGTCGCCCAGGCCCATCACCAGGTAGCTGGCGTCGAACACCGTGTGGCGCACCTCATCGAGGTTGGCCAGGTCGTTGATGCGCCGGATGAACTCCAGGTTGCTCGGGCACCACGGGGCGTCCTTGCGCACAGTGATCATGTATTTTTCGATGGCCAGCTGGCACGCCGGGTCGTCCCAGGACAGCGGCAGGTGCACGATGCGCGAAGGCACTTGCAGGTTTTGGCGGGTGCACACGGCGGTCCACTCGTGGGTGATCAGTGCCAGCAGGTCGGCCAGGGGCAGTTGCTCGGGTTGATAGTGGATCTGCAGCGAGCGGATGCCGGGCGTCAGGTCGATCACGCCCTTCAATGCTCGGGTTTCGAGGGCCTGCATCAGGGCATGGGCGCGAAAGCGCAGCACCAGGTCCAGCTCCGGCGCGCCGATTTCCAGCAGCAGGTGGGTGTCGCCAGCGAGGCGCGCGACCAGGCGGGTGTCGGCTTGGCCGATGTCCAGGATGATGGGGGATGCCAATTGCTCGATGCTGGCGGCGGACCGAGTTGAGCCCATCGGGAGCAAGCTCTGCTCCCACAGGGTTTCGGCATCCCTTTGATCCCAGTTCAGGGCAAGGTCGCGGGCGGTCTTGAGGTCCACGGGATCAAAGCGAATCTTGTCACCGGCCTTGAGCTGGCCGAGCTGCCAAAGATCCGCCTCGATCACCGTCACCGGGCACACAAACCCGCCCAGGCTTGGCCCATCCGGCCCCAGGATCACCGGCATGTCCCCGGTGAAATCCACCGCGCCGATGGCATAGGGGTTGTCATGGATATTCGACGGATGCAGCCCTGCTTCACCGCCATCCGTGCGTGCCCAAAGAGGCTTCGGCCCGATCAGCCGGACACCGGTGCGGCTGGAGTTGAAATGCACTTCCCACTGCGTGGCGAAGAAGGTGTCGATGTACGCCGGCAGGAAGTATTCCGGCGCGCCGTGAGGGCCATAAATCACCCGCAGTGTGCGGACCTCCGGCAGCGGTTCGGCGACTAATTGTTGCCCGGCGTTCAGGTCTTCCAACGGCAACAGATGCAACACATCGCCCGCCCGCAAGGCGCGACCCCCATGCCCGCCAAACTGGCCGAGGGTGAAGGTGCTTTTGCTGCCCAGGTAGTCCGGCACTTGCAGCCCGCCACGCAGGCACAGGTAGCTGCGTGCCCCGGCGCCGGCGAGGGTACCCAGGCTCAGGATCGACCCGGCCTCAATCAGCAACGCGGTGTTCATTGGCACGGCTCGATCATTCAACCGCAACGGGATTTCAGCACCGGTCACTGCGACCACCGCCGCGCAATTGAAGCGCAGCAGTGGCCCGCTCATGGTGATTTCCAGCGCCGCAGCCCCCTCGTCGTTGCCCAGCAGGCGATTGCCCAGGCGCAGCGCGCGGCTGTCCATCGGCCCTGACGGCGGCACACCCACGGCCCAGTAGCCGAGGCGGCCGGGATAGTCCTGCACACTGGTTTGCGTGCCCGCGCTGACGACTTCAAACGTGTCGGCCACGTAGACCAGGTCTTCCAGGCATCGCGTCCACGGCCGGCCATTGGCGAAGGGCGGGGCCAGCAGGATTTGGCGCAGGTAATCGCGGTTGGTTTCCACGCCGTACAACTGGCTGTCGCTCAACGCCCGATGCAGAGCCAGGCGCGCCTGTTCGCGGGTGGGCGCCCACGTGATGAGCTTGGCGATCATCGGATCGAAGTACGGCGGGATCTCGCAGCCGGCTTCCACCCAGGTGTCGATCCGCAGACCCTCGGCCCGCGGGAAATCCACACGGGTCAGCAAGCCAGGGCTCGGCTGGAAATCCCGGCCCGGGTCTTCGGCATACAGGCGCGCCTGGATCGCGTGGCCCTGGGGGGTTAACTCGAGTGTGTTCAGCGGCGGCATTTCCCCGGCCGCCAGTTGCACCATCCAGCGCACCAGGTCCACGCCCCATACCTGCTCGGTGACGCCGTGTTCCACCTGCAAGCGCGTGTTCACTTCGAGGAAGTAGAAGCGCCCGTCCGCACTGTCATAGATAAATTCCACGGTGCCGGCGCTGCGGTAATTCACGGCCTTGGCCAGGGTGATGGCGGCCGCGCACAGGGCCTCGGCCATGCCGTCGGGCAGGTTCGGCGCCGGGGTTTCTTCGAGGACTTTCTGGTTGCGCCGTTGCACCGAGCAGTCGCGCACGCCGAGGGCGATCACTTCACCGGCACCGTCGCCGAACACCTGCACTTCCAGGTGGCGTGCGTGCTCGATGTACTTCTCGATAAACACGCCGGCATCGCTGAAATTGTTCTGCCCCAGGCGTTTGACCGCCTCGAAGGATTCACTCAATTCCTCTGCGCTGCGGCACACGCGCATGCCGATACCGCCGCCCCCAGCAGTGCTTTTGAGCATCACCGGATAGCCCACGGCGTCGGCGGCCAGCAACGCAGAGGCGAGGCTGTCGAGCAGTTCGGTGCCTTCCAGCAGTGGGATCTTGTGCTGCTTGGCCAAGGCGCGGGCGGTGTGCTTGAGGCCGAAGACCCGAAGTTGTTGCGGTGTCGGCCCGACAAAGGCGATGCCGGCGTTTTCACAGGCTTCGGCAAACGCTGCGTTCTCCGACAGGAAGCCGTAGCCGGGATGGATCGCCTTGGCCCCACAGGCCTTGGCGGTGGCGAGGATTTTTTCCACCGCCAGATACGTACTGGCCGCCGCGCCTTCACCGAGGCTGTAGGCCTCGTCGGCTTGCTGGATATGCAGGCTCGCCGCATCGGCCTCGGCGTACACGGCGATGCCCTTGACCTGCAGCTCGCGCAAGGTGCGCAGGATGCGGCAGGCGATGGCGCCACGGTTGGCGATCAACAGTTTTTCGAACATGGCAAAACCCTGCGGGCCGTCCCGCAAAGTGGGGGAGCACTGCGGTCGTCCGCAGTGTGTGTGGTTAGTGTGGGAGGGGGCATTACTGGACCACCGCTATCGGGGGCAAGCCCAATGCCTGTAGGAGCGAGGGCAAGTTCCCTCCCACATTGGATCTCTAGCGCTTTTGCAGGCACTGCCCGGCTCGGGACTGGCACAGGGCAAATAACCAATGGCGCAGGCGCTTGAGTTTCAGTTCCATACCAGCAGCTCCGCAGGGGTGGGGTTGTAGGCGTTGCATGGGTTGTTCAACTGCGGGCAGTTGGAGATCAGCACGATCACATCCATCTCGGCGCGCAGGTCGACGTACTTGCCGGGGGCGGAAATGCCGTCTTCGAAGGTCAGCCCGCCGTCGGCCGTCACCGGCACATTCATGAAGAAATTGATGTTCGGCCCGATGTCGCCTTTGCCCAGGCGGCCGTCGTGGGCACAGGCGCGCAGGTAGTTGTCGCGGCAGCTGTGCATGTAGCGTTTTTCCAGGGCGTAGCGCACGGTGTTGCTCTCTTGGGCGCAGGCGCCGCCGAGGGTGTCGTGGCGCCCGCAGGTGTCATCGACGATGGTCAGCATCGGCTGGCCGAGGTTGGAATACAGCACGCTGCCGGTGCCCAGGTACACGCTGTTTTGCCGGCGCAACGTGCGCTGCACGTCGTAGCGTTCACGCGGGTTTTTCACGCTGTAGAACAAAGTGTCGACGGCCTGGTTGCCCTCCAGGTCGAGGATGCGCAGGGTCTGCCCGGCCTTGACCTCCATCAGCCACGGCTCGCCGGCGGGGATGGTTGCGCGGTAGACGGCCGCGTCCGGTTGTTTCAGTGCGATAGACATGGCAGCTCCTCAGGCGAACAGGCGATCGGTGTTGATAAAGCCGCGCTCGTTTTCCGGGCGCGAGGTACGGCAGTGTTCGGCGACGCTTTTGTCGGCGTTCATCCAGCTCAGCTTCAGCGGTTGCGGCGCGTACTGCTGGTTCGGGTCCATCGGATGTTGCAGGGCGGTGAGCACCACCAGGGTGTCCATCGGCGCATAGAGTTCGATGTAATCGCCGGCCCTGGAATTACCCGGCACAAAGTGCAGGCCACCGTCGCTGTCCACCGTGACTTTGCTGAACAGGTTGAGGGTCATCAGCAGGTCGGACAGGCCCAGCCCCCACTTGCCCAACTCCACCAGCAGGTTGTCGGTGCCGTTGCGGAAGAAGCCGTTGCGCAGTTCCTGATAGCGACCCTGGCCGTACTTCTCGGCGACTTCGGCGGCGCACAGCACACCGCCGATGCTGTCGCTCCAGCCGCAGGTGTCGGCGGTGATCGCGGCCAGTACGCGGCCCATGTCCGAGTACAGGCAATGGCCCGTGGTGAGCTTGGCTGTGTGTTGGCATTTGAGGCTGTCGGGCAGGTTCAGGCGCTCGGTTTTTTCGTTGGCGTTGAGCAGGGTCAGGCTGACGTTGGCGCCGCCGCGAAGGTCGGTCAGGCGCAGCAGTTGGCCGCGCTTGAGCACGAACGAACGGTGGCCGCCGCCGGGCAGCATTTCTTCGGCGAAGGGTGGGAACAGTTGGGTGGAATCGGTCATTTGGACGTGGCTCCAAGTTCGGCGGCGAGCGCCTTGCGGCGCTCGCTGTTCAAAGGGATGTCGTAGGTGATGCGGGCGCCATAGGCGCCGGGGGCGTGGGGGTCGACGCGGACCTTGTCGAACACCAGCAGGCGCGTGCCGAGGCTGAAGCCTTCGCTCAGGTCGTGGGTGACCATGAACACCGTCAGCCGGGTTTCGCGCCACAGTTCCAGCAGCAGATGGTGCATGTCCTTGCGAATGCCCGGGTCGAGGGCGCCGAAGGGTTCGTCCAGCAGCAACACGCGGGGTTTCATGATCAGGGCCTGGGCGATGGCCAGGCGTTGTTGCATGCCGCCGGAGAGTTGCGCGGGGTACTTGTCCAGGGCGTGGCCGAGGCCGACTTTGTGCAGCAGCGCGGCAGCCTGTTCGCGGGCGTCCTTCCTGGCTTTACCGAACAGCCGGCCCAGCACGCGTGAACGTGGCAGTTCCAGGCCGAGGGCGACGTTGTCGAGCACAGTCAAATGTGGGAACACCGAGTAGCGCTGGAACACCACGCCACGGCTGGCATCGGGCTCGGCGGCGAGGGCCTGGCCGTCCAGCAGGATCTGGCCTTTGCTCGCGGTTTCCTGGCCCAGCAACAGGCGCAGGAAGGTCGACTTGCCACAGCCGGACGTACCGACCAGCGTGCAGAATTCACCCTCGGCGACGTGCAGGTTGAGGCGTTCGAGCACCACTTGGTCGCCATAGCGCTGCCACACATTATTGACGCTGATAAAGCTCATGCCCGCGCTCCTTCGTACCAGGGGAACGCATGCCGGGTCAGGGCCTTGAGGCCCCAGTCCATCAGCCAGGCCAGCAGCGTGATCCACACCACGTAAGGCAAGATCACGTCCATCGCCAGGTAGCGTCGTACCAGGAAGATCCGGTAGCCCAAACCGTCGGTGGAGGCGATGGCTTCGGCGGCTATCAAAAACAACCACGCCGAGCCGAGCATCAGCCGCAACGAGATCAACAGGCGCGGCAGCAATTGCGGCAATACCACACGCAGCATCAGGGTCCAGGTGGAGGCACCGAGGGTCTGCGCCTTCACCAGCAGCTCGACCGGAATTTCCCGCGCGCGCTGTTCCAGGTCACGGGCCAGGCAGGGGGTGACGCCGATGACGATCAGCATCACTTTGGACAATTCCCCCAGCCCGAACACGATGAACAGAATCGGCAGGATCGCCAGCGGCGGCACCATCGACAGCACCGTCAGCAACGGTGACAACGGTGCGCCAAACAGCGGCAGCGTGCCGGCGGCGATCCCCAGGCACAGGCCGGCGAGGGCGCTGATACCCAGGCCGATGGCGAGGCGGCGCAGGCTGGAGGCGCTGTCCTGCCACAGTACGTATTCGCCGGTGCGGGTGTCGGCGTTGAAGGCCAAGCGTTTTACCGCGTCAATCATTTGCCCGGCGCCGGGCAGCAGCTTGTCGTTGGGGTTGTCTGCCAGGCGCTCGGCCGAGCCCACGAAGTAGGCAAACAGCAGCAGGGCGAACGGCAGCAGCACCAGCAACAGGCGGCTGGAGCGGTCCGGGTGACGGTTGATCAGGCGCATGGCCGGGTCCTCTTACAGCTTGCCGTCGGCGGCCATCTGCACGTAGCTGGGGTCGAAGTGCAGCTTGAGGTTGGCTTTGTCGCCGCTGGTCACGCCATTGGCGAAGCTCATGCCCACGGCGCTGGTGTCCTTGGCGCCTTCACCCAGCAGGCCGTGTTTAAACGAGAACTCGGCGACTTTGCCCATGGTGGCGGGCAACTGTGCGCTGGTGGCGAAGGCCAGGGCTTCCTTGGGCGTGGCGAACAACTTGGTGGTGTCCAGTTGCGACTGGAAGCCCGCAAGGTCAGTGCCGGAAGCCTTGGCCATATGTTCCAGGGCGTCGGTGCTGGCGGCGCCCTTGGCGTTCATCAGCGCGACCACTTCGAACCAGGCGCCGGTGAGGGCTTTACCCAGCTTGGGGTTGTCTTTGAGGACCTGGGTGTTGACCACCATCATGTCCATGATTTCGCCGGGCACTTTGCTGGAGTCGAACACTTGGCTCACGCCAGGCTTGGCCTTGATTTCAGAGAGCATCGGGTTCCAGGTGGTGACGGCCTGGACCTGGTCGGTGTTGAAGGCCGCTGCGATGTCGGCATCCGACGTGTTGACCACCTTCAAATCTTTTTCGTTGAGGTCCGCCGATTCGAGCGCGCGGGCCAGCAGGTAGTGGGACACCGAGAGTTCCACCAGGTTGACGTTCATGCCCTTGAGGTCGGCCACGGTCTTGCCGGTGCCCTTGATCACCACGCCGTCGTTGCCGTTGGAGAAGTCGCTGACCACCAGCGCGGTGCTGTCCACGCCACCGGCGGCGGGGATGGTCAGGGCGTCCATGTTGGTCATGGTGCAGCCGTCGAACTGGCCGGCGGTGTACTGGTTGATGGATTCGACGTAGTCATTGAGCTGCACCATGTCGATGGTGATGCCGTACTTCTTGGCCCACTTGTCGAGGATGCCTTGGCTGCCGGCATACTCCCACGGCATCCAGCCGGCGTAGATCGTCCAGCACACGCTGAAGTGGTTTTTGGAGGCGGCTTGGGCCTGGAAGCTCAGCACGGCGGCAAAGACGGCGGCGAGCAGAGCGGGTAAACGGATTGAGGGCATGGGGCTTCTCCAGTTGATCAAGGGCGAGCAGGAGCAACGCGGCACCGTGAACGGTGGCTTGTCTCCCGGGCTTTTATCCCGCCGTGTAACCTCAACTGGAGGTCGCCAACTCTCGGACCAGACACTCGCTTTTGGCGAGCCGGAACCCTAGTCGGCCATTGCAAATTGTGGTGCCGCGAACCTGTATCAATCCTGCACGCAAGAGATAAAGCGAGAGTCGTGCCAAGTGGCTTCGACGCCCGGCGGTTCAGCCTGGCGGGTGGGAAAGGAGGGCATAGAAGAGGGCGTTGTGCGCCACGCGGGTGCGTCGGCGCACTGCGATGAGGCGCTTACAGCTGGAACTTACTGACCAGCATATTGAACGAGGTGGCCAGTCGCGACAGGTCCTGGCTGGAGGCGTTGGTCTGGTGCGCACCGGCGGCGGTCTGGGTGGACAGATCCTGGATGTTGAGCAGGTTGCGATCCACTTCGCGGGCCACCTGGGCCTGTTCCTCGGACGCCGAGGCGATTACCAGGTTGCGCTCGTTGATGCTGGACACGCTGGCGGTGATGCGCTCCAGCGCCTGGCCGGCGTTTTGCGCCAGGGTCTGGGTGTTGTTGGCCCAGGTCAGGCTCTTGTTCATGGCAGCCACGGCACCATCGGCGCCTGCCTGCACTTCACCGATCATTTTCTCGATGTCGACCGTGGAGATCTGGGTGCGGTGGGCCAGCGCCCGCACCTCATCGGCCACCACCGCAAAACCACGGCCTTGTTCACCGGCACGGGCGGCTTCGATGGCGGCATTGAGGGCCAGCAGGTTGGTCTGGTCGGCAATGCCGCGGATCACATCAATCACCTTGCCGATTTCGCGCACCTGGTCGGCGAGGTCGGCGACCGATTGGGTCGAATCGTTGATCTCGACCACCATCGATGACATGCCCGACACGGCCTGCTCCACCTGCTGGCGGCCGTCCTCGGCTTCGGCGCTGGCCTGGCGCGACGCCTCGGAGGTCGACACGGCGTTGCTCGCCACTTCGTCGACCGCTGCGGTCATCTGGTTGACGGCGGTGGCGGCTTGTTGGATTTCGTCGTTCTGGCGGGTCAGGCCACGGGTGCTTTCATCGGTGACGGCACTCAGCTCTTCGGCTGCCGACGCGAGCTGGTCGGAAGCGTTGGCGATTTCCATCAGCGTGCTTTTCAGGCCGCCTTGCATATCGGATAAGGCCATCAGCAGTTGCCCGGCTTCGTCGGTGCGGTCGGTCGTGATGGCTTGGGTCAGGTCGCCCTTGGCGATGCGCTGTGCGTTTTCAACCGCTTGTGCGATAGGACGGGTGATCAGGCGCGTGATCAGCACACCGACGATGATCGCAATGATGAAGGCCAGGACAATGCCGCTGATCATCCAGGTCAATGCGCTGCTGCGAAGGTCCTCGGCGGCGACGGCGCCTTCCTTGATCTGGCGGTTATTGGACTCGATCATCACACGGATCAACTCGCGCGCCTGGCGAAACAGTTCATTGTTGGTGCTGTTGAGCTGGGCGCGGGCCTGCTCGACCTGGCCACTGTCGAGCATCGACATGATACGTTCGGAGCTGCTGGTGTAAGTTGGCCAGATCTGGTCGAGCTTGTCGCCTGCTGCCCGTTCGTCGTCTTCCAGGGGCGTGGCACGGTAGGTGGCGTAGGCGCTCTGGCTGCGTTTGAGTTCGTTGGCGATGTCCTGGCGCACACGGTCGCGGTCTTGTTGGGCGACGTCGCCTTTGCTCGCATCCATCAAACGGTACAAACCACGGTTGTGGGCCACCAGGCCATTGAGGGTAGCGGTCGTGTTGCTGACGGACGCCAGGTTATTGGAGAACGTCTGTTCCAATGCATTGGCGAGGCGGACCACGCTTTTGATACCCAGCAGGCCGACCCCGAGGGTGACCAGCGCACATACTAGAAATGAAAGCAGCAGTTTGGTTGAAATTTTCATGGATCGGATCCGGCGAAAGTGGCGAAGGGCGCACGTTAGAGCCTCCCTGGCTTATGCGATGTCATAGTGACATCATCGCAATCTGGAAAGTTTCGGGCCAGAAAAATTTACTGAATCGATAAACCTGGGGGATAGATTTGCGCTATGCGGCAGTGCATTTAATGGTGTATGGCCGCAGTTGGCATTGATGTATCAAGTTGTTACCAAAACGCACCAGATTCGGTTTTTGATGTCAGATGTTTCGTCATTCAGTGAAAGCTGAATGCCGCTCCCCAGCGTCGCTGGAGGTGCTCTTTCGCGGTCCAGGAGGCCGCCATGTATCGACGACTGCTGCTCAGCGCTTTACTCGGTCTGACCCTTTCCGCTTGTGTGCCCTACTACGATGGAGGCCAGAGCTATTACCGTTCCGAGGTCTACACCTCACCGGCGCCGGCTTATTACTACGGCGGCGGCACGGCGTATCAATATCGCCGTGATTACTACCCGTCGCCGCGTTACTACGCTCCGGCTCCGCGTTACTACTCGGCGCCGCGTTATTACCAGCCGGCGCCTCGCTATTACCCGTCAGGGCCAAGGGCCGGTTATCGGCCTTACCCGAACCAGGGCTGGGGGGATCGTTGGAACAATGGCGGGCATGGACGCGGTGGCGATCATGATCGTGGAGGTGGCCGCGGCGGTCACCGTTGACCGGCCTGTATGACAAGCGGCGCATGAAGCGCCGCTTTTTTATGGGCGCAAAACGTCAGTAATCGGACAAGTCCGCGAGCGGATGCCGGCCTTCCCACGCCTTGGTGAAGTGCGCCTGCACCACGGCGTCGGGGACCGTATTGATGTCCGGCCAATGCCAGTGGGGCGTCTGGTCCTTGTCGATCAACCGCGCGCGCACCCCTTCGCTGAACTCCGGATGGCGGCAGCAGTTCAGGCTCAGGGTGTATTCCATCTGGAACACCTCGGCCAGGGACAGATGACGGGCCCGCTGGATCTGTTCCCACACCAGGTGCGCGGTCAGCGGGCAGCCTTCGCTCAGTGTCTTGCCGGCGCGGTTGAACAGCGGGTCGGCGTGGTCGCGCAGCGGGCTCAAGGCGCGCCAGGCGCTGCGCACATCACCGACGTCCAGCCATTCGTCGATTTGTGCCCGACGTGGCAGCCATTGCGCCTCGGGTTGCTGGGCCACGGCTTCCTGGGCCAGGGCCTTGAGCAGGCTGTTGAGCTGTATCGCGGTCTGTTCCTGCCAGTTCAGTTGCAGCAAACCCTCGAGTAACTCGTCTTGTTGATCGTCACGCAGGAAACGGTCGGCCAGGCCCAGGTCCAGGGCGTCACGGCCGTTGATATGGGCGCCGGTGAGGCCAAGGAATAACCCCAGCTTGCCGGGCAGGCGCGACAGAAACCAGCTGGCGCCCACGTCCGGGTACAGGCCGATGCTGATCTCGGGCATGGCCAGGCGGCTGCTCGGCGTGACAATCCGTATGGCCGCGCTTTGCAGCAGGCCCATGCCACCGCCCAGCACGTAACCGTGGCCCCAACAGATCAGCGGTTTAGGGTAAGTGTGCAAACGGTAGTCGAGGCGATATTCCGCGGCAAAAAACTGTGCGGCCAGGGCTGGCACTTCCCCCGGCTGCTCGCGGCAGGCCTGGGCCAGGCTGCGCACCTCGCCGCCGGCGCAAAAGGCCTTGGGCCCGTTGCCACGCAGCAGCACACAGGCGATGTTCGGGTCTTTGGCCCAAGTGTCCAGGCGATCAGTCAGGGCCAGAATCATCGGCAAGGAGAGGGCATTGAGGGACTTTTCAGCGTCCAGGCTGGCGATGCCAATGCGGGCGCCGCCACTGCCGGTCAGTTCTTCGAAGTGCAGATTCATCGTGACCTCAATCGAGAAGGTGAAGGATCAGTATGATCGCTTCGTGGGAAAGTGCCGGTGGTGTGTCAGATCAATTGACAAGCAGGGCCGGCTTTCCTAGGGTTCGCCTCATTCTTTTCTACAAGACATTTCAACTATGACCGAAGGCGACCGTATCAAACTCGAACCCAGCTGGAAACACGCCCTGCGTGATGAGTTCGATAAGCCCTACATGGGTCAGTTGCGCGAGTTCCTGCGCCAGGAACATGCCGCCGGCAAAGAGATCTACCCGCCCGGTCCGCTGATCTTCAATGCGCTTAACTCAACGCCGCTGGACAAGGTCAAGGTGGTGATCCTCGGCCAGGACCCGTACCACGGCCCCGGCCAGGCCCACGGCTTGTGCTTCTCGGTGCAACCGGGCGTGCCGGCGCCGCCGTCTCTGGTCAATATCTACAAAGAGCTCAAGCGCGACCTGAACATCGACATCCCCAATCACGGCTGCCTGCAGAGCTGGGCCGACCAGGGCGTGTTGCTGCTCAACACCACCATGACCGTGGAACGCGCCAACGCCAATGCGCATGCGGGCAA
Source organism: Pseudomonas sp. SJZ103 (assembly GCF_007828335.1). Taxonomy (NCBI): domain Bacteria; kingdom Pseudomonadati; phylum Pseudomonadota; class Gammaproteobacteria; order Pseudomonadales; family Pseudomonadaceae; genus Pseudomonas; species Pseudomonas sp. SJZ103. The sequence goes on from NZ_VIUN01000001.1 coordinate 892,745, forward strand.
GGGCTGGCAATTCTTTACCGATCGGGTTATCGAAGTGGTCAGCGAACACCAGCCGCACCTGGTGTTCCTGTTGTGGGGCGCCCATGCCCAGGGCAAGCAGAAGCTGATCGATGCCACCAAGCATTTGGTGCTGACGTCGGTGCATCCGTCGCCGTTGTCGGCATATCGCGGATTCCTGGGCTGCGGACATTTCAGCCGCACCAACAAGTTTCTTCAGCAAAACGGCGAAACCCCCATTGATTGGGCGCTACCACCGGTCTGACTGGAACGACCTACCTGTTATTTCCGACAGTATCGGGTAGGTCGTTTTGCGCATTTAATAATCTCCTTGGCCTTGTCGATCTGGCGAACACCAGAACGGTAGTCAATGGTCGATCATCGATTGATTGCTCAAGGAGATTAAACATGTCCGAGTCGAATCTTCCCTCTGACGCCCAGCCCGTTGACCCGCGGCAGCCGGCTGGGGATAAGCGCCCCCCGCGCAAACATTCCGAGTCAATCATGAGCCTGGACAATCCCATCCCGAGCCAGGCACTGCCGTTGCTGTGGGATGAGGCGGCCTACACCCTGCCGGTGAGCCTGCAGGATCAGGTTTTGCTGGTGACGATCGAGAGAGTCTGGCCGGTCCATCATTCCAACTTCGCAGTTCCCACCTTGGTGGAGTACCTCTTGCAGGGGGAGGTCGAACATACGTACACGATCCAGGGGCCGTACGACCCCGACGTGGTGTTTCCATTGACTCAGGCATTACCCGCTCACCTCCTGTCTATCGGGGGCATTCGGCGTTTGAATTATCGAGTGAGCTCGCCGTTTGTGCCGCTGACCGAATCCTTCCCGACGTTTATCAATATCGACAAGACCGCGCCCAATTTTGATAACCCCGGCCTGCCGCTGGAGTTTGAGGACGAGGTACTGGTTGAAGTGACGGATGACTATCTGGTCCGCAATGGCGGGGTGCCTGCAATCGTACCGCGGTGGCTGGATATTCGGACTGAAGATGTCGTCAGGTATTACTGGGGCGAATTTCCCGACGTCAATCTGGCGGGTGTCGTTGTTATCGAGCGGTCGCATGTTGAAGGTGCGCCTGTCGAGTTCACCTTTCCCGAGGCATTTGTACGTACCAGCGGCACGGGGCAACGTTTTGCTTCCTACACCCTGACTGATCGAGCCGGCAGGGTGGGGCCGTTTTCCGAGCCGGTGACGCTGAACGTGTCACTGGCAACGCTGCCCGACCTGCCGCGGCCGTTGGTGCCCTTGGCCGAGGCGGATGGCTTGATCAACCTGGAGGACGTGCGCCAAGGTGTCACAGTGTCGATTCCACAGATCACCGACGCCGCCCCTGGAGACCGTGTTTTTCCGTTCTGGAACACCCATGCCCTTGGACCGATTACCATCGGCGCGGTACAGCAGTGGCCCATTCCAGTGCCGGTGCCCTGGCCGATTCTGGCTGACGGTGGCTTCGACAGTACCTACCCGGTACGGGTGCGCTATCTGTACCTGCGGGGTACGGCATCGAAGAACTCCCCCGACAGCTTCTACCTGATCGACCTTTCGGTTGCAGGCGTTTCGCCCATTGGCCCTGACCCGATCAATCCCGGGTTGGAGAGGGTCACCGTAAAAGGCCGCTCTGGGGATAATGTTGTTACGGCTGCCGATGAGCCGGGGCCAGTCCCCGTGGAGGTTCCCCTGTTTTTTAACCCAGTCGTGGGTGAGAGGCTGGAGTTGTATTGGGGCAATGATGACACTTATGCCGGCGAGTATGTGGTGCAGCCAGGCGATGTTGCGGGGCAGTTGGTCACGATCCAGGTGCCCTGGACAGTGGTGTCGACCGGCTCCAATCCAGCGCTTGAGGTTTACTACTGGACTGACAATGGCATCAATCGCCAACGCAGTCCGTTCACGCCGGTACGGGTGGAGTTCGATACGTTGATTGGCTTGCTGCGGCCTCGGTTGCTCAATGACAGTACCCGCGACTTTGTTGCCTGCGGCACCATTCCGGAGCCTTGGGAGGGGGTGTTCCTGGGAATAGACTGGAACTCGCAGCATTTCGAGGTCGGCGACACTGTTCGGCTGTATTGGAAAAGCTACCCGAGCAAAAATGGCAATGGGGAACATTTTGATGGCACGGATGTGTGGTTCGATCACACACTGACGAGTGATGATCGTGACATCGGTGTGGCGCAAATCCAGATCCTGCCCTTCAATCCATTGATTACCCTTCCAGGTCTCGTTGCCGAATGGGGGTCTGCAGTTGTTTCTTACCGTCTGTACAAGGCCACGGGGCCTACAGGGATATCGTTGAGGAAGCTGATTTACATCGACCTGAAACGGCCGGGTGGGGGCACCTGCCTGGGACCGTCGAGTAAAATGTGATCTGTGCAAGCAATGACAAAGAAGAGGGCGCAAGCCCTCTTTTTTTCCTTGATTTTCGACCAATGGCGCAGCGTTATTGGTCATGAGGGACTTTCGAGTTGCGAGGCTTATGTCGGGTTAGATTTTATGTCACTAGCAGATTATGTTTGCGCATGAGTGAGTTATTAAAAACAGCCAATCGCAGGTTGTTATCGTCAAGCACATTTTTTCATATTGTGCATCTGTCAGATTTGACAGGCTGTGCCTCGAAGTTGAAAGGCGTTTAATTAATCTGTCCTTGGTTCAATTGCATTGGGCGAGCACAGTCCTTAACCTTTCGAGTACATACCGATGGCAAACTCAAATAACCAAACCCCACCCATTCAGCCGACGGATGTTCTATTGAAACGACATCCGCGAGGTTATTCGCCGGGTGGGGCGTATGCAGTCGACGACTTGCGCGTCGTCAATACGCTCCCTGATGTCCCCGGTGGGCAGCCTAACTTGATGCGGCTGGCCACGCTTTATCAACAGGGTATCCAGTGTGAAATTGATAGCTGGACCGATACCTTTCCGGTTCCGGGTTCCAACCCGGATAATTTGCAGATCTACATTAATGGAACGCCGTATGGTGCGCGTATTCCCTTTACGAAACCGTTGTCCGCGCACACTTGGCCTTATACATTTTCGATTCCGGAACAGGACATTGGCGAGCACGGCGAGAAAAGGCTGAGTTATGAGGTGTTTGTGGGTGTGGGCGCCGATGAGCGTTCGGGCAATACGCGGGTGACGATCGACCGCCTCGATCCCAACGCCCGGATCATCCCCGAAGCTATTGGCCTGCCAGGCTGGGTGGTGGACGGTTTAATCACACTGGAGGGGTTGGCGGAGCACGGCAATCAACTTGAGTTGACCGTTCCCGGCCGCCTTGACCCTCAAGAGGGTGATATGGGGATGGTGTTCTGGGGGTTCCCTAACCCGACTCCCATTTTCAATACGGCTTTAACCCGAACCACCGCACCGTTTATTCTTACGTTGACCACCGCTCAGATTGTGGCGCAAGGCGCCGGCATGAAATATCTCGCCTACCGATATACCGACCGTGCTGGCAATAACACTTCTTGGCCACCGGAACTGACGCCGGTGACGGTAGTGACGGACCCCTTCCCAGCCAACCTGCAACCCCCTCACATTCCAGAAGCGCCTCTTGACCTCACTGATGTGCAACTGGGAAGGGCGGAAGTCTTTATCGATGGCTATGACAATGCCCAAGTGGGTGATGATATCCAGATTGACTTCAACGGCCTGGTGATCACCTATACCTTGCCGTCAGTGTCCTGGCCGCAGAGGGTTCCCATCCCGTGGGATATCCTCAGGGACGCGGGTGGGCTGGACGCTCCCTATCAGGCAGACGTCCGTTACCGGGTGGTTCGTGCAGGGAGCGCTTCGCCCTATTCAACCACCGTCACGGTGGATGTGGACCTGACCTCGGCGGGTGGGATTCCTGAGGACCCGGGCCCTGTCAATCCTAACCTGGACCTGATCGAGATAGAGTCTTCGGAAGGCCTGATCAACGAGATCGGGCCAGGGGACACGGACGATGCTACCGCACGCTTTGCTGTCTACCCCGGAGCGCGCGCAGGGCACAGGATTCAGATCTTCTGGAAAGGCATACCGGCCCTCACGCCGCCCTACATCGTGACATCGGCGGACGAGAGCGCAGCTGAGTTCGTAATTACCATCCAGGCAAACGTGATTGCCATGGGCGGTAACGGCGAAAACCTACCGGTGTGGTACGAGCTCAATAACGGGGTCAATGACAACACTATCTCCTCGTTGGAGACGCCGGTTGATGTGTTTGCCAACCAACTCACCGATCTTGAGCCCATCGTCTTTCCTGATGCGCTACCTGCAGGCGGAGGATTATTCGTCCTCACCTGCGACCAGGGTGTTACCAATGGCATCCGCACGAAGATCCTCGATCCTGAGAACCTGCGTACCGGTGATAAGGTCACTCTGGTGTGGGTGGTCTACGGTCCTGATGATCTTAATTCCACGATCATCACGGTCGATCATGCCTTTGATCCAGTCACGGTCACGGGGGATCACAATGTGCCGGGGCACCCAGGCGAGCTTCGTACCGTGCCTTTCCAGGCGTTTATCCAACCCGTTACGCTAGGCCGTATCGAAGCCTACTATCGAGTTCTCAAGGCTGATGGCGTAACACAGGGAGAGTCCGACCCCACAGTGGTGTATTTAACTCGTCGTAGAGGCGATGGGACTATCTGCGAATAATCCATTATTCGCTGTTTGAAATGCACGGACCGGTGAGGGTTGCCTCAACGGTTCGTGTGGTTTTATCACCCCTCCCTAGTTTCCTTTCTATCAAGTCCCCTTTACTGGTGCGTGATTAGGATAAGTCCTACGCGCTCTTGGAATCGGCTGACATGCATCGCCCTCTTCGTTCCGTACTCTTTGCGCCTCTGAAAGCCTGAGTCGATGGTCCTGTAATCGATTGGCTTATTCAGTCATCCGAATAGAGGTACTACCCTTGAGTAACGAAACGTCTTTTCCTTTATCACGACTCGCCACTGCAATTAAGGTAATGGCGGTCATGCCGTTTTCCCTGGTCGCCACACAAGCCTTGGCTGTGGATATTCATCCCGGTCAGAATGTGGTTATCGATGAGAGCTCGCAGCGTGACCGCTATAAAGTCACCGATGCTACGTTGATCGCCAATGGCGCGGATATGGTGAGCGTTACTGCTTACGGCTCGACGTTCAACATGACCGGTGGGCAAGTGAAAACGACCCTCGACGGTGAGGTGGGTGTTGCCCTTTACGGCAGCCAGGCCAACATTGACGGGGCTTATATTTCCAGTGCCGGCGGCGCCGGCATGATTGTGGGTTCCCTGAGCACTCAAGGCTCCAGCGTCCAGGTCAGCAACAGCTTTATTGAAGGCGCAACCGACGGCATCCTGCTCAACGGTTCCAGCACCTTGACGCTGGACCGCACCAATGTCTATGGCGGCAAGACGGGGTTGTCGTCGTATGACGGTCAACTGGCCGCCAACAACAGCCTCATCGTCGGGGGCACCAACGGCATTGTGGCCTACCGCCTGCCGACTCAGGACAACCCCTCCGTATTGACCCTCAACAACACCGACGTGGTGGGTGAGACGGGCGCGGCGATCCTGGTGGACTACCCGGGAGGGACCCAGATCAACGTCGCTAACGGCTCTACCCTGGTGGGCGGCAACGGCAATATGCTGGAGCTGACCAACGGCGGCTCCGCTGACATGCACGTCAGTAGCACGGCCCTCAGCGGCAACATTCAAGTCGGCACGGCGAGCGTGCTGGACTTGAGCCTGGACCGCGCGATCATGAATGGCGACGTGATCAACAACGGCGGCACGGCCAGCGTTGGCCTCGACAACGGCTCGATCCTTACCGGCCGCCTGGAGAGTGTCGATAAGCTGGCCATCAACAATGACGCGACGTGGGTGATGGTCGACAACCAGCAACTGGGCGACCTGTCCCTGAGCGGCGGTAACGTCAAGTTCGGTGACCCCGGTACGTTCTACCAACTGGATGTGGACAACCTGTCGGGCAATGGCACCTTCCACATGAGTGCGGATTTCTCCACGTTGACCGGCGACTTCCTCAACGTTACCGGTACTTCGTCGGGTGACCACAAGCTGTTGATCTCCAGCAGCGGCGCCGACCCATTGCGCGATGACCGTCTGCATGTGGTGCATACCGCCGATGGCGGCGCGAGGTTCAGCCTGTTGGGCGATCGTGTGGATGTGGGCACCTATTCCTACAGCCTGATCGATGATAACGAGAGCAAGGACTGGTACCTCGACCCGGACAGCAAAATCATCAGCCCGAGCACCAACTCCGTGCTGGCGTTGTTCAACGCCGCGCCGACCGTGTTGCTGGGCGAGATGACTACCCTGCGCACCCGTATGGGCGAGTTGCGCTTCAGCGACGGCAAATCCGCAGGCCTGTGGACCCGCGCCTATGGCAACAAATACGAGGTGTCCAACGACACGACCGGCCTGGGCTACAACCAGACACAACGTGGTTTCACCCTGGGTGCCGATGTACCGGTAGAGGGGGGCGATGGCCAGTGGTTGATCGGTGCCATGGCCGGTCACAGCAGCTCGGACCTGGATCTGAACCTAGGCAGCAGTGCCACCATTAACAGCTACTACGTCGGCGGCTACGCCACTTGGATGGATGCCGAGAGCGGCTTCTACTTCGACGGTGTGCTCAAGTTCAACCGCCTGCACAACGAGTCCAAGGTGGCTATGAGCGACGGCAAGAAAGCCAAGGGCAATTACACGCAAAACGCGGTAGGTGCATCGGCGGAAGTCGGCCGGCACATCAAGCTGGACGATGATTTCTTCGTCGAGCCTTACGGCAAGGTGGACGCGGTGATTACTCAGGCCCAGAGCTACACGCTGGACAATGGCCTGGATGCCAAGGGTGATCGTTCGAGCACGGTGATTGCCGAATTGGGCACCACGGTTGGGCGCAATATCCAGCTGGAAAGCGGCAGTGTGCTGCAACCGTACTTGAAGGCTGCGGTAGCCCATGAGTTCGACCAGAGCAACAAGGTGTTCGTTAACGATAATGCCTTCAACAACGACCTGTCCGGCTCGCGCTTCAAGGTCGGCGCGGGTGTGGCGATGTCGGTATCGCAGAACCTGAAGCTGCATGCGGACATGGAGCACAGCGTCGGCAAGAATATCAAGCAGCCTTATGGGGTGAACGTGGGGTTGCGGTACGATTTCTAAGTCGGTGAATCCAGGGTTTGGTGGCAGTTCAAACTGTACCGGTAATAGAAAATGCCCCCGCTCGAAAGAACGGGGGCATTTTTTATGGCTTAAAGGCTGACGATAATGACATTGTTGTTTCCGGAATTGGCAACGTACGCCACCCCGCCATCAGAGCTGATAACAATTTCTTTTGGACGATCCAGCGGGTGGGTGGTGGTATTGATTTCTCCAGTGATGAGTCGGGTTGTTGTATCGATGATTTTTATCGAGTTGTCTGCCTGCAGGCACATATAGGCTTTATCCCCCGCTGGCGCAAATGCTATTCCCCAAGGCTGGTGAAGGCTCTCGATCTTCTTGATAAGAGAGGGCGGGGTGGTCGTTGCTGAAAGTATATTAAGGGTGCCATTGGTAGGCGTCGAACCATAGGTTGTCACGTAGAGGACTTCTTCAGTAGGGCTGTAGGCAATACCTTTGGATTCTGTAGATCCATTGTGATAACTGCCTAAAAGCGTGCCGTTAGATTGATTGAACTCACTTACATAGTAACCCGTTGTGTAAAGTCGACTGCCAGAGCGGTTAGTTGTAATCGCATTTGCATAATAGTAGCTGCCGTAGAGATATTTCACGGATGTGTTAGTTGATGTTTCGATTTCTTGTGTAAAAGGGTAGTAGTCATTGCCTACATATAGGCGTGAGCCTGTAGGGTTCAGGCGCATTGCTGAACAAGAAGTATATCCACTAATAGTTTTGGTGGTCTGGAAGTTCTCAGTCTCAATGACAAGCGTCGAAGCCGTTTCAACGGTGACATACAAGGTTTGGTCGTTCGGATGAATGGCTATGCCGCGAGGTGCCGTTGCAAGCGAGATCGTGTGTGTCACTTCACGTGTAGCGGTATCGATGACAGATACCGTTTTACTGCCAAAGTTGGCCACATAGAGTGTCGAATCGTCAGAACTCAGCGCGAGGTGGTTGGGCGTGTTGCCCACCGCGATTGCCCCTTCAACCACTCCCGATGCCTTCTTCACCCTGTACGCCGGCGAAAGTGTCAACGGCGTGGCCGAAAACTTGTACCCGGTGCCATCCAGCGACACCAGCGCCTGGGCTCTGAGCGTGTCACCTTCATGCAGGCTTCGCAGGTAAGTGGCCGGTATTGGTGCCCGGATACGTTTGTCCGTGAACTCCCCGTCGCTGACCGGCACTGCGATCCGTAAGTCCAGATTACTGCTGCTGAGCAGGTCGATCCAAACCGCCTGGCCCTGGCGCATGAACGGCCATCCTTGTACCAGCACGGTATAGGGCTTGCCAGTTTCCACCTGGTTGCCCACCGCTTCTGGAATGGTCACCAGGTCCAGTTCCTGCGGCGCCAATGCTTCGATTTTCAGCGTCAGGTCATCGGACTTGCTGGTCTGGCCGATTTCAATCAGGTTGTAAAACACCGTGCATTCCCCACCCAGGTACATGCCGACAAAGTCGTTGGGCACGGTAAAGCTGGTGTAGTTTCCGCCGGGTTCGGGCCGTGCCGGTTTAATCGGGATATCCGGCGAGCCGACCCCCGTTTTGCTGATGATGTACACCTTGATATCCGCACTCGGTGGAAGCGTGTCAGTGATCACACGGATGGTCACGATTTCTGGACGCGGCGGCAGGACGTGCAGTGGGTTGAGCGTGGCGATATCGGTGCCTGTCACCGTGGCCTCGACGACTGTCGGTGCGCGCAGCAGCAGTCTGGAACCGACCCCCATGTTCACCGGCTGCGAGAAGCGCGTCAGTGTGTTATCGCGTTCGCGGGTGTAGTAGATGCGCATGCTCTGGCCCAGGTTGGGCGTAATGAAGCGGCGTTCAAGTGTAAAGGGCAGGTCGCGGCCGACCCAGAAACTTTGGATGGGGAAGCGTTTCGGCGGTTGGGTACCGCCGGGGGCAGTGCCTTCGCAGTGCAGTACGACGGTATCGCCTACGTGGAAGTCGGGATTGCTCTTGACCAGGATCTGGGCATCGTCGAGTGACACGGCCGGGTCGAATTGATACAGCGGTGGGGGCGCTTCTTCTACCAGAGGTTCGGGCAACGAGGCGACCGGGCTGCCGACGTTGTACGTCGCATCCAGCGAGGTGCGGCTGCCCTCGGCGTTGGTTACCTTATAGAGGACCCGCAACGTGCCCCCTTCGAGTTTGGCGATGTCGCCGTTGGGGCCGTTGTTGAGTCGGAACAGGATAGCGCCGGTGCCCGCCGGCTTGTCGATTTCCCTGTAGTAGCGACTGCCATTGGCGTAGGTGCCGTCGAGGATCAGGGTAATCAGGTCGAACGGATCCCGACCGTCATATGCCAGCACTTCGACGTTGACAGCCAGCAGTTGTGGGTCGATCACATCCCCATTGGCTTCGATGACGATGGGCGCACGTAGGTCGGTTTCGATGGGCGTACCGATCACCTGCACGATGCTGCTTTCGGATGGCCGGTTCGGCACGCCGCTGCGCACGCGTTCGTAGGACAGCTGGAAGCGTCCTCCGATCAGCTTGCGCAAGTCTTCGTTAGGGCAAGGGATGATGACAAAGCTGGGAGCTGTCAGGGGCGGGGAATCATACGTGGTGATAATGAGGTTTCCGCTGACCGTACGACCCACGACGGTGGCTCGCACGATGTCACCGGTCATGAAGTTCGGAGACGGAGTGGATACGAAGATGCTCGCATTCGCGCCATTGAGTCCATCGTGGTTGAGCGTGCCCGCGGGTGCTTCCAGGACAAACGCCGCCGGCAGCAAGGGCTCGGCGCCATCGTTGAGACGGACATTGAGCAACTGTGGCGGCGACCATCCTTGAGAGGCGTTGCCCACTTCATCGATGACCTCGTATTCGCACACATGCGAACCGCTGCCGACTTGCTGCCAGAACCCGTAATAAAGTGTGACGGTGATATCGCCACGGCCAGCCGCCTGGGCGTCGGAGAGGGGCGGAATGGGTGCAAATGCCCCGCCAATGCTCAGGCGAATACGGTCGCGTGTTGCGCGGTAAGTGTTGGCGGGCTGGCCGTCATCGACCGGGTAGAACCTGAATGTAACGGGCACGCCGTGCTGCGCATCGGCATCGGTCACGCCGAAATCAACGATTGCCTGTGGAAATACCGGCATGGGCAGGTTTTCATTCTGCAGGGTGCTGGCAATGGGATTACGGCCAGCAGGCGGGACGGTATCGACCTTCAATCTTAACCGAGTGGTTTCTTCGGAGCCCCCTCCAGTGAACGTGGCCCTCATGAACACCGGGGTGACCGTGCCGTCGGTCAGACGTGAACGACGGATATAGAGCGGAATTGCCCGGCCTTTTGCGACATCATCACTGGTCACGTTGTAGATAGCGGCCGGCACGACCGTGTCAACGCAAAACAACTCGATGAAATCGCCATCAGCCATATCCAGGTAAGGCAAGAGGATGCATAGCAGGCCCGCCTCACGGTGTACTTCCAGTGCCGCTTTGTTGATGCCGCCATCAAAGCCTTGAACACCGGATGTCAGCCCCGGAATGTAAAGGGGCAGGCTGGAAAACGGCACCCTGGCGAAGTCTGCCGGGGTCAGCACGTCTTGAGTTGACTGGGGGGGCGCGAAGTATTGGGGGAGCAGGCGTTGGGGGGCGGACAGGTCCACATCCAGCTCGTCTTCATCGTCGGCATTCGGAGGTGCTGGAGTCACGGCAGGAAGGTGGGCGGATTGCAGATCGGTACTAAGATCAATATCAAGACTCATGATAGCTAATCCTTTGTCATGCACGAGGGATACGACTGGAATGTCGATTGCGCATTCGTCGTTTCAGCAACTTAGCGCCGCCCCAGGCAGCGTGGATAGCTGTGAGAAATGACAGTGCCGACCAATGGTCAGTGGCCCGGAACGGGCCCTTGATACAGAAGGGTTATGGCTGCCGGTTCCAGTGCCGGAAGAGTGGCTCCGCCAGGAACAGCACAAACAACAAGCGCATTACCTGCATCGCCGTCACCAACGGCACTGACAGTTGCAGGGTCTCGGCCGTGAGGCTCATCTCGGCAATCCCGCCGGGCATCATGCCCAGGGTCAGCGAGCGCAGGTCCAGATGGGTGAGAGCGCTCAAGCCCACTGCCGCCAACGTTGCCAGCGCCATGGTCAAGGCCGTGCCGATCAAGGTGCGCCCCATGAACGACGGCGCTCGACGGAAGAACTGCCGATTGAAGTGGCAGCCCAACCCGCTGCCGATCAACCATTGGCCGATCTGGCTGCCACCGTCGGGCAGGCCGATATGCAGGTCCCACACCACGCTGGCCGTGGCACTGACCAGCAATGGGCCGAACAACCACGGGTTAGGCTGACGCAAGCGCTGCCAGCCCCAGGCCACCAGAGCACCGACTGGAAACAGCACCGCCAGCCACGCCCAACTTACCGGCGCCGGATGAAACTGCGGCGCACCGCCGTCCAGCAAATACTTGAAGATCGCCGGCACACACAGCACCACCACCAGCACGCGCAAACTCTGCCCGGCCGCCACGCGGCTGAGCACCGCGCCATTGCGTGCGCCGAGGTTGACCATCTCCCCGGAACCGCCCGGCATGCTGGAGAAAAACGCCGTGGCGCGGTCTTCACCACTGCGGCGCATCAACCACACGCCCACCACGCTCGACAGGCTGGTGACCAGCGCACCGAAGAAAATCAGGCCGAAGTGGCTCATTACCTGCTCGATCACCACCGGGGTGAAGTGCAGGCCGATGCCGATGCCCACCACCCATTGGCCGCATTTGCGCCCGCCGGGAATCTCCGCCAATTGCCACGGCGTGAGGCAACGCACGAGGATAATCGCCAGCAATGAGCCGACCATGTACGGCAAAGGCCAGCCGACCAGGCTGGCCAGGTAACCGCCGGCCAGACCGACCAGCGGTGTTCCCCACCAATGTTTAAAGGTGACCTCAGACATCGGCCACGGCACGACGCTGTTGGGCACGTTTACGCCAGATACGCAGCAACGGTACAAACAGCATGATGGCGGTCAGCACCCAGACGCCAAAAGTGATCGGGCTCGACCACAGGATTTCCAGCGCACCGTTGGAGATCGACAGCGCGCGGCGCAGGTTTTGCTCCATCAGGCCGCCGAGGATAAAGCCCAGCAGCACCGGCGACAGCGGGAAGTCCAGCTTGCGCAGGATGTAGCCGAAGATACCGATACCGACCATCAGGAACAGGTCGAAGGTGGTGGCGTGGACCGCGTACACACCGATCGCGGTGATGATCGCGATCACCGGCACCAGCGCCCAGTTCGGCACGGCGAGGATGCGCGTGAAGATGCGGATCATCGGGATGTTGAGGATCACCAGCATGATGTTGGCGACAAACAACGAGGCGATCAGGCCCCACACTAGGTCAGGTTGCTGTTGGAACAGCAGCGGGCCGGGGGTGATGTTGTACAGCGACAGGGCGCCGATCATCACGGCGGTGGTGCCCGAACCGGGAACGCCGAGGGTCAGCATCGGCACCAGGGCACCGCAGGCGGACGCGCCGATCGCGGTTTCCGGTGCAGCCAGGCCGCGCATGTCGCCCTTGCCGAATTTGCCGCTGGCACCGGCCAGGCGTTTCTCGGTCATGTAGGCCACGGCCGAGGCCAAGGTGGCGCCCGCGCCGGGCAGCACGCCCATGATGAAACCAAGCAGGCCGCAACGGATGTTCACCACGAACACCGAACCTGCTTCCTTCAGGTTGAACATCATCCGCCCGGTGGCTTTCACCGCTTCCTGGCCACGGTGGGTTTTTTCCAGCAGCAACAGGATCTCGCTGATGGAGAACAAGCCCAGCACCAACACCACAAACTGGATGCCGTCGGTGAGGTGGATGTTATCGCCGGTAAAACGGTACACGCCGCTGTTGGCGTCGATGCCCACGGCCGAAAGGAACAGGCCGATCAGCGCCGCCACGAAGGTCTTCAGCGGCTTGTCACCGGCCATGCCGCCCAGGCAGACAATCGCGAACACCATCAGCACGAAGTATTCCGCCGGGCCGAAGGCAATCGCCCATTTGGCCAGCAGCGGCGCAAACAGCACCATGCCGCAGGTGGCGATAAACGCGCCGATGAACGAACTCCACGCGGACAACGACAGCGCCACACCGGCCAGGCCTTTGCGGGCCATCGGGTAGCCGTCGAGGGTGGTCATCACGGTGGAGGCTTCGCCCGGGATGTTCAGCAGGATCGAGCTGATACGGCCGCCGTATTCGCAGCCCAGGTACACGGCCGCCAGCAGGATCAGCGCCGATTCCGGTGGCAGGCCCAGGGCGAATGCGATGGGGATCAACAGCGCCACGCCATTGATCGGGCCCAGGCCCGGCAACAGGCCGACCACGGTGCCGATCAGGGTGCCGCACAGGGCGGTCACCAGGTTGTAGGGGGACAGTGCAACGCCGAAGCCCTGGCCCAAATAGCCGAAAGTATCCATATCAGTTCTCCAGAACGTCGAGCAGGCCGAGGGGCAGCGGAACATCCATGGCTTTATCGAACAGCAGATAAAGACCGATGGCCATCAGGCTGACGATCACCACGCTGGGCACCCAGCGGCCGCCATACAGGCGCGCCATGGGGATGCCGATCAGCATGCTGCTGAGAATGAAACCGAGCGGTTCGAAGGTGGCGGCAAACACGATCAACAGCGCCACGCAGATGCAGATCTTGACCAGCGTGGCGCGGTCCAGCGCGGGTTCTTCTTCAGTATGTTTGGTCGGCTGCGGGCGGATCAGCATATAGATCAGCGCCAGGCTCATCAGCCCGAGCATCAGCAGTGGGTAGGCCCGAGGCCCCACCGGCTCGTAGGAAAAAGCCGCCTGATACGGCCAGGCCATCAGTGCCAGGCCGGCACAGGCCAGCAACAGCACTGCGGCAAAAATGCGTTGTAAGAGCATGTAGAACTCCTGGGCCACACCCGCTGTGGAGGAGGGCGTGGCCGCGCAAGGAAGAAGGGGCGATTACTGGATCAGGCCGAACTCTTTGGCCAGCACTTTGTAGTCAGCCACCTGTTTCTTCACGTAGGTGTCCAGCTCCGGGCCGGTCATGGCGAACGGGAACAGCTCGCGCTGGTCACGCAGCTTGGCGAAATCCTCGGAAGCCAGCAGTTTGTCGAAGGCCTCCTTCCACCAGGCGTAGTCGGCATCGCTGACTTTTGGCCCGAGGTAGAAGCCACGCACCACCGGCCAGACGATGTCGTAGCCTTGCTCTTTGGCGGTCGGAATATTCTTCATTTCCGGTTCGTCCAGGCGCTCCTCGGAGAACACCGCCAGCAGGCGCATGTCGCCGCTGAGGATGTGCGGCATGGAGTCGGAGATGTCGGTACTGCCGACCTGGATATGCCCACCGAGCAGGGCGGTTGCGATTTCACCGCCGCCTTCGAGCGCCACATAGCGCAGTTCGCGTGGGTTGATCCCGGCGGCCTTGGCGATCAGCGCGGTTTGCATCCAGTCCTGGCTGCCGACGGTGCCGCCGGAACCGATCACTACGCTGCCCGGATCTTTCTTCAGGGCTTTAACCAGGTCGTCGAGGGTCTTGTAGGGCGAATCGGCTTTAACGGCGATGGCGCCGTAGCTGGTGCCGACTGCGGCCAACCAGCGTACGGCGCTCTCATCGAAGCGCCCGAACTTGCCCTGGGCCAGGTTCAACAGCGAACCACTGGACCAGGCCACCAACGTACCGCCGTCCGCAGGACGCTGGGCCACCACCGCGTTGTAGGCCACCGCGCCCACGCCGCCCGGCATGTAGGTCACGCGCATCGGCTTGCTCAGCAACTTCTCGTTGACCAGCGCGCTTTGCGCCAGTTTGCAGGTCAGGTCAAAACCGCCGCCAGGGGAGGCCGGGGCGATGCACTCCGGGCGCTTGGGTTCGTCGGCGGCCAGCAGGTGGCCGGCGAACAGCATGCAGCCGGCGGCGAGGGCAAATTTACGCAGTGAAGGGGTCATGGTGATCTCCGTCGTTGTTGTTATGAGTGGCTTACCAGGCACTACTTACCAGAGCGCAACGCTGTAGCTGACCAGCAGGCGCATTTCATCCGCATCACGGGCTGAATAGTTGGAGCGGTACGTGGCATTGCGCAGGCGTACGGCGACATCCTTGAATGTGCCGCTTTGCACCACGTACTTGATCTCGCTGTTGCGCTCCCATTCCTTGCCGGTGTCGCCGTTCCTGAGCTTGATATTGTCACCCGACAGGTAACGGCTCATGAAACTCAGGCCGGGAATGCCCAGCTTGGTGAAGTCGTAGTCGTAGCGCGCCTGCCAGGAGCGCTCTTCGGCGCCGGCAAAGTCGTTGATCTGCACGAAGTTGACCAGGTACGGGTCGCTGCCATCCACATAGGGAAAGGCGCTGTCGCCGGACATATGCTGGTAGCCGGCGCTGAGCTTATGGCCATTGAGGGCATAGCTGAACAGGCCGTTGAGGGAGGTGTTGTCGATCTTGCCGCCACGGGCTGCGCCTGTGTCATCGCTGAGCGCCAAGCGCAGGTCGGTGGCGAAGGTGCCGGGGCCCATCGGACGCGCGGCGACCAGGCCGAGGAAGTGCTGGCGATACACGTCATCGAGCTGGGCAAGGTGGTAGCTGCCGGTGATCTTGTCGGCGAACTTGTAGTCGACGCCGCCGAAGTTGAAATGCTTGCCGGTGGCACCGCTGAGGAAGCGGCTGTTCTTGTTGTTGAGGGCGATGTCTTCGTAGTTGCTGTCGTCGCGGTCCTTGGCTTTGTCGAGACGGCCACCGGTGAAGACCAGGTTCTTGAATTCCTTGGAGGTGATCAGGCCGCCGTTGAAGGTCTGCGGCAGGATGCGGCCGTCGTTGGGCTTGAGGACCGGCAGCTCGGGCATCAGCGAACCGATCTTCAGCTCGGTGGCGGAAATCTTCACTTTGCCGGTCAGGCCCAGCTTGGAGTACTCGTTGGCGGCGCGGCCATCGTCGTGGGTGGGCAGCAGCCCGGTGCCGGTGCGGTCGGGGCTGGAGTCGAGCTTGACCCCGAGCATGCCCAGTGCATCCACGCCAAAGCCGACGGTGCCGTCGGTGTAGCCCGATTGCAGGTTGAGCATGAAGCCCTGGGCCCATTCGTCGCGCTTGGATTGCTGCGCGCTGGTGCCGTCGCGAAAGTCGCGGTTGAAGTACATGTTGCGGGTTTCCAGGGTCGCGCTACTGTCTTCGAAGAAGGCAGCCTGGCCAAGCGGCGAAAAGCCGGCAAGGGCAGCGGCACTGGCAAAGGCGGTGTGGGTCAGGCGGGAAATACGAACAGGCGGGCAAGCCTGGGGCTGTGTCGACAGCATCGTGGTGCACTCCGTTATTGTTCTTATTTTGGCGAAAACGCTTCGAGGCGTTTTTCGGGCGCGACCCATCAGGTCGCTCGGCAGGCAGTACCTACCGTGGCTTGATGCTAAAGGGCGAAGCTTTCACTAACCTTTCAGCGGTCTTTCAATGTTTTCAGGCTTCACAGGGCAGTCGGCGCCTGTAAACTGCCCGGCAAAGCGTGGCGCCGATCACGTCCGAATAAGGTGGAAATCCATGCGTGTCCTTCTGGTTGAAGACCATCTGCAACTCGCCGAAAGCGTCGCCCAAGCGCTCAAGAGCACGGGTTTGACCGTTGACGTATTGCATGACGGCGTGGCCGCCGACCTGGCTTTGAGCAGTGAGGATTACGCGGTGGCCATCCTGGATGTGGGCCTGCCCCGCATGGACGGTTTCGAGGTGCTGGCGCGCTTGCGGGCGCGTGGGAAAAACCTGCCGGTGCTGATGCTGACCGCGCGCAGCGATGTGAAGGACCGCGTGCATGGCCTGAACCTCGGCGCTGATGACTACCTGGCCAAACCGTTCGAACTGACCGAACTGGAAGCGCGGGTCAAGGCGCTGCTGCGCCGCAGTGTGTTGGGCGGCGAGCGCCAGCAGGCCTGCGGTGTGCTGGTCTATGACCTCGACACCCGCCGTTTCACCGTGGGCGGCGAGCTGATGACGTTGACCTCCCGCGAGCAAGCCGTGCTCGAAGCGCTGATCGCCCGACCAGGCCGGGTGATGAGCAAGGAGCAACTGGCTTCCCAGGTGTTCGGCCTGGACGAAGAGGCCAGCCCCGACGCCATCGAAATCTACGTGCACCGTCTGCGCAAGAAGCTCGATGGCCACCCCATCGCCATCGTGACGTTCCGCGGTCTCGGCTACCTGCTGGAAGCCCGCGATGCATAAGCCCAGCAGCCTGCGCTGGCGCCTGCTGTGGAACCTGGCGCTGCTGCTGGTGCTGTTGATGCTCGCCAGTGGCATGAGTGCCTACTGGAACGGCCGCGAGGCGGCCGACACCGCCTATGACCGCACGTTGCTGGCCTCGGCGCGTACCATCGCCGCCGGCCTGACCCAAGTGGACGGGACTCTCAGCGCCAACGTGCCCTATGTCGCCCTGGACACCTTTGCCTACGACAGCGCCGGGCGCATTTATTACCAGGTCAATGACATTGATCAGAAGCTGATTTCCGGCTACGAAAACCTCCCCGGCCCGCCCCCAGGCACGCCGCGCACCGACGATTACCCGGCGCTGGCGCGTTTCTACAACGCCAAGTACCAAGGCCAGGAAGTGCGGGTGGTCAGTCTGCTCAAGGCGGTCTCCGAACCGAACATGAACGGCATGGCGGAAATCCGCGTGGCCGAAACCGATGAAGCACGCGTGAGCATGGCCCGCAGCCTGATGGCCGACACCTTGCTGCGCCTGGGCATGCTCGCCATCGGCGCCTTGTTGCTGGTGTGGTTCGCCGTCAGCGCCGCCTTGCGCCCGCTGGAGCGCCTGCGCACGGCGGTGGAAGAGCGCCAGCCCGACGACTTGCGGCCGTTGCCGCTGGTGGAGGTGCAGCATGAGTTCGGCCCGCTGGTGCGTTCCCTCAACCACTTTACCGAACGCCTGCGCGGCCAGTTCGAGCGTCAGGCGCAGTTTATTGCCGATGCATCCCATGAACTGCGTACCCCGTTGGCGGCGCTCAAGGCGCGCCTGGAACTGGGCCTGCGCGCCGAAGACCCCGCGACCTGGCGCAGTACCCTGGAAACCGCGGCCCAAGGCACCGATCGGTTGACCCACCTGGCCAATCAGTTGCTATCCCTGGCGCGCATCGAAAACGGTGCCCGGGCGATTGCCGAAGGTGGCGCGCAGTTGCTCGACCTCAGCCAATTGGCCCGTGAACTGGGCATGGCCATGGCGCCGTTGGCCCATGCGCGCGGCGTGGCACTGGCGCTGGAGGCGGATGAACCGGTGTGGTTGCGTGGCGAGCCGACGCTGCTCAACGAGCTGTTGAGCAACCTGGTGGACAACGCCCTGGCGCACACGCCGCCGGGTGGCAACGTGATCCTGCGGGTGACGGCGCCGGCGGTACTGGAAGTCGAGGATGACGGCCCCGGTATTCCGCTGGATGAGCGCGACCGGGTGTTCGAGCGCTTCTACCGCCGCAGCCAGCAGGGCATGGGCTCAGGCCTGGGGCTGGCGATCGTCGGCGAAATCTGTCGCGCGCATCTGGCGCAGATCAGCCTGCATGACGGCGAGCACGCGGGGTTGAAGGTACGGGTAAGTTTTATCGCGGGTTGATCAATCGAACATCGCGCGCGCTTCATCCAGCTCTGCGCGCAGCTTCTCGCTGTAAGGGTCAACGCGCAGTTTCTTCATGGCGGGCACGCTGGACACGTCCACCTTTGCCAGGGGGTGGTCGGTGCCGTGATGGCAATACAGCACGGCAATCTGCACTACGTCGATGTAGTCGAGGCTGGCTGAATCGCGTTCCAGGTTCAGGTACTGGCCCGGCAGTTTCGCCAGCATTTCCGGGAAGTCCCAGCCACTCAGCAACTTGTCGCCCAGCACCGGGTGGATGCTGTCGATCACGTGGTTGAGGCTGACCGGGTCTGACAGCAGCTCATAGTGGTCTTCGGCGTAGGTCAGGATCGGCAGCACGCCGATCTGATGCACCAGGCCGCCCAGCGCTGCCTGGTCCGGCTTGAGCTGGCTGTGGTTGCGGCACAGGGCGTAGCTGACGCCCGCCACTTCCAGGCTGCGGCGCCACACATCGCGCATTTTCTGTTCGACCACCTCGGAACGGGCGTGGAAGATCTGCTCCATCACCAGGCCGATGGCCAGGTTGCTGCTGTAGTTGGTGCCCAGCCGGGTGATGGCGGTGTGCAGGTCGGTGACTTCCTGGGTGGCGCGCAACAGCGGGCTGTTGACCACTTTGATCAGGCGCGCCGACAACGCAGTGTCGCGGCCGATCACTTTACTCAAGTGGCTGATGCTGATTTCCGGGTCTTCAGCGGCCTGACGGATGTTTAGGGCCACTTCCGGCAATGTCGGCAGAACCAGGTCATCGTTGTCGATGGCCTTAACCAACGCCTGTTGGATTTTTTCCGCCAGTTTGCTCATTCATGCTCTCTAGGGTGTTGCAGAAAAATACGGCGACTAACGCTGGATCTCACGATCGCGGTCAAGCGTGTAAGGCAGGTCAAGCAACTGCAAACCGGGGCCTTCCAGCGTGCCTAAGTGCACATCGCCACTATCGGCAGCTTCGGCTTGCAATACCGCCAGAAGTTCAATCGCCTGGTCAGCTTTTGCTGCAATCACCACTTCGCCGATCGCACTGTTGTGGCTGGGGGAAAACAGCGGGGTGCCTGGCTCGGGCATTTCAGCCGCGTTCAGGCTCAAGCGGTACAGGCGACGCTTGAGTTTGCCCAGGTACTGCATGCGCGCGACGATTTCCTGGCCGGTGTAGCAGCCTTTCTTGAAGCTGACGCCGCCCACGGCCTGCAGGTTGAGCATCTGCGGGATGAACAGTTCGCGGGTCTGGGGCATGACCTGGCCGATACCGGCGCGGATCTGGCCCAGCAGCCAGTTATTCAAATCGGTTTGTGTCAGCTGTGCGGCCAATTGGCTGCGTACGCTGTCGGCTTGCCCGGCAGGTACCCAGAGTTCGGCGCGGGCGGGGGAGACGCGGATGGCGATCAGGTGTTCGGTACGGGCAACGCTGTCCGTCTCGGCAGGCAGCTCAAGGCCAAGGCCGGTCAGCGCCTGATCGCCATCGATCACACCGAAACGCACCCAGGCGGCGCTTTCGTCGGTGAGCTTGGACTTGGAGAACACCGCGTATTTCTTCAGGTCCGCCAGTTGCGGTTCGAGCAGCTCGGTGGCCATGGCCAGGAGTACGCCGTCGCCCTGCAACAGGATACGGAAGCTCGACTGCATGCGGCCTTTTTGTGTGCAGCGCGCACCGAGGCTGGCCTGGGTGTCGCTCAGGTAATTGAGGTTGCAGGTGAGTTGTCCCTGCAGGAACTTGGCAGCGTCGGAGCCGCGGACGGCGAGAACGCCTTCGTGGGATAGGGGGCAGAAGAAAGCAGAGTCAGCCATGGGTCATCGCAGGTCAAAAAGTCATGGGTGCATCATAGAGGGGCGCTCGGCAAATGGATAGTTTACGTATGGGGCGACCAAAGCCGACTGTTCCGGTGCCGTCGGGCCTGTATACTTGCGCTCTATTTGAGGAGCGCTCCATGGTCGAAGATGTAGAAATCAATCGCCTCTACTGGCACAGCCGTCGTGGCATGCTTGAGCTTGATGTGTTGCTGGTGCCTTTTACCAAAGAGGTATACGCGACGCTCAATAAGGAAGATCGCGATCTCTACGTCAGGCTGCTGACTTGCGAAGATCAGGACATGTTCGGTTGGTTCATGGAGCGCGCAGAGTCCGAAGACCCTGAGCTGCAGCGCATGGTCCGGATGATCCTGGATCGTGTCCAGCCCAAGTAATCGATTCGAATGCCGCTGGCAGGCCTCACGGCTGTTGCTGGCGGCGTATCTCCTTGCCCAGCTGTTCGCGCTGGGTGCGCTGTTGTTTCTCGATCTGCACTATTCAAGCCTCGGCATGCTGTTGTGCCTGGCTCACGCCGGGTGGGTGTTGCCGCGTCATATCCTGCTGACTCACCGTTCATCGATTCGTGGCCTGCGTCGCGATGAAGATGGCTGGCAGTTATTCAGCAGGGAGCGCGGTTGGCATAGCGTGCAACTGCGCCCCGACAGCGTGGCGTTGCCGCTGATTGTCGTGTTGCGCTATCGCGTGCAGGGCGAGTGGTGGGTGCGTTCGGTCTGCGTGCCGACGGATTCGCAGGCCGCCGATGTACACCGGCGCCTGCGGGTTCGCTTGAAGTTCAGCCGCCGTAGGTGGTTGGCACCAGAATAGTGTCGCGGGCCTCGGGCAGCATCTGCGGGTAGTCGAGGGTGTAATGCAGGCCCCGGCTCTCTTTGCGTTCCATGGCCGAGCGGATCATCAACTCCGCGACTTGGGCCAGGTTGCGCAGTTCGATCAGGTCACGGCTGACCTTGTAGTTGCTGTAGAACTCATCAATCTCATCCAGCAGCAATCGCACCCGGTGTTGCGCCCGTTGCAGGCGCTTGTTGGTGCGCACGATCCCCACGTAGTCCCACATGAAGCGCCGCAGCTCGTCCCAGTTGTGGGCGATGATCACGTCTTCGTCCGAATCGGTAACCTGGCTGGCATCCCAGCGGGGCAGGGCGGCCGGTACGGGAATGCGTGGCAGTTGTTCGAGAATGTCCGCTGCCGCCGAGCGGGCGTACACGAAGCATTCGAGCAGCGAGTTGCTGGCCATGCGGTTGGCGCCGTGCAGCCCGGTGAAGCTGGTTTCGCCAATCGCGTACAGGCCGGGTACATCGGTACGGCCATGCTGGTCGACCATCACGCCGCCGCAGGTGTAGTGCGCAGCCGGCACCACCGGGATCGGGCCTTTGGTGATGTCGATGTTGAACGCCAGGCAGCGCTCGTAGACGGTCGGGAAGTGGGTCTTGATGAACGCTTCGGGCTTGTGGCTGATGTCCAGGTAGACGCAGTCGACACCCAGGCGCTTCATCTCATGGTCGATGGCGCGGGCGACGATATCTCGCGGTGCCAGCTCGGCGCGCGGGTCGAAGCGCTGCATGAAGCGCTCACCGTTCGGCAGCTTGAGGTGTGCACCTTCGCCGCGCAGGGCTTCGGTGATCAGGAAACTCTTGGCCTGCGGGTGATACAGGCAGGTGGGATGGAACTGGTTGAATTCCAGGTTGGCCACCCGGCAGCCCGAGCGCCAGGCCATGGCAATGCCGTCGCCGCAGGCGCCGTCGGGGTTGCTGGTGTAGAGGTAGACCTTGGCGGCGCCACCCGAGGCAAGAATGGTGAACCGCGCGCCGTAGGTGTCGACTTCGCCGCTGGTGCGGTTGAGCACGTAGGCGCCGAGGCAGCGCTCGCCGTCCAGGCCCAGGCGTTTTTCGGTGATCAGGTCGACGGCGACGCGTTGCTCCAGCAGTTCGATGTTGGGGCGTTGGCGGGCCTGGTCGAGCAAGGTCTTGAAGATCGCGGCGCCGGTAGCGTCGGCGGCGTGGATGATACGGCGATGGCTGTGGCCGCCTTCGCGTGTCAGGTGGAATTCGAAGCCGCTGTCGTCGCTGCCGGCGTGGTCGTCGCGGGTGAAGGGCACGCCCTGGTCGATCAGCCATTGGATCGCCTCGCGGCTATGCTCGACGGTGAAGCGCACCGCGTCCTCGTTGCACAGGCCGCCGCCGGCGTTGAGGGTGTCTTCAACGTGGGATTGCACCGTGTCGGTGTCGTCCAGCACGGCGGCGACACCGCCCTGGGCCCAGAATGTCGAACCGTTGGCCAGGTCGCCTTTGCTCAGGACTGCAATGCGCAAGTGGCTGGGAAGGGTCAGCGCAAGGCTCAAGCCGGCCGCGCCGCTACCGATCACCAGGACATCGTGTTGAAACTGTTGGCTCATTTGAAGGATTCCGCAAAAAGCGATCCACAGGGCTGGCGCAAACAGGACGCCTGGATCGGCGAATCAAAGGGTCACACGGGCCACTAGTATATAGAGGGGGGGACCGGCACAATAGCCGGGCATTCGTGGCAATGTGAGATTACGGTGCGCGGCGCGGGTAAAATCACCCGGTTATTGAGGCGGGAACTTTTTGCATAGGCCTCTACTCAATAGCAGGTTGCCCGAAAGCTGGGAAAACGTTGAGTTTATTGGCCCGTCGGGAGCATTGGACGCGTCAGAAAACCGACGACAAGATTATTCGCGCAGCCGGCGTTACCCGCGCTGCGTTTTTCGTGTGTGCCAAATCAGTGCATGCCGGAAACTTGCTTGGAGGGGGAGAACTTTTGCGAAAAGTCCGAGTCTATGTTTGCAAGCCTGATCGTTTAGTTATGCAAGCCTCCTTCAAGTACAACGAGGAGTGTTCATGCTAACCCAGGAAGAGGATCAGCAGCTGGTCGAGCGCGTTCAACGCGGCGACAAGCGAGCATTTGATCTGCTAGTGCTGAAATACCAGCACAAAATTCTCGGGTTGATCGTGCGGTTTGTGCACGACACCCATGAAGCGCAGGACGTTGCACAGGAAGCCTTTATCAAGGCATACCGTGCACTGGGCAATTTTCGCGGTGATAGTGCGTTTTACACGTGGCTTTACCGCATCGCCATCAACACGGCGAAGAACTATCTGGTGTCTCGCGGACGCCGCCCACCGGATAGCGATGTAAGTTCAGAAGATGCAGAATTTTACGATGGTGATCACGGCCTCAAAGATCTCGAGTCGCCGGAGCGTGCATTGCTGCGCGACGAGATTGAAGGCACCGTTCATCGCACAATTCAGCAACTGCCAGAAGATTTACGTACGGCGTTAACTTTACGTGAATTCGATGGTCTGAGTTACGAAGACATTGCGAGCGTCATGCAGTGTCCGGTGGGGACTGTAAGGTCACGGATTTTCCGGGCCCGGGAAGCCATCGATAAAGCCTTGCAACCGTTGTTGCAGGAAAACTAAAGACAGCGGCGACAGCCAAGAGAGGAACCGCCATGAGTCGTGATGCCCTGCAGGAATCGCTGTCCGCAGTGATGGATAACGAAGCGGATGAACTGGAACTTCGTCGGGTGCTTAATGCATTTGATGATGCCGAAACCCGTGATACCTGGTCTCGTTACCAAGTCGCTCGGGCGGTGATGCACAAGGATCTTCTAATCCCTCGTCTGGATATTGCTGCGGCCGTTTCTGCCGCGCTGGCTGATGAAGCCGTTCCGGCAAAAGCTACTCGTGGCCCTTGGCGCAGCCTGGGTCGCCTGGCAGTTGCTGCCTCGGTAACTGTTGCAGTGCTGGCCGGTGTTCGCCTGTATAACCAGGACGAAATCGCCGGTGCCGAACTGGCCCAGCAGACTCAGCAACCGGTCATGGCCGGTCCGCAAGTCAAAGGCCCAGCGGTTCTGGCCGGCTACAAGGAAAGCTCTGATACCACCGGCCCTATGGCTAACGGTGTGTTGCAAGGGCAATCCGGCTGGCAGGACCAGCGTCTTCCAGGCTACTTGCGCCAACACGCACAGGAATCCGCTTTGAAAGGCACTGAAAGCGCTTTGCCATACGCTCGCGCTGCAAGCCTGGAAAACCGCTGATACGTTAAGGAGCCCTATGCGCGCCATACCGCTCCTTACGCTATTGCTCAGTGGTTGGTTTGCACTCCCCGCCCATGCCGATGAAGCCCAAGACTGGCTAACTCGACTTGGGCGTGCAGAGCAGCAGCAAAGTTTTCAAGGTACGTTTGTCTACGAACGTAATGGCAGTTTTTCTACCCATGACATCTGGCATCGCGTCCAGAATGGCCAGGTCCGTGAGCGGCTCTTGCAGCTTGATGGTTCTGCCCAGGAAGTCGTCCGTGTAGATGGTCGTACTCAATGCGTCAGCGGCACTCTTGTCGTCGGCCTTGGCAATTCGCGTGATGCACCTTCGCGCGCACTTGATCCCGAAAAACTCAATCAATTCTACGAACTGGCCGTTATCGGAAAATCCCGCGTGGCCGGTCGTAATGCGGTAATTGTGTCGATCACTCCGCGTGATCAATACCGCTACGGCTTTGAGCTGCACCTTGATCGTGAAACCGCACTGCCGCTTAAATCCTTGTTGCTGAACGATCAAGGACAGTTGCTGGAGCGCTTTCAGTTCACTCGATTAGACACCTCCACCACGCCCAATGATCGTGACTTGCAGCCCAGCAGCGAATGCACGTCTATAGCCGTCGGCGACACCAAGGCAGCGGCCGTAGAAGCCGTCGAGGCTTGGCACTTGGAGTGGTTGCCGCCAGGCTTTCAGCTGACCAATAGCAGCGCCCGCAAGGACCCCCATACCAAAACCAGGGTCGACAGCCTGATGTATGAAGATGGACTGGCGCGCTTCTCAGTGTTTCTTGAACCCATCAGCGATGTGAGCGTGACCGAGACTCGCACCCAATTAGGCCCTACGGTCGCTGTATCTCGTCGCTTGAACACGGTGGATGGCGAAATGATGGTGACGGTCGTGGGCGAAATACCTATTGGGACCGCCGAACGCATCGCACTGTCGGTGCGCGGTGAAAAAAAGGTCACCCCCAAGCCGTGAGTCGTTAATCCTATGTTCATCCAGATATTTCACAGTACGTCCATGCCAGGTTGGCTGCCGAGAGCATGAAATGTCTGGATCAGCATTTTCACTTGCAAAAATCTCCCATGTTTTTTATAGGTCAGGGCTTGTCGGCTCTGGCCTTGTTTTGTTCGCGGAACAAAAATGTCGGTCGCAGTTTTCGGCGTTTATTGAACCCTGTCGCTCAACCCTGCTCGTCGTAACGGGAGCTGTATGTCGATACCACGTTTGAAGTCCTACCTATCCATAGTCGCCACGGTATTGGTGCTGGGTCAGGCTGTATCCGCGCAAGCGGTCGAGTTGCCTGACTTCACCCAATTGGTTGAGCAAGCCTCGCCTGCCGTGGTGAACATCAGTACCACCCAGAAGCTGCCGGATCGCAAAGTCTCCAACCAGCAAATGCCTGACCTGGAAGGCCTGCCGCCGATGCTGCGCGAGTTCTTCGAGCGTGGCATGCCACAACCGCGTACGCCTCGTGGCGGCGGTGGTGGCCAGCGTGAAGCGCAGTCCCTGGGGTCTGGCTTCATTATTTCGCCAGATGGCTACATCCTCACCAATAACCATGTGATTGCCGACGCCGACGAGATCCTCGTGCGCCTGGCCGATCGCAGTGAACTGAAAGCCAAATTGGTAGGCACAGACCCGCGTTCCGACGTGGCCTTGCTGAAGATCGAAGGCAAAGACCTGCCGGTGCTGAAACTGGGCAAGTCCCAGGACCTGAAGGCTGGGCAGTGGGTGGTAGCTATCGGCTCGCCGTTTGGTTTTGACCATACCGTCACCCAGGGCATCGTCAGTGCCATTGGTCGCAGCCTGCCGAACGAGAACTATGTGCCGTTCATCCAGACCGACGTGCCGATCAACCCGGGTAACTCCGGTGGCCCGTTGTTCAACCTGGCGGGCGAAGTGGTGGGGATCAACTCGCAGATCTACACCCGTTCCGGTGGCTTCATGGGGGTATCGTTCGCCATTCCTATCGACGTGGCCATGGATGTTTCCAATCAGCTGAAAAGCGGTGGCAAGGTCAGTCGCGGCTGGTTGGGCGTGGTCATCCAGGAAGTAAACAAGGACCTGGCTGAATCCTTCGGCCTCGACAAACCGGCTGGCGCTCTGGTCGCGCAAATCCAGGACGATGGCCCGGCTGCCAAAGGCGGCCTGCAAGTCGGCGACGTGATCCTGAGCATGAACGGTCAACCGATCGTTATGTCGGCCGACCTGCCCCACCTGGTTGGCGCACTCAAGGCCGGCAGCAAGGCCAAGCTGGAAGTGATTCGTGACGGCAAGCGCCAGAATGTTGAGCTGACCGTGGGTGCGATCCCTGAAGAGGGCGCGACCCTGGATGCCCTGGGTAATACCAAACCGGGCGCCGAGCGCAGCAGCAACCGCCTGGGTATTGCCGTGGCTGAGCTGACCGATGAGCAGAAGAAAAGTTTCGACCTCAAAAGCGGTGTGGTAATCAAGGAAGTGCAGGACGGCCCTGCAGCCTTGATCGGCCTGCAGCCTGGCGACGTGATCACTCACCTGAACAATCAGGCGATTGACAATACCAAGCAGTTCACCGACATCGCCAAGGCGTTGCCGAAGAACCGCTCGGTATCGATGCGCGTGCTTCGTCAGGGGCGCGCCAGCTTCATTACCTTCAAGCTGGCCGAGTAACCCACCTGGCCAATAAAAAGCCCCGCTTTCGTTTTACGAGGGCGGGGCTTTTTTGTGGGCGATGTGTTTAGCTCATCATGCCTTTAACCAGGCGTTCCTGTTCGATCAGCTCACGCTGGCGTGCATCGATACGTGACGACAGCGGGAAATTGTTGCCGGCGCGACGTTTGGCAAAGTCCAACTGCTGAATCGCCTGCTGAAAGTCACCCACCAATGCAAAGTATTCGGCACGCGCCTGATGCAGGCCGATGATGTTGCCGGACAAACCGCGTGTCTCGGCGACCTGATACCACACATCCGGATCGTCCGGGCGAGACTTGAGCAAGCCATCCAGGGCTTTTTCCGCATCGGCAGTGCGGTTCTGCTTAAGCAACAGATCTACACGAATCTGATTCAGTGGGTAGTTGCCCGGGTATTGGGACAGCATTCGATCCGTGCGCTGCTGGGCATCGGGCAAGCGGTTGTTGTCGATGTCCAGCTGGATCTGCGCCAGGTTGTAGGTGATGTCATTGGGCGCCTTGGTCAGCAAGGGTTGCAGGCTTTCCCGTGCCTGCTTGAACTGGGAGGCTTTGATCTGGGCGATAGCCAGGCCATAGCGCGCCACATCGTTTTTCGGATTTTCGTCCAGTTGCGCCTGGAACCGCTTGGCGGCGAGTCCTGATGTGTCTTCGTATTGCAACTGTACCCGTGCGCGAATCAGCTGGTAGCGCAGGCTGTCTTCCTTGCCGCCGGCCTTGGCTTGTTCCGCGCGGTTGCGGGTGTCGGCGATACGCGACTCGGTCACCGGGTGAGTCAGCAGGAATTCCGGCGGCTTCGCGTCAAAGCGGTACTGGCGCATCAGGCGTTCGAACATGGTTGGCATGGAGCGCGGGTCGTAGCCGGCTTTCTCCAGGTTGACGATGCCGATACGATCCGCCTCCTGCTCATTCTGGCGAGAGAATCGTCGTTGTTCCTGGATGGCCGCGGCCTGTGTGCCGGCGATCGCAGCAATACCCGCGTCCCCTGCACCGGCGGCGGCCGCAATGATGCCGCCGAGCAGGGCGGCCATCATTGGGATCTGCATGCGCTGCTGCGCCTCGACACCACGGGCGAAGTGGCGCTGGGACAAGTGAGCCAGTTCGTGGGCCAGTACCGACGCATATTCCCCTTCGGTCTGGGCATTGAGAAACAGGCCGCCGTTCACGCCGACGATACCGCCGGGTGCGGCAAAGGCGTTCAACTGCGGGCTGTTAATCAGGATGAATTCCAGGCGCCGGTCATTCACCTGGCTGGTTTCTACCAGCTTGTACACGCTGGTTTCCACGTAGTCCTTGAGCTGAGGGTCGTTCAGCTGGGAGACCTGGCCCCGCAGATAAGCCAGCCAGGCACGGCCCAACTGATACTCCTGTTGTGGCGAGACAATGGCAGAGCTGGCGTCGCCAAGTGACGGCAGGTCGTCAGCGAAGCCTGGGGAGGCCAGCAGGCAAGCCAGCGTCAGCAGGGTAGGGCGCAAAAAAGTCATGCACAGAGCCTTTCGACAAAGAGCTTACTGTAGCCGGACACTGAGCTTCGGACCAGATATTCTAAGCACCCCGAACGCTTGCCCGGAGTAAAACCATGACCGACGCTGTAGCCTTTGATGCCGAACTCGATGCCAGCGGCCTCAATTGCCCATTGCCTCTGCTCAAGGCCAAGCTGGAGCTCAATCGATTGGCCAGCGGTGCTGTGCTCAAAGTGATTGCCACAGACGCAGGTTCCCAACGGGATTTTCGCACGTTTGCCAAGCTGGCCGGCCATACCCTGTTGCATGAAGAAGACGTCGCCGGTGTGTACCGTTACTGGTTGCGCAAGGCCTGAGCCGTTCGCCCCTATCACCCGAGGTTGATTGATGTTCAAAGTGTTACGAGACTGGATCCAGCGCTACTTCTCCGATGAAGAAGCCGTGGTGCTGGCAGTCCTGCTGTTTCTGGCCTTTACGGCCGTGCTCACCTTGGGTGGCATGCTGGCGCCGGTACTGGCGGGGATGGTGCTGGCTTACCTGATGCAGGGCCTGGTCACCACCCTGGAGCGTTTACGCTTGCCGGGCGGCGCGGCAGTGGGCCTGGTATTTGCCCTGTTCATGGGTTTGCTGGTGGTGTTTATCGTCGTGGTGCTGCCGCTGCTGTGGCACCAACTGATCACGTTGTTCAACGAGTTGCCGGGCATGCTCGCCAAGTGGCAGTCGCTATTGCTGCTGTTGCCGGAGCGCTACCCGCATCTGGTCTCAGACGAGCAGGTGTTGCAGGCCATAGAAGTGGCGCGCGGCGAAATCGGCAAGTTCGGACAATGGGCGCTGACCTTTTCCCTGTCCAGTCTGCCACTGCTGGTCAACATCATGATCTACCTAGTGCTCGTCCCGATCCTGGTGTTCTTCTTCCTCAAGGACCGCGCCATGATCGGGCGCTGGGTGCGCGGCTATCTGCCGCGTGAACGGGCGTTGATCACCCGGGTGGCCGAGGAAATGAACCGGCAGATTGCCAACTACATTCGTGGCAAAGTCATCGAGATCATTATCTGTGGGGGCGTTACCTACATAGCGTTTATCGCGCTGGACCTCAACTACGCCGCCTTGCTGGCACTGCTGGTCGGTATTTCGGTGGTGGTGCCGTATGTCGGCGCCGTGGTGGTGACGGTGCCGGTGACCTTGATAGCCTTGTTCCAGTGGGGCTGGAGCGACCAGTTCATCTACCTGATGGCGGTATACGGCATCATCCAGACCCTGGATGGCAACGTACTGGTGCCGCTGCTGTTCTCGGAGGCGGTCAACCTGCACCCGGTGGCGATCATCTGCGCGGTGTTGTTGTTTGGTGGGCTGTGGGGATTCTGGGGGGTGTTCTTTGCGATTCCCCTGGCGACGCTGTTCAAGGCCGTGCTGGATGCGTGGCCGCGGCAGGAGCCGGTGGTGGCGCCGTTGTTGTAGCGGCAGGAGAGAATTGTGGTGAGGGAGCGTGTCCCTCACCACAGTGGTTCGCGCTACAGATCAGGCCTTGCTCAATGCCTGGGCTGCGGCCAGAACGGCATCTACATGGCCTGGTACTTTCACGCCGCGCCATTCCTGGCGCAGCACACCCTCCTTGTCGATCAGGAAGGTGCTGCGATCCACGCCCAGGTATTCCTTGCCGTACAGCTTCTTCAGCTTGATGACATCGAACAACTGGCAGACCGCTTCATCCTTGTCGCTGATCAGCTCAAACGGGAATTCCTGCTTGCCCTTGAAGTTCTCATGGGACTTCACGCTGTCGCGCGACACGCCAAACACTTCGGTGTTGGCGGCCTTGAATGCTGCGTACTGGTCACGGAAACCCTGGCCTTCGGTGGTGCAGCCCGGGGTGCTGTCCTTCGGGTAGAAGTAGATCACCACTTGCTTGCCCTTGAGGGCGGCAAGGCTGAAGGTCTGGCCACTGGTGGCCTGGGCTTCGAAATCGGCGACCGGTTTATCGATGACTACCGTCATGGTTACTTCCTTACATTGGGTTCTGTGGGCGCCACGGTTCGATCAACGCGTCGAGGTTCAGGGCATCGGCGAAATCCAGGAACTGGTCGCGCAGCCAACTGATCTGCACGCCGGCCGGCAGGGTCACGGTGAACGTGGCGTTGAGCATGGTGCCGCCGGTTTGCGGGGCCTGGTAGGTGTCGCAGGTCAGGTTCTCCAGCTCGACGTTATGGTCGATGAAGAACTGGCACAGCTCATTGACGATGTCCGAACGGTAGGCCGAGCTGACATACGCCACATAAGGAAGCGCCTGCGGGCGATTTTCCAGCGCGGCGCTGCGCACCACGTTAACGGTGAAGTCGTGCTTCTTGGCCAGGCCCGGCAGGCCGGTCTCCAGGCGCGCCAGGGCATCCCAGGTACCGGAAATCTGCAGGACCAGCGCACTGCACTCGCCATGGCGGGTCAGGCGGGAGGTCACCACGGCACAGCGGTTTTCATGGCTGGCGCGGCACAGGACGTTGGTCAGCTCCATGGGGTTGGCGCCGAGGGCACTGATAACAAGGAATTGTTCGCGAACTGTGGGGGTGGACATGCAGCCTTCCTAAAACGATGAGCGGTCGATACTGTGAGGGCTGTATCGATCAAAGCATGAAGGGTAGCGAAAAGCGTCGCCAAGGGATAGGAGGTGGCGTTTTCATTGCGTGATCCGCCTGATTTTGCCCCGCCTCAACCCGTGCTTTGGCTCAATGATGGCATTGCCCGTCGTTTAGTTGCGCCAGAACGCATCCTCAGGCGGTACTTCGCTTGTACAAGCATCTTGGCGCCAGTACCATTACGGCTCTCTTTTTCCGGCAGGAGCGGTTGCATGATTGCGGGCAGTATGGTGGCACTGGTCACACCCATGGATGCACAAGGTCATCTCGACTGGGACAGCCTGGGCAAACTGGTGGACTTCCACCTGCAAGAAGGCACCAACGCCATCGTGGCGGTCGGCACCACAGGTGAATCGGCCACTCTTGATGTGGAAGAACACATCAAGGTGATCGAATTCGTGGTCAAGCGTGTCGCGGGGCGTATTGCCGTGATCGCCGGCACGGGCGCCAACTCGACGCGCGAAGCCATCGAGCTGACCAAAAACGCCAAGAAAGCTGGCGCTGACGCGTGCCTGCTGGTGACCCCGTACTACAACAAGCCGACCCAGGAAGGCCTGTACCAGCACTTTCGCACCATTGCCGAAGCCGTCGACATCCCGCAGATCCTCTATAACGTGCCGGGTCGTACCGCGTGCGACATGAAGGCCGAGACCGTGATCCGCCTGTCCACCGTACCGAACATCATCGGTATCAAGGAAGCCACCGGCGACCTGCAGCGCGCCAAGGACATCCTGGCTGGTGTGAGCAGCGACTTCCTGCTGTATTCCGGTGACGACGCCACGGCTGTCGAGCTGATCCTGCTGGGCGGCAAGGGCAATATCTCCGTGACCGCCAATGTTGCCCCGCGCGCCATGAGCGACATGTGTGCCGCCGCCATTGCCGGCGACGCCGTGACCGCCCGTGCGATCCACGAGAAGCTGATGCCGCTCAACAAGACACTGTTTATCGAATCCAACCCTATTCCCGTGAAGTGGGCGCTGTTCGAGATGGGCCTGATGCCGGACGGTATCCGTCTGCCGCTCACCCGCCTCAGCGAAGCCTGTCACGAACCGCTGCGACAGGCCCTGCGCCAGTCCGGCGTCCTGGTTTAATTGAGGAAGCACTACGCATGAAGCGATTGGCCGGACTTTCCGCACTTGCCTTGATTATCTCCAGCACCAGTGGCTGCGGTTGGATCTGGGGCCCGGAAGGCTACTTCCGTGACCGCGGCAGCGATTACCTGGAAGCACAAGCAACCAAACCGATGCAACTGCCGCCGGACGTCAACGTCGCCAAGCGTCTTGACCCGTTGTTGCCGATTCCACGCAACGTTGCCGACGACACCACCAAGGGTGAATACGTCGTGCCGCGTCCACAGCCGATCTCGGCCGTGGCGGATGCCAGCGACTACAGCCTGCAGAAGAGCGGTGATTCGCGTTGGATCGTGGCGCAGCGCCCACCTGCCGAAGTCTGGCCGGTAGCGGTGCAGTTCTTCCAGGACAACGGTTTCCGCATCGACGAGCAGCGCCCGCAGACCGGTGAATTCACCACGGCATGGCAGCAGGGCAGCGAACTGTCCGCCACTATGGCCAAGCGCCTGCAGGCCGGTGGTGTCGCCGCCGACAGCGAAGCCCGTGTGCGTGTGCGCATCGAGCCAGGCGTGCAGCGCAACACCAGTGAAGTCTATGTGGTCAGCGCCGAACGTCCTGCCGGCAGCACCGCCAACGTCGACTTCACCAACCGCTCGGTCAACACCGGTGTCGACTCGGCATTGGTCGACGAGATGCTGGCCAGCATGAGCCGTATCTCCGAGAAGGGCGGTTCCGTATCCCTGCTCGCCGCCCGTGATTACGACACCCCGAGCCGCGTCAGTCTCACCGAAGACGGCAGCGGCAACGTGGTGCTGAACCTGGGTGAAGACCTGGATCGTGCCTGGGCCAGCGTCGGTCGCGCGTTGGAGCAAGGCCCTTGGCGTGTTGAAGACATCAACCGCAGCCTGGGCCTGTACTACATCAACGTGGCTGAAAAGGCCGAGCGCAAAGACGAAGAGCCTGGTTTCTTCGGCAAACTGTTCGGCAGCAAGCCGACCAAGGAAGAAATCGAGACCCGTGCCGAGCGTTATCAGGTGCGTTTGAGCAAGGTTGGCGAGACTGTGCAAGTCACCGTCGAGAAGAACATCAACACCGTGGCGCCGGCTGAAACAGCGCGCAAGGTGTTGGGCGTGATTCAGGACAACCTGGGCTGATCCGATGCGTTTTGCCGTTCTCGGCAGCGGTAGCCAAGGGAACGGCACGCTGGTCGCCCATGACGACACGTACGTGCTGGTGGATTGTGGTTTCTCGTTAAAGGAAACCGAGCGGCGCCTGCTGCGCCTGGGGGTTCACCCCTCGCAGCTGAGCGCGATTCTGGTGACCCACGAACATGCCGACCACGTGCATGGCGTGGGTTTGCTGTCTCGGCGCTACAATCTTCCGGTGTACCTCAGTCGCGGCACATTGCGCGGGATGCGCAAACCCATAGAACCCGCAGGTTTTCTGGCTGGTGGCGAGCAGCTGCAAATCGGTGCCCTGAGCATCGATGTGATTGCCGTGGCGCACGATGCCCAGGAACCGACGCAGTATGTATTCAGTGACGGAGAGCGGCGTTTCGGCGTGCTCACCGACCTGGGCTCCTACTGCGCCAAGGTGCTGGACGGCTACCGGAACCTCGATGCCTTGATGATCGAGTCCAACCACTGCCGAGACCTGCTGGCTCGCGGTCACTATCCGTACTTTCTCAAGCAACGGGTCGGCGGCGAATTGGGACATTTGAACAACCATCAGGCGGCGTACCTGGTGTATGAGTTGGGTTGGCAAGACCTGCAACACCTGGTCCTGGCCCACTTGAGCAGCAAGAACAACCTGCCGACGCTTGCCCGGCAATGTTTTGTCGACACCCTCGGGTGCGACCCGGACTGGCTGCAACTGGCCGATCAAGATTCAGGGCTCGACTGGCGACATATCGCCTAGCCCACCTCACTCAAAGCGGAGCCCATCATGGAAAAACGTGAAGAACTCTACCGCGGCAAAGCCAAGTCGGTTTACAAGACCGACGACGCCAACCGCCTGATCCTGCTGTTTCGCAACGACACCTCGGCGTTCGACGGCAAGCGCATCGAACAACTTGATCGCAAGGGCATGGTGAACAACAAGTTCAACGCCTTCATCATGCAGAAACTCGAAGCGGCCGGCATTCCGACCCAATTCGACAAACTGCTGGGCGACAACGAGTGCCTGGTGAAGAAGCTGGACATGATCCCGGTGGAATGCGTCGTGCGTAACTACGCAGCCGGCAGCCTGGTCAAGCGCCTGGGCGTCGAAGAGGGCCTCAAGCTCAACCCTTACACGTTCGAGCTGTTCCTGAAGGACGACGCCAAGGGCGACCCGTTCATCAACGAATCCCACGTCGTGGCATTCGGCTGGGGCACCGCTGAGCAACTGGCACGCATGAAGGAGTTGTCCCTCAAGGTCAACGACGTTCTGAGCAAGCTGTTCGACGACGCAGGCCTGCTGCTAGTGGACTTCAAGTTGGAATTCGGCGTGTTCCACGACGGCTCCATCGTCCTGGGCGACGAATTCAGCCCGGACGGCTGCCGCCTGTGGGACAAGGACACCAAGAAGAAGATGGACAAGGACCGCTTCCGCCAAGGCCTCGGTGATGTGATCGAAGCCTACGAAGAAGTCGCCAAGCGTCTTGGCGTACCGCTTTAATCGACGCAAGCATCTGATAGCACGGAAAAAAATCGCTTCTGCGCTTTGCTTCCACGAAACAGGCTGTTATGATGCGCGCCGTTGGAGAGATGCCAGAGTGGCCGAATGGGACGGATTCGAAATCCGTTGTACCTTCACCGGTACCTAGGGTTCGAATCCCTATCTCTCCGCCATTACATAGAAAAAGCCCCGTAGTTGAATAAGCTACGGGGCTTTTTCGTTTCTGAGATTTTTATTTGGAGCAGAGCTACTCGTTCCGAGCTGCCGACAGGGCCGTCGTGGTTCTTCCAGCCAGCACAACCAACCGCCTTCCGTCTTCAAGCATGCTTTACTGGCCTGATAACTTCTCATTTCCCGCAGGCTACGTCCCTCAAGTCTTTATCCATGCGGCCGAAACGCTCTCATACGACATCGTATCCCTAACGAGAGATCCCGCTAAATGTCCCTTCGCAGCCTGTCCATCGCCCGCCGTGCGGGTTTAGGTTTTGCCTTGATTGCTTTGCTCGTGGCCCTGCTG
The DNA here is from genome assembly GCF_007828335.1 of Pseudomonas sp. SJZ103. Lineage (NCBI taxonomy): Bacteria > Pseudomonadati > Pseudomonadota > Gammaproteobacteria > Pseudomonadales > Pseudomonadaceae > Pseudomonas > Pseudomonas sp. SJZ103. The sequence goes on from NZ_VIUN01000001.1 coordinate 928,317, forward strand.
GGTTTTTTTGCGCTGTCGAATATGGCAAACATCCGCGCCAGCGCGGTGCAGGTGGAAAGCGGGCTGGTGCCTAAGATGCGGCTGGTGGCGGACGTTCGCGAAATCATGCTGCGCATTCGTACGATCTCTTTGCGCATGGCGCTGGACCCGAACCCGGCGAGCATCCCGCAATACCGTAGCCAGATGGACACCCGCAGCCAGGACCTGACCAAGCGGCTGGCTGAACTCGACGCGGTGATCGACACTCCCGAATTACGCACGCTCTACGACCAGTTCCAGGTCTCGCTGCGCCAATACCAGCAAGGGCTGGCGCAGTCCTTCGCCCTTGCCGACAAGCAGCAGGGCGCCGAGCTGAACAAGCTGTTGCTGGTGGATATGAAAACCGTGGTCGATGGCTCCGGAGCCCAGCTCAATGCCCTGGCCGACTACTACAACGCCCAGATCAACCAGCAAGGCCAGACGGCCGAGTCACAGTACAGCCGTTCGCGCACCATGGTGTTCGGCTTTGTGATTGTTGCGGGTTTGAGCACCGTGCTGCTGGCGTGGTTGCTCACGCGCAGCATCGTCGGCCCCCTCAGCCATGCAGTACGGGCTGCCGAGAACGTTGCCCAGGGTGACCTGACCCAAACGGTGGACGTGACCGGCGACGACGAAGTGACGCGCCTGCTCGTGGCTCTCAAGACCATGCAGGCCAACCTGCGCGGCACCCTGCAGCTGATTCGCCAGTCGGCGGGGCAGATGGCGTCATCGGCCACCGACCTCAACGGCATCACCGATCAGAGCAGCCGCAGCCTGCAAAAGCAGACCGCTGAAATCGAGCAGGCCGCCACCGCCGTGAACGAGATGACCTCGGCGGCGGATGAGGTGGCGCGCAATGCAGTGTCCACCTCCGAGTCCACGCGCCTGTCCAATGAAACCGCGCGCGAAGGCCAGCACCGTGTGGGCGAAACGGTCAACGCCATTCAAGCCCTGAGCACCAATATCGGCGAAACTTCGACCCTGGTGCAGAACCTCGCCGAGCAATCGCGGGATATTGGCAAGGTGCTCGACGTGATTCGCTCCATCGCCGAGCAGACCAACCTGCTGGCGCTCAACGCCGCGATCGAGGCGGCGCGGGCCGGTGAGTCCGGGCGCGGTTTTGCGGTGGTGGCTGACGAAGTGCGCGCCCTGGCCCATCGCACCCAGCAATCGACCCTGGAAATCGACCAGATGGTGACCGCGATGCGCACCGGCTCCAACGACGCGTTGAGCTCAATGCAGTCGAGCACCCAGCGTGCCACCGACACCCTGGCCTTGGCTGAGGGGGCGGGCGGCGCATTAAGTCAGATCACCGACTCCATCGACCAGATTCACCAGCGCAACCTGGTGATTGCCAGTGCTGCCGAAGAGCAGGCCCAAGTGGCCAAGGAAGTCGATCGCAATATCGTCAATATTCGCGATCTGTCGGCACAGTCCTCTTCCGGAGCCGGGCAGATCAATGGATCGAGCCGGGAACTGGCGCAGTTGGCGGTTTCCCTGAACGAGGCGGTCGCAAAGTTTCAGCTGTAGTGAAGTGTGCCGGCCGTGCCATCCAGCCCGCGACGGATCTTCTCCAGCAATTCATCGATGTGAAATGGCTTGGAAATCAGATCCATGCCTTCGCCGAGGAAACTCTGGCGATTCGCCGCGTTTTCCGCGTAGCCGGTCATGAACAGGATTGGCAGTGCAGGATGCATTTCGCGTGCGACGTCGGCCAGTTCGCGCCCGGTCATGTAGGGCAGACCGACATCGGTCAGCAGCAGGTTGATGCTCGGGTCGTCGCGCAGGCTGGCGATGGCTTCGTCGCCATCGGCGGCGAGGCTGCAGCGGTAGCCGGCCTCGATCAGCACCTCGGCCACGAAGCTGCGCACGGTGGGCATGTCTTCGACAATCAGCACGTGCTCGCCATTGCTTTGGCCCGGCGACGCCAGTGGCTTGACCACGGTGCTGGCGGGGCCGCTTGCGGCGGGGAGCATGATGGTCACCTCGGTGCCCTGGCGGGTTACGCTGCGGATCTGTGCGTCGCCGCCGGACTGTCGGGCAAACCCGTAGATGGTCGACAGGCCCAGCCCGGTACCCTGGCCCAGCGGCTTAGTGGTGAAGAACGGGTCGAACACCTTGTCGATGACGCTGTGCTCGATGCCCACACCGTTATCGCGTACCGACAGGGCGATGTAGGGGCCATTTTCCAGTTTGAGGTTGCCGTTGGAGTAGGCCGGGTAGGTCGTCACCCAGATATTGCCGCCCTTGGGCAGCGCGTCGCGGGCGTTGATCACCAGGTTCAGCACGGCGCTTTCCAGCTGGATCGGATCGACCATCGCCACGGCCGGGTTGTTGGTCAGCTCCAGTTTCAAGGCGATATGTTCGCCGATGGTGCGTACCAGCAATTCTTCCAGGGAGCGAATATGCGCGTTGATGTCGATCGGCCGCGTGTCCAGCGGTTGCTGGCGGGCGAAGGCCAGCAGGCGGTTGGTCAGGCCGGCGGCGCTCAGGGCCGAACTCAACGCCGCATCGGCATAGCCTATGACCTTGTCGGTACGCTGGGTCTCAATGCGTTTCTTGATCAGCTCCAGGCTGGTGATGATCCCGGTCAGCAGGTTGTTGAAGTCATGGGCGATGCCGCCGGTGAGTTTGCCCAGGGCATCCATCTTCTGTGCCTGTAGCAGCTGCGCCTCGGTGCGTGCCAATTGGGTGGTGGCGTTGGCCAGTTCGGCCTGCTGGTGCCGCTCGCGGTGGCGGTGTTCGGTGACGTCCTCGACAAATACCAGGCTCAATTCGGCGCGGCGGTAGGGCGAAACCTGCCATTCGGTCTCGCGCAACTGGCCGTCGACCTTCATCTGCAAGGTGCCCTTCCAGCGCTCGCCGGCAGCCAGGCGCAGGCACAGCTCCTGAAGCACCGTGAGTTGATCGGTGGCGAAGCATTCGAGCAGGGCGTCGGGGTTGAGGTTGTCGTGAATCAGCTGGGCAAAGGCATGGTTACATTCGTGCACCTTGAGCTGTGCATCCATTACCGCAATCGGCGCGCTGATATTGAAGAAGATTTCGCGAAACCGTGCCTCGCTCTCGCGCAGCGCGTATTCAGTGTCGCGCACTCGCAACAGGGTACGCAGAGTGGCCAGCAGCACATCCGGATCGACCGGGTGGATCAGGTAGGCATCGGCGCCGGCATCCAGGCCGGTGATGATGTCGCCGGTCTCGATGGAAGCTGCCGATACATGCACCACCGGCAGCAAGGCGGTGACCGGATCGGCGCGCAGCACGCGCACGATGTCGAAGCCGCTCATGTCTGGCAGGTTGACATCGAGGATCAGCCCGTCGATTTTTTCGCTGGCGATCAGGTCCAGCCCTTCCTGGCCGGTGCCGGCCTCAAGCACATGGTAGTGATGGCTTTCCAGGCGTCGGCGCAGGGCGTAGCGGGTAGCGGCGTTGTCGTCGACGATCAGCAGTTGGATGTCACGATTCATCGACAAGTCCGCCAGCAATAGAGAGAGGAATGATCACGAAGAACATCGAGCCGACGCCAGGCGTACTCTCTACGCCGACCCGGCCGCCGAGCAGTTCGGCAAAGCGTTTGCACAGCGACAGGCCCAGGCCGGTGCCGCGCAGGCGTTTTTGCAGCGGCGAGTCGATCTGGGAAAAGTCTTCGAACAGGTTGCTGTGCAGTTCGGCAGGAATGCCCAGGCCGGTGTCGTGCACGGCAAAGCGGATTTCCTGCTCGCCGACCCGTTGCGCCGATACGCGTACCTCGCCGTGCGCTGTGAACTTCAGGGCGTTGGAGATGAAGTTGCGCAGGATCTGTGCCAGCTTCTTGTCGTCGGTGTAGAGCTTGGGCAGGCCGATAGGTTCTTCGAAGATCAGGTCTATCGACGAGGCATCGACAATCGGGCGGAACATCCCGCGTAACGCCGAGAACAAATCGAACATGTCGAACCAGGCCGGCGAGATAGTGATGCGCCCGGCCTCGATCTTGGCCAGGTCCAGCAGGTCGTCGACCATTTCGCGCAGCTCGCGCGCGGAACTGCGGATAAATCCGACCTGCGTGTGCTGCTCGGCGCTCAGCGGGCCGTCGAGTTCGTCGGCCAACAAGCTGGTGATGCTCAGGATCGAGCCCAGGGGCGTGCGGAATTCATGGCTCATGTACGAGAGGAATCGGCTTTTCAAGTCCGATGCCTGGCGCAGTTGGTCGGCCTGGGTATCCAGCTCGGCATACAGTGCCAACACGCCCTGGTTGGTCTCGTCCAGCTCCGAACGCAACGCATCGGCCTCCTGGCGCAGGCGTTGCAGTTCATCGGTGAGGGAAGCGGTGGTCTCAGCCATCAATGGCCTCCAGGGCAATCACGAAGACGGTAACGTCATCCCGTCCGCGGCAGAAATCACGGTGCAGGATGGCGGCGATCAAGGCCGGGTGGCGGTGTGAAAGCCCGGGGTAGTCGGCAAGGTTCCAGCGTGATTGCAGCCCATCGCTGTAGAGGACCAGCAGTTGGCCGGTGACCTGAGCGTAGTCGAAGGGCTGCGCCTTACGAAATTGCACGCCGACGATACCGGGGTGGGAGGCCAGCCCGCGCGACTTGCCGGGGCCGATCAGGCTCGCGCCGATATTGCCCACCCCGGTGAAGCGCAAGCTGTCGGCCATGGCGTCGTACTGGGCGACGGCCATGGCGCCGCCGCGTGTGCCGCTCATACCGATATGCAGGTCGTTGAACAATACGGTCGGGTCCAGGAACGGGTCCTGGGCAAACACCGCTTCACCGGCGTGTGCTGCCCGTTCGGCTTCGCTGCCATGGCCCAGGCCGTCGGCCACCATTACGCTGAAACGGCCTGGCTCGATTGCCAGGTGCCAGGCATCGCCACAGGCCGGGTCATGGTGCAGGGAGTGCTGGCTGACACCGTAGCGAATATCCTTGGTACCTGATGCCCGCGGGTACAGGCGAGCCAGCATCGCCGTGCCGCGATGGTCGGCGTACGCATCAAACACCTGTGCCACGCGGGAGATGGCGCCCATGCCGATACCCTGGGTGCCGCCGGTGGAAAAACCGTCCACCAGGCAACTGTCCAGATCAAACCCCTGGCCACGGTCCACGGCGATCATCTCCACGCCCTGATTGCCCGTGGCGCGCAACTGCAACTCGCCGTGGGCGGCATGCTTGAGGATATTGCTGGCCAGCTCTGTGGCCACCAGGGCTACGCGGCCGGCGTCGGTTTCGTCGAAGCCCAGTTGCTCGGCGAGCTGTTGCGCAGTGCGCCGGGCATAGCCGACCTGGCTGACATCTTCGATCAACAGCACCTCGGTCAAGGCGCTGGGAATGTTCACGTCCATCGGGTGATCGTCACGCGGGTGCCCTTGCCGGGAGCGGTGTCCAGTTCAAACTCGTCCACCAGGCGTTTGGCGCCGGTCAAGCCCAGGCCCAGGCCACTGCCCGAGGTCCAGCCGTCGGTCATCGCCAACTTGAGGTCGGGGATGCCCGGGCCTTCATCGCGGAAGGTCAGGCGCAGGCCGGGGCGGTGGTCTTTCTCGACCACGGCCCAGTCCATATGGCCGCCGCCGCCGTAGACCACGGTGTTACGCGCCAGCTCGCTGACGGCGGTGACCAGCTTGGTCAGGTCGATCAGGCGCATGCCGCATTCCTGCGCCAACTTGCGCACCAATTGTCGGGCCAGCACCACGTCCTGTTCGATGAGCACCGGGTGGGTGCCGCTGCTGGCCTGGGTCATGAGTGGTCTACCCGGTCACGCAGCAATTTCATGCCGCGCTCGACATTCAACGCGGTCGCTACGCCTGGCAGGGTCATGCCCAGTTCCACCAGGGTGATCGCCACCGCCGGCTGCATGCCCACCAGTACGGTCTGGGCATCCATGATGCGCGACAGGCCGGAAATGGTGCCGATCATGCGGCCGATGAACGAGTCGACCATGTCCAGCGCGGAGATGTCGATCAATACGCCCCGTGCCGACGTGCGGCTGATGCGCTCGGACAGGTCGTCCTGCAACGTCAGCGCAAGCTGGTCATGCATGTCGACCTGAATCGTCACGAGCAGGAATTCGCCCATCTGCAAAATCGGGATACGTTCCATGCTTAAACAGCCTTGCTGATGGTGACACCCAGGCGTTTCAGGGCCAGTGCCAAGGCATCCGCCAGGTTAGCCTTGGTCACCACGCCTTGCAGGTCGAGGCCCAGGTGCACGATGGTCTGGGCGATTTGCGGGCGCACGCCGCTGATGATGCAGTCGGCGCCCATCAGGCGGATGGCGGTCACGGTTTTCAACAGGTGCTGCGCGACCAGGGTGTCCACGGTCGGCACGCCGGTAATGTCGATGATGGCGATCTCCGAGCCGGTGTCGACGATGCGCTGCAACAGCGACTCCATGACCACCTGGGTGCGTTGCGAATCCAGGGTGCCGATCATCGGCAGGGCCAGCACGCCGTCCCACAGCTTGACCACCGGGGTGGACAGTTCCAGCAATTCTTCCTGCTGGCGCTTGATCACCGACTCACGGGATTTCTGGAAAGTACGGATAGTGTGCATCCCCAGCGCGTCAAGCAGCTCGGAGATTTCCCACAGCTGTTCGGCCAGTTGCGTCGGTTGTTCGGCGTATTCCCGTTGCAGCAGGGCGAACAGCGGACCTTTGAGGGCAAAGATAAAGCTGGCGGTCTGTTGCGAGTCCTGGCCGATCAGGGCGCGGCTGTGGGAGAGTTTTTCCAGGAAGACCCGGGTTTCTGCCCAGTTTTCATGGCCGACCTGTTGCGAACCGCCTTGCTGCAGTGCTGCGATCAACAGGTTGAGGAAGTCGTTGGCCTGCTGCCGGGTGTCCTCGGCCTTGACGTTACGCGTGGCCCCCGAAGCCTCAAGGCTGGCAACCCATTCGGTCAGCAGGGTAGGGCGATGGGTGTGCAGTGCCTGAATGGTATGAGCTTGCAGAGTTGCCACAGGAAACCTCCTTGAATGCCTTGGTTGAGTGGCATGCAATTTATACTAAATTGAAGTGCTTTGAATTGTTTCGAAGCTTTTCGTTCATTCGGTTCAAGCCTTGTGGATCGGGCGCTTTAGGCGGATAGGCGTTTCGCCGGCAGTGATCAATCAGCGTGCACCCGGCGCGCCGCCGCGGCCATCCGCATCTCGCAATCGGCCCTCAGCCGGCGCATCGAAAAGTTCGAGTCGGCGCTCGACTTGAAGCCGTTCGAACGCACCACGTGACCACCCTGATGGTCTGGTGGAAGCGGGCTTAGGCGTGGTGGAACCGCAGGTGATGCGTAATGTGGGCTTGATCAAGCGCCGCGGGCGGACGTTGCCGCCGGCGGCGCTGGAGTTGGAGCGATGGATGCAGCAGATGCGGTGTCGGTCAGCGTGACACCGAGTCCAGGCCGGTGGATTGCACCACCGGTTGTGCCTCGGGCGACGCCAGGAACTGCAACAGCGCCTTGGCTTGTGTCGGGTGTTCGGCATTGACCGGAATGCCCGCGGCAAAACGCGTCACCGATTGCACATCCTCCGGGATCTTGCCGACGTACGTCACACCCGGCACCGGCAACAGCTCCGCCACCTGTTGTAAGCCCACTTCGTAATCGCCCTTGGCGACCTGTTCGGCCACCGGCAGGCGCTCGATCATGGTGCCTTTGGCGGGCATGCCGAGCTTCTTGAACAGCTCTTTCTCGACATACACACCGCTGGCGCTGTCCGAATACGCCACGGACTTGGCCTTGCTCAATACAGCCTTGAGTTCGGCATCAGTGCCGATCGCAGGTTTGGCCGCACCTTCCTTCACCACCAGGCCGATGCGTGAGTCGGCCAGTTCCACGCGGGAAGCCGGGTCAACCTTGCCTTGTTTGATCAGCTCATCCAGGGCATAGCCGACCATGATCACCACGTCGGCATGTTCGCCACGGGCCAGGCGGTTGGGAATCGCTTCCGGTGCCTTGCCCATGGATGGGCCGAGTATCGTGTCGAGGGTGTCGCCGCTGTGCTGGGCGTATTGCGGGCCCAGCAGTTTATAGGCGGCGGTGAAGCCACCGGAGGTCATCACCTTGAGCTCCTCGGCCTGGGCCGTCAGCGCCAGGGCGCCGAGGGCCAGCGCCGTCAGGGTCTTGAACACAGACCTCATCACACCGCCCCCTGCATCACCTGCCCACGCGCATTGGCACGACGGTACAGCGCCAGTGTCGAGCACAGTGCGCAAACCGCCGCAAACATCATCCAGTAGGCCGGCGATGCCTTGTCCTCGGTGATGTGAATGAACCAGGTGGAGATCGCCGGGGTAAACCCACCGAAGATCGCGGTCGCCAGGCTGTAGGCCAGGGAGAAGCCGGCCACGCGCACTTCCACCGGCATGATTTCCGTGAGGGCGGGGATCATCGCACCGTTGTACATGCCGTACAGGAACGAGAACCACAGCAGGGTTTCCAGCATATGGGCGAAGCTCGGTGCGTTCACCACGTAGGACAGCGCCGGATATGCCGTGAGCACCGTCAGTGCGGTCATGGCGATCAGCACCGGCTTGCGGCCGAAGCGGTCGCTCAAGGTGCCGCCGATCGGCAGCCAGACAAAGTTCGATATCGCCACCAGCAAGGTCACCAGCAGCGCGTCGGAGGTGCTCAGTTGCAGCACGGTCTTGCCGAAGGTCGGCGCATACACGGTGATCAGGTAGAACGCGGTGGTGGTCATGGCCACCATCAGCATGCCGCCGATGACCACGGTCCAGTTTTTCACCAGTGTGGCCAGCACTTCGCGCATGGTCGGGCGATGCTTGCGGTTGGCGAACTCTTCGGTTTCCTGCAGGTTACGGCGCAGCACAAAGATGAACGGGATGATCACGCAACCGATGGCGAACGGAATGCGCCAGCCCCAATCGGCAACCACCGCCGGTTCCATCCACACGTTCAAGCCATAGCCCAGCGCGGCAGCCACCACGATGGAGATCTGTTGGCTGCCCGATTGCCAGCTGGTGTAGAAACCCTTGCGGCCCGGGGTGGCCATTTCAGACAGGTATACCGACACACCGCCCAGTTCCGCACCGGCCGAGAAACCTTGCAACAGGCGGCCCAGCAGCACCAGCAGCGGCGCCCACAGGCCAATGGTGTGATAACCCGGCACCAGCACGATCAACAGTGTGCCGCTGGCCATGATCGACAGGGTTACGATCAACCCTTTGCGGCGGCCGACGTCATCGATATAAGCGCCGAGGATGATTGCGCCCAGTGGCCGCATCAGGAAGCCAGCACCGAACACGGCGAAGGTCATCATTAATGACGCAAATTCATTAGCGGCGGGGAAGAATGCGGCAGCGATGTAGGTGGCGTAGAAACCAAACAGAAAGAAGTCGAACTGTTCGAGGAAGTTGCCCGAGGTAACGCGGAATACCGCACCTACTTTCGAACGGGCAGAATCGGGCCGGGAAGGGCTAGTCATGGTTTTGTGTCTCCAGCGTTCTTTTAAGTGCTTGTTTCGCGTAAGACCGAGGATAGTGGCTGACACATTTAGAAATGATAAGTGAAAAATTTGGATTGATTAATCTTAATTGGCTATCAATCGCCGTATCCGTCAAAAATCCTGCTCTGTTCTATGCTGGTAGATGTGACCAATTCTTACGGAGGGGAGGTGGCTATGGGCAACGAACAGAAGCGCCAGGATGAGCCGGAGCGTGAACAACCCCAGCAACGGCGTGAAGAAGAAAAACCCCAGACCTGGAAACATCCGGATGACGGAACGGAGCTGTCCGAGCGGGATCAGGAGTTTCCGCTCAAGCCCTGAGCAAGGGGCCGGTATCAGCAGATTGGCGCATAGACGCCGTGCGTCGCGCTTTCTACACTGCGACCTGTCTTGGGGAAAGGGCAGGCGCCGATGAATCGCAATGAATTACGCAAGGCCGACATCAACCTGATGGTGGTCTTCGAAGCACTGATGCTTGAGCGCAATGTGACGCGGGTGGCCGAGAAGCTGTTTCTCGGCCAGCCGACCATCAGTTCGGCCCTAAACCGTCTGCGTACCTTGTTCAATGATCCGCTGTTCATTCGCGTCGGCCATCGCATGGAACCCACTGCGCGCGCCGAGGAAATCATCCAGCACCTGTCGCCCGCCCTGGACTCACTGTCGTCGGCCTTGAGCCTGACCCACGATTTCGACCCGTCCATCAGCACCATGACCTTTCGCATCGGCCTGTCCGATGACGTCGAGTTCGGCCTGTTGCCGCCGCTGCTGCGCGCCTTGCGCCAGGAGGCGCCGCAAGTGGTGTTCGTGGTCCAGCATGTGGACTACTGGCGCATCCCCGACCTGCTGGCCTCCGGCGATATTACCGTCGGCATCACCCAGACCCGTGGCCTGCCGGCGAATGCCAAGCGCAAGCTGCTGCGTCATATCCGCCCGCGACTGCTGCGCGCCGATCCCTCGGACACTCCGCTGACCCTCGATGAATATTGCTCGCGCCCCCATGTGCTGGTGTCCCACACCGCCAACGTGTCCGGGTTTGCCGATGAGTGGCTGGCGGAAATCGGCCGCAAGCGCCATGTGGTGTTGTCGGTGCCGCAATACAGCGCATTGCCCGCGCTGCTGGCCGGGACGGACCTGATCGCCAGCCTGCCGGACTACACCGCCGAGGCCATGGCTGTGTCGGGCAACCTGTTCTGTGAGCCGTTTCCGTTCGAGACGCCGACCCTGGATTTGTCCATGGTCTGGCTCAGTCATGTGGACACCGACCCGGCTGAACGCTGGGTGCGTTCGCGGCTGGAAGCGTTCATGAGTGATCGGGGCCTGGCGAACAAGGCCTGACGCGTTTATCCGTGGTATATCTACGAATCTTCCTACGAATGACTCGGAGTCATCCATGCCACACCTGCACTTGGAATACACCGCCAACCTGACAAACCTGGCCGTCGAGAAAACCCTGTTGCGTCTCAACAATGTGCTGATGGCGTCCGGGCAGTTCGGTTCCGAGTTCGATATCAAAAGCCGTGCCGTGAAGGTCGAGAGTTTTCAGGTGGGCACCTCCCTCAACCCACGCGGTTTCATCGCGGTGAAGCTGTCGCTGCTCAGCGGGCGGTCGCCGCAGGTCAAGCAGCAATTGTCGCAAAGCCTGCTGGCAGCATTGCAGGATCTGGGCGACTGGCCGGCGGATATACAGGTTCAGCTCAGCGTCCTGCTGGTCGACATGGATCGCGATTCCTACAGCAAAGTCGCCATCGGCTAACCCGCAATCCATCGTGGCGAGGGAGCAAACGCCCTCGCCACAGACGTTAGAGTAATCCCTGATCCGCACACACCTTTACCACCTGCTCACGAAACCAGGTATTGGCACTGTCCTGTTCACTGCTTTCATTCCACTGCATATCCAGGGTGAACCCCGGCAACCCGTTGGGGGCCTCGCAGTGGCCGAACACCGTCGCGGGCGCCAGCAGTTTTTGCACGCGGCGCGGCAGGGTGACGATGAAGTCGGTGCCGGTGATCATCTTCAGCGCTGCGCTGTAGCTGTTGGCCCGGGCGATCACCTGGCGCTTGTGGGCCTGGCGCGCCAGCCAGCCGTCGATCATGTTGGTGTCGGAGGTCCAGGGCGTGGGGAACACGTGGCGCCGCTCGACGAACGATTGCAGGCTGAACGCCGCCTCGCGCGGTGCCGCGCGTTTATCGAAGACGCATACCAAGTCGTCTTCCAGCAGCATCTGGGTCTTGAAGTCTTTATGGGCGCGGTGAAAGTGCGGGCCGAAGCAGATCACCAGGTCCAGGCGGCCCTCGCGCAGGTCGTCGGCGGGGATGTCGGCTTCCAGTTTCTGCACATTGACGATCACCGGCAGGTCGGCGCGGTCGAAATGCTTCAACAGGCGCGGCAGGATCAGTTGTTCGAAGTACTCCGGCGCGCAGACATTGAAGGTCACAGCCTTCTGGGTCGGGTCGAAGGCCTGGCCACCGGCGTGGCACAGGTTGATGCTTTCGAGGATCTTCTGCACATGGGCGTACATGGTGGTGGCCTTGTACGTAGGCCGCATGCCCGCCCGCGTGTTGATAAACAGCTCGTCTTCAAAACTGGTCCGCAGTTTCTTCAGGCTGTAGCTCACGGTGGACTGGCTGACGAACAGTGTTTCTGACACCTCGGTAACGCTGCTCTGGTCATAGACGGCGATAAACACCATCAAGTCCTGCATATCGAGTTTTCTGAGCAAGTTACTGTTTAACATCGGTTTCGTCCGTAAACCCCATGTACCGAAGTCAGTACAAGACAGCGCGAAAGCTTAACGGAACGGCCGTGCCAATAGAAAGCTCTGTAGGGCGTTTCTATGTTTGGTGTGGGACAAATACTGTTTGCAACACGACGTCAGCGAATATGTTCTGCGTAATGCTTTGGGTTGAAGCGTGTGACGATCAACAGCATCACCACGATCACCGCCGTCAGCGACCACCAGGCCCATTCGAAGCTGCCCAGTTGGTCGCGGATCATCCCGGCAATCAGCGGCGACAGGCCGGCAATCAGGTAGCCGATGCCCTGCACGAATGCGGTAAGGCCCCCCGCGCGACGCGGGTTGTCGAGGTGGTCGAGGGACAGGATCAGGCTCATCGGGAACAGCCCGCCGATACCCAGGCCGAGCAGGCATGGCCATAGCAAGCTGAGGTGCTGCGGGCTGAGGATCAAGCCGCAGAACCCGAGGATGATCAGCACCAGCAACACCGCCACCACCCCGCGTTTATCCCGGCGACGGTTGGCGATGGCCGGCGTGACCAGGCCGGACACCACCTCCATCGCGGTCAGAAAACCCAGCAACAACCCGGCATTCTGTTCGCTCCAGCCTTGCTCCACGTAGTACGGCGCCAGCCACGCCAGTACGCAGGTGTAGGACGCTGTACCGAGGCCGAAAAAGATCGCCAGCAACCAGGCGCGACCGTTGCCGAAAAACGCTTCCTGAGGGCCGGCGGCGGCGTGGGGAAGCGGTGGCAATACCGAGCGCTGGGCGTACCAGAGCACCAGGGCCAGCAGCGCCAGAAACGCCCAGATCGCCAGCCCGATGCGCCAGCTGCCGGTCTGCACCTGCACGAAGGGGGAGAACGCTGCCGCCAGCGCCGCGCCGCCCATGATGGCGGTGACGTAGAGGCCCATGAATAACGACACGTTGTCGCTGAACCGCGACTTGATCAGGGCCGGCATCAGCGCCTGGATCATGGCGATACCCACACCGGCGGCAATCGCGCTGACGATCAATTCCATGGCCGAATCCAGGAACAATCGCGACAACGTCGCCGCGCCAATCACCAGCAGTGACAGCACAATGCTGCGGTGCTCGCCAAAACGCTTGGCCAGGCCCATGCCAAAGAACATCGCCAGGCCCATGGCCATGACCGGCAACATGGTCAGCAACGCCGCGCTGCTGAAACTCAACGGCACCTCGCCGCGAATCGACGACAACAACGGCCCCACGGCGGCCATCGACGGCCGCAGGTTAAGGGCGACCAGGACGACGCTGATCATCAGCCACACGGCGGTGGTGGGTTTTGCCTGAACGTTTTCCATGGGCCTGCCTTGAATGAACAAGGGCGAATCAGGCCACGCCTGGGGGAGGGGGGCAAATGAGAAAGTCGCAGGGGCTATCTAAAAATTCCAGTTAACTGAAACACCGCAAATCAAAATGTGAGAGGGGGCTTGCTTCCGATAGCGGTGTGTCAGTCAAAGATGCTCCAACTGAATCAGCGCTATCGGGAGCAAGCCCCCTCCCACATTGGTCCACATTCCACAGGGAGGCTGCGCCGTCAGATAGACCGGATCACATGCTTGATCTCCTGAAACGCCGCCAGCCCCCACGGGCCCAGCTCACGGCCGATACTGCTCTGCTTGTAACCACCCCATGCGGTCTGCGGGAAGATCACCTGCGGTGCGTTGATCCACACCAACCCGGCCTGCAAGGCATTCGCCACGCGCTCGGTGGTCTCGACGCTGCGACTGATCACGCTGGCCACCAGGCCGAACTCGCTGTCGTTGGCCAGGGCAATGGCCTCTTGCTCAGTGGCAAAAGGTCGTACACACAGCACCGGGCCGAAGATTTCTTCGTTCCACAATGCACTGTCCAATGGCACGTCGGTAAACACCGTCGGGCGAATGAAGTAGCCCTTCGCCAGGTTCGCCGGGCGTTCACCGCCACACAACAATCGCGCGCCAGCCTCGACGCCCCGTTGGATATGCCCCAGCACCCGCTGATACTGCACGCGGTTGATCAAGGCGCCCATTTCCACGTCGTCGGCAAACGGGTCGGCGACGCGAATCCCTTCAACCCGTGCCTGCAAGCGCTGCAGGAATTCATCCGCCAGGTTATCGGCCACCAGCACGCGGCTAGTGGCGGAACACATTTGCCCGGCGTTGAAAAAACCACCGCCACACGCCAGCTCCACCGCCAGGTCGAGGTCGGCATCCGCCAGTATCAGCAGCGAAGATTTACCACCCAACTCCAGACTCACCCCCTTGATGGTTTCCGCTGCGCGTTGCATCACCTGTACGCCCACGGCGTTGCTGCCGGTGAAGGAAATCTTCGCCACGCGACGGTCTGCCGCCAGCGGTGCGCCAACGGCCAAGCCGGTGCCGCACACCAAGTTGAACACCCCCGCCGGGCAGCCCGCGTCAGCGATGATTTGCGCCAACTGTAACTCCGCCAGCGGCGTGACTTCCGACGGTTTGAGCACCACGCAGCAACCGGCAGCGAGGGCCGGGGCGAGTTTCCACGCGGTGGTGACCATCGGGAAATTCCACGGCACGATCAGCCCCACCACGCCGCACGGCTCACGGCGCAGGCGCGCGCTGAAGTCATCGCTGGGCAGCGCCACCGGGAGGTCCTGGCCGGCGTCCATGGCGTCGGCGATGCCGGCGTAGTATTCGAACGTGGCGATCACGTCGTCCACATCGATGCCGGCTTCAAACAGTGGCTTGCCGTTGTTGCTCGACTGCACGTGCATCAGCTGTTCGCGCTGCGCGCTGACGCCTTGGGCAATTTTGCGCAGCAGGCTGGCGCGATCACGGCCGGTACTTTTAGACCAATCGACAAAGGCCACGCTGGCCGCATCGACGGCTTGGGTCACGGCCTGCGCATCGCCGACGCTGATGCGCGCCAGCGTCGCCTCGGTGGCCGGGTTGATCACCTCCAGCACTTCATGGCCTGCGCGCCATGTGCCGTCGATATACACACCGTTCAATACTGCGCTCATACCGCTACCTCCTGCATCCATAGGTTCTGGTCGATCTCAATCAGCGTCGGCCCCTGGCGATCAGCGGCGGCGTGCAAGGCGCTGCGTAGCTGTGCAACGCTGTGAGCGCTGTCGGCAGCACTGCCGAGGGCCTTGGCCACGCCGATAAAGTCCGGGGTGTAGATGTCCACGCCGACCGGCTCGATGGCGCGGTTGAGCATGTATTTCTTGATCTCTTCATACCCCTGGTTATTCCACAGCAGCACGATGATCGGCGTGCGCGCTTCCACCGCGCTGGCCAGTTCCGGCAGGGTGAATTGCAGCCCGCCGTCGCCGATCAAACACACCACCGGCTGCCCATCGCCACGGCCCAACCAGGCGCCGATGGCGGCGGGCAGGGCGTAGCCCAAGGTGCCGTAGCCGGTGGAGGAATTGAACCAGCGGCGCGGGTGGTCGAGGTTCAGGGTCAGGTTGCCGCTGTACACCGGTTGGGTCGAATCGCCCACCAGCACGGCGCCCGGCAGAGCCTCCAGCACCGTATTGAGGAACAGGGTTTGCGCGCGGGTGGCGGCGTCCCAGGTGGGGACCAGTTCGGCCCACAACCGGGCGACGCGCTGAGCGCCCCAGTCGGTGTGGCGAGGGCCCAGCGGCGTGCGGTTCAATTCCGTCAGCAAGGCATCGGCGGCGATCTGCGCATCGGCCACCAGTGCGAGGTGCGGCGGGTAGTTGCGCACGGTCTGGTCGGGGTCGATATCGATGCGCAGCAGCGCGCCGGGTATCTCGAAGCCACCGGCGAAGGTCACGTCGTAGTCGGTCTCGGCCAGCTCGGTGCCGATGGCCAGCACCACATCGGCCTCGGCCACCAGCGCGCGGGTAGCGACCAGGGACTGGGTCGAGCCGATCAGCAGCGGGTGATTGGACGGCAGCATGCCCTTGGCGTTGATAGTCAGGGCCACCGGCGCGCCGAGGGTTTCGGCCAGACGGGTCACTTCGGCGGCCGCCTCAATCGCGCCGCCACCGGCCAGGATCAGCGGGCGTTTGGCGGCGGCGAGCAACTGGCTCATCTGTTTGACCGCCGACGGTGCCGCACCGGCACGGGCGATGCTGACCGGTTGACTGCCGAGCAGTGCATCGGCGTTTTCCACCAGCACATCCAACGGGATTTCGATATGCACCGGGCGCGGCCTGCCGGCCTGGAACAACGCAAACGCCCGCGCCAGCACGGCAGGCAACTCCGCTGCCGACATCAATGTATGGGAGAACGCCGCCACGCCGGCCATCATCGCGCCCTGGTTCGGCAGCTCATGCAGCTTGCCGCGCCCACCGCCCAACTGGCTGCGCGATTGCACGCTGGAAATCACCAGCATCGGGATCGAGTCGGCATAGGCCTGGCCCATGGCCGTGGTGATATTGGTCATGCCCGGGCCGGTGATGATGAAACACACGCCCGGCTTGCCACTCGTGCGCGCGTAGCCGTCGGCCATAAAGCCGGCGCCCTGTTCGTGGCGCGGGGTGACGTGGCGGATGTTCGAGCGGGCCAGGCCGCGATACAGCTCCACGGTGTGCACGCCGGGGATACCAAACACCTGGTCCACGCCGTAGCTTTCCAGGAGGTTGACCAATACTTCGCCGCAGGTCGCCATAGGTGTCGCTCTTGTTATGGAATCGTGGCGGTATTGGACCGGTTGGCCCGTAGCGGCAACAATCGATAAAAAGTCATACTAGCCATGTCCTCACGTCATGGCTGCGCCCTTATGAAACGCCTTCCGCCACTGCCCGCGTTGCATACCTTCTGGGTCACGGCCCAGTGCTGCAACTTCACCCGCGCCGCCGAGCAACTGCACATCACCCAAGGCGCGGTGAGCCGGCAGATCGCCGGGCTGGAGAGCCATTTGGGCTACGCCTTGTTCCAGCGCCAGGCACGGGGGTTGAGCCTGACCGAAGAAGGTCGCGAGTGGTCGCAACGGGTGCAGCAGGTGTTCGGCCTGCTCGGTGACGCGGTGGAGCAGATCGGCAATCGTCGCCATACCCTGCAAATCAAGGCGTCCACCTGTGTGATGCGCTGGTTGTTGCCGCGCTTGATGCAGTGGCAAAAGGAACGCCCGGATGTGCCGGTGGAACTCACCACCACCGTGGCCTACAGCGTGGATTTTCGTCGCGAGCAATTCGACGCGGCGGTGATCTATGCGCCCATCGCCGAGCAGTCGGCCGAGGCGCGGCACTTGTTCGACGAACAACTCACCCCGGTCTGCGCACCGGCCCTGCTCGCCGGTTTGCACTCCCCGGCGGACCTGCAGCAACAGGTGCTGCTGCACCCCACGCGGGACGAGCGCGATTGGGCGCGGTGGCTCAAGGCGGCGGATACGCGGTTGAGCAACTTGAGCCAGGGGCATCATTTCGAGACGTTGGATTTGGCAATGAACGTGGCCTCCCAGGGCTCCGGGGTGGCGATGGGCGACAGTGCGTTGATGGGCGAGGACCTGAAGGCGGGGCGGTTGGTGATGCCGTTTGAACTGCGGGTGCCGACGGGGAAGGGGTATTACCTGGTGTATCCGCCGGGGACGGTGCCGTCGGCAGGGCTTGAAGCGCTGATGGATTGGCTAGTGAGCCAGGCACAACAGTCGTAGGCGCTGAAGATCCAAATGTGGGAGGGGGCTTGCTCCCGATAGCGGTGTGTCAGCCAAAGAGGCTCCAACTGAACCACCGCTATCGGGAGCAAGCCCCCTCCCACATTTCTTGACCGCGTTGGGTCAGTAGCCGACGGTAAAGCGCTGGCGCGAGTGCTTCGGTGCTTCCACTTCGTCGATCATGGCGATGGCGTAGTCGGCAAAGCTGATCGAGCTGGTACCGTCACTGCTCACCAGCAAGTCATCCTGGCCCAGGCGGAATTTACCGGTGCGCTCGGTGCCATCGAACAAGGCCGATGGCGACAGGAACGTCCAATCCAAGTCCTTTTCCTGGCGCAGCACATCGAGAAACGCGGCCCCTGCACTGGCTTCGGTTTTGTATTCAGCCGGGAAGCCCTCGCTGTCGATCACACGTCCGCCACCCGGCAGCAGCAACGAACCGGCGCCGCCCACCACCAGCAGGCGTTTCACCCCGGCTTTTTTCACCGGGCCGATCACGGCGCTGGCGGGCAGGGTGGCGAAATGTGCCGCACTGATCACCACATCGCTGCCGCTGATGGCTTGTTCCAGGGCATTGGCATCCAGTGCATCAACCTGCTTGACGGTGACGCCGGGGCGTACAGCCAGCTTGTCGGTGTTACGCGCGATAGCCACCACGCTATGCCCACGACGCAGTGCTTCTTCCAGCAATTGGCTGCCGGCACGGCCGGTGGCCCCAATGATTGCGATCTTGCTCATGACGTTCTCCAGTACGGTTAGGGTTTAAAGCCATTCACCACTTCATTTCGCCCTTGGCGACTTTGGCGCTCAGTTCCAGCGAGCTTTCGTCGGCGAGGGAGGGGTAACGTTTTTTCATGGCCGCGATCAGGGCGGCGGCGTCCTTGGCCTTGGCGGTTTCTACGTCGAAGGCCTTGATGTAATCGGCAGTAAAGGCCACCGATTTCGGCGATGGCGTGCCCAGGTAGTGGCCCGGAATCACTGTGCGTGGCTGCAGCTGTTCGATGCGTTGCAGGGTCGCAAGCCAGTCTTTATGGGATTGCGCGCTTTGGGTGTCGGCCATCCACAGGTGAATGTTTTGCGCGACCACCACGCCCCCGACCACGGCCTTGATCGACGGGATCCACACGAAGCTGCGGTCCGGTTGCGGGCCGTCCAGGCCGATCACCTCCAATTGCTGCCCTTCAAGGGCCAGGCTGTGGCCTTGCAGCGCTTGGGGCACGATGGTTTTGCCCGGTTTGTCGGCACCCATTTTCGGGCCCCAGAACTCAAGTTTGCCGGCCACGGTGGCATTGATATGGTCGACCACCGGTTGCGGCGCCAGCACCTTGGCGTCGGGGAACGCGGCTGTCAGGGTGTCGAGGCCGAAGTAGTAATCCGGGTCGCCGTGGCTGATGTAGATGGTGGTCAGGTGTTTGCCGCTGGCGCGAATCTTCTGCACCAGTTGCTCGGCCTGGCCCTTGCCGAATTGCGCATCCACCAGGATCGCGTCTTTGGCGCCGCTGACCAGCACCGAGCTGACCGGGAAGATTGCCGCCTCGCCTGGGTTGTAGACATCAAGGGTCAGGTCGGCCGCCGCTGCATGGCCGGCAAACGCCACGGCAGCGGTGAAGGTCAAGCGCTTGAGGGTTGAGAACATCGGGCAGCTCCAGCAGTCGATTCAAAGGATGCACAGAGCTTAGTTGCACTAAACCGAACTAAAAATGCGATGCTGGGACATAGTTTGTTTCTGAAATCGGGCAAATCATGGATCGTCTTCAAGCAATGCGCGTATTTGTCACGGTGGTGGACCTGGGCAGCCAGTCCGCTGCTGCCGACCATTTGGACCTGTCGCGCCCGGTGGTGTCGCGTTACCTGGCCGAGTTGGAAGACTGGGTCGGCGCGCGCCTGTTGCACCGCACCACGCGCAAACTCAGCCTTACGGCGGCCGGTGGCGAAACCTTGCCACGCTGTCGGCAACTCCTGGAATTGTGCGGCGATATGCAGGCCGCCGTCAGTGAGCCTGATAATGCGCCCCGTGGCCTGTTGCGCCTGAGTGTCAGCACCTCGTTCGGCCAGGCGCAATTGGCCGAGGCCATCGCCGAGTACGTCAAGCGCTACCCCTTGGTGACCATTGACCTGCAAATGCTCGACCGCACGGTGAACCTGGTGGATGAGCGCATCGACCTGGCCATCCGTACCAGTAACGACCTGGACCCGAACCTGATCGCCCGGCGCCTGACGGTCTGTCGCTCGGTGGTGTGCGCAACCCCGGCGTACCTATTGGAGCACCCGGCGCCGCAGAAAGTCGAAGACCTGGCCCGGCACAACTGCCTGACCCACTCGTACTTCGGCAAAAGCCTGTGGCATTTCGAAGAGCACGGCGAGCACGTGTCGGTGCCGGTGCACGGCAATATCACCGCTAACGAAGCCAGTACGTTGTTACGCGTGGCGCTGGCTGGGGGCGGGGTGGCGATGTTGCCCAGCTACCAGGCCGGCGAGCACATCCGCCGTGGTGAACTGGTACGTCTGCTGCCCGAGGCCGAACCTCGGCAGATGAACATCTACGCGGTCTATGCATCGCGCAAGCACATGCCTTCGGCGCTGCGCAGCCTGCTGGATTTCCTGGTGGTGAGGTTCCCCGAGGAGCCGTTGTGGGATATTGGTATCTAAGGCGACATAACCCTGTTGAATGTCGTCCAATAATGGCAACTCGCCCTGCTTGGCCTATGCTTTAAACAGCACCCTGTAGATCCGTTCAGAGGTCTGTGCCATGAGCATCAAAACCAGAAAATACCTGATGATTTTCACCCTCTGCGCCCTGGCCAGCGCACTGTACGGAACTGCCGCCTACCGCGTGGAACAGACCCGTATGCAGCCGACCTTTGCGATCAGCTGTCATCAGGATCATTGCGTTCCCCATACCGGTAGTTTCAGTGCACTCAGGTAAGCGGCTGTTCGGCTTTGAGTTGCTCGCGAAACGCCTTGGGTGAGAACCCGACCCGTCGGCGGAACAGCCGAGAGAAGTTGGTCGGGTCGGAAAAACCCAGTACTTCCGACATTTCGTTGATGGTCATGCTGGTGTAGGTCAGCAGGCGCTTGGCTTCGAGTAATTGGCGGTCATGCATGATCTGCAAGGCAGGCTGCCCGCCCAGTTCCCGACACGTCCCATTCAGGTGTGAGACCGAGATACCCAGCTTGTGGGCCAGATCCTCAATCTTCGGGTGTTCCCGATAGTGCTGTTCAACCAATTGCGTAAAGCGCCGGAAGTACTCGCGGCCCCTTGGCGCGCGCGGGTGGCGGCGCTGGATGGCCTGTCGGCTGATCCACACCAGCAGCACACTGACCAGCGCGTGCATCAACATGTCCCGGGCCGGTTGGTCGTCGGCGTATTCGTCCTGCAGGCGGGCGAACTGGCTGTTGAGGTAGTCACTGTCCTGGCCCGCCGGGTAGCTGCCCAGGGTCTGCAAACCGCCTGCCGTTGCGCCCAGTTGGGCTTGCAAGTGGCTGACCAGCGGAGCCGCGAGGGTGACCACATAGCCTTCGACATCTTCGGCAAAGCGAAACCCATGCACGCACAACGGCGGCAAGACCTGCAGTGTGGCTTCGTTGAGCGTGGTGCGCTGACCTTCGATTTCTAACTCGGCCTGGCCTTTGTGCACATACAGCAGCTGGCACAGATCCGCGTGCCGGTGGGGCTGGATTTCCCACTGGTATTCCCGACTGCGGCGGGAAATGGTTTCGCAGTGCAACAAATCGGGGGTCGGCCATTGCTGGCTTTCTCCGTAAAGCTTGAAGACCGGAATCGCGGTGTTGGTCATGGTTTCAATCCGATACTCAGGACAGTGGTGCGGTAATCGCCCGAATTGGCAAAAAGCGCAGGTTTTATCGCAGTTTTCACCTTCTTATACTGCGCACTCAAGTGAAAACTGTCAGCTACCAGATCAATGACAACTCTTTCACTCGATCCGTTCGTGTGGAATTTGCGGGCGATAAAAATAATGAAAACGCTGAAAACCCAAGTCGCCATCATCGGCGCCGGTCCCTCCGGGCTGTTGCTTGGCCAACTGTTGCACAACGCCGGTATCCAGACCCTCATCCTGGAGCGCCAGAGTGCCGACTACGTGCAAGGCCGCATCCGCGCCGGGGTGCTGGAACAGGGCATGGTCAACCTGCTGCGCGAGGCGGGCGTCAGCGAGCGGATGGATGCCGAAGGCCTGGTGCATGATGGCTTCGAGCTGGCGCTGGACGGTCAACTGACCCACATCGATTTGAAGGCGCTGACGGGCGGCCAGTCCGTGATGGTCTACGGCCAGACCGAAGTCACCCGCGACCTGATGGCCGCCCGCGCCGCCGCTGGCGCCACCACCCTGTATGAAGCGCGCGACGTGCAGCCCCATGATCTTAAAAGTGATCGACCCTGGCTGACGTTCGAGCATCAGGGCGAAGCGTTTCGCCTGGAGTGCGACTACATCGCCGGCTGTGATGGGTTCCACGGTGTGGCGCGCCAGTCGATCCCGGCTGAATCGCTGAAGGTGTTCGAGCGGGTCTACCCCTTCGGCTGGCTGGGCATCCTCGCCGACACCCCGCCGGTGCACGCGGAACTGGTATACGCCAAGCACGACCGAGGCTTTGCGCTGTGCAGCATGCGTTCACCGACGCGCAGCCGCTATTACCTGCAAGTGCCGGCCGAGGAGCCGGTGGGCGAATGGTCGGACGAACGCTTCTGGGCGGAACTGAAAACCCGCCTGCCCAACGCCTTGGCTGAACAGCTGGTCACCGGCCCATCCATCGAAAAAAGCATCGCGCCACTGCGCAGTTTTGTGGTGGAACCGATGCAGTACGGGCGCCTGTTCCTGCTCGGCGATGCGGCCCATATCGTGCCACCCACCGGGGCCAAGGGCTTGAACCTGGCGGCCAGCGACGTGAGCACGTTGTTCCGGATTTTGCTCAAGGTGTATGGCGAGGGACGGGTGGACTTGCTGGAACGTTATTCCGCCATCTGCCTGCGTCGGGTGTGGAAGGCCGAGCGGTTTTCGTGGTGGATGACCTCGATGTTGCATCAATTCCCTGAGTCCGACGGGTTCAGCCAGCGTATCGCCCAGAGCGAGCTGGAGTACTTCATTCACTCCGAAGCCGGACGCAAGACCATTGCGGAAAATTACGTCGGACTTCCTTACGAGCCTATCGAATAGCCTGCTATCGTATCGAGCATTCCCGCGGGCCGCCTTTTCCCGCGGGCCCTGCTCGAAGGTTCTGCCGTGACTCAGCTCAATCAGCCCGCGCCACCGCTCCCCGCGGTGCGCAGTATTCTCGCCTCGTTGATGATGGCGATTTTCCTCGGTGCCCTGGACCAAACCATCGTCGCCGTGTCCATGCCCGCCATCTCCGCGCAATTCCACGACGTCAACCTGCTGGCCTGGGTGATCTCCGGCTATATGGTGGCGATGACGGTGGCAGTGCCGATCTACGGCAAGCTCGGCGACCTCTACGGGCGGCGGCCGATGATGCTGATCGGCATGGGCCTGTTCACCGTCGCTTCGTTGTTCTGCGGCATGGCCCAGAGCATGGAACAACTGGTGCTGGCGCGGGTGCTGCAGGGCATTGGCGCGGGGGGGATGATCTCGGTGAGCCAGGCGATCATCGGCGACATCATTCCGCCCCGTGAACGCGGTCGCTATCAGGGCTATTTCAGCAGCATGTACGCAGTGGCCAGCGTGGCCGGGCCGGTGTTGGGCGGCTACATGACCGAGTACTTATCCTGGCGTTGGGTGTTCCTGATCAACCTGCCGTTGGGGGCGGGTGCCTGGTACGTGGCCCATCGCACCCTGGTGGGGCTGCCGGCGCCGCAACGCAAGCCGATCATCGATTACCTCGGCACCGTGCTGATGATCATCGGCCTCACCGCCTTGCTATTGGGCATCACCGAAATCGGCCAGGGCCATCATTGGCGTGACCGCCAGGTGCTGGGGTTGTTGGCCTGTGCGCTGGTGGCATTGACCCTGTTTGTCTGGCACGAGCGCCGCGCCCGCGAGCCCTTGCTGCCGATGCACCTGTTTGCCAACCGCAGTGCGGTGCTGTGCTGGTGCACGATTTTCTTCACCAGCTTCCAGGCGATTTCCCTGACGGTGCTGATGCCCCTGCGCTTTCAAACAGTGACCGGAGGTGGTGCCGACAGCGCGGCCTTGCATTTGCTGCCCCTGGCGATCGGCCTGCCCATCGGTGCGTATTGCGCCGGGCGCATGACCTCGGTGACCGGGCGCTACAAACCGATGATCCTCAGCGGCGCGCTGTTGAGCCCGCTGGCGATCCTGGGCATGGCCTACAGTGCGCCCCAGGACGTGCTGCTGACCGGTGTATTCATGCTGTTGTGCGGGATTGCCGCCGGTATGCAGTTCCCCACTTCTTTAGTCGGCTCGCAGAACTCGGTGGAACAACGGGACATCGGGGTCGCCACCAGCACCACCAACCTGTTCCGCTCTTTGGGCGGGGCGGTGGGGGTGGCGTGCATGTCGGCGTTGCTGCTGGCGCTGTTGCAGGACTCCAGCTTCGCCCACCTGGCCAGCGGTGCGCTGGTGGCGGAGGGCAGTTCCGGCAACGTGCTGCTCGATGGCCTGAACGCCGCGCCAGGCCCGACGCAGGATGCCCTACGCGGGGAATTGGGGGGGACGTTCCGGCATTTGCTGCTGGTGAGTGCGGGGGTGTCGCTGTTGGGGTTGGCGGCGGCGATCGCGATGCCCAATCGCATGCTGCGCGGGCGTGAAGACAAAATCCGCTGACTGACACAATAGAGACCTAGTGTGGGAGGGGGCTTGCCCCCTCCCACAGTTGAATGCATTCCAGTTCAGATCAAGGGCTGTAGTAACCCACCGCAACCATGAAATGCCCGACCTTGCGCACATAAGCGTGTTTGTTCTCGACCTTGCCCGTCACCGGGTTTTTCCAGCGGTACTTGTATTCCCCCTGGTCCTGCTCGGCCATCAGCTTGAGGATCGGCTCGCCCACCGGCTTGCCGTCCGGGTCCTTGATCTTGCTGAAGTCGGTGTTGATCAGCCGCAGGTTGGTGCCGTGGGCCACGTAGCGTCGGGTGTTCAGGTCCACCACAAACACATAGAGGTCATCCTGCAGGAAGCCGCCCTGCAATGAGTTGATGGCCTTGAGCGTGCCGGCTTCATCCTTCACCAGCGCGTTCACCGCATTGTTGCGCAGGGCGCGGGCCTGTTCGGGTGTGGCGCGCGGCAGGTAGTAACCCACGGCCAGGATGCGCTCGCCGACGCGCTGGTAAAACACATGCTTGTGCTCGACCTTGCCGTCGTTCCAGTTCTGCCAACGGTAGTCGGCCTGCTGGATACCCTGGCTTTCCGGCACCTTGAGCGCGTCCTTGAATGACTGGCGCAAGTCCGGTCCCAGCACTTCGGACACATCGCGACCGATCAAGGCGGAGGAGGGGCCGCCACTGGCCAGCAGCACGCCCTGGGTGTCGACCACGAACACATAGCGGTCGTGATCGATGAACTCGCCCTGGCGGCTGAACGCCGCGAAGGCCTTGTCACCGTTGGTCTGGTAGTAGGCCAGGGCTTTTCCCAGCAAGGCCTTGGCGGCCTGGGCGTCCTCACCCGGCGTGTCGGCGTGCACCTGGCTGAAACACAACAGCAGCAGCCAGGTGGCGCGGAGCAGTCCCTTCATGTCCCGTCCCTCGTTCTTATTGATGTGACCACAGCGTAGACGGCTCTGGCTCAGGGCGCCGCCAACCATTGGTTGACGATGCCGTCATAGACACCGGTGGCTACGCTCAGGTGCAACCACTGGTCGACATAGCTCTTCCACGCCACATCATCGCGGGGCAGCAAAAAGGCTTTTTCGCTGTACTGCATCTGCCGCTCCGGGTTGACCGCACACAGCCCCGGCTTGAGTTTCTGCTGGTACCGCGCCTCGCTGGCGTCGGTGATCATCACGTCAGCCTTGCCGGCCAGCAGTTCGTCGAAGATGGTCACGTTGTCGTGCAGGCGGATTTGCGCCTGGCCCAGGTGGGCGCGGGCAAAGATTTCGTTGGTGCCGCCCGCCGGTTCGATCACGCGCACCTGGGGCTGGTTGATCTGCTCCACGGTCTGGTAGCGCTTGACGTCGGCGCAACGCACCAGCGGGATCTTGCCGTCGACCCCGAGGGACTGGCTGAAGAAGGCTTTTTTCTGGCGCTCCAGGGACACCGAAATACCGCCCACGGCGATGTCGCAGCGCTGGGCGAGGAAGTCCGGCATCAGGGTTTTCCAGGTGGTGGGCACCCATTGGATCCTGGCATTGAGGCTCTTGGCCAGGGACTCGGCCATGGCGATGTCGATGCCTTCATAGCTGCCATCGGCGCGCAACGAGGTGTAGGGCTTGTAGTCGCCGGTGGTGCAGACGCTGAGGGTGCCGCGCTCAAGCACCTGGTCAAGGCGTGAGGGCGCGGTGTCGGCCAGGGCGGATGTGGCCAGGCTTGCCAGTACGCACAGGGTTATCGTTGTTTTCATGCGATCGAGTCCTTGGGGCATGCTCGGGGGCGGTCATTATTTCCAGCAAGGGCCAAGGTAGCAAGGTGTGGCGAATGTTTAGCCAAGTTGCAACCAAACTCCGCCAACCCTGAATTTAAACACCTATGCGGGCGTGTGACGCTGGGCACATCTCTATCATTGTGATCCACCTATGGACGGCTCCCCCGACACTCACCCTGCGACATTGCCGTCCGAGCTCGCCTTCTGGGCCCTGTTCCACTGCCGCCACGCGCGCCCGCCAGATTCCTTTCTCCTACGCTGATTTACCCCATGGATGACGCACGCTTGTGTGCGCCTGCCTGAAACCAACGTACGAGAACCCCCATGAGTGTTTTTGCCAGCCTGCACGAAGCCCACGCCTTCCTTGAACAGCATCCGGACATCGAGATGTTCGAGCTGTTTATCCTCGATAACAACGGCGTGCCGCGCGGCAAGTTGCTGCACCGCGACGAATTGCTGGCGGTATATGAAAGCGGGCGGCCGCTGCCGAGCACTATCCTGGGCCTGACCATCAATGGCGACGATGTGGAAAATTCCGGGCTGGTGTGGGAGGTGGGTGATATCGACTGCCGCGCCTACCCGATCAGCGGCAGTTTGCAGCGCATGCCGTGGCGGCTGATCCCGACCGCTGCGGTGCAGGTCAGCATGCACCCCACCGAAGGCCTGCCCGCCACCGTGGCCGACCCCCGGCATTTGCTGGCCAAGGTAATCGAAGGCCTGAACGCCGACGGTTATTACCCGGTGATGGCGGCGGAGCTGGAGTTCTACCTGCTCGACCAGAAACCCGACAGCAATGGCCGCCCGCAACCGGCGCGGGACGTGGACGGCGGGCGCCCGCGCGCGACCCAGGTCTACGGCCTGCGTGAGCTGGAGCAGATCGAGCCGTTCCTCGCCGACCTATACAGTGCCTGCAAACTGCAAGGCATTCCGGCGCGCACGGCGATCTCCGAATACGCCCCGGGCCAGGTGGAGATCACCCTGGAACACCGCGCCGACGCCCTGCAAGCCATGGACGAAGCGGTGCGCTACAAGCGCCTGGTCAAGGGCGTGGCGCACAAACACGGCATGGCCGCGTGCTTCATGGCCAAGCCATTCGACGACCTGGCGGGCACCGGCATGCATATGCACGTCAGCCTGGCCGACGCCGAGGGCAACAACCTGTTCGCCAGTGAGGCCGCCGACGGCACGCCACTGCTGCGCCACGCAGTGGGAGGCATGCTCAGTACTTTGCTAGATTCACTGCTGATGTTCTGCCCCAACGCCAACTCCTATCGCCGTTTCCAAACCAACAGCTATGCGCCGCTGGCCGCCACCTGGGGCGTGGACAACCGCACCGTCAGCCTGCGGGTGCCGGGCGGTCCGGCCCACACCCGGCATATCGAGCACCGCATCTGCGGCGCCGACGCCAACCCTTACCTGGCAGCTGCCGCGATCCTTGCGGGCATCCATCGTGGCATTCGCGACCAACGCGATCCCGGCGCCCCGGTGGAAGGCAACGGCTACGCCCAGGCCAAGGAATTGCTGCCCACCGATTGGCTCACCACCCTGCGCGCGCTGGAAGCTTCCAGCTGGGCGCGGGAGGCGTTCGGCAGTGAATTCCTGGGCGTGTACCTGGCGGTGAAACGGGCTGAATACCGCCAGTTCATGGGCGAGGTGGGCGAGCAGGATTGGCGTTGGTATCTGCACCAGGCGTGATGGCTGTTACGGTTGTGAGGGCTTCGACCTTTTTTTCACGTTGCAGTGGTTAAGCTGCGAATCAAGGTCGTTCACTACCGTTTCAGTCACATGAGCCTGCGATGTCGCCACAACCTCCATCCTCCATCGAGATCGAATACGCCGAGCGCTGCGACCGCGAGCACGCCAGGGTCTGCGGTGACACGCGCCCGCCCGGCGTGCGCCAACGCCTGGCCTCATGGCGTGATGCACGGCTGGTGCGCCATGCGCTGAAGGTCGCCGGCGAGCCGGGGCTGATCCTGGACCTGGCCTGCGGCTCGGGACGCTTCTGGCCGGTGTTGGCCGAACACATCAACCGGGTGATCCTGGCGTCGGACAACTCCCAGGACATGCTCGACCACGCCCGCACCCACCATCCGGCGTCCTTGCTCAAGCGCGTCAAGACCTTTCAGGGCTCGGCGTTTTCCATCGGCTTGTCGGCGAATGCGGTGGACTGCATCTTCTGCCTGGAATTGTTTCGTCATGTGCCCGGCACCGAAGGGCGCATGGCCTTGCTGCGCGAATTTCATCGGGTCAGCCGCGATACGGTGATTGTCTCGGTGCAGTCGCGTATCACCGTGGAAGAAGAATTTCGCCAGGCCGGATTCAAGGTCTTGAATCAACAGGAATTCATGCCGGGGTCCAGCCTGTGGCGGGTCTACGTTCTGCGTAAGAAAGGATAACTCCCGCTTGTCGGACTATTCTTCATGTCCTGTCTGAGTTTTCATGGTTGCCTGTGCACTGCGGATGCTCGCTAGCCCCTTTCGCGATATATACTGCGCGCCATTCTTCAAGGGAGAGCCGTGTGGCCATCGATATTCACTGGATCTGCGACAACGATAGCCTCGGCCAGCATTGCGCCGAATGGCAGCAGTTGCCATTCGTCGCCCTCGACACCGAATTCATGCGGGTCGACACCTTTTATCCCATTGCCGGGCTGATCCAGATTGGTGATGGCGTACGCGCTTACCTGATCGATCCCCTGACCATCGACAACTGGCAACCCTTGGCCGCTTTGCTGGAGAACCCGGCGGTGATCAAGGTGGTGCACGCCTGCAGCGAAGACCTTGAGGTGTTGCTGCGCCTGACCGGCAGCCTGCCGGTGCCGCTGTTCGACACCCAATTGGCCGCCGCTTACCTGAACCTTGGCTTCTCCATGGGCTACTCGCGCCTGGTGCAAGCCGTGCTCGATATTGAGCTGCCCAAGGGCGAGACCCGCTCGGACTGGCTGCAGCGGCCATTGTCCGAGACCCAGGTGAGCTACGCCGCCGAAGACGCCGTGCACCTGGCCGAGGTCTACATTCGCCTGCGCCCGCGGTTGTCGGACGATAAATACGCCTGGGTCCTGGAAGATGGCGCCGAACTGGTTGCCAACCTGCGCCGCGAAGTCGACCCGTACGAGGTGTACCGTGACGCCAAGCTGGCGTGGAAACTGTCCCGTGCCCAGCTCGCCGTCTTGCGTGAACTCTGCGCCTGGCGCGAGCAGCAGGCCCGCGCCCGCGACCTGCCGCGCAACCGCATCATTCGCGAACACTCGCTGTGGCCCCTGGCCAAATCCCAGCCGGACAACCTCGCCGCCCTGGGCAAGATCGAAGACATGCACCCGCGTACCGTGCGCCAGGATGGCCAGTTCCTGCTGGACCTGATCAAGCGTGCTGGCAGCGTGCCTATGGACCAGTGGCCGCCTGCCGTGGCTGAACCGCTGCCGGTGGACGCTGCCACGCTGATAAAGCAACTGCGTGCCCTGGGCCAGACGTTCGCCGAGCGCCTGGAGATGGCGCCGGAACTGATGCTGCGCAAGAAAACCCTCGAAGCCCTGGTTAAAAGTGGCTACCCCGATGGGCCTTATAAATTGCCAGACTCGCTGCGTGGCTGGCGCCGCGAGTTGATGGGCCAGGCGCTGCTCGACAGCCTGGCCACTGCCGGAGAACAGCCTTGAAACGTATTTGCTCCATCTATCGCAGCTTGAAAAAAGACGGCATGTACCTCTACGTGCTCAAAAGCGACGCGCTGGAGCGCGTGCCGGAGCCGTTGATGGCGGCCTTCGGTAAACCGCACCACGCGTTCGACATGGTACTGACACCCGAGCGCAAATTGTCCCGCGAAGACATCGTCGTGGTGCTGGAAAACCTCGACAAGCAGGGCTACCACCTGCAAATGCCGCCGGCCGAGGACGAGTACATCGAGCACTTGCCCGAAGAGCTGCTGCGTCGCAACGACCCGATGTGATCGGGCAGTGCCCCGCCCGGGGCACAGGTTTCAATGGAATCGTATTAGTGGGCGGTGGCCGTAGGGAAGCGGGCGGCCGTCTGCACTGTTTTTGAAAGGTTTGAACCATGCGTGTTCTGATTGCTGAACAGGATCACCCGCTCTACGCCCAATTGCTCAATGACGCCGCGCCGGACCTTGAGGTGCTCACCAGCGGCGACTCGGCCGAGCTCTCGCGCCTGGCCGCCGATTGCCCGATATGGCTGGGCCAGCCGGACCTGTTGGCGACGCTGCTGCGCCAGGGCCACCAGCCGCAGTGGCTGCAATCGACCTGGGCCGGCATCACGCCGCTGCTGGCCGAAGGCTTGCCCCGCGACTATCGCCTGACCCGCGCCGTCGGTATTTTTGGCCAGGTCATGGCCGAGTTTGTCCTCACCTACATGCTGGGTCACGAGCGCGAAGTACTCGCGCGGCTGGTCAGCCAGGTCGAGCGCAAGTGGGACAGCCGTACGGGCCAGAGCCTGGCGGGACGCAAGGCGTTGATCGTGGGCACCGGCGATATTGGCCGCAGCGTGGCAGAGTTCCTCGTGCCGTTTGGCGTCAAGCTGTACGGCATTGCCAGTACCGCGCGGGAACAAGCGCCGTTTATCGAAGTGGCCGGCCTCGACCAACTGGGCCGGTTGGTGGGGGAGGTGGACTACGTGATCAACCTGCTGCCCAACACACCGAATACCCATGATCTGTACGACGCCGCGCTGTTCAAGCAATTCAAGCCGACCGGCCTGTTCATCAACGTTGGGCGCGGTGTGGCGGTGGTGGATGCCGACCTGGTCGAAGCCCTGAAAGAAGGACACCTGGCCGGCGCGGTGATCGACGTGTGCCGCCAGGAACCGTTGCCGCAACGCCACCCGTTCTGGACCGCCTGGGGCCTGTTGTTGACCGGACACAGCTCCGCGCCGACCTCGCCGTCGATGATGGTGGAGTTGTTCCTGGAAAACCTACGTGCGTACAAGGCCAAGCAAGCCCTGCGTGGGGAAGTGGATTTCGAGCGCGGTTACTGAGCCGACGCGGGAAGAAAATGTGGGAGGGGGCTTGCTCCCACATTTTAATAGTGCGTCAGTTTCAGAGGCTGAAGTCACCTTCCGACACCAACTCGCTCAGCGGCTTGCGCGGGCTTGGCACTTCACGGCCTTGCAGGTACTCCGGCAAGGTCGATTTGTCGCCCAGCTTGCCCACCGCAACGGCGGCATGCAGCGCATAACCCTCTGGAATCTTCAGCTCCTTGCGCGTCAGCTCCTGATCGAAGCCGGCCATGCCGTGGGTGTGCCAGCCGCTGAGGCTGGCTTGCAGCGCCAGGTGGCCCCAGGCCGAGCCGGTGTCGAAGGTGTGCCACAGGGCCGGGGTTTCTTCCGTGGCGCCGGGGGCGATGAAGTCGGTTTTCGAGGCGATGATCACCAGCGCCGACGCATGCTGCGCCCAGCTACGGTTGAATTCATTCAGCAGGCCCAGGAAGCGCTCCCAATCCGGCGTGTCACGGCGCGCATAGAGAAAACGCCAAGGCTGCGAGTTGTAGGCCGACGGTGCCCAGCGTGCGGCTTCGAAAAAGCTCAGCAGGGTTTCCTGCGGGATGCTCTCGCCGGTAAAGGCGCGCGGCGACCAGCGTTCGGTGAACTGGGTATGGATCGGGTAATCGGCAACGCGTGTCATGGACAGCTCCTGATCGTCAATTCGGCGCTCAAAGCTACTGCGCCCCCACTAGACTGACAAGTCTTGGAACGCCGTCAGTCGTAAGCGCTTGGCCCCAGGGGTCTTGGGCACTAGACTGGCGGCCTTTTCACCTACCGATACCGATGTAGAGCCATGGCCGCCAAAGTCGAACCTTTCTGGATACGCAAAACCCTTGAACACCTCGACCAGGAGGAGTGGGAGTCGTTGTGCGACGGCTGTGGCTTGTGCTGCCTGCAAAAGCTTGAGGATGAAGACGACAACAGCGTCTATTACACGCGCATAGCCTGCAAACTGCTGGACCTGAAAACCTGCCAGTGCACTGACTACCCCAACCGCCGCGCCTCGGTGCCCGACTGCATCCAGCTCACCCCAGGCCAGGCCGATCAGTTCAAATGGCTGCCGCCCACCTGTGGTTACCGCCTGGTCAGCGAGCGCAAGGACCTGCCGTTGTGGCACCACCTGGTTTGCGGTGACCGCGACGCCGTGCACCACGAACGCATTTCCCAGTCCGGGCGCATGCTCAGCGAAGGCAGCGTGCCCGAAGACGACTGGGAGGATTACCTGATCTTCCGCGCGGGCTGAACAAGGAGTGTGTATGAGGGCGGGAACCAAGCTGGCGGCAAGCCTGGTGTTGCTGGCGTTGAGCATGCCTGCGTGGTGCGCGAAGAAGGTCGATGTGGATTATCACGTCAAGCTGCTGCCCCAGAGCGATCAGGCCGAGGTGCGGGTGAGCCTCTCCCAGGGTTCGGCGGTGCGTAGCCTGAACTTTGACCTGGGGCGCGCTGGCGACTACAGCGACTTCAAGGCCGATGGCCAGTGGAGCGTCACTGATCATCGTGGCCTGTGGCAACCCAGCGCCGGCAAGGCCAGCCTGACCTACCGTGTACGCCTGAGCCACGCGCGCAAACCGGGTATTTATGAGGCGCGGATGACGCCGAGCTGGGCGCTGTTTCGCGGCGAAGACCTGGTGCCCCCCGCACGCCTCGACCAGCAGGACGGTGTGGAGCTGGTCTCGCGCCTGATGTTCGAACTGCCGGCCGGCTGGAAAAGCATCGAAACCGCCTGGCCGCGCATCGGCAAGAACAAATTCCGCATCGACAACGTCTCGCGCCTGTTCGACCGGCCCACCGGCTGGATGCTCGCCGGCACCCTCGGCAGCCGCCGCGTGCGCCTGGGCGAGACCGAAGTGACCATCGCCTCGCCCAAGGGCCAAGCCATGCGGCGTATGGATGTGCTGACACTCCTGACCTTTGTCTGGCCGCAGGTCGAAGCGGCGTTCCCACGTCATCCGGCCAAGCTGTTGGTGGTGGGCGCCAGCGACCCGATGCGCCGTGGTGCGTTCTCGGCGCGCGACTCGATCTACCTCAACAGCCGCACGCCGCTGGTCAGCGAGAACGGCAGCAGCCCGTTGATTCGCGAAGTGGTGCAGGCGATTGGCCGCTTCAACGACCACGACAGCAGCGACTGGATCAGCGAGGGGCTGGGCGAGTACTACGCCATCGAATTGGTGCGCCGCGCAGGCGGGGTTACCGATGAGCGCTATCAGGCGATACAGGCGCGGTTGGCCAAGGAGGGCAAGGACGTGACCAGCCTGCGCGGCGACCACGTCAGCGGCGCGACGGTGTCACGGGCGGTGCTGGTGTTGCAGGAGCTGGACCGCGAGATCCGCGTGAAAACCCACAACAAGCGCTCCCTCGATGACCTCGCGCAAGCGGTGATGCGCGCCAACAGCATCACCACTGCGGAGTTCGTGCAGTTGGCGGAGAGCATCATCGGCGAATCGTCGGTGGTGCTCGACAGCAAGTTGTTACGCTGAGTCTTCGCCATACACAAAACAAAATGTGGAAGGGGTAAGCCTCCTCCCACATTTGAATCTAACCAGTGGTTTTAACGGCCTTCTCAGCCGCCACTTCCGCCTTGGTCTTCAGGCTTTTCAGCTCTGCACCCGCACGCTCGATCTTCGTGCGCACGCTGTTCATTTCCTGGCGGCCCTGTTCCAGCTTGTCTTTAAGCGTACTGTGCCCGGTAAAGCCACGAGCCAGCGCCACACCGCCGATCGCCACCTGAATCAACCCAAAAATCCCGCCACGGCGCAGACCTTTGCCCACCATCATCACGCCACCTGCCACTGAGCCGATGCGTTCCCAGCCATGCACGTTCTGGGTGGGCTGATTTTGGGGAGACGGGTTCTGGAAGGGGGTGTGTTCGATGATAGGTCGCAAGGTTTTGCTGTCGCTCATGATCTGTCTCCAACAAGGGCAAGTGTATGCAGCTGACTGCGTGCAAGCGCCGGATGTTCCCAAAAAATCAGTACTTGGGGCCCGAACGGGTGTTGTTGCCCTTGGCCATGCGGTCGTAGAGCACCACGTTGACGGTGGCAGCGAGGTTCATGCAGCCAGTGGTCGGGATGTACACGACGTCTTCGCACCAGTCGCGGATGTCTTTATCCAGCGACCCGTCTTCAGGGCCGAAGATATACAGCGCGCGGTCGGGGTGGGTGTATTCGGGCAGCGGGCGGGCGCCTTCCACCAGCTCCACGGCGACCGGGATGCAGCCCAGCGGCAGGATCTTCTTCAGGTCATCGATGCCGATCAGCGGAATATCGTGGTGGACCTTCTTGGTGTCGGTGATGAAGTCCCGCGCGCGCTCGTAACGCACGCCGGTGTAGAACACCGAGGCCACGCCGTAGCAGCCGGCGGCACGCATGACCGAACCAACGTTTTCGGGGGATTTGGGGTTATACAGACCGATGCAGCTGTAGCGTTTATTGCCCACGGGGAAGGGTGCCTTGGAGAAAAACGGCGATTATACGGCTTGAAGGTGATGTATTGCTTGGGCTAACGCTATCGGGAGCAAGCCCCCTCCCACATTTGAAAGTGTTCACAACTCAAAATGTGGGAGGGGGCTTGCTCCCGATGAGGCCAGAACAGGCGACGACACTCTTCAGTCGTCTTTCTTCATCAACCCCGCCAACGCCGCAAACGGGTTGTGCGTAGCCTTGGCGATCGTCGGGCTGCTGGTGGAGCCTTCGCCGAAGTACTGCTGGTCGGTGTAGCGCGAGTGTTCGTTGTCGTGGCAGTACAGGCACAGCAACTCCCAGTTCGAGCCATCCTGGGGATTGTCATCATGATTGTGGTTACGGTGGTGTACGGTCAGTTCACT
Source organism: Pseudomonas sp. SJZ103 (assembly GCF_007828335.1). Lineage (NCBI taxonomy): Bacteria > Pseudomonadati > Pseudomonadota > Gammaproteobacteria > Pseudomonadales > Pseudomonadaceae > Pseudomonas > Pseudomonas sp. SJZ103. Next base: position 963,419 of record NZ_VIUN01000001.1, read on the forward strand.
CAAGCGCTTGCCGGCGAACTCACGGGCGCAGCGGCCGCACACGTGCGGGTACATCTTCAGGGCTTTGTCGCGGTAGCCCATTTCCCGGTCGCGCTGGGCATCGGCAAGGATGCGGTCCAGCTTGGCGGTGTGGGAGGGCGGGTTGGTCGAGCTCATCATGGCTCCTGGCTATTTGGTGGTCACGGGTAGGGTTGATTCTAGCCGCTTGCGCCGCAAATGACCGCTAGGATCGATTTACTTTACTCATAAGGATCTGAAAAACATGCGTCTGCTTTCATGGACTGTTGCACTGCTACTGAGTGTCGCTACCCTTCAGGCCCAGGCGTTCTCGACGCCCAAACCCGGGCAGGTGGTCGAAGTTTCCCTTGAACAATTGCATCCGACCCAGGCAGTGGTGGGCTTCGACCAGATCTACTACAGCCTGGGGCTGTTCGCCGACAAACCCGCCAAGGTCTTCGATGAATATTGCGAAACCAACGGCCAGGGCGAGGCCGACAAGGTGCCCAACAAGGCTGACCTGCACCAGCCCGACAGCTTCACCTGCAAGGACCCGGTGGGCACCCATCCCGAAGACATGAAAACCGTGGTGGTCGGCCCCGCCGGCCAGCTGTACCTGACCGACGGTCACCACAGTTTCACCACCTTGTGGGAAGTGCCCGGCGGCGGCCCGCGCTTGAAGATGTGGGTCAAGGTCACCGACGACTTCAGCAACAGCCCGAACATGGCGAGCTTCTGGCAGCGCATGGAAGCGGCCCGCAAGGTCTGGCTCAAGGACAACCAAGGCCAGACCTTGCCGCCGGAACAACTGCCGGCGCACCTGGGGTTCAAGAACCTGCAGGACGACACCTTCCGCAGCCTGGTGTATTTCACTCGCAAGGCCGCCTATGGCAAGCCGGATGGCGGCGAGATCGCACCGGAGTTCCTGGAGTTCTATTGGGGCAACTGGCTGCGCACGCAGATTGATCTGGGCCAGTACAACCTGAACAAGAAAGGCGGCTACAAGGACGCTATCGAAGCGGTCGCCAAGCGCATGGTCGGCCTGGCGCCGGGCTCACAGGTGGGTGACAGCGGTTTCACCGCCCATCAACTGGGCGGCATGACCCAGTTGGACCGCGATGAGCTGCAGAAGACCTTCGACAAAAAAGTGCCGTACGTGATCGACTACCGCAAATCCCACGACTGACGGGGATAGAAATGGGGGAGGGGTGTCTTGAGAATCGTGCTCAGCCCTTGAGCTTCTCCGCTATCCAGATGGTGTGCCGGGTGCCCTTGTTGCCGTGGGCAAACACCTGCACTTCCTCGGCCTTGAAACCGGCCTTGCGCAGTTTGTCGCTGAACAGCTTGTCGGCGCTGGCGGACCATACCGCCAGTACGCCCTTGGGCCGCAAGGCCTTGGCGCAGGCGGCCAGGCCACCGGCTGAGTAGAGCCAGCTGTTGGCCTTCTGCGTGAGGCCTTCGGGGCCGTTGTCGACGTCGAGCATGATCGCGTCAAAGCCCTGGGGCTCGGCCTGCAGCACCTTGGCCACGTCTTCCATGCGGATCACCGTGCGCGGGTCCAGCAGTGGGCGGCCGGACTTTTCCCCCAGCGGCCCACGGTTCCATTCCACAACACCGGGCACCAGTTCCGCCACCACCACTTCGGCGGTCTTGCCCAGGTGCTTGAGCGCCGAGGCCAAGGTGAAGCCCATGCCCAACCCGCCAATCAACACCCGTGAGCCCGGGCGCCCCGCGACCTTGCGGCAAGGGATTTCCGCCAGCGCGTCTTCGGAGCCGTGCATGCGCGTGTTCATCAACTGGCCGCCGTCACCGCCCTGGATCTTGATGACAAAGTCTTCACCGTATTCGAACAGGCACAAGGCACCGCCGTTGTCGGGGATCGGGGTGGTGTCCAGCAGAACGAAACGTTTCATGGAAATCTCATTGGGAAGGGCATTCTTGCGCGGTTGGGAGTAGCCTTACGACATTCCGGTCAGGCCATGGAGCCATCGATGAAGTGCAGCATTCTAACGGTCATTGTGTTGAGCGCGCTCGCATTGGGTGCGGCGCAGGCTCAGGAGTTGCAAACCGTACCGGTGGCACCGGCACCTACCCCAGGCGCACCGGGCACGCCGACGCCGACGCTGTATCCGCAGATCACCCCGCCGGCCGTGCCGAAGACGAACGGCTCACCGCCGTTGGTGCCCATCGTATTGCCGACACCGCCGAAGGACCAGACGGTGCCTGGCCTGCAGCAGAACGACAGCAAACCGAAGACGCCCGGCGGTTAAAACGGTTGGGAGAGTAATTGCCCATCGGCCATGCGCAGGCGCTTGGACAACGCGATGGCGATTGCGCGGATGATCTTCGCCGCCACACGCGGCGTTTCATTGAGCATCTTTTCCAGGGCGTCCTTGCCCAGGTTCAACAGCACGCAGTCACTGGCGGCCACGCAGCTGGCCGAGCGCCGATCACCGTCAAGCACCGCCATCTCACCAAAGGCCCGGCCGCTGCGCAGGGTGGCGATGGTCAGGCGCTGGCCGGTGTGGTTGGTTTTCTGCACTGCCACCTGGCCGCTGTGGATGATGCACATGAAGGTGCCGGCATCGCCCTCGAGGAAAATCACCTCGCCCTCGGCAATGCTGCTGATATTGAAGTAGCCGGCGGCGACGTAAAAGTCTTCCGGCAGCAAAGGGTCGAACAGGCCGCAATCCATGAGCATGTCGCGGATTTCGGTATTCATTAGCGTCGTTAGTGCCATGGCTGCAATCTTGGTCCATCAATCAGTAGGCGGTCCTGTGTTCAGACAGGGCCGCCCCGCTAAGTTCCTTAAATCAGCCCCAGCGCCTTGAACACAAATGCATATTCGAGTGCTACGTCACGTAATCCCTGATAACGACCGCTCATCCCGCCGTGGCCGGCACCCAGTTCGGTCTTGAGCAACAGCAGGTTGTCGTCCGTCTTGGTGTCGCGCAACTTGGCCACCCACTTGGCCGCCTCCCAGTACTGCACGCGACTGTCGTTGTAGCCGGCGATCACCAGCGTGGCCGGATAGGCCTGGGCGCTGACGTTTTCGTACGGCGCGTAGGCCTTGATGCGTTCATACACTTCGGGCTCTTCGGGGTTGCCCCACTCGTCGTACTCGGTGATGGTCAGCGGCAATTCCGGGTTGAGCATGGTGTTGAGTACGTCGACAAACGGCACTTCGGCAATCGCCGCCTGGAACAGCGCCGGACGCTGGTTGAGCACCGCGCCGATCAACAGGCCGCCGGCACTGCCGCCGCTGATGACCAGTTGCTTGGAGGTGGTCAGGCCCTCGGCGATCAGGTGCTCGGCACACGCGATAAAGTCGCTGAAGGTGTTCTGTTTGTATTCCTGCTTGCCATTGCGATACCAGGCTTCACCCAGTTCGCCACCGCCGCGCACATGCGCAATGGCGAACGCCACGCCACGGTCCAGCAGGCTCAGGCGTGCATGGGAGAACCACGGGTCGAGGCTTGAGCCATAGGCGCCGTAGCCATACAGGTACAACGGTGTCGGCTTGCCGAGCTGGTCGCGCTTGACCACCAGGCTGATCGGCACCTGGGTGCCGTCGGCGGAAGTGGCCCACAGACGCTGGCTGACGTAGTCATCGGCATTGAACACGCCGAGCACCGGGGTTTCCTTGAGCACCTGCTGCGCGCCGCTGGCCAGTTCCAGCTGGCGCACCTGGGCCGGGCGGTTCAGGGCTTCATAGCGCAGGCGGATCTTGTCGCTGACGAATTCCAGGCTGTTCTGTACGTAGAGGCTGTAGGCGGCGTCGGGCAATTCCACGCGATAGGCCGGCACGCCTTGGGGGTGCACTTCGATCACCGGCAGGCCGCCGATGCGCAGGCTCAGGGTCATGGCGTTGACGTTCAGGCTGACGCCGTCGAGCATCACCTCGTCGCTGTGGGGGATCAGGTTCTGCCACTCATCCTCAGTCGGCACGTCGCCAATGTCGGTAGCCACAAACAGGGCGTAGTTGATGCCATCACGGTTGCTGCGGATAAACCAGGTCCACGCGCCATTCAGTTGGCCGTGGTCGACATCGTATTCATGGTCCTCGACCCGCGGAGCCAGGCAGGTGAAGTCCAGGTGCGGCTGGTTGGCGTCCAGCGCCCAGATTTCGCTGGTGGTCTTGCTGCCCAACGACAGCAGCAACTGGCGCTCGGAACTGGAACGGTAGCAATGCAGGAAGAAACGCCCGTCGGGCTCATGGAACACTTCCTGCGCCGCCGTGCCATCCAGGCGGTAGCGATATAGCTTGTGCGGGCGGTGGGTGTCGTCCAGCTCGCCGAAGAACAGGGTCAGGCTGTCATTGGCCCAGGTCATGCTGCCGTCGCAATCCTGAAACTCCAGTTCGCTGACTTTGCCCGTGGCCAATTCCTTCACGAACAGGGTGTAGATCTCTTCGCCACTGGTATCGAGGCTGTAGGCCAGGCGCTGGTGGTCGGGGCTGATGCTGAATGCGCCGAGGGAAAAGAAGCCGCCGTTGGCCAGCACGTTCGGGTCCAGCAACAGCTCTTCGCTGCTGTCGTCCACCTGGTTGCTGTCGTCGGCCGGGCGGCGGCAGCGGTAGTGGCGGGCGTATTCGTCACCGGCGGTGGTGCGCGTGTAATACAGGTACGGGCCCCAGGGGGAGGGCAGAGACAGGTCGGTTTCGAGAATGCGGCCCTTGATCTCCTCGAACAGGGTTTCGCGCAGGGCCTGCTGGTCGGCGAGCTGGGCTTCCTGGAAGGCATTTTCGGCCTTCAGGTAATCAAGGACTTCAACGCTGTCGCGCTCTTGCAGCCAGGCGTATGGGTCCTGGCCTGGGGCTTTACGGGCAATCGGGGCGGTCGATGAAGGCATGGAGCACTCTCTGTCTGGCGGAAGGTGGCAGGCATTGCAGCCGCGACACGCAAAAGCCGTTATCATAGCCGCCTGTTTGCCTACCTTGCCATGGACACCATGACCGAGAACGACTATCTGACCGCTTGGGGCCTTTACGCCTTCGCCGCTTTGGGCTGCCTGTTGGTGTGGTGGCGCATGACCCGCTGGATCTGGCGCTGGCTGCGCGAGCCGCTGCAGTTGCTCATGGCGGTGCTGCTGTTGAGCCCGACCATCGTCGACCCGGTCAAGACTCAGTTCGCGCCGGCCGTGGCCATCACGGCGCTGGACCTGGTGCTCAAGGTCGGCAATAACGCCTGGCGGGCCATTTCCGATTTGTTCATGTACACCATGATCGCCTTTGGTGTGTACATCGTGTTTGTGCTGATCCGCTGGCCCATCGAGCGCGCCGCCAACGCCCGCCGTGAGCGCAAGGCTGCCACCGATGCCGCCTTGGCCGCCGAGCCTGTGGACGAAGACGACGAGCCGTTCCGCCGTCCTGCACCGGTGAGCGGTATGCGGGTCGAACCGCGCCTTTAACGTTGTCCGCCCTGCAGTGAGAGCCCTGGCATGTGTGAATTATTGGGCATGAGTGCCAACGTCCCCACCGATATCGTGTTCAGCTTTACCGGGCTGATGCAGCGTGGTGGGCGCACCGGCCCCCACCGCGACGGTTGGGGCATCGCTTTCTACGAAGGCCGTGGCCTGCGCCTGTTCCAGGACCCGGCCGCGAGCAGTGAGTCGGAAGTCGCTCTGCTGGTGCAGCGTTACCCCATCAAGAGTGAAGTGGTGATCGGGCATATCCGCCAGGCCAACGTCGGCAAGGTGAGCCTGGCCAACACCCACCCGTTCGTGCGCGAACTGTGGGGCCGCAACTGGTGTTTCGCCCACAACGGCCAACTGGCGGACTTCACCCCCCGCGCCACCTTCTACCGCCCGGTAGGCGATACCGACAGCGAAGCGGCCTTTTGCGACCTGCTCAACCGCGTGCGCGAAGCCTTCCCCGAGCCGGTGGACATCGAACAGATGCTGCCGGACCTGATCGCCGCCTGTGCCGAATATCGCAGCAAAGGCGTGTTCAACTGCCTGCTCAGTGATGGCGACTGGCTGTTTTGCTATTGCTCGACCAAATTGGCGCAGATCACCCGGCGTGCACCGTTTGGCCCGGCGCGCCTCAAAGATGTCGACGTGATCGTCGATTTTCAGGCCGAAACCACCCCCAACGATGTGGTGACGGTGATTGCTACCGAACCGTTGACCGACAACGAAAACTGGACCCGTTACGAACCGGGCCAATGGAGCCTGTGGCGACGCGGTGAATGCGTCAGCCAGGGCGTTACCGAGTAAGGATATCGACCATGTTGCTCAGTTATCTGCGGTTGGTGCTGTTTGCCATTGGCCTGTTGGTCGGCGTGCAAGTGCCGGGGTTTATCAACGACTACGCCAAGCGCGTCGAAGCCCACCTGATCGAGGCGCAGACCGGCCTGAGCGGGTTTGAAACCACCGCGCGGCAGTTCTTCAACGGTGACTTGAAGGCCTTGGTGGCGCATTACCGTGCCAGCGATGACCCGGTGTTCCAGAGCGATGCCAACAGCCTGGGCGCGATGCTTGACCGCCAGGTGGCGTTGGACAAGCAATTCCAGGCCATGCAAGGCCCGTGGTACATCCGCGCCCTGCAAGTGGCGGTGGCCGCCGACCCGGATATCCGCCTGGAAACCTGGAACGGCTACAGCTACCAGATCCTGCTGACCCCCGAAGCCATGGGCTGGGGCCTGGGCGGGGCAATGCTGCTGTCGTTCGGCCTGGAGTGCCTGTTCCGCCTGATCGACTGGGTGGTGCTGGGCGGCAAGCGCTTGCGCCAGAGCCGGCCAATCGAAGAGCGGGACCTGAAAGGTCTCTAAAGACCGCCCCTCCCACAGTTTTAATCGAGTTTCGTCAGGGGGGCAGCAGCATCCGCTCTTCGCCGACTTCCTCGGCATAGCGGGCAACGACCTTCTGGCACAGCCCCACAATTTCCTCCACCAACTCCACGCCCACACGCCACGACACCACCACCTGCAGGTTCGGCAGTTTCTGCGCCATCGGCAACATCACCAACTCGCCACGCGCCAGTTCTTCGCTGACCAGCACCGGCGGCAGTGCGCCAATCCCGAAGCCATCGCGCAGCAGACGGGTAATCGCCGATACCGAGTTCACACAGTTCATCCGTGGCGCGGCCACGCCGTTGGCTTGCATCAGGCTGAGGACGTCCTGGTGCGGATGGGAGTTTTTCGAATAGGTGATGATGCGCTCCTGGGCCAGTTCGGCGAGGGACGCGTAGTCGCGGTTGTAGATGGACTGGCTGGCGACGATCCAGGCCATGGGGTGGCTGCCCAGTTCCAGGCTGCGCACGGTTTCCAGGCGCAGCAGGTCGGTTTGCAGGATCAGATCGAGAAAACCTTTTTGCAGCTGATCGCTGAGGTTAAGTGCGGTATCGGCGACCAATTCGATTTCCACCAAAGGGAAGTGGTCCATCAGCTCCGCCACCAACGGGCTGAGCCAGGTATGGATCACCGTGTCCATTGCGCCGATCCGGATGCGTCCGACCTTGCTGCTGGTGGTTTCCAGGGACTGTTTCAGGCCCTGCATGGTCACCATCATCTGCTCGGCATAATCGAGCACCTTCAAGCCTTCCGGGGTCAGGCTCACACCCCGTGAATCACGCAGAAACAGCTTCACCCCCAGCTCGCTCTCCAGCACGGCGATGCGGCTGGAAATCGAGGCTTGGGTGGTGAACAGCTTCTCGGCGGTCAGGCGGAAGCTCTTGAGCTTGGCCACCCAGACGAAGGTTTCGAGGAACTTCAAATTCATGGGATCAACTTTTTCTTATGCATGGATCGGTTTTTATTAGTTGGACGCCGCACCGGGCAAGCGCCAAAAATCGAGCCATTCCACGATAAGCGCCGTTGGGGTATCAGGACAAGTTGCGAGTTCTGCGTAAAAAATCCCACACTACAAAAAACAAAGCCTACAGGAGCAACCACCGTGAGCCGTCTGCTATTGAATTGCGACATCGGCGAGAGCTTTGGCAACTGGACCATGGGTCTGGACGCCGAGGTCATGCCGTTCATCGATTGCGCCAACGTGGCTTGCGGCTTTCATGCCGGCGACCCGAGCATCATGCGCAAGACCGTCAGCCTGGCGCTCAAGCACGGCGTACAGGTAGGCGCGCACCCGGCGTATCAGGACCTGCAAGGCTTTGGCCGCCGCTCCATGGCCTACACGCCCGAGGAAATCCAGGACCTGCTGCATTACCAGATCGGCGCACTGGATGGCATCTGTCGTGCCCAGGGCGGGCGGGTCAGCTACGTCAAACCTCACGGCGCGATGTACAACGACATGATGGCTAACCCGGCGCAACTGCGGGCGGTGATCCAGGCGGTGGCTGCTTATGGCGACCTGCCGTTGATGCTGCTGGCCACCCGCGACAACAGTGCGGCTCAGGCATTGGGTGATGAGTATGGGGTAATCCTGTGGTTCGAAGCCTTTGCCGACCGTGCGTACGACAGTAACGGCCACCTCGTTTCGCGCCAGTTGCCGGGCGCTGTGCACCATGATCCCGAGGTCATCGTCCACCAGTCATTGACGCTCTCTCGTGGCGAACCCCTGACCGCCAGCGATGGCAGCTCGTTGTTATTGCGCGCCAATACCCTGTGCGTACATGGCGACAACGCCAGTTCGGTCGCTGCCGTAAAGCGCATCCGTGAGGCGTTGAAGCCGGTATGAAGCTACGGATTGAAGTGGTGGCCATCGACTGCCTGATGGTGCGGCTGTTCGACGTGATCGCCGAGGCCAATATGCCGTGGATGCTTTCCGCCACCCAGCGCCTGCGAGCCGGTTTCGGCACGGCACTGGTAGACCTGGTGCCGTCCTACACCACCTTGATGCTGCATTACGACCTCACCGCGTTGAACCCGGCCCAGGCGCGGGCATTGATCGACCAGGCCCTCGCCGACCTGCAACCCCAGGCCCAGGGCAGCGGCCAGTGCCATGTGCTGCCGGTGTGGTATGACCTGAGTGTCGGCCCTGAACTGACGTTGCTCGCCCAGCGCAGTGGCCTGGCCGTCGACGAGGTGATCCGCCGCCACAGCGCCCACGAATACCAGGTGTTCGCCCTCGGCTTCGCCCCCGGTTTTGCCTTTATGGGGCTGGTGGATGAGATCCTCGCCACACCGCGCCTGAGCACGCCACGCAAACGCGTGGCGGCCGGCAGTGTGGGCATCGCCGAGCGGCAAACCGCCGCCTACCCGGTGGTGTCCCCCGGTGGCTGGAACCTGATTGGCCGCACCCCGGCCAAGCTGTTTGACCGCGAGCGCGACGGCTACAGCCTGATGCAGCCCGGTGACACGGTGCGTTTTGAATCCGTCAGCCACGCCGAATTTATCAATCTGGGTGGCGATGACACGCCGTTGGAGGCGCAGGCATGAGCCGCTTGATCATCGAGGCCAGCACGCCGCTGTGCCTGTTGCAGGACGCCGGTCGTTTTGGCGTGCGCCACCTGGGCGTAACCCAGGGCGGCGCGCTGGATTGGGTGTCAATGTCGTGGGCCAACTGGCTGTTGGGCAATGCGCTGAATGCGCCGGTAGTGGAAATCACCTTGGGTGGTTTTACCGTACAGGCCGAGGACTACTGTCTGCTGGCGTTGGCCGGGGCGGATTTGGGCGCGTATATCGACGAACGTGCGATCAGTCCCGGGCGCAGTTTTATCCTGCAGAAGGGTCAGCGCCTGCGCTTTACCCAGCCGTTCAGCGGCGCGCGGGCTTACCTGGCCGCGCCGGGCGGGTTTGATGCGCCGGATGTGCTGGGCAGTTGTGCCACGGTGGTCCGTGAGGAACTGGGCGGGCCGGACGGTTTCGGCAAGGCCCTGGCCGAAGGCGGGCGCTTGGCCTATTCCGGTACCGGCGGAGCGATGAAAGTGCTGAGCGCACAGGCGTTACCCGCCAAGGCGCCGCTGGATGTGATCGTCGGCGCCCAAATTGGCCAGTTCAGCGGCCAGAGCCTGTTCGATGCCTTCAACACCGACTGGGCCCTGGACAGTCGCGCCGACCGCATGGGCATGCGCTTGCTCGGTACGCCGTTGCAGTACCAAGGGCCGTCGCTGATTTCCGAAGGGATCCCGTTGGGCGGCATCCAGGTGCCGCCGGATGGGCAGCCGATTGTGTTGCTCAATGATCGGCAGACCATTGGCGGGTATCCGCGTCTGGGCGCGTTGACGCCATTGGCGCTGGCGCGGCTGGCGCAGTGTTTGCCGGGGGAGAAGGTGAGGTTGGCGCCGGTGGTGCAGGAAACGGCGCATCGGCAGCATGTCGAGTATTTGCGCCGATTTACATAACACCGCCCCTCCCACATGAGATCTCCTGCATTATGGGGATCGGCGTTTATTTGGAGAGGAAGCGCATCCCTTCCTCAAGCCCGCGCAGCGTCAGCGGGTACATCTGATCCTCCACCAACTCCCGCACAATCCCCGTCGAGGCCGTATAGCCCCACGTATCCTTGGGATACGGGTTAATCCAGATCAGTTTCTTGTACTTGGCCATGAAGCGCTGCATCCACACATACCCCGGCTCTTCATTCCAGTGCTCGACGCTGCCGCCAGCCTGGGTGATTTCATACGGCGCCATCGACGCATCGCCGATAAAGATCACTTTGTAGTCGGCACCGTACTTGTGCAGCAGGTCCTGGGTGGAGGTGCGCTCGGAGGTGCGGCGCTGGTTGTTCTTCCACACCGACTCGTACACGAAGTTGTGGAAGTAGAAGTACTCCAGGTGCTTGAACTCGGTCTTGCACGCCGAGAACAGCTCTTCGCAGATCTTGACGTGGGCGTCCATCGAGCCGCCGATATCGAACAGCAACAGCAGTTTGATGGTGTTGCGCCGTTCCGGGCGCATCTGGATATTCAGCAGCCCGGCATCGCGGGCGGTGTGGTCGATGGTGCCGTCGATGTCCAGCTCTTCGGCCGCACCCTGGCGGGCGAACTTGCGCAGGCGGCGCAGGGCGATCTTGATATTGCGCGTGCCCAGTTCCACCTGGTCATCGAGGTTCTTGTACTCGCGCTGGTCCCAGACTTTTACCGCCTTGCCCTGGCGCTTGCCGGCGTCGCCGACGCGAATGCCTTCCGGGTTGTAGCCGCCGGAGCCGAACGGGCTGGTGCCGCCGGTGCCGATCCATTTGTTGCCGCCGGCGTGGCGTTCTTTCTGTTCTTCCAGGCGCTTTTTGAATTCCTCGATCAGCTTGTCGAGGCCACCAAGGGATTGGATCTGCGCGCGTTCTTCATCGCTCAGCGAGCGCTCGAATTCCTTGCGCAGCCACTCTTCGGGGATCAGCGCCTGCAGGTGGTCGTCGAGCTTTTCCAGGCCGTTGAAATAGGCGCTGAAGGCACGGTCGAACTTGTCGAAATGCCGCTCGTCCTTGACCAGGATCGCCCGGGCCAAGTAGTAAAACTCGTCCATGTCGGCGAAGGTCACGCGCTGTTTCAGCGCGTTGATCAGGTCGAGCAGCTCGCGCACCGACACCGGGACCTTGGCGGCCCGCATTTCATTGAACAGGTTGAGCAACATTAGCGATTACCGCGACGGCTCATGAATGCCAGACGTTCCAGCAACTGCACGTCTTGCTCGTTCTTGACCAAGGCACCCGCCAGGGGCGGGATGGCCTTGGTGGGGTCGCGCTCGCGCAGCACCGCTTCGCCGATATTGTCGGCCATCAGCAGCTTGAGCCAGTCGACCAGTTCGGAGGTGGACGGTTTTTTCTTCAGGCCCGGCACTTTGCGTACGTCGAAGAACACGTCCAGCGCTTCGCTGACCAGGTCTTTCTTGATGTCGGGGTAGTGCACGTCGACGATTTTTTGCAGGGTGGTGCGGTCGGGGAAGGCGATGTAGTGGAAGAAGCAGCGGCGCAGGAACGCGTCCGGCAGCTCTTTTTCGTTGTTGGAGGTAATGATGATGATCGGGCGCTTCTTGGCCTTGATGGTCTCGTCGATTTCGTAGACGTAGAACTCCATCTTGTCGAGTTCTTGCAGCAGGTCGTTGGGGAACTCGATGTCAGCCTTGTCGATTTCATCGATCAGCAGGATCACCCGCTCCTCGGACTCGAACGCTTCCCAGAGCTTGCCTTTCTTGAGGTAGTTGCGCACGTCGTGCACCTTGTCCACGCCCAGCTGCGAGTCGCGCAGGCGGCTGACCGCATCGTACTCGTACAGGCCCTGGTGGGCCTTGGTGGTGGACTTGATGTGCCAGGTGATCAGCTTGGCGCCGAAGGACTCGGCCAGTTGTTCGGCGAGCATGGTCTTGCCGGTGCCGGGCTCGCCCTTGACCAGCAGCGGGCGCTCCAGGGTGATGGCAGCGTTGACGGCCAGTTTCAGGTCGTCGGTGGCAACGTAGGCCTGGGTGCCTTCGAACTTCATCGGTCATTCCTCGAATTCATCAATGCCCGACTATACCGCGAGGCCCCGGCGACTGTGAACGCAGACGGGTTATTCAGTCTCTGAATGACCGGTCACGGCTCAATCCGCCGAGGGCTTGGGCTGTTCATAGCGCGCATTGAACGCCTGGATAAAACCATTGCGTAAAATCGCCAAAAATGCGGAGAACGCGCTGACATTTTGCTGGTGTACGCTGCCACTCAGCTCCACGCGGGTGGCGAACTGGTTCTTCGCCTGGTTCTTCAGCACGGTCTCGCTGGTGCCCACCACCGCCTCCCAGATCGAACGAAAGATGTTCTTGTCCTTGTTCTCCACGTCCTGTTGCCAGTCGAAGACCTCCACATCGCGCAGCAGCGGCTTGATGTAGCCGGTCAACTGGCCTTTTTCCGCCTGGGCTTCAATCACCACGTCCCCGGTGCCGGCCTTGAAGTCGAACTTGCCGTAGGCCGAGGCGAAGTCGTTCATGCGCTTGAGCTGCAAGTCCCTGGCGCGGAAGCGAAACTCGAAATTCTCGAAATTGCTCAGCGGGTCGAAAGTGGCGGTGGCTTCCAACGGGGCCTGGCCTTGCAGCAGGGCTTTGCCGTCGAAGCGCGCGTCGCGCCGGCCTTTGACGTCCACCACATTGGTCAGGTTGTAGAAGCTGGCGTTGACGTCGGTCGCGTCGATCTTCACCACAGGTTTGGAACTGAAGTTGTGGAAGGCGATCTTGCCGTCTTCGATGCGCACTTCGTCGAGGGTGATGGGAGCCAACTTACTCAACTGCTCGCGCCAGTCGGTACCCTTACCGGTCTGGGAGGCTTGCTTGTTGGCGCCGCCGTCGACGAAGTTCACTTCGGGCTCGATAAACAGCACTTTGGCCACTACCGCGTGGTCGTACCAGAGAGCGTGCCAGCTCACCGCCAGGTCGATCAGCGGCGCCTTGACGAACGGGACGGGGACCTTGCCGTCGACCTTGATGATTTCAAGGCCATTGATCCGGTACGCGCCACGCCACAGCGCAAGGTCCACGTCGGTCACCTGGCCGCGGTAATCGCCCATGTTCGCGAGCTTGTCATTCAGGTAGTTACGCACCAGATAGGGCAGCGCGATGCTCATGGCGACCAGGACCACCAGCAATCCGGCAATGGTCCATAGTGGCCAGCTGTAGCGACGTTTCATGGGGAGGGTCCTCTGTCCATATAGTGGGGTGGACCTCTGCGACAGGCCCAACGTTCCTTCGACTGGACGCTTTGCAGCACGAGGCATACCCTTGGAGCCTTTCTGAAAACCGCCTAATAGGACCCGCCATGAGCCGCATCTTTGCAGACAACGCGCACTCCATCGGTAACACGCCCCTGGTTCAGATCAACCGTATCGCACCGCGTGGCGTGACCATCCTGGCCAAGATCGAAGGACGTAATCCGGGCTACTCGGTGAAGTGCCGCATTGGCGCAAACATGATCTGGGACGCCGAAGGCACCGGCAAACTCAAGCCGGGCATGACCATCGTGGAACCGACTTCCGGCAATACCGGTATCGGCCTGGCCTTTGTCGCCGCTGCCCGTGGTTACAAGTTGCTGCTGACTATGCCGGCGTCCATGAGTATCGAACGCCGCAAGGTGCTCAAGGCCCTCGGCGCCGAGTTGGTACTGACCGAGCCGGCCAAAGGCATGAAGGGCGCCATCGACAAAGCGGGCGAGATCGTTGCCAGCGACCCGGCCACCTACTTTATGCCGGCCCAGTTCGAAAACCCGGCCAACCCGGCCATCCACGAAAAAACCACCGGCCCGGAAATCTGGAACGACACCGATGGCGCCGTGGACGTGCTGGTGGCGGGCGTCGGCACCGGTGGGACCATCACTGGAGTGTCGCGCTACATCAAGAACACGGCGGGCAAGCCGATCCTGTCGGTGGCTGTCGAGCCGATGGTGTCGCCGGTGATCACCCAGGCCCTGGCCGGTGCAGAGATCAAGCCCAGCCCCCACAAGATCCAGGGTATTGGCGCCGGGTTCGTGCCGAAAAACCTCGACCTGTCGATGGTCGACCGCGTGGAGCTGGTGACCGACGACGAGTCCAAGGCCATGGCCCTGCGCCTGATGCAGGAGGAGGGCATCCTGTGCGGTATCTCCTGCGGTGCCGCCATGGCCGTGGCCGTGCGCCTGGCCGAGAAACCGGAAATGCAGGGCAAGACCATCGTGGTGATCCTGCCGGACTCCGGTGAGCGCTACCTGTCGAGCATGCTGTTCAGCGATTTGTTTACCGAGCAAGAAAACCAGGCTTGATTTATGTCAGCCGGTCAGCCTGGGCCTTCTGCATAATGGCCCAACTGTTTATCATGGCCGGCTGTTACGTCTGGTCTCCCATCGCCGGGAGGCTGTTGGCCAGGCGCTTATTTCCAGGAGTTGCTGCATGACCTTTTCTTTGGCCGCCAAACTGTCGGTGCTGTTGCTGTTTATCGGCAGCACGCTGTATGTGCACTTGCGCGGCAAGGCCCGTTTGCCGATGTTGCGCCAGTTCGTCAACCATTCGGCGCTGTTCGCCCCCTATAACGCCTTGATGTACCTGTTTTCGGCGGTGCCGTCCAAGCCGTACCTGGACCGCAGCAAGTTTCCGGAACTGGACGTGCTCAAGGACAACTGGGAAGTGATCCGCGAAGAGGCCATGCACCTGTTCGACGAGGGTTATATCCGCGCCGCCGAAAAGAACAACGACGCCGGTTTTGGTTCGTTCTTCAAGAAGGGCTGGAAGCGTTTCTACCTCAAGTGGTACGACAAACCCCTGCCATCGGCCGAGGCGCTGTGCCCGAAAACCGTGGCGTTGGTGAGCAGCATCCCCAACGTCAAGGGCGCGATGTTCGCGCTGTTGCCGGGCGGCAGCCACCTCAACCCGCACCGTGACCCGTTTGCCGGTTCCCTGCGTTATCACCTGGGCTTGTCCACGCCGAACTCCGACGACTGCCGCATCTTTGTCGACGGCCAGGTGTATGCCTGGCGCGACGGTGACGACGTGATGTTCGACGAAACCTACGTGCACTGGGTGAAGAACGAAACCGAGCAGACCCGCGTGATCCTGTTCTGCGACATCGAACGCCCGCTGAGCAATCGCCTGATGACCCGCGTCAACCGCTGGGTCAGCAAGCAACTGGGCCGCGCCACCGCGCCGCAGAACCTCGACGACGAGCGCGTCGGCGGCATCAACCAGGCCTACGCCTGGAGCAAGACCTTCAGCGACAAGTTCAGCGGCGTGGTCAAGCAGTGGAAGCGCAAGCATCCGAAGGCTTACCGCATTGCGCGGCCGGTGCTGGCGGTAGTGGTGCTGGTGCTGTTGTGGAAGTGGTTGTTCGGCTGATCTGAAACGTTAAACGCGGTTAAAGTGTGGGAGGGGGCAAGCCCCCTCCCACATTAGATCTCCATTGCTTTTGAGACCGCCTTACGACGCGATCAACTGCCGCAGCACATAGTGCAAAATCCCCCCCGACTTGAAGTATTCCACTTCATTCAAGGTGTCGATCCGGCACAGCACGTCGACCTTCTCGCGGCTGCCATCCTCCCGGGTAATCACCAGCGTCAGGTTCATCCGCGGCACGATCTCTACCTCGGTCAGGCCGAGAATATCGATCTTCTCCTTACCCGTAAGCTTCAGCGCCTTGCGGTTCTGATCCAGCTTGAACTGCAGCGGCAGCACGCCCATGCCCACCAGGTTGGAACGGTGAATCCGCTCAAAGCTCTCGGCGATCACCGCCTTGACCCCCAGCAGGTTGGTGCCCTTGGCTGCCCAGTCGCGGCTGGAGCCGGTGCCGTACTCCTGACCGGCGATCACCACCAGCGGTGTGCCGCAGGCCTGGTACTTCATGGCGGCATCGTAGATCGGCATTTTCTCGCCGGTGGGGATGTACAGCGTATTGCCGCCTTCCTCGCCGCCGAGCATTTCATTGCGGATGCGGATGTTGGCAAAGGTGCCGCGCATCATCACTTCATGGTTGCCGCGGCGTGAGCCGTAGGAGTTGAAGTCACGCGGCTCCACGCCTTGCTCACGCAGGTAGCGGCCGGCAGGGCTGTCGGCCTTGATATTGCCGGCGGGGGAGATGTGGTCGGTGGTCACCGAGTCGCCCAGCAGCGCCAGTACGTTGGCGCCCTTGACGTCTTTGATCACCGGCAGGGGGCCGGCAATGTCATCGAAGAACGGCGGGTGCTGGATGTAGGTGGAGTCTTTCTGCCACACATAGGTCGCGGCCTGTGGCACTTCAATGGCTTGCCACTGTTCGTCGCCGGCGAACACTTCGGCGTATTCCTTGTGGAACATGCCGGTGCTGACTTGCGCTACTGCGTCGGCAATCTCCTGGCTGCTCGGCCAGATGTCCTTCAAATACACCGGATTACCCTGTTGATCGTTACCCAGCGGTTCGCTGCTGATATCGATGCGTACGGTCCCCGCCAAGGCGTAGGCCACTACCAGGGGCGGCGAGGCCAGCCAGTTGGTTTTCACCAGTGGGTGCACGCGGCCTTCGAAGTTGCGGTTGCCGGACAGCACCGAGGCCACGGCGAGGTCGGCCTTCTGGATGGCTTTTTCAATCGGCTCAGGCAACGGCCCGGAGTTGCCGATGCAGGTGGTGCAGCCATAACCCACCAAGTCGAAGCCAAGTTTGTCCAGATATTGGGTGAGGCCCGCGGCCTTGTAGTAGTCGGTGACCACTTTGGAGCCGGGCGCCAGGGAGGTTTTTACCCAGGGTTTGCGCGTGAGGCCTTTCTCCACGGCTTTTTTCGCCACCAGCCCGGCGGCCATCATCACGCTGGGGTTGGACGTGTTGGTGCAGGAGGTGATGGCGGCGATCACCACGGCGCCGTTTTTCAGGCGATAGGTCTGGCCTTCGTATTCATAGTCGGTTTCGCCCACCAGGTCGGCGTTGCCCACGGCCACACCGCCGCCGCCTTCACTTTCCAGGCGGCCTTCCTCTTTGTTGGTGGGCTTGAATTGCAGGTCGAGGAAGTCGCTGAACGCCTGGCCGACGTTGGGCAGGGACACTCGGTCCTGTGGACGTTTTGGCCCAGCGAGGCTGGCTTCGACGCTGCCCATGTCAAGGGCCAGGCTGTCGGTAAACACCGGCTCCTGGCCAGCGTTACGCCACAGGCCCTGGGCTTTGGTGTAGGCCTCGACCAGCTTCACGGTGGCAGCCGGGCGACCGGAGAGGCGCAGGTAGTCCAGGGTCACCTCATCCACCGGGAAAAAGCCGCAGGTGGCGCCGTATTCCGGGGCCATGTTGGCGATGGTCGCGCGGTCCGCCAGGGGCAGGTCCGCCAGGCCGTCGCCGTAGAACTCGACGAACTTACCCACCACGCCTTTCTTGCGCAGCATCTGGGTGACGGTCAGCACCAGGTCGGTGGCGGTAATGCCTTCCTTGAGCTTGCCGGTGAGCTTGAAGCCGATCACTTCCGGGATCAGCATCGACACCGGTTGGCCGAGCATCGCCGCTTCCGCTTCGATCCCGCCCACGCCCCAGCCGAGCACTCCGAGGCCGTTGATCATGGTGGTGTGGGAGTCGGTGCCCACCAGGGTGTCGGGGAAGGCGTAGGTGCGGCCGTCCTCGTCCTTGGTCCACACGGTGCGGCCCAGGTATTCGAGGTTGACCTGGTGGCAGATGCCGGTGCCCGGCGGTACCACGCTGAAGTTGTCGAAGGCACTCTGGCCCCAGCGCAGGAAGGCGTAGCGTTCGCCGTTGCGCTGCATTTCGATGTCGACGTTCTGCTCGAAGGCGTCGGCGTTGCCGAACTTGTCGACCATCACCGAGTGGTCGATCACCAGGTCCACGGGCGAGAGTGGGTTGATACGCTGCGGGTCGCCCCCGGCCTTGGCCACGGCGGCGCGCATGGCGGCCAGGTCGACCACGGCGGGTACGCCGGTAAAGTCCTGCATCAGGACGCGGGCGGGGCGGTACTGGATCTCGCGGTCGGACTGGCGCTCTTTGAGCCAGGCGGCAATGGCCTTGAGGTCGGCGCCGGTGACGGTCTTGTTGTCTTCCCAGCGCAGCAGGTTCTCCAGCAGCACCTTGAGGGACATCGGCAGCTTGTCCAGGTCACCCAGACTCTTGGCGGCCTCGGGCAGGCTGAAATAGTGGTAGGTCTTGTCGTCGATTTCTAAAGTTTTAAGGGTTCTCAGGCTATCAAGGGATGACATTACATGACTCCTTATGGTCCGCACGGCTACGGACCTGACGGGACGAACAGAGCTTTCAAACTAGCGCTGTTTTCAGTAGCTGGCTAATTACTGGACTCTATGGACAGAACCAAGGTTCCGAACTCGGCTATCATGCGCGCGTTTTCATGACAGGCATTGCGATAGCGCGACGTCAGTTGAGTCACCAGGAGAGTCGATGAACACCCTTTTTATGCACTGCCGCCCGGGTTTTGAGGGCGAAGTCTGTTCCGAGATCGCGGAACACGCCGCGCGCCTGAACGTTTCCGGCTACGCCAAGGCCAAGACCGGCAGCGCCTGCGCCGAATTTGTCTGCACCGAAGAAGACGGCGCCCAGCGCCTGATGCACGGCCAGCGCTTTGCCGAGCTGATCTTCCCGCGGCAGTGGGCGCGCGGGGTGTTTATCGACCTGCCGGAAACCGACCGTATCAGCGTGATCCTCGCCCACCTGCGTGAATTCCCGGTGTGCGGCAGCCTGTGGCTGGAGATGGTCGACACCAATGACGGCAAGGAACTCTCGAACTTCTGCAAGAAATTCGAAGTGCACCTGCGCAAAGCCTTGTTGAACGCCGGCAAGCTGGTGGACGACCCGAGCAAGCCGCGCCTGCTGCTGACCTTCAAAAGCGGCCGCGAAGTGTTCATGGGCCTGGCCGAGTCGAATAACTCGGCGATGTGGCCGATGGGCATCCCGCGCCTGAAATTCCCCCGGGACGCGCCCAGCCGCTCGACCCTGAAGCTGGAAGAGGCCTGGCACCACTTTATCCCCCGCGACCAATGGGACGAGCGCCTGCATGGCGACATGACCGGCGTCGATCTGGGTGCGGCCCCTGGTGGCTGGACCTGGCAACTGGTCAACCGTGGCATGCTGGTGACCGCCATCGACAACGGCCCCATGGCCGAAAGCCTGATGGACACCGGCCTGGTGCAGCACCTGATGGCCGACGGCTTTACCTTCGTGCCCAAGCAGCCGGTGGACTGGATGGTGTGCGACATCGTCGAAAAGCCGGCGCGCAATGCGGCGCTGCTTGAGACCTGGATCGGCGAAGGGTATTGCCGCGAGGCGGTGGTGAACCTGAAGTTGCCGATGAAACAGCGTTACGCCGAGGTCAAGCGCCTGCTGGAACGTATCGAGGACGGTTTCAAGGCGCGCGGCATTCGGGTGGAGATCGGCTGCAAACAGCTGTATCACGACCGTGAAGAAGTGACCTGCCACCTGCGTCGGCTGGTGGATGTGAAGAAAACCAAGGCCCGCTAAACTGAGCGCCGGTTTCAGGAGTAGACAATGAGCGATATTTTCCACACCGCCGTTGATGGCACCCTCGACGCAACGGGCCTCAACTGCCCTGAGCCGGTGATGATGCTGCACCAGCACATCCGCGACCTGCCGCCCGGCGGCTTGCTCAAGGTGATCGCGACCGACCCGTCAACGCGCCGCGATATTCCCAAGTTCTGCGTGTTCCTTGACCATGAACTGGTGGATCAGCAGGAGCAGGCCGGTACGTACTTGTACTGGATCCGCAAAAAGGCCGATTAACCCCGCGCCTTCTCCAGGCGAATGCGCCGGCGTGCACTGCGCGCCAGGCGCACCAGCAGCATCCCCGCCGCACAGCTCAACCCCACGATCAGCCCTTGCCACAAGCCGCTCGGCCCGCTGGGTTCGCCCAGCCAGTGAGTCAGCCCCAGGGCGTAACCCACCGGCAGCCCCACGCCCCAGTAGGCAAACAAGGTCAGCACCATGGTGACGCGGGTGTCCTGGTAGCCACGCAGGGCGCCGGCAGCGGTGACCTGAATCGAGTCACTGAACTGGAACAGCGCTGAAAACACGATCAGCGTCGATGCCAGGTGAATGACGATGGGGTCCGGGGTGTAGATCGCCGCAATCTGCTCGCGAAACACCAGCATCAGGCTGCAGGACAGGCAGGCGTACGCCAGCGCCGTGCCCATGCCGACCCCGGCGGCAAAACGTGCTTCCCGCGCCTCGCCTCGCCCCAGGGCCTGGCCGACGCGCACAGTGACGGCCATGCTCAGGGAGTAGGGGATCATGAACACCAATGAGCTGACGTTCAGCGCGATCTGGTGCCCCGACACAACCGTGGCGCCCAGGCTGCCGAGCAGCAGGGCGATGACGGCAAAGATGCTCGATTCGGCAAAGATCGCGATGCCAATCGGCAGGCCAATTCCCAATACGCGCTTGATTACCGACCACTGCGGCCAGTCGAAGCGCTTGAACAGTTCACTGCTCTGGTAGGCCGCCCCCCAGCGGGTCCAGGCGGCCATGCCGAGCATCATCACCCACATCGCAATCGCCGTGGCCCAGCCGCAGCCCACGCCGCCCATGGCCGGTAAGCCCAGGTGACCGTAGATGAATATGTAGTTCAGCGGGACATTCAGCGCCAACCCGCACAGTCCCATGGCCATGCTGGGCAGGGTGCGGCCCAGGCCGTCGCTGAAACAGCGCAGCACGTAATACAGGGCAACGGCCGGCATCCCTGCGGCGATGCCATGCAGGTAGCCCATGGTGGGGGCGATAAGCTCGGGTTCAACCTTCATGGCATGCAGGATCGGCTCGGCGCAGAGCAGCAGCAGCGAGCCGATGATGCCGACCACCACGGCCAGCCACAATGACTGACGCACCAACGGCCCGATTTCACCATAGTGGCCCGCACCGTAGCGTTGGGCGACTTTCGGCGTGGTGGCCAACAGCGTACCAGTCATCAGCAGGTACACCGGAATCCAGATCGAGTTGCCCAGGCCCACCGCCGCCAGGTCCTGGGGGCTGACGCGGCCGGCCATCACCGCATCGACAAAGCTCATGAAGGTGGTTGCCAGTTGGCCGATCATGATCGGCAGTGCGAGCGTCATCAGGCCACCCACTTCCCGGCTGATGCGGGCGGGGCGGGTAAGGGGGGCAGTGGCAGTGTTCACGTACGGGTGTCCAATAGAGAAGGGCGCAAGGCCGGCGGATTCTACGCCTTGACGTAATGGTCAGGAAAAAACCTGTGTTAGCGATTTGTAAGCGAGCTGTCGTGCCACCGCCCCTCCCACATTGAAGATCGCATCCCTGTACACTGCTGATCCGCCAAAGGAGCCTGCCATGCTGATTGTTGCCGACGAAAATATTCCGCTGCTCGATGAGTTCTTCCAAGGATTTGGCGAGATTCGCCGAGTGTCCGGCCGTTCCATCGACCGTGCCACCGTCGAACAGGCCGATGTACTGCTGGTGCGCTCGGTGACCAACGTCAACCGCGCCCTGCTGGACGGCACGAAGGTGCGTTTTGTCGGCACCTGCACCATCGGCACCGACCACCTCGACCTCGATTACTTCAAGCAGGCCGGTATCCAGTGGTCCAGCGCCCCCGGCTGCAATGCCCGTGGCGTGGTGGACTATGTGCTGGGCAGCCTGCAAACCCTGGCCGAGATCGAAGGCGCCGACCTCAATCAGCGTACCTATGGCGTCGTCGGCGCCGGTGAAGTGGGCGGGCGACTGATCGAAGTGCTCAAGGGCCTGGGCTGGAACGTGCTGGTCTGCGACCCGCCGCGACAGATCGCCGAAGACGGCGACTACGTCAGCCTTGAGCAGATCATCGAGCAATGCGATGTGATCAGCCTGCACACGCCGTTGACCAAGTCCGGCAATGGTTCCACCTGGCACCTGTTTGATCGCGAGCGGCTCAGCCGCCTCAAGCCCGGCACCTGGCTGATCAATGCCAGCCGTGGCCCGGTGGTCGACAACGCCGCCCTGCGCGACGTGCTGCTTGCGCGTGAAGACCTGCAAGCGGTGCTGGACGTGTGGGAAGGCGAGCCCGAGGTGGACGTCGACCTCGCCGACCTGTGTGTGTTGGCCACCCCGCACATTGCCGGTTATAGCCTTGACGGCAAGCAGCGCGGTACGGCGCAGATCTATCAGGCGTTCTGCGCGTACCTGGGCCAGGAGCAGAGCATTCAGTTGAGCGACTTGTTGCCGCAACCGTGGCTGGCCGAAGTGCATTTGAACGCATCGACCGACCCGGCCTGGGCACTCGCGACGTTGTGCCGCAGCGTGTACGACCCGCGCCGTGATGATGCGGATTTCCGCCGTAGCCTGGTGGGTACCGTCGAAGAACAACGCAAGGCGTTCGATTTGCTGCGCAAGCATTATCCGGAGCGTCGTGAAATCGATGGCTTGAAGGTGCGCATTGTGAATGGGGAGTCGGCGGTGTTGGCGAGCATCGTGTCCGCATTGGGCGCGGCAACCGTTTAAACACCGAATAAAAAACCCGGCCACCTGGGCCGGGTTTGAAAGAGCGTGGGCGCTTCAGCCTTGCTGGGCAGGCTTGACCAGTCGCTGTTCCAGCTCGCGGCACGCTTGCTGGATCATCTCTTCGGTAATCTGCACTTCGCGGCCCTGGGCGTCGATCACGGAGCAAGGCAACTGCTGTGGCTGGCGGATTACTTCAATTTTGGCATCGCTGCTATTTTGCAAGGTCATGGCCTGTCTCCTCATCAGGTTGTGTACCTACTGTATAACCCCCGAGTGACCGCGCTGTTACAACTCCTTACGAGATCACCAGTTCGAACATCCAGTCCACCAGAAACCGCTAAGGATTTCCAGCCGGGCGTTAGACCGATAGCCTCTAGGGGTCAGCATCGGTGGGCATAATTAACCTGACTCATTGTTATTCGCCCAAGTTCCCCCCATGTAAGCAGGCAGGTACCAACCCTTTCCGATCAGGTGATGCCCCTCATGTTCTCAGTCCGTCAACGCCGCGCGATTCGTCTGGCCAGTCGCTTTATCGCGCCCTATCGCTGGCAGGCACTGGGTGCCCTGATGGCGCTTATCGTCACCGCCGGCATCACCTTATCCATGGGCCAGGGCATTCGCCTGCTGGTGGACCAGGGCTTCATGACACAGTCGCCGCACCTGCTCAACCAATCCATCGGCCTGTTCATGGTGTTGGTGCTGGGCTTGGCCGTGGGCACGTTTGCGCGGTTTTACCTGGTGTCGTGGATCGGTGAGCGGGTGGTGGCGGACATTCGCCGGCAGGTCTTCAACCACCTGATCTACCTGCACCCGGGTTTCTACGAAAACAACCGCAGCTCGGAAATCCAATCACGGCTGACCACCGACACCACCTTGCTGCAATCGGTGATCGGCTCGTCGCTGTCGCTGTTCCTGCGTAATGCCTTGATGGTGATCGGCGGCATCGTGCTGTTGTTCATCACTAACCCCAAGCTCACCAGCATCGTGGTGGTGGCGCTGCCGTTGGTACTGGCGCCGATCCTGATCTTCGGTCGTCGTGTACGCAGCTTGTCGCGCCTGAGCCAGGACCGTATTGCCGATGTGGGCAGCTACGTGTCCGAGACCCTCGGCCAGATCAAGACCGTGCAGGCCTATAACCATCAGGTGCAGGACGAGCAGCGCTTTGCCGTGACCGTGGAAGAGGCGTTCTCCACCGCACGCAAACGCATCGCGCAGCGCGCCTGGTTGATCACCCTGGTGATCATGCTGGTGCTGGGTGCGGTGGGCGTGATGCTCTGGGTCGGCGGCATGGACGTGATCAGCGGGCGCATTTCCGGCGGCGAGCTGGCCGCATTTGTGTTCTACAGCCTGATCGTCGGCAGCGCCGTCGGTACCCTCAGCGAAGTCCTCGGTGAATTGCAACGTGCCGCCGGTGCGGCGGAGCGCATTGGTGAGCTGTTGCAGTCGAGCAACGAGATCCAGGCGCCGGCCACGGGCAAAGTGCAGTTGCCGGAGCGTGTCAGCGGTCGCATGGAGCTGCAGGACCTGCGCTTTTCCTACCCTTCACGGCCGGACAGCTATGCCATCGACGGCTTGAGCCTGACCATCAACGCCGGCGAAACCCTGGCGCTGGTGGGCCCGTCCGGTGCGGGCAAGTCGACGATTTTTGACCTGTTGCTGCGCTTCTACGATCCGCAGCAAGGCCGCATCCTGCTGGAAGGCCAGGCGTTGACCGATCTCGATCCCTTGGACCTGCGCCGCCACTTCGCCCTGGTGTCTCAGAGCCCGGCGCTGTTTTTCGGCAGCGTTGAGGAGAACATCCGCTACGGCAACCCGACGGCCACGCGCGAGCACGTCGAAGCCGCCGCCCGTATTGCCCACGCCCACGATTTCATCCTGCAAATGCCCGATGGCTATCAGACCCACCTCGGCGACGGCGGCATGGGCCTCTCCGGCGGCCAACGCCAACGCCTGGCGATTGCCCGCGCGTTGTTGGTAGACGCGCCGATCCTGCTGCTGGACGAAGCCACCAGCGCCCTGGATGCCCAGAGTGAACACCTGATCCAGCAAGCGTTGCCGCAGTTGATGCAAGGGCGCACCACGCTGGTCATCGCCCACCGTTTGGCGACCGTGAAGCATGCGGACCGGATTGCAGTAATGGACCAGGGCAAGCTGGTGGCGGTGGGGACGCACCAGCAGCTGATTGCGAGCAACCCGCTGTATGCGCGGTTGGCGGCGTTGCAGTTCAGTGATGGGGTTGAGGAAAGTCTCGAACACTGAATATCGGTGCCCATAAAAAATGCCCGCATCTCTCAATGCGGGCATTTTCATTTCTGCTTCAAACCTTATTGATCATCAAAGTACCGCTCATGCCAATCCACTAACGGCTGTGGCGAGTTGAGCTTCTGCCCGTAGATCACTGAATAAGACAGCACGTTCTGCACATACTGGCGGGTTTCGTCGAACGGGATGCTTTCCACCCATACGTCGAAACTCAGGTGGTCGGCGCCGCGCAGCCATTGGCGCACGCGGCCGGGGCCGGCGTTGTAGGCGGCGGAGGCGAGGACGCGGTTGCCGTTGAACTGGCTGTGCACCTGGCTCAGGTAAGCGGCGCCGAGCTGGATGTTTTTGTCCGGGTCCAGCACCTGGGCGGGGGAGGTCAGGGGGATGCTGAACTTGCGCGCGGTGTCCTTGGCGGTGCCGGGCATCAGTTGCATCAGGCCGCTGGCGCCGACGCCGGAGCGCGCGTCGTCCATGAAGGCACTTTCCTGGCGGGTGATGGCGAATACCCAGCTGGAATGCAGGCCACGGACCTTGGCTTCGCGCACCAGGGTGTCGCGGTGGGCCATCGGGAAGCGGATGTCCAGGTCATCCCAGTACTGCGCCTGGCTGATGGTGCGGATCGCCGGGAAGTACCACTTCATGTCGTAGGCCAGCTTGGCCTGGGCAACCATTTCGTCACGGTTGAAGTGGCGGCTGACGTAGTACCACTCGCGGCGGCCATCCACTATCTGACCACGGGCATAGAACTCAAGGGCACGGCGCACGCCGGGGGTGTTACGCACCTTGTTGATCAGTGCCTGGCTCATCACCAACGGCTTGTTGTTCAGCTGGTACGGCGCTTTGGAGCGGTCTGCTGCGAGGAAGCCGTAGAAGTCACGCTCCCGTGACAGGTTCTTGTACAGCACCAGGGCCTGCGGGTTTTTCGGCTCGGCCAGTTCCAGGCTGCGGGCCTGCCAGTAGCGCCAGCGGTTGGTGGTGGCCAAATCCTGCGGGAGTTTGCGCGTCAGTTGGTAGGCATCTTCCCAGCGGGCCAGGCGCAACAGCAGGCGCAGGCGCCATTCGGACACGGTGTTGTCGCGCAACTCGGGGTCGTACTTGGTCATCACCTCAAGCGCGCGCGGGTCGAAGCGCTTGGCCAGGGTCAGGCCGATTTCACGGGCAATTGCCACTTTTTCGTCACGGGAGAAGTGCATGCTGCTCGCGTAACCGTCGAGCAGGGCCATGGCCTTGTCCGGGTCCTGGCGTGCCAGGCGGCGCAGGCCCAGGCCAACCGCGTCAGACATCGCCTCCGTGGCCGGCAGGAAGCGCGACGGGTCGCTGAGCATGCCGGGCTTTTGCGCGACGTCCACCATCAGGCGGCCCTGGGTACCCAGGGTCGGCAGGGTTTTTACCAGGCTGTTGGCCAGCGCGTAGTTGCGTGCTTCAGCGGCGAGTTTGGCGCGGTCCCAGATTTTTTGTTCGGTGAGTTGGCCGTCGGCGGCCCACTGGCCGAAGGTGGCATCACAGGCGGTCGGCTGGGATTTACCGGTCATCCACAGTTTTTCGGTGGTTTTGTAGCCTTCAGCCTTCAAGTTGTGGGTCAGCTGGAACTGGCCATGCAGGCAGTCCAGCTCAACGAAATTGAGCTTGGGGTCGTAGTACTTTTCAAAGGTCTGCCAGTCGCCACGGTCGGCCAACCAGCGCAACCAACGCAGTTTCATCCAGTTGGCCTGGGGCAGGTCGCCGTTTTTGGCGAGGAATTGTTCGATTTCCTCGTTGCTGGCGGTCTTCAACCGGGCGGTCAGTTCGTCGTAGGCCAGGTAGGGCGTCAGCGGGTAGTCGGCCAGGGCCTGGCTGTATTGCATGTAGGGGCCCGTATCGCCCTTGGCCAGGGCGCGTTTGGCTTCATCGTAATATTGACGTTGGGTGGTGAGGTCCACGGCCTGGGCGGATTGAACGGCGGTGGCGGAAAGAAGCAGACAAGATAAAAAGTTGAAAAGGCGACTGCGCATGAGACGTCCGTGCAGAGAAATCACGACTAGCACCGGCACCGCCGACACTGATTGCCCCTAGCTTAGCCTTTTGCCAGCGGCCGGCGAAAGCTTTGCCAGTGGCTTCCTTCAAGTTCGCCGGAAATGTCCTACAGAACGTGTCGGTAGAGAAAATGCTGGCCGCATCCCCCCCTCAAGTCAGGTAGAATGCGCGCCCAGTTTTTGGAGAAGCGTATGACCCTGCTCAAATTCAGCGATGTGTCCCTTGCTTTCGGCGCTATGCCGTTGTTGGACAAGGTGTCCTGGCAGATCGCCCGTGGTGAGCGGGTGTGCATCATCGGTCGCAACGGCACCGGCAAGTCCAGCATGATGAAGCTGGTAAAAGGCGACCAGAAGCCCGATGACGGCTCCGTATGGCGCGCCCCGGGCCTCAAGATTGGCGAATTGCCGCAGGAATTGCCGGTGGCCGACGGACGGACCGTGTTCGACGTGGTTGCCGAAGGCCTGGACGGTGTCGGTGAGTTGCTTGCGCAATACCATCACCTGGCGCAGAACTGCGTCACCGAAGCGGACCTGGACAAGCTGATGCATGTCCAGCAGGACCTCGAAGCCCGTGACGGCTGGCGCCTGCAGCAACTGGTCGACAGCACCCTGAGCCGCCTGCAATTGCCGGCCGACAAGACCCTCGCCGAGTTGTCCGGCGGCTGGCGTCGTCGTGTGCTGCTGGCCCAGGCCCTGGTGTCCGAGCCGGATCTGCTGCTGCTCGACGAGCCGACCAACCACCTGGACATCGGCGCCATCGCCTGGCTGGAAGAAGCCCTCAAGGATTTCCAGGGCGCCGTGCTGTTCATCACGCACGACCGTTCCTTCCTGCAAAACCTCGCCACGCGCATCCTCGAACTGGACCGTGGTGGCCTGATCGACTGGAACGGCGACTACGCCAGCTTCCTGGTGCACAAGGAAGCTGCACTGTCCGCCGAAGAAACCGCCAACGCCCTGTTCGACAAGAAACTGGCCCAGGAAGAAGTCTGGATCCGCCAGGGCATCAAGGCGCGCCGCACCCGTAACGAAGGCCGCGTGCGTGCCCTCAAGGCCCTGCGCGTTGAGCGCAGCGAACGTCGCGAGCGCACCGGCAAGGCCAATATCCAGCTGGATACCGCCGATAAGTCGGGCAAGCAGGTCATGGTGCTCGAGAACGTCAGCTTCCATCACCCGGATGGCCCGTTCCTGATCAAGGACTTCTCGATGGTCCTGCAGCGCGGCGACCGTATCGGCCTGTTGGGCGCCAACGGTACCGGTAAGACCACCTTGCTCAAACTGATGCTCAATGGCCTGAAACCGACCAGCGGCACCGTGGAAGAGGGCACGCGCATCGACGTGGCCTACTTCGACCAGTTGCGCCATCAGTTGGACCTGGAAAAAACTGTGATCGATAACGTCGCCGAAGGCCGCGACTTTATCGACATCGACGGCCAGAGCCGCCACGTACTCAGCTACCTGGGCGACTTCCTGTTCAGCCCGCAGCGTGCGCGTACGCCAGTGAAAGCCTTGTCCGGTGGCGAGCGTGCGCGCCTGCTGCTGGCCAAGCTGTTCAGCAAGCCGGCCAACCTGCTGGTGCTCGACGAACCGACCAACGACCTCGATGTGGAAACCCTCGAGCTGCTGGAAGAGGTTCTGCTTACCTTCAACGGCACCGTGCTGATGGTCAGCCACGACCGGGCATTCCTCGACAACGTAGTCACCAGCACCCTGGTCTTCGAAGGTGAAGGCAAGGTGCGTGAATACGTCGGTGGTTACCAGGACTGGCTGCGCCAGGGCGGCTCGCCGCGCCTGTTGGGCGTGACAGAGAGCAAGTCCGGCAAGGCCGACCTGACCTCCGCTGTGGTGGCTCCGGTGGAAGCTGCTGCACCGGCCCAGGAAGCTGCACCGGCCGCCAAAAAGAAACTCAGCTACAAGCTGCAGCGTGAGCTGGAAGCCTTGCCGGGTGATATCGACGCCAAGGAACAGCAGATCGCAACGGTAGAAGCGGAAATGGCTGACGCGGGTTTCTACCTGCGTCCCGCGGCGGAAACCGCCAAGGTCATCGCCTCCCTGGAGACGTTGAACCAGGAGCTGGAAGTGCTGGTTGAGCGTTGGGCTGAGTTGGATGCCTGAGTGACTTTTGCGCAATAAAAAAGCCCGGCGCTCTTGTATGAGCGCCGGGCTTTTTCATATGAAATGCGCTTCAAATGTGGGAGGGGGCAAGCCGAATCGTCGCACCGCCCTTCCCACATTTGGTCTTCAGCGTCTTTAAGTATTTTTAACCAGTTTCACCGCCAACACATCGCACGGCGCACCGTGCAGCACATCATTGGCAGTAGAGCCCAGCAGCAACGCCAAACCGTGACGGCCATGGCTGCCGACCACAATCAGGTCGCAATGCTGTTCCTTGGCCAGGTGATGGATTTCCTGGCGGGGCTGGCCGTAGGTGAGGTGGGAATTTTCCTTGGTCACTTCGGGGTATTTGACGATCAAGCGGTCAAGGCGCTCCTTGGCCTGGTCGAACTGTTGTTGCTGCAATTGGGAAAGGTCCATGGGCACGTCGCCGCCAAAGGCCATGGCCATGGGCTCCACGATATGCACCAGGGACAGTTTCGCGCCACTGGCGACGGCGAAGGCGCGGGCGCGCTTGATCACTGGATCGCACTCTTCGGTCAGGTCTACGGCGACCAGAATATGTTCGTAGGACATGGGGCGTTCCTCCAGGGGACTGCAATAGATTCAGTATGGCTGCTTTCAAGCGGATAGGGTTGTGTCAGGTCAAATCCGCTCATCAGAAAAATCGGGAGTACACATATGACGGTCTGGATAGTGGTGTCAATCCTTGTCGTGGTTCTGAGCCCTCTGGCATGGCTGCGTCCATCGCGCCATCAGAGCGGGCGCATGGCCCTGCGCATGGAGGCACGCCGCATCGGCCTGGCCATGCAACTGGCGCCCCAGGAGTGGCCGCACTGGCTCAAGCAAGAGCCGCCGAGCCCGTGTGCGCAGTACTGTCGGCCTCGACGCGGCAGCACGCCGGCCGTTTGGAGTTACTGGCAACTGGAGCCGGGCGTGTGGGTCAATCAGTGGCGCGAAGTGTGTGTCGATGAGAAGTTGTTGCCGCATTTTGCAACGCTGCCGGCGAATGTCTACAAGGTCGAGGCTGACAAGCAAATGATCGCCCTTTACTGGGGCGAGAAGGGCGAGGCGAGCGACCTGCTGGCCATTGATAAATTGCTCAAGGCCCTGGCCTGATGCTTCGGTGTTAAACGCCAGGCAATAAAAAGCCCGAAAGCATCATCGGGCTGGAGTTGGCCAGGCAGGCCGGTAAATCTGTGTTTCCCGCGTCGGATGTTCATCCAGGCGCGTTAGGGTTGTCGCTAGCCTAGCGGCATATCCCGATCTGTACAGCGGTTTCCCCTATCTTTTTCATTATTGATTTCGTGAATAGTTGAATATTGACGAATCGCGGGCCTGGCCGTGGGGTTCTGAAATGACTGGAAAGTCGTGTTTTTCCTAGCGCTTTCGAGCGATTGACAATTGCTCGGAATTGGATGAAGGTGGCGTACCCAAATCAAACGGGCGTATGAATTGAGCGTTTGTCTGTCAGACCGCTCATACAGAACCCCGACTATCGCATTGGCGGGTGTGCCTGGCGGATTGGCCTGAGCATTGACGAAATTATCAATGTCCAAGCATAGGCCAGCGTCCAATGTGTACTGTTCAGCTTCCATATCGTGGAGATCAGTTGATGATTTACGAAGGTAAAGCCATCACGGTTAAGGCTCTTGAAAGTGGCATCGTCGAACTGAAGTTCGACCTCAAGGGTGAGTCCGTCAACAAGTTCAACCGTCTAACCCTGAACGAACTGCGTCAGGCCGTAGACACCATCAAGGCTGATGCATCGATCAAAGGCGTGATCGTCTCCAGCGGCAAGGACGTGTTCATCGTCGGCGCTGACATCACCGAATTCGTCGACAACTTCAAGCTGCCCGATGCCGAGCTGGTGGCTGGCAACCTCGAAGCCAACAAGATTTTCAGCGATTTCGAAGACCTCAACGTACCGACCGTTGCCGCGATCAATGGCATCGCGCTGGGCGGCGGCCTGGAAATGTGCCTGGCGGCGGACTTCCGCGTCATGGCGGCCACTGCCAAAATCGGTCTGCCTGAAGTCAAACTGGGCATCTACCCAGGCTTCGGCGGCACCGTGCGCCTGCCGCGCATCATTGGTGCCGACAACGCCATCGAGTGGATTGCCGCCGGTAAGGAAAACCGTGCTGATGACGCACTGAAAGTCGGTGCCGTCGACGCCGTGGTGGCTCCGGACAAACTGGCAGAAGCCGCGCTGAACCTGATCAAGGGCGCCATCAGCGGCGAATTTGACTACAAGGCCAAGCGTCAGCCGAAGCTGGAAAAACTCAAGCTCAACGCCATCGAACAAATGATGTCGTTCGAAACCGCCAAGGGTTTCGTGGCTGGCCAGGCCGGCCCGAACTACCCGGCGCCGGTTGAAGCGATCAAGACCATCCAGAAGGCCGCGAACTTCGGTCGCGACAAAGCCCTGGAAGTGGAAGCTGCGGGCTTCGTCAAACTGGCCAAGACCTCGGCGGCCCAGAGCCTGATCGGCCTGTTCCTGAACGACCAGGAACTGAAGAAAAAGGCCAAGGCCTACGACGAAATCGCCAAGGACGTGAAGCAGGCTGCCGTCCTCGGCGCCGGTATCATGGGCGGCGGTATTGCCTATCAGTCGGCGTCCAAAGGCACGCCGATCCTGATGAAGGACATCAACGAGCACGGGATCGAACAGGGCCTGGCCGAAGCCGCCAAGCTGCTGGTTGGCCGCGTTGATAAAGGTCGCATGACGGCTGCGAAGATGGCTGAAGTGCTTAACGGCATCCGTCCTACGCTGTCCTACGGCGATTTCGGCCATGTCGACCTGGTGGTCGAAGCGGTTGTCGAGAATCCGAAGGTCAAGCAGGCGGTACTGGCTGAAGTTGAAGGCCACGTTAAAGACGACACCATCCTGGCGTCTAACACCTCGACCATTTCCATTTCGCTGCTGGCCAAGGCCCTCAAGCGTCCGGAAAACTTCGTCGGCATGCACTTCTTCAACCCGGTGCACATGATGCCGCTGGTGGAAGTGATCCGTGGCGAGAAGTCCAGCGAGCTGGCGATTGCCACCACCGTTGCCTACGCCAAGAAAATGGGCAAGAACCCGATCGTGGTCAACGACTGCCCAGGCTTCCTGGTCAACCGCGTGCTGTTCCCGTACTTCGGCGGTTTCGCCAAGCTGGTGAGTGCCGGTGTGGACTTCGTGCGCATCGACAAGGTCATGGAAAAATTCGGCTGGCCAATGGGCCCGGCGTACCTGATGGACGTGGTCGGCATCGACACCGGCCACCACGGTCGTGACGTGATGGCTGAAGGCTTCCCGGACCGCATGAAAGACGACCGCCGCTCCGCGATCGACGCGCTCTACGAGGCCAAGCGCCTGGGCCAGAAGAACGGCAAAGGCTTCTACGCCTACGAGGCGGACAAGAAGGGCAAGCAGAAGAAAGTGGCCGACCCTTCGGTGCACGAAGTACTCGCGCCGGTCATCTACGAGCAGCGTGAGGTGTCCGACGAGGACATCATCAACTGGATGATGATCGCCCTGTGCCTGGAAACCGTGCGTTGCCTGGAAGACGGCATCGTTGAAACCGCCGCCGAAGCCGATATGGGCCTGGTGTACGGTATTGGTTTCCCTCCGTTCCGTGGTGGTGCACTGCGTTACATCGACTCGATCGGTGTGGCCGAGTTCGTTGCCCTGGCTGATCAATACGCTGATTTGGGCCCGCTGTACCACCCGACCGCGAAGCTGCGTGAAATGGCCAAAAACGGCCAGAGCTTCTTCGGTTAAGCGCCCAGACGACTAGAGCGAGAATATTTATGAGCTTGAATCCAAGAGACGTGGTGATTGTCGACTTCGGTCGCACACCGATGGGCCGCTCCAAGGGCGGCATGCACCGCAACACCCGTGCCGAAGACATGTCGGCGCACCTGATCAGCAAGCTGCTGGAACGCAACGTCAAGGTCGACCCGAACGAAGTCGAAGACGTGATCTGGGGCTGCGTCAACCAGACCCTGGAGCAGGGCTGGAACATCGCGCGCATGGCGTCGCTGATGACGCAGATCCCGCACACGGCTGCCGGCCAGACCGTCAGCCGCCTGTGTGGCTCGTCCATGAGCGCGCTGCACACCGCCGCCCAGGCGATCATGACCGGTAACGGTGACGTGTTCGTCGTCGGTGGCGTGGAGCACATGGGCCACGTCAGCATGATGCACGGTGTCGATCCGAACCCGCATATGTCGCTGTACGCGGCAAAAGCCTCGGGCATGATGGGCCTGACCGCGGAAATGCTCGGCAAGATGCATGGCATTACCCGTGAAGCCCAGGACGCGTTCGGCGTGCGTTCCCACCAGCTCGCCCACAAGGCGACCGTGGAAGGCAAGTTCAAGGATGAAATCATCCCGATGAACGGCTACGACGAGAACGGTTTCCTCAAGCTGTTCGACTACGACGAAACCATTCGTCCGGATACCACTCTGGAAAGCCTGGCGGCCCTCAAGCCTGCCTTCAATCCGAAGGGCGGCACCGTGACCGCCGGCACTTCGTCGCAAATCACCGATGGCGCTTCGTGCATGATCGTGATGTCGGCTCAGCGTGCCCAGGACCTGGGTATCCAGCCGCTGGCGGTGATTCGCTCGATGGCCGTGGCGGGTGTGGACCCGGCAATCATGGGCTATGGTCCAGTACCGGCGACACAAAAAGCCTTGAAGCGCGCAGGCCTGACTATCTCCGATATCGACTTCTTCGAGCTCAACGAAGCTTTCGCCGCACAGGCCCTGCCGGTGTTGAAAGATCTGAAAGTGCTCGACAAGATGAATGAGAAGGTTAACCTGCACGGCGGTGCGATTGCCCTGGGCCACCCATTTGGTTGCTCCGGTGCACGTATTTCCGGCACTTTGCTGAACGTGATGAAGCAAAATGGCGGTAACCTTGGGGTTGCAACCATGTGCATTGGTCTCGGCCAAGGCATTTCCACCGTCTTCGAACGCGTCTAAGCGTTGAGTTGACGGAAGCCGGGGCCCAGTGCCCCGGTTTTTGTTTTTTGGAATTTTTAATATTTTTTTTCAACAAATTTTGTAAGGGGGCCAGAGCATGAAAGTCGAACCAGGGCTCTACCAGCATTATAAAGGTCCGCAGTACCGCGTTTTCAGCGTGGCACGGCATTCCGAGACCGAAGAGGAAGTGGTGTTCTACCAAGCACTGTATGGCGATTACGGCTTTTGGGTGCGCCCCTTGAGCATGTTCCTGGAGACCGTCGAAGTTGACGGTGAGCAGGTCCCGCGCTTTGCTTTGGTCCAGGCCGAACCCAGCCTTTTTTCAGGGCAATAACGGCAGGTCGCGCAGAATGCTGCGCTTGACCTCACCTTGTTGCCACTATATATAGCGTTGCCGCGTCAGGCGCCAACTGCCTTTCACTTCTCGAATTCAGGAATTTTCCGATCCATGGGCAAATCGCTGGTCATTGTGGAATCCCCGGCTAAGGCCAAGACCATCAACAAGTACTTGGGCAACGAGTACGTGGTGAAGTCGAGTATCGGCCATATCCGAGACCTGCCCACCAGCGGTTCGGCTAGCGCCAGCAAGGAGCCTGCCGCCAAGCGCGGCAAGGCGGCTGCGGGCGAAGGTCCGGTGCTCACGCCTAAAGAGAAAGCGCGCAAGCAGCTGGTCTCGCGCATGGGTGTGGACCCGGATCATGGCTGGAAGGCCAAGTACGAAATCCTTCCGGGCAAGGAAAAGGTCATCGAAGAGCTGCGCCGGCTCGCCAAAGATGCCGACACCATCTATCTCGCAACGGACTTGGACCGCGAAGGGGAAGCCATTGCCTGGCACCTGCGGGAAGCCATCGGCGGTGATGACAGCCGCTACAAGCGTGTGGTGTTCAACGAAATCACCAAGAAAGCCATCCAGGAAGCCTTCTCCAAGCCGGGCGAGCTGGATATCGACCGTGTCAACGCCCAGCAGGCCCGCCGTTTCCTCGACCGCGTCGTGGGTTATATGGTCTCGCCGCTGCTGTGGGCCAAGATCGCCCGTGGCCTCTCCGCCGGCCGTGTGCAATCGGTAGCGGTCAAGCTGGTGGTGGAGCGTGAGCGTGAGATCCGTGCGTTCAACCCCGAGGAATACTGGGAAGTTCACGCCGACCTGGGCACTGCCAAGGGCGCCAACGTGCGCTTCGAAGTGGCCCGTGAGAAAGGCGAGGCGTTCAAGCCGCTTAACGAATCCCAGGCCATGGCCGCGCTGGAGAAGCTCAAGGCCTCCAGCTACAGCATCGTCAAGCGCGAAGACAAACCGACCAGCAGCAAGCCGTCGGCACCGTTCATCACGTCCACCCTGCAACAGGCCGCGAGCAACCGCCTGGGCTTCGGTGTGAAGAAAACCATGATGATGGCCCAGCGTCTGTACGAAGCCGGCTACATCACTTACATGCGTACCGACTCCACCAACCTGTCGCAAGACGCGGTGGCAATGGCGCGTACCTATATTGAAAGCGAATTCGGCAAGAAGTACCTGCCGGAGAAGCCGAACGTCTACAGCAGCAAAGAAGGCGCCCAGGAGGCTCACGAAGCGATTCGTCCTTCCGACGCCAACACCGAGCCAAGCAAGCTGAGTGGTATGGAACGCGACGCTGAGCGCCTCTACGAGCTGATCTGGCGCCAGTTCCTGGCTTGCCAGATGCTACCGGCGCAATACCTGTCCACCACTGTCAGCGTCGGCGCTGGCGACTTCGAGTTGCGCGCCAAGGGCCGTATCCTCAAGTTCGATGGCTACACCCGCGTGATGCCGCAGATCGCCAAGCCCGGCGACGACGATGTGCTGCCGGACATGGCCCAGGGCGACACGTTGAAGCTGATCAAGCTCGACCCGTCCCAGCACTTCACCAAGCCGCCGGCGCGTTATTCGGAAGCCAGCCTGGTGAAAGAGATGGAGAAACGCGGTATCGGTCGTCCTTCGACCTACGCGGCGATCATCTCCACCATTCAGGACCGTGGCTACGTCGCGCTGCACAACCGTCGTTTCTATTCGGAAAAGATGGGCGACATCGTCACCGAACGCTTGTCCGAGAGCTTCTCCAACCTGATGGACTACGGCTTTACCGCCGGTATGGAAGAGAACCTCGATGACGTGGCCCAGGGCGAGCGCGACTGGAAAAACGTGCTCGACGAGTTCTACGGCGACTTCAAGAAAAAACTCGAAGTGGCCGAAAGCCCTGAGAGCGGCATGCGTGCCAACCAGCCAGTGATGACCGACATCCCATGCCTGACCTGTGGCCGCCCGATGCAGATTCGTACTGCGTCCACTGGCGTGTTCCTCGGTTGCTCGGGCTACAGCCTGCCACCGAAAGAGCGCTGCAAGGCGACAGTCAACCTGGTGCCGGGCGATGAAATTGCGGCAGACGACGAGGGTGAGTCCGAGTCGCTGGTACTGCGTGGCAAGCACCGCTGCCCCATCTGCAGCACGGCGATGGACGCCTACCTGCTGGACGAGAAGCACAAGTTGCACATCTGCGGTAACAACCCGGATTGCGACGGCTACGAGATCGAAGAGGGCAGCTACCGCATCAAGGGCTACGAAGGCCCGAGCCTGGAATGCGACAAGTGCGGCAGCGAGATGCAGCTCAAGACCGGCCGCTTCGGCAAGTTCTTCGGTTGCACCAACCCGACCTGCAAGAACACGCGCAAACTGCTGAAAAGCGGTGACGCGGCCCCGCCCAAGATGGACCCGGTGAAGATGCCGGAACTCAAGTGCGAGAAGGTCAACGACACCTACATCCTGCGTGACGGTGCTTCGGGGTTGTTCCTGGCGGCCAGCCAGTTCCCGAAAAACCGCGAGACCCGAGCGCCGTTGGTGCTGGAGATCGTGCCGCACAAGGACGAGATCGATCCGAAGTACCACTTCCTGTGTGAAGCGCCAAAGAAGGACCCGGATGGTCGCCCAGCCGTGATCCGCTATAGCCGCAAGACCAAGGAGCAGTACGTGCAGACCGAAGTGGACGGCAAGCCTACCGGCTGGAAAGCGTTCTACGACGGTGGCAAGTGGAAGGTCGAGGACAAGCGCCAGGGGGCTTGATCCGTCGGAGGCGCTGAAGGTCCAGTGTGGGAGGGGGCTTGCCCCCGATAGCGGTATATCAGTCGACATGTGTATGACTGATGCTCCGCTATCGGGGGCAAGCCCCCTTCCACATTTGGATCTGTCTGGATCTGAAAGTCGAGTTTTGACCCGCATAAGCAGCGGTTTATTGCACTTGCAGTAGGCTCGGCTGATCCGTGACACTGTTCAGCCAGCATCACGCTTATTCGTTGTGGAGATTGCCGTTATGGCCAACGAACTCTATACCCGTACCAACCAGAAAATTTACTTCGCGGGTTTGTCCCTGGAAGCCCTTGGCCGTGCCGAGGAGGGGAAGGAGATGAACGCGATTGCGCTGGTTCAGGCCGGGCGTGAAGCGGCATTGTTCCACTTGTATGGTGCGTTACTGGGCTTGTGCCATGAGATCGCCGGGTTCTACCGCTTGCCTCAGGCCGGTTCGCCCCGTGCGGAAATGATCATGAGCCGTGAAGTGCTGGAAAGCATGGCGATCCCTGAGCTGGCTGAGCTGGTGGAAATGACCCAGAGCCCCGACAGCTGGGTCGCGCGTCTGCTCAAGGCCCATGCGGACATGTTCCAGCCGCCACGCATTCCCCATGTACCTAAGGGCGACGTCACTCAACCGTTGATCGTAGCGGTAGCGCTGGAAGAGGAAGAACCCAAGCCCCTGAGCCGGGAGGAGCTGGAAGGCTGGCGTCAGGAGCTGAAAAAGATGGCGTTGCGCTTTCGTGAAGGTTTGAACGAGTGCTGAACGTTGGTCGGATTCACGGCACCGTTCATCAAGCCGTAAAGAAACCTCTTCAGATCCTCAACGAAGCCGGGAGGATGACTGATATAATCCCGGCCTTTCGTGGAGAACAGACTTTTATGCCGACGTCCTTTCTGGAAATTGTTGAGTTGCCTGACGGCCGAATCGAGCTGCGCCGGGCTGAGGACGAAGGTTCTCTGGTTATTCTGGATTTTTCCGAGGACGCCAAGGTGTTCCTGCAGGGCCAGCACGTGGAAGTGGCAAAAGCCATGTTGAGCGTTGGTGTGCAGATGGCAGGTCGCCTGGCAGAAGGCGAACCGGAGAAAGAAGACGGTCCGCGCGTTCTTCACTGAGTGTGGCAAGTGGGTTCGCTGTTGTGGCAAGCCCGCTCACCACAACAGGCCCCCTCTAAAGGGATAGCCTGCGGCGCACCGAATTACCCCAATCGAATATTCAAGCTCTGCGCATCGCCTGTACGTGCAGCGCTGATCAGCTGTGCCTTGGCAGTGGCATTCAGCGGATTGAGCCAGCTGACCACGGTGTGGCTACGGCCCAGGCGCAACGCTTCACAGGTCAGTTGCTGAGCGCTTTGCGTGCCACGTGGCTGCAGCAACAGGATGCGCTCGCGGTTAAGGCCTGCGTCCCGCAGCCAAGCCTGGGTCAGGCTGGCGGGCGGGGCGATCAGCGTCAACCAGCGTGCATCCTGTTCTTCGCTCAGGTCGCGAAGGATCGGCGCCAGCAGACTCAGGCAGCTCCCGGCCGCACCGCGCAACGACAGTTCACTGAACGCCTCAGGTTCGGCGCTCCAGGGCGCCTCGACCGTTTCCTTGAGGATGGGCGCAAGGGGTTGGGCCATAAAGGCCTCGAACAGCGACAGTTGTGTGTGTTGGGGTGTGTGCACGAGCTGCATGATGCCTCCTTTAGCGGCGAATGACGCCGACGCTCAGGCCTTCGATCACCAGGTCCTGATCTTTCAGGTTCACTTCAATCGGGGCGAACTCAGGGTTCTCGGCCAGGAGCCAGACCTTGCTGCCTTCGCGCTTGAAGCGTTTGACGGTGACTTCATCGCCGATACGGGCGACGACGATCTGGCCATTACGGGCTTCGCGGGTAGTATGGACGGCCAGCAGGTCGCCATCGAAAATGCCCACGTCCTTCATGCTCATGCCATGTACCCGCAACAGGTAGTCGGCACGCGGATGGA
Organism: Pseudomonas sp. SJZ103; assembly: GCF_007828335.1. NCBI lineage: Bacteria > Pseudomonadati > Pseudomonadota > Gammaproteobacteria > Pseudomonadales > Pseudomonadaceae > Pseudomonas > Pseudomonas sp. SJZ103. The sequence continues at coordinate 1,002,546 of NZ_VIUN01000001.1, forward strand.
AGAAGGTCGGGTTGATGTTGCAGGACTCCTCGACGTGCTGCTGCGCCAGGATCGGCGCACCGGCGGCTACGCGACCGATGATTGGCAGTGTCGATTCGTCGGCCTTGGCTTCAAAGCCAGGGATACGGATGCCCCGCGAAGCACCCGGGGTCATCTCGATCGCGCCTTTGCGAGCGAGGGCCTTGAGGTGTTCTTCGGCGGCGTTGGGGGACTTGAATCCCAGTTCCAGCGCTATTTCCGCTCGCGTCGGCGGATAGCCGTTGTCATCGAGGCAGCGCTTGATAAAAGCCAGAATCTCAGCTTGGCGTGGCGTCAGTTTTAGCATGTTGATCGCTCTGTCTTTTTATACAGTGACTGGGATTATATACAGTGAACTGCGCTTGGCAATCATCCTTTTCTACGACGCCGCCGGACGGTCATTCGTTAGCTGTCCTACAAAGCAGAGATGGCACTGCCTACAGACCTGGGAGTCTGTGATTAAATAGCGATGAAATAGATGACTGCCCGGCCGGAAAGCGAACTTGCAGGCTTGACAAGACACACCCTGAAACGTATGTTTCAAACAAGTGTTTGTCAGGCGGAGTATCCATGGCCCAGTCGGAAACCGTTGAACGCATTCTCGATGCTGCTGAGCAATTGTTCGCGGAAAAAGGATTTGCTGAAACTTCATTGCGGCTGATCACCAGCAAAGCCGGGGTCAATCTCGCCGCAGTGAACTACCATTTCGGCTCAAAAAAGGCCCTGATCCAGGCGGTGTTCTCGCGCTTCCTGGGGCCGTTCTGTGCGAGCCTCGACCGTGAACTCGAGCGCCGCCAGGCCAAGGCTGACCACAAGCCCACCCTGGAAGACCTGCTGGAAATGCTCGTGGAGCAAGCGCTGGTGGTTCAACCGCGCAGCGGCAACGATCTGTCGATCTTCATGCGCCTGTTGGGCCTGGCATTCAGCCAGAGCCAGGGCCACTTGCGGCGTTACCTGGAAGACATGTACGGCAAGGTCTTCCGCCGCTATATGTTGCTGGTGAACGAAGCTGCCCCGCGTATTCCGCCTATCGAACTGTTCTGGCGCGTGCACTTTATGCTCGGTGCGGCCGCATTCAGCATGTCCGGGATCAAGGCGTTGCGTGCGATTGCCGAGACCGATTTCGGCGTGAATACCTCCATTGAGCAGGTCATGCGCCTGATGGTGCCGTTCCTTGCCGCCGGAATGCGTGCTGAAACCGGCGTGACCGACTCGGCCATGGCGGCCGCCCAATTGCGCCCACGCAGCAAATCCGCGCCAGCTCCCGCCAAGGTTTGACCGCTCCGGGTGTGCGCGACCGCTTGCATCCGCTAAGCTAGCCGCCCATGCCGAATTCAGCTATTTACTCGCAACCTGTTGTTCTCACTGCGCCTGGTGAGGGCCGCGGGTTGTGTGCGTTATTTAAGGAAGGTTTATGACTGCTGCCCTGCAAGGTTCTTTGATGGTCGACGTGGCTGGCACTTGGCTGACGGCCGAGGATCGTCACCTGTTGCGCCAGCCTGAAGTCGGTGGCCTGATCATTTTTGCACGCAATATCGAGCATCCACGCCAGGTGCGGGAATTGAGCGCGGCGATTCGTGCGGTGCGCCCGGACCTGCTGCTGGCGGTCGACCAGGAAGGCGGTCGTGTGCAACGCCTGCGCCAGGGCTTTGTGCGCCTGCCGGCCATGCGCGCGTTGGCGGACAACCCCAACGCCGAGTACCTGGCCGAGCAATGCGGCTGGATTATGGCCACTGAAGTACTGGCGGTCGGCCTGGACCTGAGTTTCGCCCCGGTGCTGGACCTGGACTACCAGCGCAGCGCCGTGGTCGGCACCCGTTCCTTCGAAGGCGATCCCGAGCGCGCGGCTGTGCTTGCCGGAGCCTTTATCCGTGGCATGAACAGCGCCGGCATGGCCGCCACCGGTAAACACTTCCCAGGCCATGGCTGGGCCGAGGCCGATTCCCACGTCGCGATTCCCAATGACGAACGCAGCCTGGAACAGATTCGGGCCAATGACCTGGTGCCTTTCGCACGCCTGAGCAAGCAGTTGGCGGCAGTGATGCCAGCGCATGTTATCTACCCGCAGGTGGATGTGCAGCCCGCCGGCTTCTCACGCCGCTGGTTGCAGGACATCCTGCGCGGCGAGTTGCAGTTCGATGGGGTGATTTTCAGCGATGACCTGTCGATGGCCGGTGCCCATGTGGTCGGCGACGCGGCCAGTCGGATCGAGGCGGCGCTGACCGCCGGTTGCGACATGGGGCTGGTGTGCAACGACCGTGCGGCGGCTGAACTGGCACTCATTGCGGCCCAGCGGATGAAGGTTACGCCGTCGGCAAGAATTGCACGTATGCGCGGCCAGGCGATTGCTTCGACGGACTACAAGCAAGATCCACGTTGGTTGACGGCCCTGGCTGCTCTGAGAGCCGCTCAACTCATCGACTGATGCTACGGATTTACGCGGTGTTGGATAAGACGGTATCTATGGGGCGCGTCAGGTATGTTTTTCAGCGCTTTTCCTGCTTATTAGGCAGCGGCGCAAACAACGCCTCGATATCGTCGTTGCCCAGTTGCCAATCCCCCGTCGTACGTCCATCCAGCACGCCCGCCGCCAGGTCGGATTTTTCCTTCTGCAGGTGCTGGATTTTCTCCTCCACCGTGCCCCGCGCGATCATCTTGTACACGAACACCGGCTTCTCCTGGCCGATGCGGTACGCACGGTCGGTGGCCTGGTTTTCGGTGGCCGGGTTCCACCAAGGGTCGTAGTGAATCACGGTGTCAGCTTCGGTCAGGTTCAGGCCCACACCGCCTGCCTTCAGGCTGATCAGAAAAATCTGCAACTTGCCGCTCTGGAAATCCTTCACGGGGGTGCGCCGATCGCGGGTCTGGCCCGTCAGCAGGGCGTAGGCGACACCGCGTTTTTTAAGCTCGGCTTCGATCAGGCTCAACATCGAGGTGAACTGGGAAAACAGCAGGATCCGACGACCTTCCTCAAACAGCTCTTCGAGCATTTCCATCAGGCTGTCGAGCTTGCCCGAGGTGCTGCCACGGGCGGGCAGGGTGGCGTCGTTGACCAGGCGCAGGTCGCAGCACACTTGGCGTAGCTTGAGCAGCGCTTCAAGAATGATGATCTGGCTGCGCGCTACGCCTTTGAGGGTGATTTCGTCACGGACCTTCTTATCCATGGCCAGGCGCATGGTCTCGTACACATCGCGCTGGGCTTCATTGAGGTCGACCCAGTGAATGATCTCGGTCTTGGGCGGCAATTCCGTGGCCACCTGTTCCTTGGTACGGCGCAGCAGGAAGGGTTTGATCCGACCATTGAGGTGCTGCAGTCGTACCTCGCTGGCGCGTTTTTCGATGGGAACGCGGTAGTCGCGGTTAAAGCTTTTGACGTCACCCAGCCAGCCCGGCAGCAGGAAGTGGAACAGCGACCATAACTCGCCCAGGTGGTTTTCCAGCGGTGTGCCGCTCAGGCACAGGCGCTGCCGGGCATTCAGCTCGCGCGCGGCTTGGGCAGCCTTGCTGGAAGGGTTCTTGATGTACTGGGCTTCATCGAGGATCAGCACATGCAAGGGTAGGGCGGCCAGTTGTTCGATGTCCTTGGGCAGCAGCGCGTAGGTGGTCAACAGCAGGTCGTAGTCTTGCAGGCTGGCGAAGTGTTTTTTGCGCGTGGCACCGTACAGCGCCAGGACCTTGAGTTGCGGGGTGAAGTGCGCCGCTTCGTCGAGCCAGTTGGGGATCAGGCTGGTGGGCATCACCACCATGCACGGCCGGTCCAGGCGCCCGGCGATCTTTTCACTGAGGATATGCGCCAAGGTCTGTAGGGTTTTGCCCAGGCCCATGTCATCCGCAAGAATGCCGCCCACCTCCAGCTGGCGCAGCGACTGCATCCAGCTCAAACCTTCCAGTTGATAAGGCCGCAAGGTCGCGTTCAGGCCTTCGGGCGCCACACAGGTGAAGTCCTTGATGTCCCGCAGGCGCTGGGCAAAGTTGCGGATTTTCTCGCCGCCCTCCCATTGCAGGGGCAGGTCTTCCAGCGGGTTGAGGCGAATCGCGTCGGCCTTGGCCATGCGCAGCGTGGTGGTGCCGGGCTCCTGCAGGTAGAACTCACCGAGGGTGGCCAGTACCGGTTTCAAGCGGCCGTAGGGCAGAGCTACTTGCAGCGGGCCGTGACCGCCATTGGGTAGGCCGGGGATATTCACCAGGATCAGTTCGTCGTCGCGGCGCCGGGCAACTTTCTCCGGGTTGAGGATCTCGGTGTGGGAGCGCATCAGGTTGAGCAGGATCGGCAGCAGGCTCAGGCGCTCACCGTTGACGATAATCCCCAGCTCCAGGTCGAACCAGTCGCGCTCCGTGCCTTCATCGACGGTGGCGTACCAGTCGTCGACGGCGCTCAGGTCAAAACCGAAGTCTTCATCGATCTGCAGCTCCCAACCTTCTGCTCGCAGGGTCGGCGATGCATTGAGGGTGAAGTTCAGCCAGGCGCTGTCATTGACCATCTCGAACAGTTCGCCGGCGCTTTCCGGCAATGCCTTGCTCTGGCGCGTGGCGATCTTGAAACCGAGCACGCGCAGTTGCTCGCGATAGGGTTGCTCCAGCTCGGGGTGGCGCTTGATGCGCAGGCTCTGGGTTTCCTGGCGCACGATGATGTCGGCGTTCTTTTGCCCGCTGACATAGTTGCCCAAATAGTTGAACGACAGCGCCGCACGGTGCTGGATATAGCGCTGCATCTTGCCGTTGCGCGGTTCAAACGCGCTGAACTCGACGCTGGCCAGCCACAGGCGCGGCACGGGCACGACGTCTTCCATCACCACCTGCGGCAACACTACGCGGTTATCCAGCACGGCCTGGAGCTTTTCCAGTAACTCGGCATCCTGGGCGGCTGCCGGGTAGGCCAGGGTTTCCTGGACCTTGAGCAGCACCGCCGCGATGTGTTTGCAGTTGGTGTGCACCGGGCAGGTACAGCGGCTGTCCACCAGGATCAGCGCGCCCTTGGCCGATTCGCGCAATGAGATGGTCTGCCGGTAAACGTTGCCCCCCGAGCCTTCGCAACTGGCGATGATGGTGCTGTCGCCGGACTCGACGATGCGCACACGGTTTTCCAGGGCGTAGCGTCGCCCGCGCTCCAGGCTTTGCTCTTTGAAGCGATTGGCCCACGAAGGGGCCAGGGGTTTGGTCAGCGACGACGTCAGGGGCATGGCGCTGGATCAGTCCTGAATGTCGGGCGGGGGGGCGCTGGGTGGCTTGGCGGTCAGCGAAGTGATCTTGATCAACAGTGCCAGGTGGCCGCCGTCCAGGTAGTTGAGCTGGTTGTTCTTGGTGCGCACGTCTTTCTGGCTCAGGTGTTCGCTGGCCACCACGCTGCCGTTGCTGTCGAACGTGTTGAGCCAAAAGTCCGCATCGATATCCGTGAAACGCCCCAGTTGCAGGCTCAACACCCCCTCGATGGGGAACTGGCCGAACTGCTCCTGGCCGTCGGTGATCGCGATTTTGACCGGCTGCTCGCCGAGGTTCTGTTCCCAGGCCTTGTGCGCCAGCACGGTGAAGCTGTTATCGGCGTTGAGTTTGTCGACGATATTGTTCAAGCGCGGCGGGCTCAGTCTGTCGCCCAACCGCTGCGCGCCTTCATCCCAGTTTTCCGGCGCAGCGCGGCTGTTGAGCGCCGGCTCCGCGTTCTGGCGTATCAGGATCATTTCCACCTGGTACGGACTGTCGGCAAATGCCGAAGGCGCGAATACCACCAATAACAGGCTCAGAATGCGGAACAGGCGCATTGGGGCGTCCTTCAAACAGATTTCGGGATGAGGCGCTCGAACAGCGCCTCCAATGTATTAAAGCGTTCTTCGGCACGTTCCATCGGCACCATGAACTTGAACAGCGTAGCCCCTTCGAACTTGTAGCGGTTGGGCTGGCCCTGGATCAACTTGATCAGCACCAGTGGGTCCACCGGTGTCTGCGCTTCGAACTCGATACGCCCGCCCTGGGGCCCGGCGTCGACTTTCTTGATCCCAAGCTGCTCGGCCTGCAATTTGAGCAGGGTCAGGCGCACCAGGTTCTTGGTCGGTTCGGGCAGCAGGCCGAAGCGGTCGATCATCTCCACCTGCAGGTCCTTGAGGCCTTCTTCGTCGGTGGCCGAGGCGATGCGCTTGTACAGGATCAGCCGTGCATGCACATCCGGCAGGTAGTCTTCGGGGATTAACGCCGGCAAGCGCAGGTTGATTTCCGGGCCGCCGCCCAGGGGTTGATCGAGGTTCGGCTGCTCGCCCTTGCGGATGGCTTTCACCGCGCGTTCAAGCATCTCCATATACAAGGTGAAGCCGACTGCCTGGATCTGCCCGCTCTGGCCATCGCCCAGCAGTTCGCCTGCGCCGCGGATTTCCAGGTCATTGGTGGCCAGGACAAAACCGGCGCCCAGGTCCTGGGTGTTGGCGATCGCTTCCAGGCGCTTTTCGGCGTCCCCGGTGATCTGTTGGCGGGGCGGCGTCAGCAGGTAGGCATACGCCTGGTGGTGACTGCGCCCAACCCGGCCGCGCAGCTGGTGCAGTTGGGCCAGGCCGAACTTGTCCGCCCGTTCGATGATGATGGTGTTGGCACTCGGCACGTCGATGCCGGTCTCGATGATGGTCGAGGCGATCAGCACGTTGAAGCGCTTGTGGTAGAAGTCGCTCATCACCTGTTCGAGATCGCGTTCGCGCATCTGCCCATGGCCGATGGCAATACGTGCTTCCGGCACCAGTTCGGCAAGGTCGGCGGCGCATTTCTCGATGGTTTTTACGTCGTTGTGCAGGTAGTACACCTGGCCGCCGCGCAGCAATTCCCGCAGCAGCGCTTCCTTGACCGTGCTTTTGTTCTGCTCCATGACGAAGGTGCGCACCGACAGGCGCCGTGCCGGTGGTGTGGCGATGATCGACAGGTCGCGCATGCCCGACACGGCCATGTTCAGCGTGCGCGGAATCGGCGTGGCGGTGAGGGTGAGGATGTCGACTTCACTGCGCAGGGCCTTGAGCTGTTCTTTTTGACGCACGCCGAAGCGGTGTTCTTCGTCGATGATCACCAGGCCCAGGTTCTTGATCTTTACATCGTCCGACAGCAGCTTGTGCGTACCGATCACGATGTCGATCTTGCCTTCGGCAAGGTCGGCGACGGCGGCATTCACTTCCTTGGCGGACTTGAAGCGGCTCATCACTTCCACGGTCACCGGCCAGTCGGCAAAGCGGTCGCGGAAGCTGTTGTAGTGTTGCTGGGCGAGCAGGGTGGTCGGCACCAGGATCGCCACTTGCTTGCCGCCGTGTACAGCAATGAAGGCGGCGCGCATGGCCACTTCGGTCTTGCCGAAGCCCACGTCGCCGCAGACCAGGCGGTCCATCGGCTTGGGCGCGAGCATGTCGGCGCGCACCGCTTCGATGGTGGTTTGCTGGTCCGGGGTTTCTTCGAAGGCGAAGCCGGCGCTGAAGGTGGCATAGTCGGCTTTTGGGTCGGCGAAGGCATACCCTTCGCGCGCCGCACGACGGGCATAGATGTCGAGCAGTTCAGCGGCGACATCGCGCACCTGTTCGGCGGCCTTGCGCTTGGCTTTCTGCCAGGTCTCGGAACCCAGGCGGTGCAGCGGCGCCAGGGCGTCGTCGCTGCCGGTGTAGCGGGCGATCAAGTGCAGGTTCGCCACTGGCACGTAGAGCTTGGCGCCCTCGGCGTATTCCATGGTGAGGAATTCGGCGGCCTGGTTGTCGATCTCCAGGGTCTGCAGGCCGAGGTAGCGGCCGACGCCGTGGTCGATATGCACCACCGGCGCGCCTTCGCGCAGTTCCGTGAGGTTTTTGATCACCGCGTCGTTGTTGGCGTCGGCGCGTTTTTCACGGCGACGACGTTGCATCACGCGCTGGCCGAACAGTGGGCTCTCGGCGATCAGCGCCAAGGCCGGGTCATCCAGCAGCAGGCCCTCGTCCAATGGCGCGATGGTGATCGCCAGGCGCTCTTTGCTGGCGACAAAATCCGGCCAGCTGTCGACGGTTTTCGGCCGCAGCTTCAGGCGTTCCAGCAGTTCCAGCAGCACTTCACGGCGCCCGGCGGACTCGGCGGTGAACAGCACGCGGCCGGGGAAGTCGCCGAGGAAGTTCGAGAGTGCTTCCAGTGGTTGCGTGGCTTTGGCCTGGATTGCCAGGTCCGGCAGCGTCGCCGCAGGGAAACGTTCGCGGCCGCTGCCGGCGTCCACATCCTGCTGGCTGGCGACCACGCGCGGCCAGTTTTTCAGGCGGGCGAAGCAGTCTTCCACCGGCAGGAACAGCTCGGCGGGCGGCAATAGAGGACGGGAGGGATCGACGCGGCGCTCTTCATAGCGGTTGCGCACGTCGTTCCAGAAGTTTTCTGCGGCTTGCTCGATGCCCGGCAGCGAGAACACTTGGGTGTCCTGGGGCAGGTAGTCGAACAGGGTCGAGGTTTCGTCGAAGAACAGCGGCAGGTAGTACTCGATGCCCGCCGGGGTAATCCCGCTGCTCAAGTCCTGGAAGATCGGGCAGCGACGGAAGTCCACATCAAAGCGTTCCCGGAAGCGTGCCTTGAAGCGCGTGACTGCGTCCTTTTGCAGCGGGAATTCCCGTGCCGGCAGCAGCTTGATGGACTCGACCTTGTCGATGGACCGCTGGTTTTCCGGATCGAAGGTGCGCAGGGTCTCGATTTCGTCATCGAACAGGTCGATGCGGTACGGCAACTTGCTGCCCATCGGGAACAGGTCGATCAGTGCACCACGCACGGCGAATTCACCGTGCTCATACACCGTGTCGACGCAGCGGTAGCCGCTGGCTTCCAGGCGCGTGCGCATCTGCTCCACGTCGAGCTTCTGGCCGATATCCAGCACCAGGCTGCTGCCCAGCAGGAACTTGGTCGGCGCCAGGCGGTGCAGGGCGGTGGTGATCGGCACCACCAAAACGCCGTGGGCCAGTTCCGGCAGGCGGTACAGGCTGGCGATACGCTGGGAGATGATGTCCTGGTGCGGCGAGAACAGGTCGTAGGGCAGGGTTTCCCAGTCGGGAAAATGCAGCACCGGCAAATCGGGGGCGAAGAAGCTCAGCTCCTGCTCCAGCCGTTCGGCGCTTTGGCTGTCGGCGGTGAGCAGCAGGGTAAAGCGCTTGGCTGCGCTGGCAGCCTCGGCAATGGCCAGGCTCAGGGCTGCACCGGGCAGATTGCCCCAGTGCTGTTTACCTGCCGCGGCAGGGAGAAGCGGTAGACGCAGAACGGGCACGGAAGGTTGAGCTCCAAGCGTTGCGACAAAGTCGGTAATTGTAACGGCCCGAGGTGCCGCCTGTCAGTTGCTGACTGAGCCTATTACGGTTTGTAGGAAATGTAGTGGCTAAGACAAACAAAGCGGCCTTTTGACTCATTATGTAGTGCCGTTTTGCACGGATGTTTCGGAGAGTTACGGACAAGTTGGGGGCAGTGCGCCATTGGTGGCCTTCTGAAACCCGCGTGTTTCCTGGCCTGTAGCGGGGTGGTATTTTTTTGCAAGGGCTTTTTGTTGGGGTTGGCGCATTGCTCAACGGGCGGTCGGACGACATAATGTAGCCCCTTTTTTCAGCCCCTACATGTGGAAGGTTCCCGTGACTCAGAAGCCCGACCAGTGTCTTGGTGAATGGATCGACCGTGAAGCACTCGCAGAAGCGATGATCCCGCTTATCGGTCAGCTGTACCGCAATAACAATGTGGTGAGCTCGATCTATGGCCGCAGCCTGATCAACCAATCAGTCATCGCGATTCTCAAGGCGCATCGCTTTGCTCGCCATCGTTCTGCCGACGACAGCGAACTCTCCGTCCACGAAACATTCCCCCTGCTCAAAGCCATGAGCGAGCTCAAGCTCGGCGCGGCTTCGGTAGACCTGGGCAAGCTGGCCTACAAATTCCGCAAGGAAGGCGCCGGCCGTACCGCCGAGCAGTTCGTGCGTGAAGAAATGGCCGATGTGGTTGGCCAGCAAAACGCCGCTGCCCGCAAAGGCACCGACGTTGTCCTGTACGGCTTCGGTCGTATCGGCCGCCTGCTGGCGCGCATCCTGATCGAAAAAACCGGTGGCGGCGACGGCCTGCGCCTGCGTGCCATCGTGGTGCGCAAAGGCGCCGAGAACGACCTGACCAAACGCGCCAGCCTGCTGCGCCGCGATTCGGTACACGGTTCGTTCAACGGCACCATCACCATCGACGAAGAAAACAACACCATCACCGCCAACGGTAACCTGATCCAGGTGATCTACGCGAAGAACCCGACCGAGGTGGATTACACCCAGTACGGCATCAAGGACGCCCTGCTGGTGGACAACACCGGTGTATGGCGTGATGCCGAAGGCCTGGGCCAGCACCTGACGTGCCCGGGTATCGATCGTGTCGTGCTGACCGCGCCTGGCAAAGGCAAGCTCAAGAACATCGTGCACGGCATCAACCACGGCGAAATTACCGCTGACGACAAGATCGTGTCCGCCGCTTCCTGCACCACCAACGCCATCGTGCCGGTGCTCAAGGCTGTGAATGACAAGTTCGGCATCGTTAACGGCCACGTTGAAACCGTTCACTCGTACACCAACGACCAGAACCTGATCGACAACTTCCACAAGGGCGATCGCCGTGGCCGCAGCGCCGCGCTGAACATGGTCATCACCGAGACCGGTGCTGCCACCGCCGCTGCCAAGGCCCTGCCTGAGCTGGCCGGCAAGCTGACCGGTAACGCGATCCGTGTGCCGACGCCGAACGTGTCGATGGCCATTCTCAACCTGAACCTTGAGAAAGCCGCTACCCGTGAAGAGATGAACGAGTACCTGCGCTACATGGCGCTGCACTCCGATCTGCATAAGCAAATCGACTTCGTCAATTCCCAGGAAGTGGTGTCCACCGACTTCGTTGGCTCGCGCCACGCCGGTGTGGTGGACGCGGAAGCGACCATTACCCAGGACAACCGCGTTGTACTGTACGTCTGGTACGACAACGAGTTCGGCTATAGCTGCCAGGTGGTTCGCGTGATGGAAGACATGGCTGGGGTTAACCCGCCAGCGTTTCCGCGCTAAGCATCTGCGTTGAATGAAAAAGCCCCGACTGGTTCGGGGCTTTTTTATGGCTGCAGGTTTTGTGTTGTCGATCAGGGCCTCATCGGGAGCAAGCTCCCTCCCACATTTGAATGTATTCACACGTCGAAAGGTGGGAGGGGGCCTGCCCCCGATAGCGGTCGTTCAGTGGATGCATGCCTCACTGGTGGGCCATTTTCATTTCAGCAGTTTGCCGCGCAACTCATCAGACAAACCCTTGGGCGCCAGCCAGATGCCCAGGTAGGCCCTTGCCAGCGCGTCATTGCTGCTGCTGAACACCACCTGCCCATTGATCTCCAAATTCAGGCCACGACCTGGCCGAAAATCCAGGGCATAACGATCCCCGTTACGGATATTGTGAAAGCGCGCATGCAGCTGATCCAACTCGGGCTTCAATCGAGCACTGGTTTGCTGGCGCTCCAACGTCGCCGTGGCGGCCTTGATCACATCCTTGCGGTCGATGTTGCGAAAGTAATACAGCACCAGGCGCAGATCCTTTTGTTGTGCCCAGGCCTGTCTGGCGCTCACATCCGCAGAGGCATACAGTCCGGCGGCGTAAACATCCGCCCAGAGATAGTTGAACACCGCCTGGTTTTTCAGCGTCAGTCCCTCAGCCTGCGCCGGGAAGCCCGCTTGCTTGAGTCGCTCCGCTTCATTGGCGTGCGCTGTGATCGACACCATCAGCATCAAACAAAAAAATAGTTGTCGCATAATGGCTCATCCTGAAATCGGCGCTGATTTGCGTCATGTAGTATGGCAAAACTGGCCTACGACGCGACCAAGGGTTAATGTGCGCGGCGTTGAGCCTTATATAGACTGTGCCCCGGCTCACACACTTGAGCCAAATTGTCCTTCATGACCGCTGGCCGCGGCATGATTTAGCCAGGCGCCCAACCGTGCGCCTGGCCTGTTCTGAGGAGTACGCATGGCTGTCTACAACTACGACGTGGTGGTACTGGGTTCCGGCCCGGCTGGAGAAGGTGCGGCGATGAACGCCGCGAAGGCAGGGCGCAAGGTGGCGATGGTCGATAGCCGTCGCCAGGTCGGCGGTAACTGCACCCACCTGGGTACCATCCCGTCCAAGGCTTTGCGTCACTCGGTGCGCCAGATCATGCAGTTCAACACCAACCCGATGTTCCGGGCGATTGGTGAGCCGCGCTGGTTCTCGTTCCCGGACGTGCTGAAAAGCGCCGAGAAGGTCATCTCCAAGCAAGTCGCTTCGCGTACCGGGTACTACGCCCGTAACCGTGTCGACCTGTTCTTCGGCACCGGCAGCTTCGCCGACGAGCAAACCGTCGAAGTGGTGTGTGCCAACGGCGTGGTCGAGACGCTGGTGGCCAAGCACATCATCATCGCCACCGGTTCGCGCCCATATCGCCCGGCGGATATCGATTTCCACCACCCGCGTATCTACGATAGCGACACCATCCTCAGCCTGGGCCATACCCCGCGCAAACTGATCATCTACGGCGCCGGTGTGATCGGCTGTGAATACGCCTCGATCTTCAGCGGCCTGGGTGTACTGGTGGAACTGGTGGACAACCGCGACCAGTTGCTGAGCTTCCTCGACTCGGAAATTTCCCAGGCGTTGAGTTACCACTTCAGCAACAACAACATCACCGTGCGTCACAACGAAGAGTACGAGCGGGTTGAAGGCCTGGACAACGGCGTGATCCTGCACCTCAAGTCCGGCAAGAAGATCAAGGCCGACGCCTTGTTGTGGTGCAACGGCCGTACCGGCAACACCGACAAGCTGGGCATGGAAAACATCGGGGTCAAGGTCAACAACCGTGGCCAGATCGAAGTCGACGAGAACTACCGCACCTGCGTGACCAACATCTACGGTGCCGGTGACGTGATCGGCTGGCCAAGCCTGGCCAGTGCGGCGCATGACCAGGGCCGTTCGGCCGCTGGCAGCATCGTCGACAACGGCAGCTGGCGTTATGTGAACGACGTGCCCACCGGGATCTACACGATTCCCGAGATCAGCTCGATCGGCAAGAACGAGCACGAACTGACCAAGGCCAAGGTGCCTTACGAAGTGGGTAAGGCGTTCTTCAAGAGCATGGCGCGTGCGCAGATCGCCGGTGAGCCGCAAGGCATGCTGAAGATTCTGTTCCACCGCGAAACCCTGGAAGTCCTCGGCGTGCATTGCTTCGGCTACCAGGCCTCTGAGATCGTGCACATCGGCCAGGCGATCATGAACCAGCCGGGTGAGCAAAATACCCTCAAGTATTTTGTGAACACCACGTTCAACTACCCGACCATGGCCGAAGCCTATCGGGTAGCGGCCTACGACGGCCTCAACCGGCTTTTTTGAGCGGCTCCGGCCGGTGGCCTGAGCCGGCCGGGGAGACCGATTTCAGTAATTCTCGAGGGTGGCAGTGGCCAAACCGGGAAAGTCTGTAATCAGGCTATCTACGCCGAAGTCGGCGAGCCTGCGCATCAGCGCAGGTTCGTTGACCGTCCACACGGACACGTGCAGGCCCTGGCGCTGGGCTTTTTCCAGACGTTCGGGGGTGCACAACGTCCAGTTCAACGCCAGAATCTCACAACCATAGTTCTGCGCGACCTTCAACGGGTCGAGCCAGGCATATTCGGCGACCAGTCCGCGTGACAGGTCGGGGGTGAGTTCAACCGCTGCTTTCAACACTTCCCGCGAGCTTGAGGTCACGGTGACTTTGTCCATCAGGCCGAAGCGTACGGCCATCTCACGAATTGCCAGCACGGTGGTCGCGGCGCGGGTGCGCGAGGCGCTTTTGACTTCCAGTTGCCAGTGATCGAAGTCGCACTGTTCGAACAATTCTTCCAGGCGTGGAATCGGGCAAGGCTTGACCCAGCCCGGGCCGCCCTTGCGCGCGTCCATCTTGACCAGGTCTGCCGCCGAATACTCGACGACTTTGCCGCGTCGGTCGGCGGTGCGCTTGAGGGTTGGGTCGTGGATGACCATCAGCTCGCCGTCCATGGACAGGTGCAAATCCAGTTCGCAGCGGCGTACACCGTGCTTGAGGCACTCCTGGAAGCTGGTCAGGGTGTTTTCCGGTGCTTCGCCTTTGGCACCGCGGTGGCCGTAGATCAGGGTCACAGTTGCTCCTTTACGCCAGGTTGTCTGGCGGGGTAAATACGAATTCAGGTGTCCTGGGCGTCGCTCTGTTCCCGCGCCAGGCGCCGTTCCTGCGCCTGTTTCTGCAGGATGTAGCGTGCCAGCAGCTGGCGTTGGGCATCGGTCATGGCTGCGAATTCCGTGCCGATGTCAAAGCCTGTGCCCTTGGGATCGCAATGGGTGACCCGCGCGCGCAGCAGCAGGCCGAGCGCCTGGGGCATCAGCACCAGCTTGACCGCCAGGTTCGCACCCACCGTCAGGGGGGAGGGGTGTTGGAAATCGATGCCGCCCTCGGAAATGATCACCGGCTGCGGGGCGCCGACCTCATCCAGCAGGCCGCGGGCCATGATTTGGCTGAGCAAATCCAGGCGTTTGTTCTGCACGCGGAGAAAGGCGACGAGGGTGCGATCCTTCTCGCTGAGCTGGCGCAGCAGGTGCTGGGCTTCAAATTCGCTCAGGTGCAGTTCACTGAGCAGATTGAACAGCGGTGAATCATCCAGCAACACTTCCTTGCTCGCCGCTTCGGGGGCAGACAGGCTTTTGATTTGGAGTGCGATCATGTCGTCGATACGGTAGTATTCGCGGCGCTCTTCTTCATCTAATGTCGACATGGCGAACCCCAGGTAACGGTAATGGTCTGAGTGTAAAGCTGCTTACCAGACCCCGCCACCGGGACGTCTTCTTTTCCTCCGAACAAGCCCCGACATGTTCAGACCTCTCTTCGTATTTATTGGCACGCGTTATACCCGTGCAAAGCGTCGCAATCATTTTGTGTCGTTCATTTCCTTGACCTCGATGATCGGTCTCGCCCTTGGCGTGGTCGTGATGATCGTGGTGCTGTCGGTGATGAACGGCTTCGATCATGAGATGCGCACCCGCGTGCTGGGCATGGTGCCCCACGCGACCATCGAGGGCGATGCGCCCATCAGCGACTGGCAAAGCCTGGCCGCCAAGGTCAAGCAGAACCCCAAGGTAGTGGCCGTCGCGCCGTTTACCCAGATGCAGGGGCTGCTGACCAATGACGGCAAGGTGCAGAAAATCCTGCTCAATGCCATCGACCCGGCCCAGGAACGCAACGTCTCGATCATCGATAAGTTCATGTTGCAGGGCAAACTCGACGATCTGGCCCCCGGCAGTTTTGGCATTGTCATCGGTGACAAGGCAGCGGCCAAACTCGGCGTGGGCATCGGCGACAAGCTGACCTTCGTCGCCCCGGAAGTCACCGTGACGCCGGCCGGCATGTTCCCGCGCATGAAGCGCTTTACCGTGGTCGGTACCTTCCACGTCGGCGCCGGCGAGATCGACGGCTACCTCGGCCTGACCAACCTCACCGACCTGGCCCGCCTGCATCGCTGGCAGCCGGACCAGGTGCAGGGCCTGCGCTTGAAGTTCAACGACCTGTTCGATGCCCCGCGCGGCGCCTGGGAAATCGCCCAGCACCTGGGTGAAAGCCAGTACTACGCCCGCGACTGGACCCGCACCCACGGCAACCTGTACCAGGCCATCCGCATGGAAAAAGCCATGATCGGCCTGCTGTTGCTGCTGATCGTCGCCGTTGCCGCCTTCAACATCATCTCCACCCTGGTGATGGTGGTGAATGACAAGAAAGGCGACATCGCCATCCTGCGCACCCTGGGCGCCACGCCGGGGCAGATCATGGCGATCTTCATGGTGCAGGGCACCGTGATTGGCGTGGTCGGCACCTTGATCGGTACCGCGGTAGGCATTTTGGCCGCGCTGAACGTCAGCGCCGCCATCGCCTTGCTTGAAAAGGTGATCGGCCACAAGTTCCTCAACGCCGACGTCTACTTCATCGATTACCTGCCGTCCCAGGTGCAAGCCCAGGACGTGCTGATGGTCGGCGGCGCCGCGTTGGTCCTGAGTTTCCTTGCCACCCTGTATCCAGCCTGGCGCGCGGCACGTACCCAGCCAGCACAGGCCTTACGTTATGAGTGAATCGGGCATGAGTGAAAAAGCAATCCTGAGCTGCCGCAACCTGGGCAAATCCTACGAGGAAGGCCCGGAGTCGGTTGTGGTGCTGTCCAACCTGCAGCTGGAACTTCATCCCGGCGAGCGCGTGGCGATCGTCGGCAGTTCCGGTTCCGGCAAAAGTACCTTGCTCAACCTGTTGGGCGGCCTTGATACGCCGTCCCAGGGCAGTGTATGGCTGGCCGGTGAAGAACTGTCGGCCTTGAATGAAAAGGCCCGTGGCCAGTTGCGCAACCGCTCGTTGGGCTTTGTGTACCAGTTCCACCACCTGTTGCCGGAATTCACCGCCCTGGAAAACGTGTGCATGCCGCTGTTGATCGGCAAGACCGCGATCCCGGAAGCGCGTCAGCGTGCCAAGGCGTTGCTCGAGCGCGTCGGCCTCGGCCATCGCCTGGAGCACAAACCGGCCGAACTGTCCGGCGGTGAGCGCCAGCGTGTGGCGATTGCCCGTGCCCTGGTGAACAACCCGGGGCTGGTGATGCTCGACGAGCCCACCGGCAACCTCGACTCTCACACCGCCCAGGGCATCAAGGACTTGATGCTGGAACTGAGCACCCAGATGCGCACCGCGTTCCTGGTGGTGACCCATGACATGAGCATGGCCCGCCAGATGGACCGCGTACTGCATCTGCAGGAAGGTCATCTGGTCGCCATCTGACCTGTTTCAAGCCCGGTGCCTGACGCCGGGTTTTCTATTTTTCCAACGGTGCCCGCGAATGTTCAGACCGTTATCGATTTTCATCGGCACGCGCTATACCCGCGCCAAGCGCCGCAACCGTTTTGTTTCGTTTATCTCGATGACCTCGATGATCGGCCTCGCCCTGGGCGTGCTGGCGATGATCGTGGTGCTGTCGGTGATGAACGGCTTCCAGCGCGAAATGAGCTCGCGCATCCTTGGCATGGTGCCCCACGCCACCATCGTCGGGGTGAACCCGATCGATGATTGGCAGCCGGTGGCCGCTGCGGCGATGAAGAATCCGCAAGTGACTGCCGCCGTACCGTTCACGCAGATGGACGGCATGTTCTCCTACAAGGGCGCGATGCAGCCGATCGAGATCAGCGGCGTCGACCCTGCCCAGGAAGGTAAGGTGTCAATCGTGGCCCAGCATATCGTGCAGGGCAAACTGGAAGACCTGAAGCCTGGCGAGTTCGGCGTGGTGGTCGGCGAAATCACCGCCCGGCGTTTTCGCCTGAATGTGGGTGACAAACTGACCCTGATCGTCCCGGAAATCAGCAGCGCGCCGGGGGGGATCACCCCGCGCATGCAGCGTCTGAACGTAGTGGGTATCTTCAAGGTCGGCGCCGAGCTGGATGGCTCCATGGCCCTGATCCACATGGCTGACGCCGCCGAGATACAGCATTGGCAGCCGAACCAGGTGCAGAGCGTGCGCCTGGCGTTGAAAGACCTGTACGCAGCGCCCAAGGTCTCGGCAGATATCGCCGCCAGCCTGGGCAGCGGCTACAAGCCCGATGACTGGACTCACACCCAGGGCAGCCTGTTCAGCGCGATGAAGATGGAAAAGACCATGATCGGCCTGTTGTTGCTGATGATCGTCGCCGTCGCGGCGTTCAACATCATCGCCACGCTGATCATGGTGGTGAACGACAAGGGCGCGGACATCGCGATCCTGCGTACCATCGGCGCCACGCCACGGCAGATCATGGCGATCTTCATGGTACAGGGCACCGTGATCGGCGTTGTCGGCACCCTGATCGGCGGCTTGCTGGGCGTGATTGCGGCGCTGAACGTGAGTGAACTGGTAGGTTGGCTGGAGCGGGTGAGCGGGCAGCATATCTTCAGTTCGGACGTGTACTTCGTCAGCAACCTGCCTTCCGAGCTGCAAAGTGGCGATGTGGTGCTGATTTGTACGGCCGGGTTCGTGTTGAGCTTCCTGGCGACGATTTACCCGGCGTATCGGGCGGCGAAGATTGAGCCGGCGCATGCCCTTAGGTATTCGTAGTCTTTAAGTCCGCTATCGGGGGCAAGCCCCTCCCACATTTGAATGTATTCACAGATCACAGTGTGGGAGGGGGCTTGCCCCCGATAGGGCCGGCCCGGCTTGCATCAATTTACCTTCGGCAACTCAATCACAAACCTTGTCCACCCCGCCCCGGATTCACAAAAAATCCTCCCACCATGGGCCTGCACAATCGACTGGGTAATCGCCAACCCCAGTCCTGCATGCTCGCTGCTGCCTTCATGGCGCGCCGGGTCGGCGCGGTAGAATCGGTCGAACAACCTCGGTAGCACGTCCGCTGGAATACCTTCCCCGCTGTTCTCTACCGTCACTGTCACGCCCCGTACGCCTTCAACCATCCGCACGCGCACTTGGCCGCCGGCCGGGGTAAACCTGAGGGCGTTATCCAGCAGGTTCGACAGGGCTCGGCGCAGCATGCCGCGATCGCCGGCTGTTTGCGCGCTGCCTTCGCGTACCAGCGAGACCTGTGCGTCTTCTGCCAGCAACGCGAAAAACTCCAGCAACGCCTCCACTTCATTCGCCAGCGCCAACGGCTCGCACTTGGGTATCAGCAAGCCGTGGTCCGCCTTGGCCAGGTACAGCATGTCATTCACCAACTGCGCCATCCATTGCAGCTCTTCCAGGTTGCTGTGCAGCGCTTCGCGGTAATCCTCCAAGGGGCGCGGTTGGGTCAGGATGACTTGGGTCTGGGTCAGGAGGTTCGACAGAGGCGTGCGCAGTTCGTGGGCAATGTCGGCGGAGAAGGCCGACAGGCGTTGGAATGCATCGTCCAAACGCCCCAGCATGGCATTGAAGGCCTGGGCCAGTTCGGCCAATTCCGCCGGCATTTGCTGTTGAGGCAGACGCTGGGTCAAGGAGTGGGCCGAAACACCGGCAGCCACTTCGCCCATGCGCCGCAACGGGCGCAAGCCACTGCGTGCAGCCCAGGCACCGAGCACGGCGGTGGCGAGGGCGGAGAGACCGACGGTGAGCCAGATCAAATGCTGCATGCGTTGCAGGAAGTGCTGGTGGTGGGTGATGTCGAGCACCAGGCTGAGTTGCGGCGAGTCGGGTTGGCCCGCCATCAGCGGCACGTTGTAGACGCGGTAGTCGGTCCCGGCGTTTTGCAGGCTATGCAGTCCGGGGCCCTCGGGCAATGTGACGCCGGGCGCATCATCAAGCCAACGCTGGCCGCCTGCGGTTATGCGCAGGGCGAGTTCGGGCTGGCGATTGAGCTCCACGCGCAACTGTTGCTCGCGCTGGGCAAACAACGCAGGCGAGTTGACCCCCTGCAAGGTACTGCGCAGCGCTACCAACTGGCTGTCGAGTTGCTGCTGGTCCAATTCAATGAAGTGCGCCTCGCTGGCGCGGTTAAAGAGTACGCCCGCAAGCAACGAGACCACCGCAGTGCACGCTGCAAACAGCAGGGCCAGGCGGCTGGCCAGGGACAGACGTTGGATCAATGGCTCCGCTCCTCCAGTACATAACCCATGCCGCGCACGGTATGGATCAGTTGGGTGGGGAAGGGATCGTCGACTTTCAGGCGCAGACGCCGGATCGCGACTTCGATGATGTTGGTGTCACTGTCGAAATTCATGTCCCACACCTGGGAGGCAATCAGCGACTTGGGCAGTACTTCGCCCTGGCGGCGCAGCAGCAGTTCCAGCAGGGAGAACTCCTTGGCGGTGAGGTCGATGCGCTGGCCGTCCCGTTCGACGCGGCGGCGGATCAGGTCCAGGCGCAGGTCGGCCAGTTGCAGGGCGGTTTCCTGCGGCGTGCTGCTGCCACGGCGCAACAGGCTGCGTATACGCGCCAGCAGTTCGGAGAAGGCGAAGGGCTTGACCAGGTAATCGTCGGCGCCCAGTTCCAGGCCATGCACGCGATCTTCCACGGCATCCCGGGCGGTCAGAAACAGCACCGGAATCTCCAGGCCGGCACTGCGCACCGCTTGCAGGATTTGCCAACCATCGCGACCGGGCAGCATCACATCCAGGATCAACAGGTCATAATCGCCGGTCAGCGCCAGGTGCTGGCCGCTGGTGCCGTCGGCCACCAGTTCGGTGGTGAAACCAGCCTCGGCCAGGCCTTGGCGCAGATAGTGGCCGGTTTTCGGTTGGTCTTCGACGATCAGCAATTTCATGGGCGGCTCTTGGCAACAGTTCACGAGGGGCTTTATACCTTGGGTGCCAGGGGAAGGGCGCAACCTGACAAAGTTGTAATCTAGCAGTCAGCTGGCTGGCAGCGGCGCACTCTTAGAGTGCTGTCCAAGCAGATTGCACACTTTTTGGAGAATCGAGATGGCATTGCGTACACCCCTGTTGTTGGCGGGCTGCCTGTTGGCGTTGAGTTTCGATGCCATGGCGGATGCGGCCCATACCTACGCGTTCGGCCAGCCGGCACCGACTGAAAAGGCCACGCGTACTGTGGAAGTGACGCTGCAGGATATTTCCTTTTCGCCCAAGTCCCTGGACGTCAAGGCCGGTGAGACGGTGCGCTTTGTACTGATCAACAAAGGTCAGTTGTTGCATGAATTCAACCTCGGTGACGCGGCGATGCACGCCGAACACCAGAAGGAAATGTTGCAGATGCAGGCCAGCGGCATGCTCACCTCCACGGGGATGGGCAAGATGGATCACAGTGCCATGGGCCACGGTGAAATGGGCGGCATGAAGCACGACGATCCCAACAGCGTATTGGTGGAGCCCGGCAAGACCGCTGAGCTGACCTGGACGTTCACCAAGGCCACCGGCCTGGAGTTTGCCTGCAACCTCCCCGGTCATTACCAGGCGGGCATGGTCGGCAAGCTGACCGTTGAGTAAGGCGTTTCTTAAGGGCGGTGGCAAAGGCTGGTAGACTGGCGCGGTTTATTTAGCCAGGTTTCCGCCATGCATCCCGCAGCCGAACATTCGCCGCTGGGCAAGTCCAGTGAATACATCTCCACCTACACCCCTTCGTTGCTGTTCCCGATTCCACGCGCCGCCAAATGGACCGAGCTGGGCCTGAGCGCCGAGACCCTGCCGTACAAGGGCGTGGACTTCTGGAACTGCTTCGAGTTGTCCTGGTTGCTGCCGTCGGGCAAGCCGGTGGTGGCCATCGGTGAGTTCAGCATCCCGGCCGACTCGCCGAACATCATCGAGTCCAAGTCGTTCAAGCTGTATCTCAACTCGCTCAACCAGACCGCGTTTGCCGATGTGCAAAGCCTGGAAGCGACCCTGCGTACCGACCTCAGTGCCGCCGCCGGCAAGCCTGTTACCGTGCGTATCCGCAGCTTGGCCGACATTGAGGCCGAAGGCGTGATGGCGTTGCCGGGCGTGTGCATTGATGATCTGGATATCAGTGTCAGCAACTACGAACACCCACGCCCGGAGCTGCTGCGTTGCGATGACTCGCGCATTGTCGAGGAGAGCGTGCACAGCCACCTGCTCAAGTCCAATTGCCCGGTCACCAGCCAGCCCGACTGGGGCAGCGTTGTGGTGGAGTACCGCGGTGCGGCGTTGGATCACGGGAGTTTGCTGGAATACCTGGTGAGCTTTCGCCAGCACTCGGATTTCCATGAACAGTGCGTGGAGCGCATTTTCCTCGACCTGCAGCGTTTGCTGAAGCCGGAGAAGTTGACGGTGTATGCGCGCTATGTGCGGCGCGGCGGGTTGGATATCAATCCTTACCGCAGTACTGAGGATGTGGCGTTCCAGAACGTGCGCCTGGCCCGTCAGTAAGCAAAGGTGGGAGGGGGCAGGCCCTCTCCTACCTTTTGGTTCTGCGCCTGGCTTGGGTTCGGGTCAGATCCCCATGTTGCCCAAGGTGATCATGATATTGCGCAGTGTCCCGGAAATCACCGGGTGCTCAGCGTCGAACTCTATGGCAGCTTGACTCACATCGTCGGAAATACTCGGCGTCTGAGTGGCCGGTTCAAGTTCAAGTTGCAATTCAAACTTGGCAATCAAGGCTTGCAGCGCTTCACGTTTTTCTTCCGACAGCGGGGGTTCCTGTTCCAGCTGCCCGCGCAGGATCTCGACCTGTTCTTCCAGTTTTTTGCGATCAGGCATGACGTTCTTCCTTTTATCGATAGGCACTGGCATAGACCACGGCACGCCGTGAAAGGTCTACGGGGTGACCTGTAGATTAATCCACGGGCGCCGACTGTGCATGATCTTGATCAGGGCTTCTCGCCTTTGAGCTGGCGCAGGCTGATGTCGGCCAGGCAGGTGCCGAGTTCCCCGAGGTGATCGATCACCGAGTGTACCCCCAGCCCATAGAGCTCAACGGTGGCTTTGCCGCGCTTGTGCTCGCGTTCCTTGTCGCTCAGCGCCTGCCACTGCTCAGGCGCCAGGCCGCACAGCGAACCACAGGACGCCAGGCCAATGGTCCACAAACCGGCATTCAACCCCGATTGCAGCAAGCGTGGTTCGCCGCTGACCAGTACGCAACCTTCCAGGCGTTCAATGTTGAGTTCCATCAAGGCTTGCCAGCACGCATGAGGGGCGGGCCAGCGGATCGATGAGGGGGATGCGGCCTTGAGCCAGCCGGGCAGTACGGCGGCCAGTGGTGTGGTCACCGAAGGCGGCAGCTCATCCAGCCAGGCACAGGGGATGCCTTGTTCCTTGAGGCTGCGCAGGATTTTCAGGGCGCCGGGTGTGGCTTGGGAGTGCAGGGAGGGTGAATCGGTGCGCGCCTGGGAACCAAAGTCCACCAGGCAACCACTCAGGCCAAACAGAACGGCAGTCAAGGCGGGCGCGTTGGCGATGGCTATCTCAGCGTGAGGCATGTCGACATCCCTGAAATAGCTGTGACGCTATCGGGGCAGGATGACAAGTAGATGACAGGCGGGTTAATTGTAGGAAAATTGTCCATTTGTGTTAGGACGATTCCTAGAAGCTGCCTAATTGGACACTTCCGTCATATACTGACGGCCTTATTCAGGGCATAGCGCCCATGACAGACCATTCAAGGAGCAAAAGCTATGCGCTGGAGCCACTACTTCGCTCAGCTGTCGGTGTGTGCCACTGTCCTGCTGGCGCCTTTCGCTGCACAGGCTGCATCGGAAGATGATCCATGGGAAAGCGTCAACCGCCCGATCTTCACCTTCAACGACACCGTTGATACCTACGCCCTCAAGCCATTGGCCCAAGGCTATCAGTGGATCACTCCGCAATTTGTCGAAGACGGTATCCATAACTTCTTCCGCAATATCGGCGATGTCGGCAACCTGGCCAACAACGTGCTGCAGCTCAAACCCCACAATGCCGGGGTCGACACTGCGCGCTTGCTGGTTAATACCACATTCGGCGTGCTGGGCTTTATCGACGTCGGCACCAAAATGGGGCTGCAACGCAGTGATGAAGACTTCGGCCAGACCCTGGGTTACTGGGGCGTGGGCAGCGGTCCCTACGTGATGATCCCGCTGCTGGGCCCGAGCACCTTGCGTGACGCGCCGTCCAAATACGTGGACAGCTACACCCAACCGTACCGCTATATGAACGATATCGGCTGGCGCAACAGCACCATGGGCCTGAACATCGTTGACACCCGTGCCAGCCTGCTCGACAGCGAGAAGCTGATCACCGGCGACAAGTACACCTTTATCCGCAATGCTTACCTGCAGAACCGCGAGTTCAAGGTCAAGGACGGCAAGGTCGTCGACGACTTTTAAGCTGTGATGTTTTGAAATGAAAAAAAGGCGACTTGGCGGTCGCCTTTTTTGTGCGCGGGTTTCAGCGCATTTTCAGGATCTTAAGCCCCAGTTGTTGCTCGTCGCTCGCCGTTTTGGTCCAGACCACTTCCGTGTCAGCCTCCAGGCCCTTGAGCGCCGCGTGCTCTGAATCAATGCGCACGGTGAGCAGGTCCCCCACGGTGAACTGGCGCGGTGCCTGCACCTGCATCCCGGAGCTGGAAAGGTCCACACAAACCCCGGCAAACTCCTGGCCTTCGTGGAGCAACGATACTTCGGCATCCACCCGCATGCGGATGAAATCGCGTTTTTCGGCGTAGTCGCGCTCGTGTTCGCCCATCGGTTCCATCCTTACTTTGTGTTGTGGTCTTGGCTGTTCTTATAACTCCGGGTGATTTGCGATGTAAAGACGCCCGGCGACCATCGGCATGAGCTTGAAACCCCTGGCGGATGGGAGTACCGTCTGCGCCTTAGAAGGGCACCTCTGCTTTACGGTTGTGCATGGGAAAAATCCCATTGCGTTGTAGGACAGAGAGGCTAGAAAGCGAATCCAGTACGTGAGTCCGGCCATTGCCGAACCGCCTACGCCAACCTAATTCTGGCGCCGTTTGCCCACATGCAAAAAACCAGTGCCACGCTGCTGATAATCGATGACGACGAAGTAGTGCGCGCGAGCCTTGCGGCCTACTTGGAAGACAGTGGCTTCAGCGTCCTGCAGGCCAGTAATGGCCAACAGGGTCTCCAGGTATTCGAGCGCGACCAGCCCGACCTCGTGATCTGCGACCTGCGCATGCCCCAGATGGGCGGCCTGGAGCTGATTCGCCAGGTGACTGAGCTTGCCCCGCAGACGCCGGTGATTGTCGTGTCCGGTGCGGGCGTCATGAACGATGCCGTCGAGGCGTTGCGTCTGGGCGCTGCCGACTACCTGATCAAGCCCCTCGAAGACCTGGCGGTACTGGAGCACTCTGTGCGCCGCGCCTTGGATCGTGCGCGCCTGCTGGTAGAGAACCAGCGCTACCGCGAAAAGCTCGAAACCGCCAACCGCGAACTCGAAGCCAGCCTTAACCTGCTCCAGGAAGACCAGAACGCCGGTCGCCAGGTGCAGATGAACATGCTGCCGGTCAGCCCCTGGAGCATCGACGAATTCCAGTTTGCTCACCAGATCATCCCGTCGTTGTACCTGTCGGGCGATTTTGTCGATTATTTCCGCGTAGACGAGCGTCGTGTCGCGTTCTACCTGGCCGATGTCTCCGGCCATGGAGCTTCCTCTGCTTTTGTCACCGTGTTGTTGAAGTTCATGACCACACGGTTGTTATTCGAATCCAAGCGCAATGGCACCTTGCCGGAGTTCACCCCCTCCGAGGTGCTGGGCCACATCAACCGAGGCCTGATCAGCTGCAAGCTGGGCAAGCACGTGACGATGGTGGGCGGCGTGATTGATGAAGAAACCGGTCTTTTGACCTACAGCATCGGCGGTCACCTGCCGATGCCTGTTTTATACACTCCCGACAGTGTGCGTTACCTGGAAGGGCGTGGTCTGCCCGTAGGTTTGTTCAATGAAGCCACCTATGAAGACCACATCCTGGAGCTGCCGCCGACGTTCAGCCTGACGCTGATGTCCGATGGCATCCTGGACCTTCTTCCAGAGCCTACACTCAAAGAGAAAGAAGCCGCCTTGCCCCAAAAGGTCAAGTCGGCGGGCGGCAGCCTGGATGGCCTGCGGCAGGTTTTTGGATTGGCCACGCTAGGGGAGATGCCGGATGATATCGCCCTATTGGTGTTGAGCAGGAATCTTTGATGAGTACCGGAAGAATCCAATTCGCCGAGCAAGACGGGACCTTCGTCCTGAAGTTTGTCGGTGAAGTGCGCCTGACCTTGTGTTCGGCGCTGGATGCGACGATTGAGCGGATTTTCACGGCGTTGAATTTCTCGGCGATCGTGATCGATCTGACCGAAACCCGCAGCATCGATAGCACCACCCTTGGGCTGTTGGCCAAGTTGTCCATTCTGTCTCGGCAGAAGGTTGGCCTGCTGCCGACCGTCGTCACCACCCACGAAGACATCACCCGTCTGTTGCAGTCCATGGGCTTCGACCAGGTGTTCAACATCGTTGATCGCCCGATTCCGTGCCCGGAGTGCCTCACCGACCTGCCGTCTCAGGACCAGTCCGAGGAAGTCGTACGGGTCAAGGTGCTGGAAGCGCACAAGATCCTGATGGGCCTCAACGAGTCCAACCGCGAAGCTTTCCACGACCTCGTCAACGCCCTCGAGCGTCACTGATCCGTCTGTCGAACACATGCCAATTGTGGGAGGGGGCTTGCCCCCGATAGCGCCGTGTCAGTCAGCACATTCATAACGGACTCACCGCTATCGGGAGCAAGCCCCCTCCCACAGTTGAACTGAGATCGGCTTGAGACAAAAAAAGGGCGGTACCCTCACAGGTACCGCCCTTTTTGCCGCCTCCGCCGTTTACAGCTTGGCGGACAACAGTGCCTCAAGCTTCTCCTGGTCCCGAGCAAACTGACGAATCCCCTCTGCCAGCTTCTCAGTCGCCATCGCATCCTCGTTGGACTCCCAGCGGAACTGCGCTTCAGTCAGATGCACCCGCGCTTCCCCGGCATGCCCTGGCGACAACTTGCGCTCCAGCTTGCCTTCATCCGCCGCCAGCTTCTCCAGCAGGTCCGGGCTGATGGTCAGGCGATCACAGCCGGCCAGCTCTTCAATCTGGCTCAGGTTACGGAAACTCGCACCCATCACCACGGTCTTGTAGCCATTAGCCTTGTAGTAGTTGTAGATGCGCGTCACCGACTGCACGCCCGGATCATCAGCGCCGGTGTAGTCGTTGCCATTGGCTTTCTTGTACCAGTCGTAGATACGGCCTACGAACGGTGAAATCAGGAACACGCCGGCTTCTGCGCACGCCACAGCCTGGGCAAACGAGAACAGCAGGGTCAGGTTGGTCTGGATGCCTTCTTTTTCCAGCTTCTCCGCCGCGCGGATGCCTTCCCAGGTGGACGCGATCTTGATCAGCACGCGGTCACGGCTAACCCCAGCTTTGTCGTACAGGTCGATCAGACGGTGCGCACGCTTGAGTACGGCGTCGGTGTCGAACGACAGACGGGCGTCCACCTCGGTGGAGATGCGCCCTGGTACTACTTTAAGGATCTCTTGACCCACCGCCACCGCGAAACGGTCGCTGGCCAGGCCGACATCGCCGTTGCAGTCCTGCACACACTCATCCAGCAGCTTGGCATAGCCCGGAATCGACGCGGCCTTGAGCAGCAGGGAAGGGTTGGTAGTGGCGTCTTGAGGCTTGAGCTTGGCGAGGGTAGAAAAATCGCCGGTATCGGCTACGACAGTGGTGAATTGCTTGAGTTGTTCCAGCTTGGAAGTCATGGGCGTGCTCTGTCCTATGGGTCTGATGACATTACCCGAGCGCCGACAGGCGCTCAAGGGCGCAAATGCGTTCGATCGTTTGCGAGGGCAACAACCTGAAAACAGCCGTTTGAATGCCCGGCCGTACTGCTGAATAGGAGGCCAGAACGGCCGACAGGTTCAACCCAACTGCCCGATGTAGGATAACGCCTTCATGCCAACTGAGGCCTTCCCTGACACACACCGCACCAAATGTGGGAGGGAGCTTGCTACCGATGGCAGTATGTCAGCTCATCCAATAACCAACTGACCCCCTGCAAGCTATCCAATCAACGCCCTTCCAACAAAGCTCCAGCCTGATCCAGCAATGCCAACGGATCCGCAGCCTTATGAATATCCACCGACAACAACTGCCTGAATCTGCGCGCCCCAGGGAAACCGGTGCCCAACCCCAACACATGCCGCGTAATGTGATGCATCGTCCCGCCAGTCGCCAAATGCTCAGCAATATAAGGCCGCAACTGCGCCAACGCCTCAGCTCGGCTGATCACCGGCGCTTCACTGCCAAACAACTGCTGATCCACCTCCGCCAGCAGATACGGATTGTGATAAGCCTCCCGGCCCAGCATCACCCCGTCAAACGTCTGCAAATGCTCATGGCACTGCTCCAGCGTCTTGATCCCTCCGTTGAGCACAATTTCCAGCTCGGGGAAGTCCCGCTTCAACTGTGCCGCCACGTCATAACGCAACGGCGGAATGTCGCGGTTTTCCTTCGGTGACAAGCCCTCAAGAATCGCAATCCGCGCATGCACGGTAAAACTGGTGCAGCCGGCGTCCTTCACCGTCCCGACGAAATCACACAGCTCGGCGTAACTATCCCGACCATTGATCCCGATACGGTGCTTCACCGTCACCGGAATCGACACTGCATCACGCATCGCCTTCACGCAATCGGCCACCAGGACCGGATGAGCCATCAGGATCGCGCCGATCATGTTGTTCTGCACCCGGTCGCTCGGGCAGCCGACGTTCAGGTTCACCTCGTCGTAACCGGCGGCTTCGGCCATACGGGCACAGGCGGCCAGGTCCGCGGGGACACTGCCGCCGAGCTGGAGCGCCAAAGGGTGTTCGGCTTCGTTATGGCGCAGGAAACGGTCGTGGTCGCCGTGGAGGATCGCGCCGGTGGTGACCATCTCGGTGTAGAGCAGAGCGTGCTTGGAGAGCAGGCGCAGGAAGAACCGGCAGTGGCGGTCGGTCCAATCCATCATCGGTGCGACGGAAAAGCGGCGGGAGAGGGGAGCGGTTTGTGGGGGCATTGGGAATCTGAGTCAACGAGGCGAATGGTGGGCAGTTTATCAGGGATGCATCGTGGGTGTAGGGGAGGCGTGGTATGCGCCCGAAGTGTATGCGGGTAATTGTGGCATGTGAAATTCGTCTCTGAGGATCTGAAGGTGGTCATTGCGCGGTATATCGTAGTCGGTGTCGATTACGCGCTGCGCCCTTTTTCCAGGCGGAAGCGTAGGCGCTTCACCTCAATGATTCTGAAATGAGACGCGGCGCTTCTGTTCTCGTCTGCTTGGGCGGCATCCCAGCGCTCCATCGCTTTGGGCATTCAGCAACTGATCGAGTTGAGCTCTCTGCTTGTCGACCGAGCTCAAGAGCAAGTCGAAGCGACGTCCAGCACGGCCACAGCCTGACACCCGACCCTGCCGCCTTACCCCAAGAAGGCGGCAACCTGACCCCCCTTTTGGCTCAGCAGTTAGCAGGCTTACTGCGTCGGCAGCGCTCAGAGCAATAACGAACCTCCTCCCAGCAGCGCGTCCATTTCTTCCTCCAAGTGAAGGGAAGGCCGCAGGTAAGGCAGGTTTTTACTGGAAGCTCACTCTTTTTCAAAATTGTTCACCTTCAACTGCCTTGCGGGTACCCACGTGGCGATCTAATGACCGTTGGCTTTGCGACCTCCCTCATTAGCTCCTACTGCCATAGCCGCGCAAAAATGCTCTAAGTAAATCGCGAGGCCACTGCAGAACATACGCATCATGATGATAGCTATACGCTATCATGGCGGTGTGTATTGCTAACTGGATGACCTTTCTGCGTCGACGTATCGTCAAGGCATCAAGCGTAATGGGCTGGTAGTACCGTTCGCTTCTTCCAAATCAACAAAGGCCTGTACAGGTCATATTTTCGAGCTAGCCATGAAGAAAACGCTGTCGTTGGCCACACGCATAGGGCTTAGTTTCGCAGCCATCCTGGCGCTGCTCATGTTGATAACCGCCATCGGCATTCACCGCGTTGCGTTCATTGACTCCACCTTGGAAGACGTCAGCGAAAATGCCGCCAAGGTGCAGCGCTATGCAATCAATTTTCGAGGCAGTGTCCATAACCGAGCCATCGCTATTCGGGATGCTGTGCTGGTGACGACTGATACGGATTTGGCAAAACACTTATCGGAGGTCACAGCCTTGGAAAAGGCCTACTCCGACTCGGCGGCTCCAATGGATCAGTTGTTCAAGGGCGCAAGCGTAACAGGCGAGGAGGTTCGATTACTGAGCGCTATCAAGGACATCGAACAACAAACCCTTAACTCCACCAGGGCGGTAATCTCCCTGCGCCAAGCGGGTGACATACCTGGAGCTCAGGCGCTGCTGATGCGTCAAACGTCTTTGGATTACAGTGAGTGGCTGAAACGCGTCAATGCACTGATCGACTACGAGGAAGCATCAATCAAGGCAAAGCTGGGCGCAGTGCAGGCAACCGCCAGTCAGTTCAGTACGCTGATGCTTATAGCGACAGGTATTGCTTTGCTGCTGAGCATCACGTTGTCGGCTGTAATTATTCACTTCGTTAAATCCACGCTGGGTGCTGAGCCCACAGACGTTGCATTGGCCATCGAGCGACTGGCAGCTGGTGATCTGAATCAGACGATTTCCACAGATTATCCCGGCAGTGTGATGGGCGTCCTGAAAAACGCGCTAGGCCATCTCGGAGAGACTATTCAGCAAGTACGTAAGGCGGCCCAAGAGGTCAATCACTCCTCCACCCAGTTGTCTGCCGCATCATCGGCTAACAATGAGCAGACCAGCTTACAAACCCGCGAAGCCGAGCAGGTGGCCGCAGCCATAATGCAAATGGCGGCGACGGTTAATGAAGTATCTGGATATGCCGCGCAGGCAGCTGACGCCTCCCGGTTGGCTGATACTGAAGTGGGAAGTGGGAACAAGCTGGTTGCAAGTACCACGCTTGCCATTGAACAGTTGGCAGTAACGCTTGAGCAAACCACTGCTACCGTGAACCAGGTGTCCAAACACAGTGAAAATATCGCGTCGGTGATCGACGTCATCAACGCTATCGCCTCGCAAACCAATTTGCTTGCCTTGAACGCTGCCATTGAGGCAGCGAGAGCTGGGGAGCACGGGCGTGGGTTTGCGGTGGTAGCTGACGAAGTACGTTCTTTGGCCAATCGTACACAGCAGTCGACCGAGGAAATTCGGGAGATGATCAGTACGCTGCAATTGGGTACCGAAACGGCATCCCAAACTATGCGCGATAGTTGCGAGCTAGCGAGCCAAACGGTCACACAAACCCGCAGTGCGCAGCATGCATTGGCAAGGATCAGCGAGCAGGTTGCCGCAATCAGTCATATGAACGCCCAGATCGCGAGCGCCTCCGTGCAGCAGAGTAGCGTGACCGATGAGGTCGCTGAAAATATCAACCGCATTCATGGTTCGACTGTTGAGTCTGCCAACGGCGCGCGCCAAGTGGCGGCAGCTAGCATCGAGCTATCAGGTTTGGCGGATCGTCTTACCGCTAAAGTGGCGTTCTTCTCTGCGGCTTAGTGGATTCAGGACAGCTTTTCACTGCTGCACTGACGTCTATGCGCGACTGCTGGGCTACTCAGAAGTTTAACTGGCCACGCAGGATTCTCGGTCGAAGTAAGACAGAACATGCCAACTTATCTTAATGGGGCTGCTACATGGAGTCTTGCTGAGGGCGTCTGCATGCCGTCAGCGGGGGCTGTTTCCTTCAAGTTTTCGAGTTAATGATAGCTGGCCACCTGTGAGCCTCATCAACTTTGAACTAATCATTACCAGAGTCTCCCTAATGCCGTGAAGGTTGCCTAAAGCCCAGGTTTATTCTGGGTTACTCAATCACACACGAAGGTTTGGTGAATCATGAAGAGCGAACAGGTAGAAGGTGTTGTTGAAAAGGTTGCCGGCAAAGCGCAGAGCGCAGTTGGGAAACTGTTTGGTGATTCGAAGCTGGAAGCTGAAGGTGCTGGTCGGCAAGCAGCTGGACAGCTGACACAAACCTATGGCGACGCACTGGACAGCGTATCTACATTCGTTAAAGAAAAACCAGTTGCGGCAATCGCGATTGGTGCAGTTGCCCTGTTGGTTCTAGACCGTCTTTTTCGTCGCTGAGTGAGGAAGAAGGGACGTTCCGACAGGGGCGCTCCCTTTTGCGTTTATTCACCCCCGCCCCCTAGATTTTTCCATCAGTGGGCTTCTGGGGCGCGGGCAGGTATGCACGACTCAATTCCATCCGCGCACCGCGTCTGAATTACTACGAGGCTATTGGACCACTTAGCTCGTGGAAATGGACACTGGAGGGGCTGTCCCCCAGCATAGAGTCATAATCCCTTAGGGAAATATTTGCTCACGTTCAAGTAACTACTGCGAGCTGACGCCGAGAGCGTCATGCAATGAATGCATGCTCACATGCGCAACCTCTCCACTTTCCATCTCTATCAAACTCAACGCGCCGTCCGAAAAAGAACAACCTGTATCGATATAAACGACATTGCCCAATGCGTGCACATGAGGGACTGTCGAGTGGCCCACATATAACCTATCCAAACCTGTGATCGGTGCTAGGTTTTGCTGCTCTATTTTTTCCCTGGCATAGAGTGCGGTTTTCAACGCTAGTTGTTGCGTGGTTTTCCCTCGCACTCCACTGATAGCGTCTTTGGCGTCTTGCCAACTATGGGTAGCACATGAAAGAAACGCTTCAGCATGGACGATGCCGACTTTTCGACCATCCGCTAAGCCGATCTCAATCATTACTGGGAGCGTTTGCAGTGCGTTGTAAATCTCGCTCTGGACACTGGGCGACAGCGCGTAAAGCCACGCTCCGCCGTTTCGTGTGTGCCTGTTGATGTCGCCACGACCGCAGAGGCAATCAAGAAGCATCTGTTCGTGGTTACCGCGTACGCCGTAAAACCAGGGTTCGCTGAGCCACTTCAATACGTCTATAGAGTCAGGGCCTCTATCAATAAGGTCGCCCACACAAAACAAGCGATCCTGTAGTGTGTTGAAGTTTACTTTTTTCATGAGTGACGCGAGTAGCTTGAAATGCCCGTGAATATCACCCACCACGAAGTCGCGGCCCTTTGGGTTGGATTCAAATACTTCGATGGTGTACATGTTCAGGGCTTCGATGGGGTGGACATTGACGGACTATATCATTGCCAACGCCTCCGAAAACCTGGCATCCCCCGCCAAGGCGGCAACCTGAACCCTCCCTGACAGCCAGCAAAGTTTCATAATTCCCTACACCGTTGAGGTCTACGATCTTGCTCAAGAGAGGCCCCCCGCGCCTCCAGCTCCTAGGGAACTGAAAAATGATCTCGAACCTCGTCAAAGTCGCGATGATTGCTGGCACGTTGCTGTTGGGTGCTTGCTCATCGGGTTCGTCCGGCGCGAGCAGTGACCCTTGCTTTTCAGGCGGATGCCAGGCGTTTGGGGACCACAGCCCCAGCAAGGCCGCAAAGATGAATTTTGGCGGCAGTGGGCTGGGGAGTAGTTATGGGGAGTATGGGTCGGGGCTGTTGCATGATGATTGATGGCGCATCGCATATAGCCCGGCGGGGCAAGCGCCCTTGTCGCTGGGGGAGGTGAGTCAGCCCGTTACCACAACCCCTTTATGGAAAATCTCGCGCCTGGCGCGGCGGCTGATGTTTTCATGTTTGCTTGACGTGTAGATTTCGTCAAAGCGAGCGCGATCAACGCCGTCGTAGTTGCCAAGTTCTTGCAGCACCCTCCGGTCGTAATCCTCTTCGATCATGAACCGGAAAATCTCCCGCCTGTAATAGAACCCAAATTGAAACGCCAGCACCTCGGACAAGTAATCCGTTGGCGAGAGAAAGCAGTTTTCCAGGTCGATGGCCTTGGCGTGCGTCGGCTGCTCCAGGTTGATCATCACATTGTTTGCCCAGAAGTCCATGTGCACTACGCCTTTGCTATGCAGGCAGCGCAACAGTTTGAACGACGCGGTGATCAGGCTCTGAATGTCACGCTCCTGCTTGAGCCATTCCAGGCCATTAAGGTAACCCTCCAGCATCTCGGTAAAGATGAAGAATTCCTGGATCAGGCCAAGCGCTGACTTTCGGTAACCGAACCCATACAAGCCAGCAATCGGTGCACCGCGTTTCTGGGCGCCGAGGGTGTTGATGACCTCTTCGACCGGCCAGTCAAACGCACCGTCTCGCTTGGCGCGCCCGAAAGTCACTCGCAATTTGGGTCTGAGGCTGTCCAGCGGCTGGGATTTGGCGAACAGGGTGGCTTCCTTCCCTTTGAGCGGTGCGCTGATGCGGTCTGTCAGTTGGTGTCGCGTGTCGATCAGGTCCTGAATCGCCTGCTGCGTTCTGTGGTCGGTGGGAGCGATGGTGAAGATTGTCGCGTTGCGATGAGTGAGTGTCATCGGAAAACTCTGCAATACACCTGTGTCAGGAAAGCTCACAGCACGTCCTTGTCATTTGGAATAAACATGACGGACATGTTACAGCTTGTGCTTATTGGATCCAACCTGAACCTTGGCTGAACGGAAGTGAAACAGTCTCCATTACACCGATTATTCGCTGTTCCTGACGATTGAAGTGTGCTTTCAGGCCCGGGGCGCTTAATGCCCTCCCTGCATTCGCCGTGCTATCAAGTAGATGCCGAGCCCAACCAGCGCCGTGGCTGCGCCTATGTAGCCGGTGCTGGTCCAGCCGTATCCGGCTGTAATCGCCATCCCGCCAAACCACGGCCCCAGTGCGTTCGCCAGATTGAACGCCGCGTGGTTCGATGCCGCTGCGAGGCTTGGCGCTTCGTGGGCGATGTCCATCAGACGGATCTGCAACGGCGCGGCCAACGACACCATGGTGCCCACCAGACCCATGCTCAGCAGCACGCCCCATAGCGAGGACGCCGCGAGGGGGAAGAACAGCAACACGGCCATCGACCACACCAGAATCCAACCCACCGCGCGAAACTGCATGCGATCAAACAGCTTGCCGCCGGCGATGTTGCCGATAATCCCGCCCACGCCAAACGCTGCCAGACCAAATGGAATCCACTGCGGCGACACTTTGGTCACTTCCAGCATGGTCGGCGCCAGGTAGCTGAACACGCAGAACATGCCGGCAAAACCGATGGCACCAATCGACAGGGCCATCCACACCTGGGGTTTGGTGAAGGCGCGCAGTTCCTTGCGTGGGTCGCTGCGTTGTTCGTCGTGGCGATGGGGCACGAATTGCCAGACCAGGGCGATGGTGCACAGGGCGATCACGCTCACCAGTGCAAACGCCGAGCGCCAGCCCAAGTGCTGGCCGAGGAAGGTGGCGATGGGGTTGCCGAGCAGCATTGCGAGGGTCAGGCCCATCATCACCCGCGCTACGGCGCCGGCGCGTTTGTCGTTGGGCACCATGCTCGAGGCGACCACCGCGGCAATGCCGAAGTAGGCGCCGTGGGGCAGGCCGCTGATAAAGCGGAACGCCACCAGTGAGCCGAAGGTCGGGGTGAAGGCGGTGGCGAGGTTGCCCAGGGCATACAGGCCCATCAGCAACAGCAGCATATGTTTGCGCAGCAGCTTGGCGCCGAGAATGGCCAGCAGTGGGGCGCCGACCATCACGCCCAATGCATAGGCGCTGATGGCGTGGCCGACTTGGGGTTCGCTTAAACTTAGGTTCTGGGCGATGTCGGGCATCAAACCCATGATGGCGAATTCGCCGGTACCGATAGCGAAAGCGCCCACGGCCATGGCAGCTTCCATTTTTGCGGCGCTGCGCGCGGGCAGCACATGCCCGGGAGTTTGGTGGATAGACATGGATCGCTCTGTGTTGAAGGGTGATACGGGGGAAAGCCGCCGATGCTACGCAAGCAGCGACGAAGGTGTCTAGAACAGCCTTTTTTGGCAGAGTTCAGTTTCATTAAACACCCTGTGACCCCACGTCACGCTTGCCACGCTTGACATCCGCGCGTTAAAACCCGCGATTTAGAGCTGTCAATTGGCCAAACGACGCATAAACGCCGTTTAGCGTGATATTCTGCGCGCCGTCTTGGTCTAGTCTTTCCTCGGTACGTACATCCGTATACGTCCCGGCGGTTGGCTGTCGCCCAGGTAGCTGAAGCCAATAATGATAAGAAGTCAGCGCAGAAGGGACATAAAAGTGAGGTCGATACGTCGGCCTTGTGTGCCCACCCTGCGGTCCCCGAGTGACTGTGCAAACCCCGCGGTGCGTTGCCTGGCGCAGCGTGATTGAGGGTTGCCCATGATCAGGGGCGGTGGGGCGGATGGCGTTTTATCATAGGTGCTACTGATGTTTAAAAAAGTAAACACTGCCCTGCTGGGGCTGGCTTTGTCGATGGGGATCACGTCCGTTCACGCGGAAGAGGCAAAGAAAGTCGATGTGCTGCTGATCGGCGGCGGCATCATGAGTGCAACCCTGGGTGTCTGGCTTAACGAACTGGAGCCTGGCTGGTCGATGGAAATGGTCGAGCGTCTCGACGGCGTCGCCGAAGAAAGCTCCAACGGCTGGAACAACGCCGGTACCGGTCACTCGGCCCTGGCTGAGTTGAACTACACCCCGGAAGACAAGAACGGCAACGTTGAGATCCCGAAAGCGGTCGAGATCAACGAAGCGTTCCAGATCTCCCGTCAGTTCTGGTCCTGGCAGGTCCAGCAGGGTGTGCTGAAGAACCCGCGTTCGTTCATCAACGCCACACCGCATATGAGTTTTGTGTGGGGCGATGACAACATCAAGTTCCTCAAGAAGCGCTACGAAGCCCTGCAAGCGAGCCCGCTGTTTGCCGGCATGCAGTACTCCGAAGACCCGGCGCAGATCGCCAAATGGGTTCCGCTGATGATGGAAGGGCGTGACCCGAACCAGAAAATCGCGGCTACCTGGAGCCCGCTGGGTACCGACATGAACTTCGGCGAGATTACCCGCCAGTTCGTCGCTCACCTGCAAACCACGCCTAAGTTCGACCTGAAACTGTCGAGCGAAGTGCAGGACATCACCAAGAACGCCGACGGCTCGTGGCGTGTCAGCTACAAAAACCTGAAAGACGGCACCAAGACTGAAACCGACGCCAAGTTCGTGTTCATCGGCGCCGGCGGCGGTGCACTGCACCTGCTGCAAAAGTCGGGCATTCCTGAGGCCAAGGAATACGCAGGCTTCCCGGTCGGCGGCTCGTTCCTGGTGACCGATAACCCAACCGTCGCCGAGCAGCACCTGGCCAAGGCCTACGGCAAGGCTTCGGTTGGCGCGCCACCGATGTCGGTTCCGCACCTGGACACCCGCGTGCTGGATGGCAAGCGCGTGATTCTGTTTGGCCCATTCGCCACCTTCTCGACCAAGTTCCTGAAAGAAGGCTCGTACCTGGACCTGCTGACCAGCACCACCACCCACAATATCTGGCCAATGACCAAAGTCGGTATTCGTGAATACCCACTGGTCGAGTACCTCGCCGGCCAACTGATGCTGTCGGATGACGACCGCTTCAAGGCGCTGCAAGAGTACTTCCCGAACGCCAAGCAATCCGACTGGCGCCTGTGGCAAGCCGGTCAGCGCGTGCAGATCATCAAGCGTGACGAAGAACAGGGCGGCGTCCTGAAACTCGGTACCGAAGTGGTCAGCTCCGCCGACAACACCATTGCAGGCCTGTTGGGTGCATCGCCAGGCGCGTCCACCGCGGCTCCGATCATGCTGACCGTGCTGCAGAAAGTGTTCAAGGACAAGGTCGCGACCCCTGAGTGGCAGGCAAAACTGCACCAGATCGTACCGAGCTACGGCACCAAGCTGAACGACAGTCCTGAGGCTGTTGCCAAGGAATGGGCCTACACCGCCAATATCCTGCAACTGCCTGCACCGCCCGCGATTCCGCAACAGGCTGCTCCTAAGGCCACCGAGGCCGCCAAGCCTGCGGCTGAGCCGAGCAAGCCGGCGTCTGACCTGGCGCTGTAAGCTGCTGGCGAGGTCCTGAGTCAGGACCTTACCGCTAACAAAAAGCCCGCTGAACCGGTAACGGTCAGCGGGCTTTTTTATGGGGTCAAGTGCGAGAGCGCTCGACAGGCGGCAGTTCAACCGTACGCTCGGCGGCGGCCAGCGCTGCCTTCAAGCCAGCCTGGTCCAGCGCGACGCAATAGGCAGGCTTGCCGCGTTCCAACCGCCAGCTCTCATCCAGGCTACCGGCATCCACGGCGTCGAAACCCAATTCGTCGAGTAGCGTGATGACGCGTGCCTTCGCTGCGGCGTCATCCGCTGCCACCGGCAACGCTCGGCGGTCGGGTGCACCGTGGGGGCGGGCGTCCTGCGTCAGGTCGGGAGCGAAGATCGCGTTGAACACTTTCACCACATGTGAATGGGGCAAATGCTCGGCGAGCAACCGGCTGGTAGTGGTTTCAAAGCGATCCAGTACCGGGATATGGCCGTCGCGGTTCGGGTAATAATTATTGGCGTCCATCACGGTCTTGCCCGCCAGCCATTGCGCAGGGACGCTGCGGTAATGCTCCAGGGGGATCGCCACGAGCACCACATCGCCGAATTTGGCGGCGTCGTCGGCACTGCCCACCTGCACGCCGAGTATGCCGCTCACTACGCTGCTCATGGTGTGGGGGCCACGGGAGTTGCTCAACATCACTTCGTGCCCGGCCGCCAGCGCCAGTTGGGCCACGGCGCGCCCGATAAAGCCTGCTCCAATAACACCAATCTTCATGGTCTTGCTCCAATGAATGGGGGAGCGGTTATGATGATTGGCAACCAATCGGCGATAAATAGTCGTTTTGGTGTGGATGTTGTTACTGGGAGTAGGGAATGATGGATCGCCTGTCGAGCATGAATGCCTTTGTGATGGCTGCAGAGTTGGGCTCGTACGCGCGGGCTGCCGAGCGCTTGAGCATATCGCCGCAGATGGTGGCCAAGCATGTCACCGCGCTGGAGCAGCGCCTGGGCGCTCGCTTACTTAACCGCACCACACGAAGGCAAAGCCTGACGGAACTGGGGAGCGCGTACTACGAGCGTTGCAAACATATCCTGGTAGAAGCCGAGGCTGCCGATTCACTGGCGCAGATCATGAACGACACGCCGCGCGGCAAGCTGAAAATCACCGCTCCCGTCACCTTCGGTTCCTACAGCCTGATGCCGTTGATTACCGGGTTCCTGCGCGACAACCCGGATGTGGAAATTGAATTGCACCTGACCGACCGTTTCGTGGACCTGGTGGAGGAGGGCTATGAAGCCGCTTTTCGTATCGGCCCCCTGGCGACCACGGGTCTGACAGCCAGGCCACTGGCACCTTACCGTCTGGTGGTCTGTGCTTCGCCGGAATACCTGGCGGCACGCGGTACCCCGAAGGCCCCGGCGGATCTTGAGCATCACGAATGCCTCGGCTACGCCTTCTGGTCGCGGCCGGTAGACCGCGAGTGGGTACTTTACGACGGGGCGACCCCACACAAGGTTCAGGTTGCCAGCCGGTTGCAGATCAACGAAAGTCGCGCCTTGATGTCGGCTGCGCTGGATGGTTTTGGCATCGTGCTCGGTTCGGAAGACTTCTTGCGCGAGGCGTTGGCCAGAGGCGAATTGGTGAGAGTGCTGCCGGACTTTGAAGCGCCGAGCCGGCCGATGCACCTTGTCTACACGGCGAACCGCCAGCGTACGGCCAAGCTGAGACGTTTTGTCGAAGCGGTATTGAGAAGCTTCGGTCACCCTTGATGCGTGCTGCTTCAGCAATCCGACAGACACAACCTGTTAAAAAAGTACCCAGGCCTGAGCAGGAGCACGGCTGAAACACGGGGGCATTTTTACCGGTGCAGGTGTTGGGCGATAACGCCCGAGGGGGTTGTATGTTGTTACGTTACGCGGCATTAGCGGCAGTTGTGGTCGCGGCGTCCGGGTGTGTGCAGGAGCGCGTGGTGCATGAGCGACGGCCTGTACAGCGTGAATATGTCGAGGTGGTTGCACCACAACCGCCGCCGGCCCAGATCATCGAAGTCGAGCCTGCCGTACGTGAAGGTTACATATGGTCACGTGGTTACTGGCGCTGGGAAGGCGGGCGCTACGTTGCTGTACACGGCCATTGGGAGCCGGTGCGCGAAGGCTATCGTTATGTGCATCCGCATTGGGTGCAGCGCAATGATGGTTACCACTGGCAGGTGGGTGGCTGGGTTCGTTGAACCCCGACTAGGAGGGCTTCTTTGTACCCAGGAGCCGTACTTCCCGCAGCAGCGCGGCACCGAGTTGATCGGTGCCCAGTTCCCTGTATCCCACGGCCTTGACCTCTCCGTTCTCTTCGGCCTGGATGATGATCACCGGTGTCTCTTTGCCGCTGGCTTCGTCGATGTGAAAAGCGTATTGGGGAATATCCACCTTGATCGGCGTAC
Organism: Pseudomonas sp. SJZ103; assembly: GCF_007828335.1. NCBI lineage: Bacteria > Pseudomonadati > Pseudomonadota > Gammaproteobacteria > Pseudomonadales > Pseudomonadaceae > Pseudomonas > Pseudomonas sp. SJZ103. Next base: position 1,042,338 of record NZ_VIUN01000001.1, read on the forward strand.
CCGCCGCTTTGCCTTTCACATTGATCAGGAACGCTGCGCAGCCGGTGTCGACATCCACACTGGTGGCAGAGCGCCCGCTGACGAAGCAGCTCTTCGGCAGGTCGGGCCAGATGATCTCGGCCAGGGCGAGGGACGGCGTCAGGGTCAGGGCAGCAAGAAGAAGCGTGCGCACGTGGGGCTTTCTCTCGATCAGGGATTAGCGCGACTTTTACCAAAGCCTGCCCGTCGCCGCAATGTTCCGGCTCAGCCCAGACGCTTCATGCCCGCTGCCTTGGCCGCACTGAGGTCAAAGGTGGCGGTGTATTCGCACCCGGCGGCGTGGGCGCAGCGCTCTATCAGGCAGTCGGCGAAATCGGCGTTGTTGGCCGTGAACCGTCGAAGCGCCTGCCAGATGACTTCGGCATGTTCGATGGTCAATTCACGGGTGCGCAGCAGGGTTTCCAGAACGACGACGATGTCATTTTTGGCGGATTGGTAGCAGCTCTGTAATACCCACACCAGCTCCACCACGGAGACCAGGCTGACAAACCCTGGCGAAAGTGTGGTGAGGGACTCGATCAACTCGGATGCTTTGGGGGATTGAACGGGATCATCCTGGGTGACGTAGCGCACCAGTACATTGGTATCCAGTCCGATCATCCAGCCTTCGCTCCCTGCGCTGCGATGGCGCGGTTCATGTCGTCAATGGACACAGCCCTGGCAGGCTTCTGGATCAACCCCTTGAGATCATGGACAGTCTTGCTCGCTGCAATGATGGAAAACTTGCCATCTTCCGTTTCGACGAACTCGACGCGGTCGCCTGTTTCCAGGCCAAGTGCGGTCCTGACTTGGACGGGGATGGTGATTTGCCCTTTTGAGGTAAGTGTGGCGGTCGCCATAGTAAAGATCTCCAACATGATGCTCCTTACCTTAGGGTAAGGAATGGTGGAGGACAATATCCGTTGGTCCATAGGTCGCTCTTCAGGTGGGGTGAGTCGGCCTATAAAAACTAGTCCGAACTCAGTCCTGCCGCACGCTTACCCACGCCGCAAAGCAATACAAACTATGACCGACCGCCAGTTGAAGCCTGGCGGCTGTCATCAAGCGCGCGGCAGTGCCGGGCTAGCTCACTGCACCACGCGATAGCACGGTACATACGCCGCGCCGCCCGGCAACTTCATTCGGTGCTGGGCGACAAACGCCTGCAACAGCTCATCCAGTGGCTTCATGATGGCCGGGTCGCCGTTGATCTCGTACGGGCCGTGTTGTTCGATCAGGCGAATGCCCTTGTCCTTGACGTTACCGGCCACGATCCCGGAAAACGCGCGGCGCAGGTTGGCTGCCAGCTCATGGGGCGGCAGTGCATGGCTCAGTTGCAGGCTGGCCATGTTTTCGTGGGTCGGGTCGAACGGGCGCTGGAAGCCTTCGTCGATCTTCAGCAGCCAGTTGAAGTGGAACGCGTCGTTGCGCTCACGGCGGAACTGCTTCACCGCCTTGAGGCCGGCAGTCATCTGGCGGGCCACTTCGGCCGGGTCGTCGATGATGATCTGGTAGTGCGCCTGCGCGGCTTCGCCGAGGGTGGCGCCGACGAAGGCGTGCAGTTGTTGCAGGTACGGCGCGGCTTGTTTCGGCCCGGTGAGAATGACCGGGAAGGGCACGTCGCGATTGTCCGGGTGCATCAGGATGCCCAGCAGGTACAGAAACTCTTCAGCCGTGCCGGCGCCGCCGGGGAAGATAATGATGCCGTGGCCAACGCGCACGAAGGCTTCCAGGCGCTTTTCGATGTCCGGCAGGATCACCAGTTCGTTAACGATGGGGTTCGGCGCTTCGGCAGCAATGATGCCCGGCTCGGTCAGGCCCAGGTAACGCCCGCCGGTGATGCGTTGCTTGGCGTGGGAAATGGTCGCACCCTTCATCGGGCCTTTCATCACGCCAGGGCCGCAACCGGTGCACACGTCGAGGCTGCGCAGGCCGAGTTCGTGGCCGACTTTCTTGGTGTATTTGTATTCTTCGGTATTGATCGAGTGCCCGCCCCAGCACACCACGATCTTCGGCTCCACGCCCGGGCGTAGCGTGCGAGCGTTGCGCAGCAGGTGGAATACGTAGTCGGTGATGCCCTGGGAGTTGCTCAGGTCGATGCGCTGGCTGTCCAGTTCGTTCTCGGTGTAGACGATGTCGCGCAGGGCGCTGAACAGCATTTCGCGAGTGCTGGCGATCATTTCGCCATCGACGAAGGCGTCGGCGGGGGCGTTCAACAACTCCAGGCGCACGCCACGGTCCTGCTGGTGGATGCGCACTTCAAAGTCTTTGTAGGCGTCGAGGATGGTCTTGGCGTTATCGATATGCGCGCCGGTGTTGAGGATCGCCAGGGCGCACTGGCGAAACAGAGTGTAGATGCTGCCGGTACCGGCTTCGCTCAGTTGCTGGACTTCACGTTGGGACAGGGTTTCGAGGCTGCCCTTGGGGCTGACGGAGGCATTGATGACTTGGCGTTGGGGCATTCTGATTCCTTGAAAACGCAGCCACCGCACCTGTCGAGGTGCGATGACGTGAGAATGGTGGGCGCAGGTTAGAGCGCACGAGCCGGATATTTACCTCAGGCGCAGGGCCGAGCGCAAATACCGTCCAACACCATCATGCCGCAGAACTTACTCAATCAGCTTCCAGTTTTTGTAGAAAACTCGCCGCAGGGTAAAGACCATCCCGGCAAACCCCGCGATCACGGCGTTAAGCACCGACGGCAGTGGCGTAGGCCGTACGATGTCGATAAACAGGCAGTAACGCTTGGCGTCGTTCTTGTTGAAGGACGCATGCATCAGCGTGTCATCAAAAATAAACAGCGGGTCGTCATGCCAGTAGTGCTTGTGCTTTCCGACCTGGATGTACACGCCGTCGTGATGGGGTGCCGGTGCCATGTTGTAGAGCACGCGGAACATCATGCGCAGCGGGCCGAAGTGAAAAGACGTCGAGCGGTTTTCGTTGAACACCGACACGCCGATGGTTTTCACGAACGGCAGTTTTTTGCGCAGTTCAGGAATATCCAGGGTGGTTTCGATCGGCCGCCCGTACCACTGGAAAAACAACATGCCGCGTTTCTTCTCGGCCATGCGCTCGTCCAGGTAACCGATGATTTCATCCTTGTGGACCATGGCGTCATCGAGCACCTGTTGCAGGTCTGCACGCCAGGCGGGCGGCAGGTCGCGCATCGTATAAAGGTGACGGTTGCGCGAGCTCAGCAGGTCGAACAGGGTGTTGAACGGTGCCAGCAGCCAAGTATTGCGGCCACTGCCGATAAAGTATTTTTTGAAGGTGGGCTTGTCATACAGGCCGTTACGCAGGAAGTCGTAAACGCCGCACACCAGTACCAGGCAGAGGAACACCAGCGTGGTTTCGGGGAACACATCGATAATCAGCAACACGCCGAGTACCCAGGCGACCGATACCGCTTTCTTACGCAAAGCAGACTTGTTCATGCAACTCAGCTCCAGAAGGACGCCATTCGACAGGTCCGGATCCGTGGCTGCGAGTGGTGGGGTTTTGAAACATAATGAAACATCTTCGTCATGATAAGGCGTTCAGCAGCGGATTGGCGTTTTAAATAGTGCGAAATTGTGAAGGCTCGACACAGTCTTTAACCCTGGTGGGCTCGTGTGGATTGGATTTTGTAAACAGAAGATTTGCGACTATCGTGACGCTTCGGTTTTTCGGACGTCATAGACCGGTACGATTGAAGTTGAATGGCCACCATTGGCCTTCGGCACCTTGGAAGAGGCAGAAATTTTATGATCATCAAACCGCGGGTTCGTGGCTTTATCTGTGTGACCGCTCACCCTGTTGGCTGTGAGGCGAACGTCAAGGAACAGATCGACTACGTAACTGAGCACGGCGCCATCAACGATGGCCCGAAGAAGGTGCTGGTCCTCGGCGCTTCCACCGGCTACGGCCTGGCCGCGCGCATCAGTGCTGCGTTTGGCTGCGGCGCCGACACCCTGGGCGTGTTTTTTGAGAAAGAAGGCGAAGAAGGCAAGCTGAGTTCCGCCGGCTGGTACAACAGCGCTGCGTTCGAGAAGTTTGCCGTCGAAAAAGGCCTGTACGCCAAGAGCATCAATGGCGACGCGTTTTCCGACGAGATCAAGCGCCTGACCATCGAAACCATCAAGAAAGACCTGGGCAAGATCGACCTGGTCGTCTACAGCCTGGCCGCGCCACGCCGCACCGATCCCAAGACCGGTGAAGTCTACAACTCCACCCTCAAGCCAATCGGCAAGGCTGTGACCCTGCGCGGTATCAATACCGACAAAGGCGTCGTGGTCGACACCACCCTCGAGCCTGCGACCCAGGAAGAAATCGACGGCACCGTGAAAGTCATGGGCGGCGAAGACTGGCAGCTGTGGATCGACGCCCTGCGTGACGCCGACGTACTGGCCGAAGGCGCCAAGACTACCGCGTTCACCTACCTCGGTGAGAAGTTGACCCAGGACATCTACTGGAATGGCTCCATCGGCGAAGCCAAGAAAGACCTGGACAAGAAAGTCCTGACCCTGCGCGACAACCTCGCTGCACTGAAGGGCGACGCCCGCGTGTCGGTACTCAAGGCCGTGGTCACCCAGGCTAGCTCCGCGATCCCGATCATGCCGCTGTACTTGTCGTTGCTGTTCAAAGTGATGAAAGAGCAGGGCACCCACGAAGGCTGCATCGAGCAGGTCTACGGCCTGTTCAAGGACAGCCTGTACGGCAGCGAACCGAAGCTTGATGCCGATGGTCGCCTGCGTGCCGACCTGGCTGAACTGGAACCGAAGGTTCAGGACGCCGTGGCGGCACTGTGGAACCAGGTCACCGACGAGAACGTCAACGAGATCAGTGATTTCGCCGGCTACAAGGCTGAGTTCCTGCGCTTGTTCGGCTTTGAAGTCCAGGGTGTGGATTACGAGGCTGACGTCAATCCGACCGTGAAGATCAACGGCTTGATCCAAGCGTAAATGATGTGACTGATAGCGGCCTGATCATCGGGTTATCAGGCCGCTGTCTTCCCGTCATGATTCAGGCAAGGCTATTTTTTGCCTGGGTGAAGGCGGACCGCCTCACGTTGGTTACTTCTTTCTCCCACAGGGGATTCAGCGGTACGTGATAACCGCTGTCCTTGGCGGTCTTGATCAGTTCTGCCATTTCCCTGCTGTCGTGGATGATGCTGATTTCATCGAATCGACCCAGTTTTGCCGGTAGGAAAAAAGTCGCCGGGTAATTGGCAGCCACTTCCGTGGCCGGGCTGGCCGAGTCCGCACTGTGATGAACCACTCTCTCTCCCTCGCCGACCAATTTTTGATTGATCAGCCCTATCATCTGCTCTATCCGTGGTGTTGCGTTGCCAAGGTGGGGATCTTCTTTCCGGTAGAAATGGGCGGGGCTGTCGAAGTCTGCGCGTAGCGCCTCAGGAGCTTGCTTATAGCGTTCAACTCGACCCTTGAAGACACTGTGGGCCACGTCCGGTATGGGGAGTTTGTCCTGGGGGCCGAAGTCGCTGATATGGGGCGCGATCAGGTGCAGATCGTAATCGGCGGTCAACGGTTTACCTTCTGCATGCTTGGCCAGCACTTCAAGGGGCTTGCCCTGATGGGTGATGAAGTAGCTGTCGCTTGAGGGTGACGTGCGATGGGCTTCGAATGTATAGGTTTGCTGACTGGGCCCGCGGGCGCTTAATTGCAATGTGCCGTCAGCGCCCTGAACGGCCAGTTGGGTTATGTGGCCGAGCTTGACCAATACATCAAGGCGCTGGCTCGACAGCTGCAGGGGCGTTGCAACTGCATGGCCTTCTTGGATACACGCTTGGATTTGCTCATTGGCCTTGGCTACTTTGGCTGGTGTTTTTTCAGCAACTTGTTCAAGTTTGCTGAATGCCTGGTCTGTACAGATCAGACCTGCCTGAGGGCCCCAGTTGGCGCTCTTGCCTTTGATATGGAAGTCCTTGGTGGGGTGCCCGGCTTCTATCAGGCCAGTTGCGACGGTTTCGACCGGGCGTATGCCTATGATGGAGTTGGTGGTCATTGCGATGTCTTGCAAGGGGGCAAGATGGCTTGGCACGATGCCTGTTTCGTCCTTGACCCGATCGATCAGCACTGCTGTAGGAGTATTTGCGCCTTGGGCAAGATAGTTTTGCAGCGCGGCAAGGCTGTATGCGGAAGGGGAGGTCACTGAAGAGGTTATGCTTGTCATTGAAGTTTCTCCGAGTCATATCTACAGCGAAGTTCGATGATTCCCTCCAGACGCTAGCTCCTTGAGTTGGATTCCCGAGATTAAAGTGAGGGCGCCTTCAAACAGGAAGAACAAGTGTGACTATCTATGTGAGATAGAATCCGCGCATTAAAGCTAAAGGCCTTTATTAACAAGGGACGCTGCGGGTTCCCCGCGCACGCCTTGTTTGAATTTCAGAACAATCCTACTCGTGCTTACTTGCTGCTAGGGGCCGGGTACATGCCAAACTGTCCTGATTCTGGCGTTGCACAAAAGGGAGGAACCCATGACGATCCGCGCAGTAGTGTTTGACTTTGGCGGTGTACTGTTCGACTGGAACCCGCAGCACCTGTACCGCAAACTGATTGCCGACGATCAAGAGCGACAGTGGTTCCTCGATAACATCTGTACCCAGGCCTGGAACACCGAGCAGGATGCGGGGCGGCCGCTGGCCGAAGCCACGCAAAGCCTGATCGATCAATACCCCCACCATGAACCCTTGATCGCGGCCTACTACGACCGATGGCACGAAATGCTGCGTGGCCCGTTGCCCGAAGGCGTGGCGATTCTCAACGCGCTGCATCAGGCCAACATGCCATTGTTCGGGCTCACAAACTGGTCGGCGGAGACCTTTCCCTATGCGCTTGCCAATTACCCCTTCCTTCGGAAATTCCGCAACATCGTGGTGTCCGGCGAGTTGAAGTTGATCAAGCCCGACGCGGCGATCTACCACGCCAGTCTCAGCCAGGTACGGGTGTACCTGCCGGATATCCAGCCGGGGGAAGTGGTGTTTATCGATGATGTCGCCGGCAATATCGAAGCGGCCGTCGCCCTCGGCTGGCAAGGCATTCACCATGTGTCTGCCGAGCAGACGGCGGCGCGATTGCGCGAGTTGGGCGTGGGCTTCTAGCGCGCCCACTTTTCCATGGCGAAATCCACAAAGGCGCGCAGCTTCGGCAAGCGATAACGATCCTGGCCGTACAGCAAATGCATGGGCCGGCTGGGCAGTTGATAGGTGGTCAGCAAGGCCACCAGCTTGCCGGTTTGCAGGTCGGGCTGCACCAGGGCATCCGGCAGCATGACGATCCCCATGCCTTGCACGGCTGCCTGGCGCAAGGCCTGGGAGCTATTGACGGTCAGCGAGCCGGACACCGGGATTTCCACTTCGCCTTCTGCGCCGGTCATGCGCCACAGCTTGTCGGCGTTGCGCCAGTCATCGGTGGAAGGGTAGGCGAACGCCAGGCAGTCGTGCTGTTGCAGGTCCTCGGGCGTCTGTGGTGTACCACGTCGGGCCAGGTAGTCCGGTGAGGCGCACAGGGTGATGGTGTAGTCCTGCATCGGTCGGGCGATCAGGCTTGAGGCTTCCAGTTCGCCAAGGCGGATGGCCACGTCAAAGCCGCTGTCGACCATGTCCACGCGCTGGTTGCTGAGCACCACGTACAGCTTGATCAGCGGGTAGCGTTGGGAAAACTCGCTCAAGGCCGGCGCCAAGCGTTCGGTGCCGAAGGCGGGCGGGGCGGTGATGCGCAGAGTGCCTTTGGGAATGTCACTGTGGGCCTGTTCGGCCAGTTGCTCGGAGTCGGCCACCAGTCCCAGTACTTCCAGGCAACGCTGGTAATACTGCCCTCCGAACTCCGTCAGGCTCTGTTTGCGGGTGGTGCGCTTGAGCAGGCTGACGCCCAGGCGTTGTTCGAGGGCGCGCAAGTGGTTGCCGACCATCGTGGTCGACATCCCGCAGGCCTGGGCGGCGGCGGTCATGCTGCCGCTCTCCACCACTTTTACGTATACCGACATCGCCTGGAATAGATCCATTGTAAAGTCCTGGTTTAAAGTCATTGCAGGAAAGTGCAGTTTATCCAGCTCTGGTGGCTAACGATACTTCAACCCATCACAACGATGCACTGGAGCCTGCCACCATGACCGCCGCCTGCCTGATGACCACGTATCAACCCTTAGCCCTGAGTTTTACCCGTGGCCTCGGCACGCGCCTGTGGGACCAGCAGGGGCGTGAATACCTGGACGCGGTGGCGGGCGTTGCGGTGACCAACGTCGGGCATTCGCATCCGAAACTGGTGGCGGCCATCAGTGAGCAGGCCGGCCTGTTGTTGCACACCTCCAACCTCTACAGCATCGATTGGCAGCAACGCCTCGCCCAGCGCCTGACCCAGCTGTCCGGCCTGGACCGTGCCTTCTTCAACAATTCCGGCGCCGAAGCCAACGAGACGGCGCTGAAACTGGCGCGGTTGCATGGCTGGAAAAAAGGCATCGAAGAGCCGTTGGTGGTAGTGATGGAGAATGCTTTTCATGGCCGTACGCTGGGCACCATGGCTGCCAGTGATGGGCCGTCGGTGCGCCTGGGCTTTCAGCGTTTGCCGGGGGATTTTCTCAAGGTCGGTTTCGGTGATCTTGTGGCACTGGAGGCCATCACCAAGACGTTTGGCGCGCGTATCGCGGCGGTCCTGCTCGAGCCGATCCAAGGCGAAAGTGGCGTACAGCCGGCACCGGCCGGTTATCTGCAAGCCCTGCGCGATCACTGCACACGCCACGGCTGGCTGATGATGCTCGATGAAATCCAGACCGGCATCGGCCGCACCGGCGCCTGGTTTGCCTTCCAGCATGAAGGCATTGTCCCGGATGTGATGACCCTGGCCAAAGGCCTCGGCAATGGTGTACCCATCGGTGCCTGCCTGGCCAGGGCTGCGGTAGCCGAGCTGTTCACGCCCGGCAGTCACGGCAGCACCTTTGGCGGCAATCCGCTGGCGTGCCGGGTGGGCTGCACGGTGTTGGACATTATCGAAGAGCAAGGTTTGTTGCAGAACGCTGCGCAACAGGGCGAACGCTTGCTGGCGCGTTTACGCATGGAATTGGAAGACCACCCACAGGTGCTGGCGATTCGCGGACGGGGCCTGATGGTCGGTATTGAGTTGGCCAGCCCCTGTCGCGACCTGGCCCAGCGTGCTGCCCAGGAGCATGGGCTGCTGATCAACGTGACGCGGGGTAAGGTCATTCGCCTGCTGCCGCCGTTGACCCTGGAGGCCAAGGAGGTCGAGATGATCGTGCGGGCCATCACTCGGCTATTGAGCTAGGTCCCTGCCGTTGAGCCACTCCTGGTTCAGGGTGTCGGTATCCCCCAGGTACTCCAGCAACCATGCCATGGCCGGGGACAGTTTGCTCTGTGCCCAGGCCACGCACGATGGGCTGGCCGGGAAGGGGCGCGTCAGTTGCAGCGCCACCAATTCACCGCGTTCGATCCACGGCAATACCTGATGCGCCGGTGCCATGCCGACGCACAGGCCATCGCGCAGGCAATCGATGGCGGAGGCCCAGTTCGGCACCACCAGCCGCCGCTGGTTATCCAGGGTCCAAGTGTCGCGCTTGGGCAGGTTGCGCGAGGTGTCAGTCATGCACAGTGAGGCGAAGGGGCGCAGCTGGTCGTCATTGAGCAACCCTTCCACGGCCGCCAACGGGTGCCGGGCGCTGACCACGCACAGCCAATTCAATAAGCCCATATCGCGAAAGGTGAAGTGACTGGCCACCGGCACGGCGCTGGTGGCGCCGATGACAATATCGGTGCGCTCATCCGCCAAGGCATCCCACACGCCGTTGTACACCTCGTATTCCAGCAGCAACTCCACCTCGGGAAACTGCCGATAGAAATCCAGCACCAACTGCCGGCAGCGCTGGGGTTTGACGATGGAATCCACCGCCACCTTCAACTGGCCACTCCAGCCATTGGCCACCTGCTGGCACAGGCGCCGTGTGCCGAGCATTTTTTTCATCACGCCGCGGGCTTCGTCGATAAACAGGCGGCCGGCGGGTGTCAGCTCCACATCACGATGCCGGCGCACAAACAGCGGCACCGCGAGCCACTCTTCAAGTTGACGTACGGTATAACTGATGGCTGACGGCACGCGGTGCAGTTCCTGGGCGGCGGCGCTGAAGCTGCCATGGCGCGCTACCGCATCGACGACATCCAGGGAGTATTCGGACCACATTAGGGTTGCCTTCAAAATTATTGATAAGAGCCGCCAATTATTATCGCTTCACACAAAATCTCTCAGCTTCATAATGGGCGGCAGTCAGCAAATAGTTTGATGGCAAGACTAACAAGGCTTCAATGAAAAATTCTTTTGGTTTCACCTGGTATCTGGCGGGGCTGAGCATGCTCGGTTATCTCGCCATGGACATGTATTTGCCGGCGTTCGGCGCCATGGGCGAGCAGTTGCATATTGGTGCGGGTGCGGTGGGCGCCAGCTTGAGTATTTTCCTCGCGGGCTTTGCGGTGGGGCAGTTGCTGTGGGGGCCGTTGTCCGACCGCCTGGGGCGCAAGCCGATCTTGCTCGCAGGCTTGAGCCTGTTTGTCGTGGGTTGCGCGGGGATGTTTTGGGTCGAGACCGCGCCGCAGTTGCTGGCCTTGCGCTTTATGCAGGCGATTGGCGTGTGTTCTGCGGCTGTGAGCTGGCAGGCGCTGGTGATCGACCGCTACCCGGCCGACAAGGCCCACCGCGTGTTCGCCAGCATCATGCCGTTGATGTCGTTGTCGCCAGCGCTGGCGCCGCTGTTGGGCGCAATGGTGCTGAACCACTTCGGTTGGCAGGCCATCTTCGGCGTATTGCTGGGGGTGTCGTTGCTGTTGTTGCTGCCCACGTTGTTCCTGCGCTCCGTGCCGAAACCTCAGACACGGGAAGGCGAATCTTCGCGCCTTGGCTATTGGCAGTTGCTCACCTCCCGGGTGTTTACCGGCAATGTGATGATCTTCGCCGCCTGCTCGGCCAGCTTCTTCGCCTGGCTGACCGCGTCGCCTTTCATCCTGGGCGACATGGGCTACAGCCCGAATGACATCGGCCTGAGCTACGTGCTCCCAACCTTGGCGTTTCTGGTGGGTGGCTACAGTTGCCGCAGCGCCTTGCAGCGCTTCCAGGGCAAGACGTTGCTGCCGTGGTTGCTGCTCGCCTATTGCGTCAGCATGGTGGCGTTGTACCTGGTCGCCACCTTGACCGTGCCGACGCTCACCACCTTGCTGATTCCGTTCTGCCTGATGGCGCTGGTCAACGGCGCCAGCTACCCGATCGTGGTGGCGAATGCGCTGATGCCGTTTGCAGAAAATTCCGGTAAGGCTGCCGCTCTGCAGAATACCCTGCAACTGGGCCTGTGCTTTCTCAGCAGCCTGTTGGTGTCGTCGATGATCGAGCAGCCGTTGCTGATCACCGCGATCGTGATGCTGGCGACCGCGCCCTTGGCCGTGTTGGGGTATTGGCTGGCGCGGCGCAACGCAGACGATTCGGAACTGGCGGCCGCCTAGAACGTCACTTCCATGTTCACCGTCGGCGTTGACGTACGGCTGCCCCGGCCGCCGTCCACGCCGAACTTGTTATGCCAGTATTCGTAACCCACCCCGAGGTACAGGTTCGGCTTCACGCCCTTGCCCGGTCGTACTGCGACCATCAGCGCGCTGCGCATCAGGGCTTCCGGTGCCGTGTCGCGGCCATGGTAGTCCGCGCCTTTTTCCCCGACGTAATTGATAAACCCCTGGAATTTCGCCGCATGGTTGGCGATCTCGAAAGGGCGCATCCACGTCAGGTTGAGCATGTAGGTGTCGTCGAACGTGTGGTCTGACTCCTGCGCGCCGGGGATGCCGGTGTGGTTGCGCTCCTTGTAGTACAGGAGGCTCAGGTCCAGCACGCCCACGGTGTTGAACTTCAAGGTAGGGCCGATCACCAGCGCACGTTTTTTCGCCGAAGCGACGTTGTTGTTGCGGTTGGCATCAAAGCCCAGGGTCAGCGCGTAATCCTTGATCAGCCCGGTGCCCAGCGGCACATCCAGCACCCGTGACGCATACAGCTGATGCCGGTACACCGCGTACACCTCACTGCCGCCGTGGTCGGTGCCCTTGCGCGGGTCGTGGCTGCCGGACAGGAACACATCCAGGTTCAGGAAGTTGCTGCCATACCGGTAGCCGCTGGCGTGGGTAAAGCTGTAGATGCGCTTGCTGAATTCGTCGGGGTTATTCGGATTGGTGAACTGCTGGCCGTAGCGAAAACCGACGCTGTTGTTCATCCATTCCACCGCGACAGCCTCCCCGCCGCCGAGGAGGGTGAGTGCAACGGTGGCGCCCTGTAATGCCTTTTTCATTGTTTTAGTGTCCTTTGGCGTTCTGGCTCATCACGGCCCAATGGTTTTTGTAACGCCGGTGGAGGGTATCTTGTTCGATTGATTGTATACAACTATATGGACATCTGGTCTTAAGATTGAATACAGTGTCCGCACAACAAAAACAGAGATCCCCTCACCATGACTATCCCGAAGGCGTCACCGCAGCGGCCGGAAGATGAGAATCTAGGCGTCGCCGCTAACATGGCTTACGGCCTGCAGCATGTGCTCACCATGTACGGCGGCATCGTCGCGGTACCCTTGATCGTCGGCCAGGCGGCCGGGCTGTCGCCGGCGGATATTGGTCTCTTGATCGCCGCATCGTTGTTTGCCGGTGGCCTCGCCACCTTGTTGCAAACCCTTGGCCTGCCGTTCTTTGGCTGTCAGTTGCCGTTGGTGCAGGGCGTGTCGTTTGCCGGTGTGGCGACCATGGTGGCGATTGTCGGCAGCGATGGCGCCGGCGGAGTGCCGGCGATTCTCGGCGCGGTGATGGCCGCGTCGTTTATCGGGCTGTTGATCACCCCGGTGTTCTCGCGGATCACCCAGTTTTTCCCGCCGTTGGTGACCGGTATCGTGATTACCACCATCGGCCTCACCCTGATGCCCGTGGCGGCGCGCTGGGCCATGGGCGGTAACAGCCGCGCGGCGGATTTCGGCAGCATGCCCAATATCGGCCTGGCGGCGTTGACCCTGGTGCTGGTGCTGCTATTGAGCAAGATCGGCAGCGCAACCATCTCGCGCCTGTCGATCCTGCTGGCGATGGTGATCGGTACGGTGATAGCGGTGTTCCTCGGCATGGCGGATTTTTCCGGCGTCACCCAGGGGCCAATGTTCGGTTTCCCTACGCCATTCCATTTCGGCATGCCGACCTTTCACATCGCGGCGATCATTTCCATGTGTATCGTGGTGATGGTGACCCTGGTGGAAACCTCGGCCGACATCCTGGCGGTGGGCGAAATCATCGACACCAAGGTCGACTCCAAACGCCTGGGCAACGGCCTGCGCGCCGATATGCTGTCGAGCATGTTCGCGCCGATCTTCGGTTCGTTCACCCAGAGTGCCTTCGCCCAGAACGTAGGTCTGGTGGCGGTGACCGGGGTGAAGAGTCGCTTTGTGGTCGCAACGGGTGGGCTATTCCTGGTGATCCTCGGCTTGCTGCCATTCATGGGGCGGGTAATCGCCGCGGTGCCGACCTCGGTACTGGGCGGTGCCGGGATTGTGCTGTTTGGCACCGTGGCGGCCAGTGGTATTCGCACTTTGTCCAAGGTGGACTACCGCAACAACATGAACCTGATCATCGTTGCCACCTCCATCGGTTTCGGCATGATCCCGATTGCTGCGCCGAGTTTCTACGACCAATTCCCCGGCTGGTTCGCGACCATTTTCCACTCGGGTATCAGTTCGTCGGCGATCATGGCGATCCTGTTGAACCTGGCGTTCAACCATTTCACTGCGGGTAATTCAGACCAGCAGTCGGTGTTTGTGGCGGGGACTGAGCGCAGTTTGTGCTTCCACGACGTATCGGCATTGCGCGAGGGGGATTACTTCAGTGGCGGCAAGTTGTTCGATGCCGAGGGCAAGGAGATTCCATTGGTGGCGGAGGTGCCAAGGAAAGCTGCACAAGCTGAAACCACAGAGGTCTAAAAATGTGGGAGGGGCACCGCCCCTCCCACATTTGGAACTCAACCAGCCTTGCGGACTGTGTGCGGAACAGAACACGCCTCATCCAGAAACTTCACCACGGTGCCCATGCACGCCTGGCGTTCTTCCACGTGGGGCATGTGGCTGGAGTCTTCGAACAGCGCCCAGCGCACATCCGCGATCTCATCCAGGAACGGCTTGACCACCAGTGGTGTGGCCTCATCATGCCGGCCGGAGATCACCAGGGTCGGCACCTTAATTGCCGACAGGCGGCCAATGGATTTCCAGTCCTTCAGGCTGCCGATTACGTGGAACTCGGTCGGGCCGCTCATGGCGTGGTACACCGTGGGGTCTGAGTCGACCTGGGCGAAGGTGCGCGCCACTTCTTCCGGCCACGGGTTAACGCGGCACACATGCTGGTCATAGAACACCCGTGAGGCGGCGAGGTATTCCGGGTCGTTATACGTGCCGGCGGCTTCATGCTTGAGCAGGGTTTCATGCACGCCTTGGGGCAGCAGTTTGCGCAGGCGGTTGGCCTCGCTGACCCAGGTGCGCATGCAGGTTGGCGAGTTGGCCGGGATAAACGCACGCAGGCCCTTGGGTTGCAGGATTGCGTGCTCGCTGCCGAGCATGCCGCCCCAGGACTGGCCGAGGATCGCGTAGTTATCGCTGATTTGCAGGTGGTCCAGCAGGTTATCCAGTTCTTTAAGAAACAGATCGACGGTCCAGAAGGACGGGTCTTTCTCAGGCAAGTGCGTGGAGCGGCCATTGCCGAGTTGGTCGTAGTGGATGACCGCATGACCGCTGGCTGCGACGTCCTTGAAGGCGTCGACATAATCATGGGTGCAGCCGGGGCCACCGTGGATGACCACCAGCGGTGTACGGCCGCTGGCCAGATCACCCGTGACGCGGTACCAGGTCTGGTAGGCGCCAAACGTGGCATACCCTTCGCGGATTTTTTCGATGAATTCCATTTCGTACCCTGCTCTGAAAATAAAGGATCAGGGACACGATAAGCCTTGGGCAACATTCAGGTAACTAGCAAAACAGCTAGGTTTTGCCAAAAAGTCAGTCTTCGAGCAGGCGGTAATGGGTCGCGCGCACCACGGCCTGTACACGGTTCTTGGCCCCCAGTTTGTGCATCGCCGAGGCAAGGTGCAGGGTGATCACCGCCAGTGAACGGCTCAATTGCGTGGCGATTTCGGCGGCGGTCAGGCCTTCGGCGGCCCATTTGAGGCATTCGCGCTCGCGTTTGGTCAGGTGAATGTGCGGGTAGGTGCGCAGCTCCTTGCCGAACAGCGGGTAGGCCGCTTCCTGCAAAGCGTGGGAAATCAGGCTGAAGTCCGACAAGGTCTGCTGCGCGTCCTGCAGCACGGTTGGCGTGTTGCCGGTGCGCAAGCCGGTCAGTGAAGCGAAGCCGCCACGGGGCAGATGCATCGGAACGCTGACGCCGCACGTCAGTTGCTGGTCGTGCAGGTAGGACGAAACGGGGGCGTGACAGGGGTCGATGATGGTTTGCAGGGCCGTGTCAGCCTTGGCTTCGTAGGACCACACGAACGGTGACACCGTGCGCAGGGCCAGGTGTTGCACCGGATCGATCTGGTAGAACCCTTTGCTGCACCACAACCCATGCCAATCGGTCGGCGTGTTGCGCAGCTCCAGCACCGATGGGGTGATCAATGCACCATCCTGGTCTATTGGCACCGGGGTGTAGTCGTACACCAGTGCATCGAAGCCCATCTGCTGGGCGAGGATGAACGTGTTGTCCATCTGCTCATCCAGGCTCCTGCCCGGCATCAGACGATTGTTGAAGGCAGTTAGCTTGGCCAGCATCCGTTCTGCTCCCGAATTCATTTGAATCTCGACTTCCTGCAAGTAGAATGCCACGCCCCGGCGAAGGACTGCCAGGCCAAACCTATAAGAAATACTAGGTTATGGACGCGCGGCATCCTCGGTAGTGTTGGCCTGATAAACGGCCGCTACCCGCCAGGCCGATACAACACAAGGAATGTATGCATGTGGCGTGAAATTGCCCCCGACCAGCAGTACAACGTGCAAGTCGATGGCCACAACCTCGTGGTCTACAGCTTCGGCGAAGGCGATGAGGTGCTCTTGTGTCTCAACGGCGGGCCGGGCCTGCCGTGTGACTACTTGCGCGACGCCCATGGCTGGCTCAAGGACCATAACCTGCGAGTGGTTGCATTCGACCAGCTTGGCACAGGCGCATCAGCCAGACCGACCGATGTTTCCCTGTGGGAAATCCGCCGTTATGTCGAAGAAGTCGAAACCGTGCGCCAAGCCCTGGATCTCGGCCGCGTGCACCTGCTCGGGCATTCCTGGGGCGGCTGGCTGGGCATCGAATACGCCATCCATTACCCCGACACGCTGAAAAGCCTGATCCTCGAAAACACCGTCGGCGACATTCCGCATCTTTCTCAAGAACTCGAACGCCTGCGCGGCGCGCTGGGCAGTGAGACCGTGGCGATGATGCAGCGCCACGAAGCCATGGGCACCCTGGATCACCCGCAATACCAGGCCGCGATAACGTTGCTCAACTATCGCCACGTCTGCCGCCTGGACGAATGGCCCGAACCGGTCAAGCGCTCCCTCGGCGACTGGAACATGGGCCCCTACGAAACCATGCAGGGCCCCAATGAATTCCTCTACGTCGGCAACCTCAAGGACTGGAACCGCATCCCCGAGATGGCCGCTTTCAGCATGCCGATCCTGATCACCACCGGCCAGCACGACGAACTCACCCCGGCCTGCGCCATGCGCATGAAGATGGCGGCCAGACACGCCGAACTGCATGTATTTCCCAACAGCAGCCATATGCCGTTCTATGAGGAGCCACACGCTTATTTTCCGGTACTGTTGGACTTTCTCGCTCGCCACCGAGGCTGACAGATGAACCTGGCGCGCTACCGTTTTGTACTGTCCCGGCCGCTGCAATTGCTGCCGGTACTGTTTGGCATCAGCCTGATCACGTTTGTGCTGGTGCGCTCGATCCCGGGCGACCCGGCACGCGCCTTGCTCGGCTCGCGCAGCACGCCGGACGCTTTGCTGAAAATCCGCGCCCAGTACGGCCTCGACCAGCCTTTGTGGCAGCAGTATTTCTACTTCCTGAAGAACCTGCTCAAGGGCGACCTCGGCCAATCACTGCTGTACAAAGTCGACGCCTTGAAGCTGATCGTCACCCGTATCGAACCCACCCTGGTGCTGGTGCTCGGCAGCGTGGTGCTGGCGCTGCTGATTGCGGTGCCGCTGGCGACGTTGGCCGCACGCAATAAAGGCGGGTGGGCGGATAACCTGATCCGTGTGTTCACCACCGTGGGCCTGGGCATGCCGGCGTTCTGGCTGGGCCTGATGCTGATCCTGCTGCTCAGTGTGCAATGGGGCCTGTTTCCGGTGTCCGGCTACGGCCGCACCTGGTTGGACAAGGCGCACCATATGGTCTTGCCGTGCCTGACCATCGCCCTGGCGCTGTCGGCGGTGCTGGTACGCAACCTGCGGGCGAGCATGTTGATGGAGCTGCAGGCCGACCACGTCACTGCCGCGCGGGCCCGCGGGTTGTCGGAAGCTGCGGTGTTCCGTCGCCATGTGCTGCCCAATTCCCTGGTGCCGGCGGTCAACCTGCTGGCGGTGAATATTGGCTGGCTGATCAGCGGCACCGTCGTGATCGAAAGCCTGTTCGCCATTCCCGGTATCGGCCAATTGCTGGTGCGCGGCATTTTTACCCGCGACTACATGGTGGTGCAGGGCGTAGCGATGGTGCTGGCCTGCGCGACGGTGGTGGTCAACTTCCTCGCCGATGTGGTCACGGTGGCCCTCGACCCACGGGTGAAGATGCAATGAGCAGTCGCCCGTTGATTGCCCCGTGGCGCCTGCGCCTGCGTTTTGGTTTTCGCAATGGCCGACTGACGGCCGCGTGGGGGCTGTTGATTCTGTCTGTGTGGCTGGCCCTGGCCGTGTTTGCGCCGTGGATCGCCCCCTATGACCCCATTGCGCAAAACACGGAAATGGCATTGCTCGGCCCTGGCCTGGCCCATCCATTTGGCACTGATAATTACGGTCGAGACATCCTTTCGAGGGTTATCTGGGGCGCGCGCGTCGACCTGCAGCTTGCCATCATCGGGGTGATATTCCCGTTCATGATCGGCACGTTTGTCGGTGCCGTTTCTGGCTATATCGGCGGGCGCTTCGACAGCTTCTGCATGCGTGTGATCGATGTGATCCTGGCGTTTCCGTTCCTGGTGTTGATGCTGGCGATCATGGCCATCCTCGGTCCGGGCCTGAAGAGCTTTTATATCGCCATGGCGCTGGTCGGCTGGGTCTCGTACGCGCGGCTGATCCGCTCACAGATCCTGGTGCTCAAGGAGAGCGACTTTGCCCTGGCGGCCAAGAGCCTGGGTTTTGGCCATGGGCGCATCCTGTTCCGGCATTTGCTGCCGAATGCGATGTTTGGCTCGATTGTGTTTTCCATGTCTGACGCGGTTCTGGTGCTGCTCAACGGTGCGGCCGTGAGCTACCTGGGCCTGGGCGTGCAACCGCCGACGGCGGAGTGGGGGACGATGATTGCCGAAGGGCAGGCGTTTATCACCACGGCCTGGTGGATCTGCACCTTTCCGGGGTTGGCCATCGTGACCCTGGCCATGGGCTTCAGCCTGCTGGCCGATGGCGTGGCGCAAGTGTTGGGGGATCGCTCATGAGTCTGCTTCAAGTGCGGGATCTTAGTGTGATCGCCAATAACAGCGGGCGCGATGTGACCCTGGTCGACCGCGTGTCCTTCGACCTGGCCGAAGGCGAGATCCTCGGCCTGGTGGGTGAAAGCGGCTCGGGCAAGACCATGGCCTGCCGTGGCTTGATGCGCTTGTTGCCGTCGCCCAACCTGCGCGTCCAGGGCGGTGCGGTACGCCTGGCGGGCCAGGACCTGCTGCAACTGGATGACACCGGCATGCGCGCGGTGCGTGGCGGGCAGTTGGGCATGATCTTCCAGAACCCCAGCAGCCACCTTGACCCGTTGATGCGCATCGGCGATCAGATCGCCGAAGGCATTCGCCTGCATCAGGGTGCGTCGAAAAAAGACGCGCGCCGACAAGCCATCGAGGTGCTGCGCCAGGTGGGCATTCCCGATCCCCAGGCACGGATCGACAACTATCCCCATGAGTTTTCCGGTGGCATGCGCCAACGCGCGATGATCGCCGTGGCCCTGGGCTGCAACCCGAACGTATTGATTGCCGACGAACCGACCACGGCTTTGGACGTGACCGTGCAGGCACAGATCCTGCGCCTGTTGCTGGACCTGCGTGACCAGCGCGGCCTGTCGCTCATCATGATCACCCACGACCTCGGCGTGGTCGCGCAAACCTGCGATTCCATCGCCGTGATGTACGCCGGGCGCCTGTGTGAACACGGCAGCAAGTACGACGTGCTCGCCCATCCGCAACACCCCTACACCGCAGGCCTGATTGATTGCCAGCCGGCCCACAGCAGTGGCCACGCGTTGCTGCGCACCATCCCCGGCCAGCCGCCCTTGCTCGATGCGTTACCCGACGGCTGCCGTTTCAACCCGCGTTGCCCGCAGGTCGGCGCGTTGTGCACCGAACTGTTGCCCGAAGGCGCGCGCGTGGCGTGTCACTACCCGTTGGGAGCACGCCCATGAGCCTGTTGCAGATCAAGGACCTGGAGGTGCGGTTCGCCGCGTCCGGCACGGGTGTGTTCGGCCTGAACAAGCAGTGGGTGAGGGCGGTGAACGGTGTGTCGCTGAACCTGGCTGCCGGTGAAACCCTGGGGTTGGTGGGGGAGTCCGGCAGCGGCAAAAGCACCTTGGGCCGCGCGATCCTGCACCTCAACCCGATCAGTGCCGGGCAGGTGCTGTTCGATGGCATCGACATGGCCCATGGCAGCGCGGTCGACATCGCGCGCCTGCGCCAGGAAACGGCGATGATCTTCCAGGATCCCTACGCCGCGTTGAACCCGCGCCACACCATCGGTGAAACCATCGCCGAGGTGCTGCGGGTGCAGCGCAAAGTCCCGGCAGCGCGCATCACGGCTCGCGTCAACGAACTGCTTGACCTGGTCGGCCTGCGCCCCGAACTGGCCAGTCGCAAACCCGGCTCCCTCAGTGGCGGCCAATGCCAGCGTGTCGGTATTGCCCGGGCGCTGGCGGTGGAGCCACGCTTGATCATTGCCGACGAATGCGTGGCAGCGCTGGATGTATCGATCCAGGGCCAGATCATCAACCTGCTGTTGGAACTGCAACAGCGCATGAACCTGGCGATCCTGTTTATCGCCCACGATTTGGCCATCGTGCGGCGCCTGTGCGACCGCGTGGCGGTGATGTACCTGGGCAAGATCGTAGAGGAAGGGCCGGTGGAAGCGGTCTTCACCTCGCCGCGCCATCCGTATACAGCCGCGTTGATCGAGGCGATTCCGGAGATCGA
Source organism: Pseudomonas sp. SJZ103 (assembly GCF_007828335.1). Taxonomy (NCBI): domain Bacteria; kingdom Pseudomonadati; phylum Pseudomonadota; class Gammaproteobacteria; order Pseudomonadales; family Pseudomonadaceae; genus Pseudomonas; species Pseudomonas sp. SJZ103. The sequence goes on from NZ_VIUN01000001.1 coordinate 1,062,779, forward strand.
TCCGCACCGGCCTTTGCCGACGCAGCCGTTGCCTGGCGAGCCGCCGAGCCCCCTGAATTTGCCTGCGGGTTGTGCCTTCCACCCGCGTTGCCGGTACGCCCGGACGATGTGTTCCGTGGTATTGCCGCCTACCCATTCCCTGCACGAGCATCGTTACAGTTGCGTGCTTGAAGAACCGTTGACCCTTCCTGCCCATCATGAACAAGGAGTTATGACATGCAATCCCGCCACTTGAAGTTGCTTGCCGCTGCCACGTTGACAGCTTGGTCGCTGACCGCCGGCCTGGCCCAGGCCGCCGGCGTCCTCACCATCGGCTGCCGTGAAGACAGCACCACGTTCGACCCGATCAAAAGCGCGCAAAACCGCGATACCTGGGTATTCGCCAACGTCTACGACACCCTGGTACGCGTGGATAACCTGGGCACCAAGATGGAGCCGGGCCTGGCTGAAAGCTGGGACATCTCCAAGGACGGCCTGACCTACACGTTCAAACTGCGAGATGCGAAGTTCTCCGATGGCTCGCCAATCACTGCCGAGGACGCGGCGTTCAGCCTGCTGCGTATCCGCGACAACAAGGCCTCGTTGTGGGCTGATCCGTTCAACCTGATCAACACGGCCAAGGCATCAGACCCGCACACCCTGGTCGTCACGCTGAAGACTCCGGCGGTAGCTTTCCTGTCGCAACTGGCCTCGCCGACGGTTTCGATCCTGTCGGAAAAAGCCATGACCAAAATGGGGGAAGACGCCTACTCCGAAAATCCGGTGACCTCCGGCGCGTTTACCGTGGACGAATGGCGCAAGGGCGACCGGGTCATCCTGAAGAAGAACCCGAATTTCTGGCAGGCCAAGAAGGTCAGCCTGGACGGCGTGGAGTGGGTCTCCGTGACCGACGACAACACGCGGATGCGCATGGTGCAGAACAACGAGTTGGACACGGCGATCTTCGTACCGTTTTCCCGGGTTGAAGAACTGAAGAAAGACAAGAACGTGGTGATCCACTCCGACCCGTCCACCCGTGAAGATCACCTGCTGATCAACCACGCCCACGGCCTGCTGGCCAAGCAGGAAGTACGCGAGGCGCTGGACATGGCGATCGACAAACAGTCGCTGGTGAAAACCGCCACTTACGGTCAAGGCACGGTGGCCTATTCCTACATCCCGAAAGGCTCGTTGTTCCACTACGCCAACAACCTGCAACGCCCGTATGACCCGACCGCCGCCAAGCAGCTGTTGGAAAAGGCTGGCGCGAAGGACTTGAAGCTCAACTATGTGGTCAACGCCGGCAACGAAGCCGACGAGCAGATCGCTGTGATCATCAAGGACCAGTTGGCCAAGGTCGGTGTGACCGCCAACCTGCAGAAAGTCGACCCGACCCAAAGCTGGCAGATGCTGGTGGACGGTGAGTACGATATTTCGGTGATGTACTGGACCAACGACATCCTCGACCCGGACCAGAAGACCACCTTCGTGCTTGGCCACGACACCAACCAGAATTACATGACCCGCTACAAGAATGACAAGGTCAAGGACTTGGTCGCAGCGGCGCGCATTGAGGCTGACCCGGTCAAGCGCGAGCAGATGTATGTGGAGTTGCAGAAACTGGCGAAACAGGATGTGAACTGGATCGACCTGTACTACAGCCCGTACATCAACATCTCACGCAAGAATGTGAGCAACTTCCTGCAGAACCCGTTGGGGCGCTTCACCCTTGAGGAAGTGGTGAAGAACTAAGAGCCAGAGAACACCGCAATACAAATGTGGGAGGGGGCAAGTCGAATCGTCGCACCGCCCCTCCCGCATTTAGTTCCGGTTGTGTCAGTTGTTACTGCGCGTCAAACGCCTGCCCATTGATGCCGGTACTGTCCGGCCCCATCAGGTACAGGTACACCGGCATGATCTCTTCCGGTGCTGGCCTTTCCATCGGGTTCTCCCCTGGATACGCCTGGGCCCGCATGCTGGTGCGCGTGCCGCCCGGGTTGATGCTGTTGGCCCTTACCGCAGCCACGTCTTCGAGCTCATCCGCCAGGGTTTGCATCAGGCCTTCAGTGGCAAATTTCGACACACCATAAGCTCCCCAATACGCCCGGCCCTTACGCCCGACGCTGCTGGAGGTGAACACCACCGACGCATCCTGGGACAGCTTGAGCAGCGGCAGCAACGTGCTGGTGAGCATGAACATCGCATTGACGTTGATGTGCATCACCCGCATGAAGTTCTCGCCGGACAACTGCTCGATCGGCGTACGTGGGCCAATGATCGAGGCGTTGTGCAGCAGGCCATCGAGGTGGCCGAATTCTTTTTCGATCATCGCTGCCAGCTCATCGTATTGATGGGGCAGGGCGGTCTCCAGGTTGAAGGGGATCACCACTGGCTGCGCGTGGCCGGCCGCTTCGATCTCGTCATACACCTGGGCCAGGTTGGCTTCGGTCTTGCCCAGCAACAGTACGGTGGCGCCATGGGCAGCGTAGGTTTTCGCCGCCGCCGCACCAATCCCGCGACCGGCGCCGGTCACCAGGATGACCCGGCCTTTGAGCAGTTCTGGACGTGCAGAGTAATCAAACATAAAAAGCCTCGACAGAATTCAGCAGGTTACAAACACCAATCTGGAAAACGCTGAAGATCCTCTGTGGGAGGGGGCAAGCCCCTCCCACATTTGGATCTTCATCAATCAGTAAGGCCGGTGAGCCATCAGCAACTGCACAATGCGTTATCCAGCACCTTGCGCAGTTCCAGCGGGTGATCCACCACCACATCCGCGCCCCAGTGGCGTGGGTTGTCATCCGGGTGGATATAGCCATAAGTCACCGCCGCCGTGCGGGTGCCGGCGTCGCGGCCGGACTCGATGTCGCGCAGGTCATCGCCCACGAACAACACGCTGGCCGGGTCCAGGTCGAGCATCTTGCACGCCAGGATCATCGGCTCCGGGTCCGGCTTGCTGTTTTTCACGTGGTCCGGGCAGATCAGCAGGGCCGAACGCTCGGCGAGGCCCAACTGCTGCATGATCGGCTCGGCAAAGCGCAGTGGCTTGTTGGTGACGACGCCCCAGATCAGCTTGGCCTTCTCGATGTCTTCCAGAAGCTCGGCCATGCCGTCGAACAATTTGCTGTGGACGGCGCAACCTTTCAGGTAACGCTCGAGGAATTCCAGGCGCAGTTCTTCAAAGCCAGGCGTTTCCGGGTCCATCGAGAAGGTCACGGCGACCATCGCCCGCGCACCGCCGGAGATTTCATCGCGGATGTGCTGGTCGTTGATCGGTGGCAAGCCACGGTCGGCACGCATGGCCTGGCAGATGGCGATAAAGTCCGGCGCGGTGTCCAGGAGGGTACCGTCCATGTCGAAGAGAACCGCTCGCAACTTCACAGGCTTATTCCTCGCGCAGGGTCTGGATCATGTAGTTGACGTCAACGTCGCTGGCCAGCTTGTAGTGCTTGGTCAGCGGGTTGTAGGTCAGGCCGATGATGTCCTTGACGGTCAGCCCGGCCTGGCGGCTCCACGCACCCAGTTCGGAAGGGCGAATGAATTTCTTGAAATCGTGGGTGCCGCGCGGCAGCAGCTTCATGATGTATTCGGCGCCGATGATCGCGAACAGGTAGGCCTTGGGGTTGCGGTTGATGGTGGAGAAGAACACCTGGCCGCCCGGCTTGACCATGCGGAAGCAGGCGCGGATCACTGAGGAGGGGTCTGGCACGTGCTCCAGCATTTCCAGACAGGTGACCACGTCGAACTGCTCTGGCATTTCTTCGGCCAGGGCTTCGGCGGTGATCTGGCGATATTCCACGCTCACACCGGATTCCAACTGGTGCAACTGGGCCACGGCCAGCGGCGCTTCGCCCATGTCGATTCCCATCACGGTCGCGCCGCGCTGGGCCATGGCTTCGCTGAGGATGCCGCCGCCGCAACCGACGTCCAGCACCTTCTTGCCGGCCAGGTTGACGCGTTCGTCAATCCAGTTGACCCGCAGCGGGTTGATGTCGTGCAGGGGCTTGAACTCGCTTTCGCGGTCCCACCAGCGGTGGGCCAGGGCTTCAAACTTGGCGATTTCGGCGTGGTCGACGTTGCTCATGGTGAATCCTCTAAATCTGATAAATCGGTTTGTCGGTCCTGAACACGCAGGTTCAGAGCCGGCGTTATTCGGTGTGCCCGCTGATGCGTTTTCCCCAGGCAATGGCCGTGGCGGTCAACTGTTGTTCATCCATGCGGGTGAGTTGCCGGTCGTCGAGCAACTGCTTGCCGGCGACCCAAAGGTGTTTCACGCAATCGCGTCCGGTGGCATATATAAGCTGTGAGACCGGATCGTAGATCGGTTGTTGCGCCAGCCCCGTCAGATCGAACGCGACCATATCCGCCGCCTTGCCCACTTCCAGGGAGCCGATTTCGCTTTCCAGGCCCATGGCACGTGCACCGTTGAGCGTAGCCATGCGCAGCGCACGGTGGGCATCCAGGGCAGTGGCCGAATCCGCGACGGCCTTGGCCAGCATCGCGGCGGTACGGGTTTCACCCAGCAGGTCCAGGTCGTTGTTGCTGGCGGCGCCGTCGGTGCCGATGGCCACATTGACCCCAGCCTGCCACAGACGCTCCACCGGGCAGAAGCCGCTGGCCAGTTTCAGGTTCGATTCCGGGCAATGGATGACGCTGGTGTTGCTTTCTACCAGCAAAGCCAGGTCGTCCTCGCTGATTTGGGTCATATGAACGGCCTGGAAGCGCGGGCCCAGCAAGCCGAGGCGTCCCAGGCGCGCCAATGGCCGTTCACCGCTCTGTTCGACGGCCTGTTGTACCTCGAAAGCGGTTTCATGCACATGCATATGGATCGCGGCGTCCAGCTCTTCGGCGATTACCCGGATCTTTTCCAGGTTGGCATCGCACACGGTGTAGGGCGCATGGGGACCGAAGGTGATCTTGATGCGCGGGTGGTGCTTGAGGTCGCCAAACAGCTCGATGCCCTGGCGGATCGCCTCATCGGCGGTGCTGGCGCCGGGAATCGGGAAATCGAGGATCGGAATCGCAATTTGCGCACGCATGCCGCTGTTGTGCACGCAATCGCTGGCGACCTTGGGGTAGAAGTACATGTCCGAGAAGCAGGTAATGCCGCTCTTGAGCTGCTCGGCAATGGCCAGGTCGGTGCCGTCACGCACGAAGGCCTCGTCGACCCACTTGGCTTCGGCGGGCCAGATGTGTTTTTCCAGCCAGGTCATCAAGGGCAGGTCATCGGCCATGCCGCGAAACAGGCTCATCGCCGCATGCCCGTGGGCGTTGATCAGGCCGGGACTGAGCAGCATGCCCGGCAGTTCGCGCACTTGCGTGGCCGAAAGCTTCAACGCCGCAGCCCGTGGACCGATAAAGGCGATACGCCCATCGCGGATGCCCACGCCATGTTCCTTGAGCACTACGCCGGCGGGTTCGACAGGTACCAGCCAGGTTGGCAGTAGCAATAAGTCGAGCGGGGCGGCAGTGGAGGTCATCGCAGGCTTCTTCCCGGGCAGCTATAAAAGAAGCGCGAAGTATACCCGAGCGTCCTGGCTGGCGGATCGCTATAATCGGCGGCTTTTGTTGATGAGTACGGGGTGACGGATGCGCGATCGACTGTTGGCAGCGGAGAAAGTGAAGGCCATCGATTGGCGTGATGGCACGCTGCACCTGCTCGATCAACGCGCCTTGCCGTCCCAGGAACGCTGGGTGGCCTGCTCCACGGTCGATGAAGTGGCTGCGGCCATTCGCGCCATGGTGGTGCGTGGTGCACCGGCGATCGGCATCAGCGCGGCCTATGGCCTGGTGCTTGCCGCTCGTGAGCGCATCGCCGAGGGCGGTGACTGGCAGGCCGCCTGGGAAGAGGACTACGCGCTACTGGCCGATACTCGTCCGACCGCCTCGAACCTGTTCTGGGCGCTCAAGCGCATGCGCGATCGCCTGGACCGCGTCAAGAAGCACGCCGATCCGCTGGCGGTGCTGGAAGCCGAAGCTATTGCTATCCATGAAAGCGACCGGGAAGCCAACCTCGTCATGGCCCAGTTGGGCGTTGAGCGGATTCGCAAGCATCAGGGCAACGTTCAGGCGATTTTGACCCATGGCAACGCTGGCGCCTTGGCGACGGGCGGTGTCGGCACGGCCCTCGGGGTGATTCGTGCCGCCTTCCTGGAAGGCTTGGTCGAGCACGTCTACGTCAATGAAACCCGCCCATGGCTGCAAGGCTCGCGGCTGACCGCCTGGGAGCTGGCGGGCGAGGGGATCCCCGTCACAGTGAATGCCGACTCGGCCGGCGCGCATATCCTCAAGACCAAGGGCATCACCTGGGTGATCGTCGGCGCCGACTGCATTGCCGCCAATGGCGATGTGATCAGCAAGATCGGCACCTATCAATTGGCGGTGTGCGCCATGCATCACGGCGTGCGTTTCATGGTGGTGGCGCCGAGTTCGACCCTGGACCTGATGATGGTCACTGGTGACGATGTCTCCTTGGAGGAGCGCGATCCCGGCGAATTGCTGGAAGTGATGGGGCAGCGCTTGGAGGTTAATGCGTTTAACCCGGTATTTGATGTAACGCCGGCCGACTTGATTGATGTGATTGTGACTGAGAAGGGCGTGGTTGAGCGGCCGGATACGGCGAAATTGGCCAAGTTGATGTGCCGTAAGCGGCTGCATTGAGGGCGGTGGTGTCTGTGAAATGGCTATCGGGGGCAAGCCCCTCCCGCACTTGAATTGTGAACACAGTCAAAATGTGGGAAGGGGCTTGCCCCCGATTGGCCCTGAAAGTCAATAAAACCCTCAGATCCGCCCTCAAAAAAAAGCACCACCCCATCTCTGAGCCCCTCTCGTCCCCCTCAAGCCTGTCATCCGTCAAATTACTAGTATCCATGCGCATCAGGGGGATAGGTGCGTGGCGGCGATTGTGATAACATCCGGCGGTTTCCAGGGCCGCCCCCAGGGGTTGCCCATAACGTGCAGATCCGTGTCATAACTCGTTGATTTGTCGTAAGTCGTTGTCAGGCAGTGTGCCGACAACGGCGAGCTTCGTTCGTCCCATATGGATGCGACGAGGTTTCACCCGAAAAAGGAATCAGGCTTCTCATGGGCGAACTGGCCAAAGAAATCCTCCCGGTCAATATCGAAGACGAGCTGAAACAGTCCTACCTCGACTACGCGATGAGCGTAATTGTCGGTCGGGCACTGCCTGATGCGCGCGATGGCTTGAAGCCCGTGCACCGGCGTGTGCTGTTCGCAATGAGCGAGCTGGGTAACGACTGGAACAAGCCGTACAAGAAATCTGCCCGTGTTGTCGGTGACGTGATCGGTAAGTATCACCCTCACGGCGACACTGCGGTGTACGACACCATCGTTCGGATGGCCCAGCCGTTTTCCCTGCGCTACCTGCTGGTAGACGGCCAGGGCAACTTCGGTTCGGTCGACGGCGACAACGCCGCCGCCATGCGATACACCGAAGTGCGCATGACCAAGCTGGCGCACGAGCTGCTGGCTGACCTGCACAAAGAAACCGTGGACTGGGTGCCGAACTACGACGGCACTGAAATGATCCCGGCCGTCATGCCTACCCGGATCCCCAACCTGCTGGTCAACGGTTCCAGCGGTATCGCCGTGGGCATGGCCACCAACATCCCGCCGCACAACCTCGGTGAAGTCATCGACGGTTGCCTGGCCCTTATCGACAACCCTGAGCTGACCGTCGATGAGCTGATGCAATACATCCCGGGCCCGGACTTCCCGACCGCTGCGATCATCAACGGTCGCGCCGGCATCATCGAAGCCTACCGCACCGGTCGCGGCCGTATTTACATGCGCGCCCGCTCGATGATCGAAGACATCGACAAGGTCGGCGGCCGTCAGCAGATCGTCATCACCGAACTCCCGTACCAACTGAACAAGGCGCGTCTGATCGAGAAGATCGCCGAGCTGGTTAAAGAGAAGAAACTCGAAGGTATCACCGAGCTGCGCGACGAGTCCGACAAAGACGGTATGCGCGTGGTGATCGAGCTGCGTCGTGGCGAAGTGCCTGAGGTGATCCTCAACAACCTCTACGCCCAGACCCAGCTGCAAAGCGTGTTTGGTATCAACGTCGTGGCATTGATCGACGGCCGCCCACGCATCCTGAACCTTAAGGATCTGCTGGAAGCCTTCGTACGTCACCGTCGCGAAGTCGTCACCCGTCGTACCGTGTTCGAACTGCGTAAGGCCCGCGAGCGTGGCCATATCCTGGAAGGCCAGGCTGTAGCACTGTCGAACATCGACCCGGTCATCGCCCTGATCAAGGCTTCCCCGACGCCGTCGGAAGCCAAGGAAGCGCTGATCAAGATGCCATGGGAATCCAGCGCCGTCGTGGCGATGGTTGAACGTGCCGGTGCCGACTCGTGCCGCCCGGAGACACTGGACCCGCAATACGGTCTGCGTGACGGCAAGTACTTCCTGTCGCCGGAACAGGCCCAGGCCATCCTGGAACTGCGCCTGCACCGCCTGACCGGCCTGGAGCACGAGAAGCTGCTGGCCGAGTACCAGGAGATCCTCAACCAGATCGGCGAGCTGATCCGCATCCTCAACAGCGCCGTGCGCCTGATGGAAGTGATCCGCGAAGAGCTGGAAGTGATCCGCGCCGAATACGGCGACGTGCGCCGTACCGAAATCCTCGATGCTCGCCTCGACCTGACCCTGGGTGACATGATCCCGGAAGAAGAGCGCGTGGTGACCATCTCCCACGGTGGCTATGCCAAGACCCAGCCATTGGCTGCCTACCAGGCCCAGCGTCGTGGTGGTAAAGGTAAATCGGCTACCGGCGTGAAGGATGAGGACTACATTGCTCACCTGCTGGTCGCCAACAGCCACACCACGCTGTTGCTGTTCTCCAGCAAGGGCAAGGTGTACTGGCTCAAGACCTACGAAATCCCGGAAGCTTCCCGTGCTGCCCGTGGTCGTCCATTGGTCAACCTGCTGCCGCTGGACAGTGACGAATACATCACCACCATGCTGCCGGTCGAGGAATACACCGAAGGTCACTTCATCTTCATGGCTACCGCCAAAGGCACCGTGAAGAAGACCCCGCTGGAGTCCTTCAGCCGCCAGCGCAGCGTGGGCCTGATCGCCCTGGAGCTGGACGAAGGCGACGTATTGATCAGCGCGGCCATTACCGATGGCGAGCGTGAGGTCATGCTGTTCTCCGATGGCGGCAAAGTGACACGCTTCAAGGAATCCGACGTTCGCGCCATGGGCCGTACCGCCCGCGGTGTACGCGGCATGCGCCTGCCGGAAGGGCAGAAGCTGATTTCGATGCTGATCCCGGAAGAAGGCAGCCAGATCCTCACCGCTTCCGAGCGTGGTTATGGCAAACGCACCGCGATCAGCGAGTTCCCGGAGTACAAGCGTGGCGGCCAGGGCGTTATCGCTATGGTCAGCAACGACCGCAACGGCCGTCTGGTCGGCGCGGTGCAGGTGCTCGACGGCGAGGAAATCATGCTGATTTCCGACCAGGGCACCCTGGTGCGTACCCGTGTGGCTGAAGTGTCGAGCCTGGGCCGTAACACCCAGGGCGTCACCTTGATCAAGCTGGCCAAGGACGAAAAACTGGTTGGCCTGGAGCGTGTCCAGGAGCCGTCGGAAGTGGAAGGCGAAGAGCTGGAAGGTGAGGAGTTTGAAGGCGAGGTGATCGCAACAGGCGATGACAACGTCGACGAGCCAACCCTTGATGCTGCCGCAGACGAAGAAGAACCGCAGGAATAAGCGGACACACAGGGGGCGGATGAAGATTCGCCCCCTTGTTGTTTGTCCCCTTTGAAAGAACAACGCCGCCCCCTGTAGGAGCGAGCTTGCTCGCGAAAATCGTCAACGATAACGCGAGCTGCCTGATGCGCCCTTGCTCTCTCGGGTTTTTCGCGAGCAAGCTCGCTCCTGCAGTGTTTGATTTCAGTCCCACCAGATCAGAGAGATTGGATGTGAGCAAGAGAGCCTATAACTTCTGTGCCGGTCCCGCGGCGCTTCCTGAAGCAGTCCTGCAGCGTGCGCAGGGTGAACTCCTCGACTGGCATGGAAAAGGCCTCTCCGTGATGGAAATGAGCCATCGCAGCGATGAGTTCGTGTCCATTGCCACCAAGGCTGAGCAGGATCTGCGCGACTTGCTCGACATCCCATCCAATTACAAAGTGCTGTTCCTGCAAGGCGGCGCGAGCCAACAGTTCGCCCAGATCCCGCTGAACCTGCTGCCGGAAGACGGCACTGCCGACTACATCGACACCGGTATCTGGGGGCAGAAGGCTATTGAAGAGGCCTCGCGCTACGGTCACGTCAATGTCGCCGGCACCGCCAAGCCCTACGATTACTTCGCCATTCCCGGTCAGAACGAATGGAAGCTGTCCAAGGATGCGGCCTACGTGCACTACGTGGCGAACGAAACCATTGGCGGCCTGGAGTTCGACTGGGTGCCGGAAGTCGGCGACGTTCCGCTGGTGTGCGACATGTCCTCGGACATCCTCTCGCGGCCTATCGACGTGTCGCGCTACGGCATGATCTACGCCGGCGCGCAGAAGAATATCGGCCCGAGCGGCATCCTGGTCAACATCGTCCGTGAAGACCTGCTGGGTCGCGCCCGTTCATTGTGCCCGACCATGCTCAACTTCAAGGTCGCAGCCGACAACGGCTCGATGTACAACACCCCGCCGGCCTTCGCCTGGTACCTGTCGGGCCTGGTGTTCGAGTGGTTGAAGGAGCAAGGCGGTGTCGCCGCCATGGGCAAGCTCAACGAAGAGAAGAAGCGCACCCTGTACGACTTCATCGACGCCAGCGGCCTGTACAGCAACCCGATCAACCTGACCGACCGCTCGTGGATGAACGTGCCGTTCCGCCTGGCTGACGACCGCCTTGACAAGCCATTCCTGGCCGGTGCCGACGCGCGTGGCCTGCTGAACCTCAAGGGTCACCGCTCGGTAGGTGGCATGCGCGCCTCCATCTACAACGCTGTCGACATCCACGCGATCAACGCGCTGGTTGCCTACATGGCAGAGTTCGAAAAGGAACACGGCTAATGTCTGAACAAGAACTCAAGGCCCTGCGGGTACGCATTGACAGCCTGGACGAGAAAGTCCTGGAACTGATCAGTGAGCGTGCGCGCTGCGCCCAGGAAGTGGCACGGGTGAAGATGGCGTCCCTGGCAGAAGGCGAAGTGCCGGTGTTCTACCGGCCGGAGCGTGAAGCCCAGGTGCTCAAGCGCGTAATGGAGCGCAACAAGGGGCCGTTGGGCAACGAAGAGATGGCGCGGTTGTTCCGTGAAATCATGTCGTCGTGCCTGGCGCTGGAGCAGCCACTGAAAGTGGCTTACCTCGGCCCGGAAGGCACCTTCACCCAAGCGGCGGCCATGAAGCACTTCGGCCACGCGGTGATCAGCAAACCAATGGCGGCCATCGACGAGGTGTTCCGTGAAGTGGCGGCCGGCGCGGTGAACTTTGGCGTGGTGCCGGTGGAAAACTCCACCGAAGGTGCGGTTAACCACACGCTGGACAGCTTCCTTGAGCACGATATGGTGATCTGCGGCGAAGTCGAGTTGCGCATCCACCATCACCTGCTGGTGGGTGAGAACACCAAGACCGACAGCATCAGCCGCATCTATTCCCATGCCCAGTCCCTGGCCCAGTGCCGCAAGTGGCTGGACGCCCATTACCCGAATGTCGAGCGCGTGGCGGTGTCCAGCAACGCCGAAGCGGCCAAGCGGGTCAAGGGTGAGTGGAATTCGGCGGCGATCGCCGGTGATATGGCGGCTGGCCTGTATGGCCTGACGCGCCTGGCCGAGAAAATCGAGGATCGCCCGGACAACTCCACGCGCTTCCTGATGATCGGCAGCCAGGAAGTACCGCCGACCGGCGACGACAAGACTTCGATCATCGTCTCCATGAGCAACAAGCCCGGCGCGCTGCATGAGCTGCTGGTGCCGTTCCACGACAACGGGATTGACCTGACGCGCATCGAGACGCGTCCTTCGCGCAGCGGTAAGTGGACCTACGTGTTCTTTATCGACTTCATCGGCCACCACCGCGATCCGCTGGTCAAGGGCGTGCTGGAGAAGATCAGTCAGGAAGCCGTGGCGCTCAAGGTGCTGGGCTCTTACCCGAAAGCGGTTTTGTGAGGCTTTAACATGAGTGGCAACTTCCTCGCCCTGGCTCAGCCGGGCGTGCAACAACTGTCGCCTTACGTTCCGGGTAAGCCTGTGGACGAGCTGGCGCGTGAGTTGAACCTGGATCCTTCCAAAATCGTCAAGCTGGCGAGTAACGAGAATCCACTGGGTCCAAGCTCCAAGGTATTGGCGGCGATTCGCGAAGAGTTGGCCGAGCTGACCCGTTACCCGGACGGCAATGGCTTCGCCCTCAAGTCCCTGCTGGCAGAAACATGCCGGGTCGAGCTGAACCAGGTCACCCTGGGCAACGGCTCCAACGACATCCTCGAACTGGTCGGGCGTGCCTACCTGGCGCCGGGCCTGAACGCCGTGTTCAGCGAGCACGCGTTTGCGGTCTACCCGATCGTCACCCAGGCAGTCGGTGCCGACGCCCGTGTGATTCCCGCCAAGGACTGGGGCCACGACCTGCCGGCCATGCTGGCTGCCATCGATGCCCAGACCCGCGTCGTGTTTATCGCCAACCCGAACAACCCGACCGGCACCTGGTTCGATGCGCAAGCGCTCAACGACTTCCTGCAAGATGTGCCTGAGCATGTGCTGGTGGTGCTGGACGAGGCCTACATCGAGTACGCCGAAGGCAGCGACCTGCCGGACGGCCTGGATTTCCTGGCGGCCTACCCGAACCTGCTGGTGTCGCGCACCTTCTCCAAGGCTTATGGCCTGGCATCGCTGCGGGTTGGCTATGGCCTGTCGACTGCGGTGGTTGCCGATGTGCTGAACCGCGTGCGCCAGCCGTTCAACGTCAACAGCCTTGCCCTGGCGGCGGCCTGTGCGGCGGTGAAGGATGCCGAATACCTTGAAGAAGGTCGTCGCATCAACGCAAGCGGCATGCTGCAGTTGCAGGATGGCTTCCGTGAGCTGGGTCTGGGCTGGATTCCCTCCAAGGGCAACTTCATTTGTGTCGACCTTGGCCAAGTGGCAGCCCCGGTATTCCAGGGGCTGCTGCGCGAAGGTGTGATCGTGCGCCCGGTGGCCAACTACGGCATGCCGAACCACCTGCGGATCACCATCGGCTTGCCGGCTGAAAACAGCCGCTTCCTGGAGGCGTTGGCCAAGGTCCTGGCTCGTGGTTGATGTCACTGCATTGCAACCTGCTGTGCCTATGATCGGTCGCCTGGTGGTGGTAGGGCTGGGCTTGATCGGTGGCTCCTTCGCCAAAGGCCTGCGCGAAAGCGGGCTGTGCGGCGAAGTAGTCGGTGTGGACCTGGACCCGCAATCGCGCAAGCTGGCGGTTGAGTTGGGCGTGGTGGATCGCTGTGAGGCGGACCTGGCGCTGGCGTGCCAGGGCGCTGACGTCATTCAGCTCGCTGTGCCGATCCTGGCGATGGAGAAACTGCTGGCGGTATTGGCCGGCATGGACCTCGGCCAGGCGATCCTGACGGACGTCGGCAGTGCCAAGGGCAATGTGGTACGTGCGGCGCAACAGGCTTTTGGCGGCATGCCGTCGCGTTTTGTGCCGGGCCATCCGATTGCCGGTTCCGAGCAGAGCGGGGTGGAAGCGTCCAATGCGCAGCTGTTCCGCCGCCATAAAGTGATCCTGACGCCGCTGGAGCAAACCGATCCGGCCGCGCTGGCCGTGGTGGATCGTCTCTGGCGTGAACTGGGGGCGGACGTGGAGCATATGCAGGTCGAGCGCCACGACGAAGTGCTGGCGGCGACCAGCCATTTGCCGCATCTGTTGGCATTCGGCCTGGTGGACTCCCTGGCCAAGCGCAACGAAAACCTCGAGATTTTCCGTTACGCCGCCGGTGGCTTCCGCGATTTCACGCGAATTGCCGGCAGCGATCCGGTGATGTGGCACGACATCTTTCTCGCCAATCGCGAAGCGGTGTTGCGCACCCTGGACACCTTCCGCAGTGACCTCGACGCCTTGCGCGACGCGGTCGATGCCGGGGATGGCCATCAACTATTGGGCGTGTTCACCCGTGCGCGGGTGGCGCGTGAGCATTTCAGCAAGATCCTGGCTCGCCGGGCCTATATGGAAACCGCTGTGAACGCCGATGACCTGACCTTCCTCGCCAACCCCGGCGGCCGCTTGAGCGGGCGTATCCGGGTGCCGGGTGACAAGTCGATCTCCCATCGCTCGATCATGCTCGGCTCGTTGGCCGAGGGCGTGACGGAGGTGGAAGGGTTCCTTGAGGGTGAAGACGCCCTGGCGACCCTGCAGGCGTTTCGCGACATGGGCGTGGTGATTGAGGGGCCGCACCATGGGCGCGTGACCATTCATGGTGTGGGCTTGCACGGCTTGAAGCCGGCGCCGGGCCCGATCTACCTGGGCAATTCCGGTACGTCCATGCGCCTGCTGTCCGGTTTGTTGGCGGCGCAACGTTTTGACAGCGTGTTGACCGGCGATGCTTCCCTGTCCAAGCGCCCGATGAACCGCGTGGCCAAGCCATTGCGGGACATGGGCGCGGTGATCGAGACCGGGCCGGAAGGGCGTCCGCCGCTGACCATTCGTGGCGGCCAGGCGCTGAAAGGCCTGACTTATGCGTTGCCGATGGCCAGCGCCCAGGTCAAATCCTGCCTGTTGCTGGCTGGGCTGTATGCCGAAGGTAAAACCGCAGTGACCGAGCCTGCGCCGACCCGTGACCATACCGAGCGTATGCTGCGCGGTTTTGGTTACCCGGTTGCTGTGGAGGGTGCTACTGCGTCGGTGGAATCGGGTCATGTACTGACCGCGACCCATATCGAAGTGCCGGGGGACATCTCCTCTTCGGCATTCTTCCTGGTGGCGGCTTCGATTGCCGAAGGCTCCGAGTTGTTGCTGGAGCATGTCGGCATCAACCCGACCCGCACTGGGGTGATCGATATCCTGCGTCTGATGGGGGCAGATATTACCCTGGAAAACCCGCGCGAAGTGGGTGGCGAGCCTGTCGCTGACCTGCGCGTGCGTGCTGCTGCGTTGAAAGGGATCGAGATCCCTGAGGCGCTGGTGCCGTTGGCGATCGACGAGTTCCCGGTGCTGTTCGTCGCGGCGGCCTGCGCTGAAGGGCGAACCGTGTTGCGGGGGGCGCAAGAGTTGCGTGTGAAGGAGTCCGACCGTATCCAGGTCATGGCCGACGGTCTGTTGGCGTTGGGGGTGAAGTGTGAACCGACCCCCGATGGGATTATCATTGACGGTGGCCTGATGGGGGGTGGTGAAGTCCATGCCCATGGCGATCACCGGATTGCCATGGCCTTCAGTGTGGCTTCCCTGCGGGCGGCTGCGCCGATTCGTATCCATGACTGCGCCAATGTTGCTACGTCTTTTCCGAACTTTCTTACACTGTGTGCCCAAGTCGGCATCCGTGTTGCCCAAGAGGCTCAATTGTGAATATCAAAGCACCGGTGATTACCATCGACGGGCCAAGCGGCTCGGGCAAAGGCACGATCGCCGGCATCCTGGCCAAGCGCCTGGGCTGGTGCCTGTTGGATTCCGGCGCGTTGTACCGCCTGCTGGCGTTTGCCGCACGCAACCATGGCGTCGACCTGACCAACGAAGAATCCCTGAAACTGCTGGCCGCGCACCTCGATGTGCAGTTCGTCGGCGCGACGGAAGGTCATCCCCAGCGCATCATCCTGGAAGGGGACGATGTGACCGATGATTTGCGTAACGAGCAGGTCGGCTCCTGGGCCTCTCAGGTTGCCGCGCTGCCGGCTGTGCGTGATGCGCTGTTGCAGCGTCAGCGGGCTTTCCAGGAGCCGCCGGGCCTGGTGGCCGATGGCCGTGACATGGGCACGGTCGTGTTTCCCGAGGCGCCGCTGAAGATTTTCCTGACCGCCAGCGCCGAGGAGCGGGCTCGCCGCCGCTACTTGCAGTTGAAGGGCAAAGTCGATGGTGTTAGTCTGTCGAGTCTGCTAGATGAGATCCGTGCACGCGATGAGCGTGATACCCAGCGCGCAGTAGCCCCGCTCAAGCCGGCGGCTGATGCCATACAGCTGGATTCCACGGAGTTGTCCATCGAGCAGGTGCTGGAACGCATCTTGAGTGAAATCGCCATTCGCGATATCGCCGGGTGATCAAGAAGGCCGCAGGGGACCAGTCATAGTCCTGCGGTGGCTTCTTTTAACTGAAACTGACCCACACCGTCTGGGGTGTGGAGATGGGCGTATTCTTCGCCCTTATCAACAGGAATTAAAATGAGCGAAAGCTTTGCGGAACTCTTTGAAGAAAGCCTAAAAACCCTGAACCTTCAGGCAGGCTCCATCATCACCGGTGTTATCGTTGATATCGATTACCAAGCTCGCTGGGTAACCGTTCACGCTGGTCTGAAGTCTGAAGCTCTGATCCCGCTGGAACAGTTCTACAACGATGCTGGTGATCTGACAATCAATGTCGGTGACGAAGTTCACGTTGCTCTGGACTCGGTTGAAGACGGTTTCGGTGAAACCAAGCTGTCCCGTGAAAAAGCCAAGCGCGCTGAATGCTGGATTGTTCTCGAAGCAGCCTTCGCAGCTGAAGAAGTGGTCAAGGGCGTTATCAACGGTAAGGTTAAAGGCGGCTTCACTGTCGACGTTAACGGCATCCGTGCGTTCCTGCCAGGTTCTTTGGTCGACGTTCGTCCTGTGCGCGACACCACGCACCTGGAAGGCAAAGAACTCGAATTCAAGGTCATCAAGCTCGACCAGAAGCGCAACAACGTTGTCGTTTCCCGTCGCAGCGTCCTGGAAGCAGAGAACTCCGCCGAGCGTGAAGCTCTGCTGGAATCCCTGCAGGAAGGCCAACAAGTCAAAGGTATCGTCAAGAACCTCACCGATTACGGCGCATTCGTCGATCTGGGTGGCGTCGATGGCCTGCTGCACATTACCGATATGGCTTGGAAGCGTATCAAGCATCCTTCCGAAATCGTCAATGTTGGCGACGAGATCGATGTCAAGGTTCTGAAATACGATCGCGAGCGCAATCGTGTTTCCCTGGGCCTGAAGCAGCTGGGTGAAGATCCATGGGTTGCTATCAAAGCCCGTTACCCAGAAAGCACTCGCGTCACCGCGCGTGTTACCAACCTGACTGACTACGGCTGCTTCGCTGAGCTGGAAGAAGGCGTTGAAGGCCTGGTACACGTTTCCGAAATGGACTGGACCAACAAGAACATCCACCCTTCGAAAGTCGTACAAGTCGGCGACGAAGTGGAAGTTATGGTTCTGGACATCGACGAAGAGCGTCGTCGTATCTCCCTGGGCATCAAGCAGTGCAAATCTAACCCATGGGAAGATTTCTCTGGCCAGTTCAACAAGGGCGATAAAATCTCCGGCACCATCAAGTCGATCACCGATTTCGGTATCTTCATTGGTCTGGACGGCGGCATCGACGGCCTGGTTCACCTGTCCGACATCTCCTGGAACGAAGTTGGCGAAGAAGCTGTTCGTCGTTTCAAGAAGGGCGACGAGCTGGACACCGTTATCCTGTCGGTTGACCCAGAGCGCGAGCGCATCTCCCTGGGTATCAAGCAACTGGAAAGCGATCCGTTTTCCGAGTACGTTCAAGAGAACGACAAAGGCGCAATCGTTAAAGGCACTGTGAAAGAAGTTGACGCCAAAGGCGCCATCATCGTTCTGGCCGACGATATCGAAGCGACTCTGAAAGCCTCCGAAATCAGCCGTGACCGCGTTGAAGACGCGCGCAACGTTCTGAAAGAAGGCCAGGAAGTAGAAGCCAAGATCATCAGCGTTGATCGCAAGAGCCGCGTGATCCAACTCTCCATCAAGTCGAAAGACGAAGTGGAAGAGAAAGAAGCCATCCAGAGCCTGAAATCGGCTCCGGAAGCTGCAACAGGCGAGACCACCATGGCCTCCCTGCTGCGCGAAGCAATGGCTAAGCAGAACTAAGTTCTGTAAGGCTGTAAAAAGGGCGACTTCGGTCGCCCTTTTTTGTGCCTGAAATTCGTTGAATCAACAGGCAAGAACCAAGGTCTGCAGCTTGGTGTCAGAGCTGAATACAGTATTGATAAAGGCGCTCCCGAGTTGTTAAGGATTTCAATGAACAGGCTTATCGTGCTGCTCGCAGTGGTAGCGCTTGCAGGCTGTGCCGCCACCAGCGCCAAAACTCACGCGAGGCGCGGTGTCAGCGGCATTGAGGTCGATTGCTCGGGGTTGGGCAACAACTGGGATAAGTGCGAGAAACGCGCCGCCCGCGAATGCAGGATGCAGGGCTATAAGGTCATCACCAGGTCCAGCGATGCCAAGGACGAAGAGGGCGACTATCTGTTCGGCTGGAACCCTGCCGGCGCAGTCACCCGCACCATGCTGGTGATCTGCAATTGAGGGCAATGCATGTGCTCTGTGGGTGTTTATTTAACCCGCAGATAAGTTTATGTATGGGCTGTTCAAATTCATCAAGTCATGCTAAAACCTTCGAAGCGCTTTTCCTAGCTGCTTGAAAAAGAAGGGAAAAATATGACGAAGTCGGAGTTGATCGAACGAATTGTCACCCATCAAGGGTTGCTCTCATCCAAGGATGTGGAGCTGGCCATCAAGACCATGCTCGAGCAAATGTCCCAGTGCCTGGCCACCGGTGATCGGATTGAGATCCGTGGGTTTGGGAGTTTTTCGTTGCACTACCGTGCGCCACGCGTCGGCCGTAACCCAAAGACAGGCCAGTCCGTCAGCCTTGACGGAAAATTTGTTCCTCACTTCAAGCCGGGCAAGGAATTGCGCGATCGGGTGAACGAAGAGGAAGAAGAGGGCGTCTGAGTGTTTTTGGGGTAGGAGAAGTTTATGCATGGGGTTAAGCGCGTTGTTTTGGTGCTGGCTGTGCTGGCTGTCGCATTTGTGATTTTGGCATTTGTGCTGGGAAACCAGCAGGAAATATCGTTGTCGTTTTTGGGCTTTGCTACCGCCGAAATGCCAGTCTCCGTGTTCGTGGTATTGGCGCTTATTGTAGGAACTTTTATAGGGCCGCTGTTGGCCTTGCTGGGTCGTAAGCGGCGCCACAAGTCAGTTCCTACCGGACGTGTCTGAAGGCAGACACCTGTCCGTTAAACAGCTGCGATTGACCGTCTGTCGGTTAGTCTTCTCGATCGCGCGTCCCCATCTGGCGCTTCAGTTCGGCTGTGCCGGGTCCGCGGTCAATCACGAACTCTCCGTCTTTATTCAGTCTTTATCGCGTATTTAAGCGCTCTTAGGTGCCCGCCGTCTTTGGGGGGGGCGGTAGGAGTGGGTGGCTTGCTGTCTGGGAGCTGCCCTATAGACATGTCAAGACTTGAAATATGTCTGAGAGATGGCAGAATGAAATCTGTTCTCGATAACGGGCATTTTGTGCGCTCAAAATTTGGCAGCGACGCTGGGTTTTGGCGATCATCTAATTAGAATAAAAACACACAATGTTGTCTGCATAACGAGCCCGCAGTTTCTCTTTGAAGGCAGGTTTTTGTTGTGAGTAGTAGCTTTCGTGTTCCACCGACTCGGTCTTCGGATGAAGTAGATCTCGTCGTATTTCTTAAATCTCTCTGGGATCAAAAAAAACTACTGCTTCTGATGATTTTGGCAGGTGGACTCATTGGCGCCTCCTATGCCTTTTTGGCGACGCCACAGTACGAGGTTAGCGCAGTGTTGCGCCCTGCAGCTATTAATGATTTGGATGCACTTAATCGATCCGGGATTTACCAGCTGTCACCCGCTGACGCTCTCCTTAAAGTTGGCGCTTCGCTGGAGTCTTACGATACTCGCTTAGCTTTTTTCAGAGCCAATCAAAATCTGTTCGAAAAATTTGTACGGCCGGGACAGACCCTTGAGCAGAGCTTTGAGGCGTTTAACCGCAACTCGATTCGTTTGACTGTACCTGGCGCAGACAAAAAAGGTTCGTTGAGTGCCTACGTCAAACTTCAGATGACCTATTCAAAGGATATTGACGGTGTTGCTATCGTCAACGGTATTGTTGACTACGCTATTGATGATGAGCGGAAGCAAATTGCGAATGACGTAAATGTTATTGTCAAAAATCGTCTCAATGAAATCAAAGGTAAGCTTAATTCTGCTCGTGCGAACTATTATGTAAATAAAGAAGCCAAAATTGCTACATTGCGCGAAATTGACTCGGTAAAGCGTGCGCAATTACAGGATGAATTGAAGGCTCTGCGAATTCAACTAAAGGCGTTGCGCAACGATCGTGTTAATCAGCTGAAGGAAGCGATCGGAATTGCAAAGTCGCTGGGGATACAAAAGCCGACTACACCCTCTGCGTTTGGTGAGTTGGTAAATGCCAGGAGCGGCAGTATGGTCCGCACCGAAATCAACAACCAACAAACTCCGCTATACTTTATGGGGGTAGATGCACTTAAGTCTGAGCTTAGTGCGTTGGAACTGCGTCAGTCAGATGACTTTACTGATCCGCGTGTCAGCCAGATTGCCAAGGAGCTTCAGTTACTCGCCTCCAATCGCGAAATTGAAATTTTGAACGCTCGGAAAAATGAGGATTTGTTTCTCGCGGATGTTCAGCCATTGCGCGCAGAGCTAGCTCGTTTGAGCAACTTGAACACTGATATGACGGGGCTGAAATTGGTAGCTGTCGACCAACAAGCTCTTGAGCCGTTAGCATCTGCTAGTCCAAATCGCCTACTCATAATAGTGCTTGGCTTATTTGCAGGGCTGGTACTGGGCATTTTCATTTTACTTAGTAGGTTTGTTTTTGTTGCTAATAGCTCCGATGCACGGCTGGTTGCTACAGATTCTTCTGTGCCTTTATTGCAGCCTCGGGCGCAGGGTGGTGCTGTGCTAATCGATAGTGCTCGGTAAGCGTCTGGCGAAGTCACCTGCATCAATGAATGCAGCGCTGGGCTGCGCAAGAGTCTTCTCCGTAAGCGAAGGTGTTGCTATCTATAAAGGCCAGGTCGTCGATGGATTTCGGAAGTCGACAGGTTTAGGGTATAGATAAACTTATCCGACTTTTGCATCGGGTCGCATTATGGCGAACGAGTTCCAGAAAAAATCGCGAGCACAGTATCCGGTATCACTTGGCAGCTTTGAATGCGTAGTTCATGGAGCGGTTGCATTGTTCCACGCAGTCGGCATAACTCGTTTCTTTCTCCGCGACTCGCTATGCTAGGGTGGGCCAGTCTGCAGCGAAGGAATCGAGTTTGAATTGTTGGCAGAACGCTTCGATGTTTGATCGCCTTGGTACGCACTCGACTGCTAATAGGCGCAACGCCGCAGTGGTTAGGTCATCACTTCCAGTCTGCTGTATTCGCCAAGGTAGCAAAAACCGAGCTGTAAATTGGCATGAGGGTACCACGCGTGCTGCTTCAGACGCTGATGGCAGATCTTGCTTTGGCTGGTTCACAAGTTGCGGTTTATCTGGTGCTGACGCTTATTTGCTGACGCATCTCGTAGTATGCTTACCGAGCGCTTCCATGCTGAGGGGGCTGGCCTGCCTGTTTTTTGTAGGTCGTTGACACTTGACCGGCTGAACGTGGCGAGCTTTCCGGCTTAGGGGGGGGAATGATATTGTTGGTGGCGACCAAAATGTTGCCGTTGATGCTCAGTTGACGAAGAAAGCGCGTGTGCAAGCAGCTGAAAATTTCTTGCGTAGGTGAGTTCAGCGTGTTGGGTATGCTGTCAGAGGATTTGACTCGCTAGAATATTGAAGTATTTAGCGCTGAAGCTGGTTCAGTGAAATTTTATTTTATCATTAGGCTTTTTTTAATTATGCAAAAACTGGAAGATATTAAGCTCGCCATCATAGGTCTTGGATATGTTGGCTTGCCCCTGGCGGTGGAGTTTGGCAAGCATCGGACAGTGGTTGGGTTTGACATCAACCAGCTGCGTATCCAAGCCTTGAGAGCCGGGCACGACTCCACTTTGGAAGTGAGCGATGAGGAGTTAAAGCAGGCCGGCAAGCTCAGCTTTAGTTTTAACCTGGACGAATTGTCCAGTTGCAATACGTTCGTCGTGACAGTGCCTACGCCGATTGATGAGTACAACCAGCCAGACCTTACTCCACTGATCAAAGCATCAGAAAGTATAGGTAAGGTGCTGAAGAAAGGCGACCTGGTTATTTATGAGTCGACGGTTTATCCCGGTGCAACTGAAGAAGACTGCGTGCCTGTCCTTGAGAAATTTTCCGGATTAAAATTCAACGTCGATTTTTTTGCCGGATATAGCCCTGAGCGTATTAATCCAGGAGACAAGGAACATCGTGTCACTACCATCAAGAAAGTGACGTCCGGATCCACGCCTGAGATCGCTGATCTGGTAGATGCTCTTTACAATCAGATCATTATTGCGGGCACGCACAAGGCAAGCAGTATTAAAGTTGCCGAAGCGGCGAAAGTTATTGAGAATACCCAGCGCGACTTAAACATCGCTCTGATCAATGAACTGGCCATTATTTTTAATAAAATGGGTATTGATACGGAGTCAGTGCTCCAAGCTGCGGGCACGAAATGGAATTTCCTGCCATTTCGGCCGGGCTTGGTGGGCGGGCACTGCATCGGCGTCGACCCTTACTACCTGACTCACAAGGCTCAGTCGATCGGCTATCACCCCGAAATCATTCTCGCGGGTCGCCGTCTCAATGACGGAATGGGCGCATATGTGGTCTCCCAGTTGGTAAAAACAATGGTTAAGCGCCGTATTCATGTCGATGGCGCTCGTGTACTGATCATGGGTCTGGCGTTCAAGGAGAATTGCCCGGACCTGCGTAACACGCGAATCGTGGATATTGTCAATGAACTGAAAGAGTACAATATTGCAGTGGATATTTATGATCCATGGGTCAGTCCTGAAGAGGCCAATCATGAATATGGCATAATCCCTATTACTGATCCCGGTACTGATGTTTACGACGGTATTGTGCTCGCTGTTGCGCATAATGAATTCAAAGGTCTGGGCGCTGAAAAAATTCGGAAGTTTGGTAAGTCTGCGCATGTTCTTTACGATCTAAAATATCTGCTGAGTCGTGAAGAGTCTGATATTCGTTTGTGATTTGATTTATGCGTTCTATTTTTCAATAAACGAAGAGCCAATTTATGTCCCGCTATGAAACGCTCGTGGAAACACTCAAGACTTCACCTAAAACGTGGTTGATCACTGGAGTAGCCGGATTTATTGGCTCCAATCTATTGGAGACTCTGCTTGGTCTGAATCAAGTTGTCGTCGGCCTTGACAATTTTGCGACGGGTTATCAGCGCAACCTTGATGAGGTTAAGGGTACCGTCACTGCGCAGCAGTGGGCTCGTTTTAGCTTTATCGAAGGTGATATCAAGTTATTGGATGACTGTCAGCGCGCATGTGGAGGGGTTGATTACGTATTGCACCAAGCGGCGCTTGGATCGGTACCACGTTCTCTGAATGACCCAGTCGCTACGAATGCCACCAATATTGATGGTTTTCTCAATATACTAGTGGCGGCCAGGGATGCGCAAGTAAAAAGCTTTACTTACGCTGCCAGTAGTTCTACTTATGGAGATCACCCGGGTTTGCCGAAAGTGGAAGACGTTATTGGCAATCCACTCTCCCCGTACGCAGTTACCAAGTATGTCAACGAGCTCTACGCTGAAGTATTCGCTAGGTGTTATGGTTTTGAAAGCATCGGCCTGCGTTACTTCAATGTGTTTGGTAAGCGTCAGGATCCGGATGGTGCCTATGCTGCGGTGATCCCTAAATGGGCCGCTTCGATGATTAAGAACCAAGAGGTTTTTATTAATGGAGATGGTGAAACCAGCAGGGATTTCTGCTTTATCGAAAACACAGTTCAAGCCAATCTGCTGGCCGCTACCGTGACTGAGCCTGCCGCTCGAAATCAAGTTTACAACGTTGCTGTCAGCGGGCGTACCGACCTTAACATGCTATTTTCTGCCCTGCGCCAGTCGTTGTCGCAGCACGGGATCAGTTATGAAAAGTCGCCAGTGTATCGTGATTTTCGTGCTGGAGATGTTCGGCATTCTCAGGCAGATATCGGTAAGATAAAAGCGCTGTTGGGCTATGAGCCGAAATTTGATATTCAGCAGGGTATTGCGAAAGCAATGGGCTGGTATTCGACATTTCTGAAGTAATGGGTGTTTGTATTGTTCTGTGAATGTCTCAAGCGCTCAAATTATGGGCGCTAGGTGCTTTCGTTGTGTTGCGCAGTTCTGGAGGCTGCTCGCCGAAAATGCCGGGGCGATGAGTGTTGTACGGCTATTTATTTCCAATGAAGCTTCTAAGGTTTTTTGTTTTGTTAAAGATAGGTCAACCTCTGCTTTAGTTGTTCACGGTATATGATGCTGGTCACATCCCGAGGCTGCTTGGGATATCTCGTAAGCTAGGATCGCGATTAAATACGTTCAGGGGAATTGAGGCATGTGTGGGTTTTCTGGTTTCTTCGCAGCAGCCCCTCTGGGTGATGGCGCAAATGCCATCCTGGCAGCGATGGGCAACGCGATCTACAGCCGCGGCCCCGATGATGCTGGAACTTGGTCTGATGCATCACTTGGAATAGGCCTGTCGCACCGTCGGCTTGCAGTTGTTGATCGTTCAGCCGCCGGCCATCAGCCTATGCATTCTTCTAGTGGGCGCTACGCCATGGCGTTCAATGGCGAAATTTATAACCACCTCTCATTGCGCACCCTCCTGACCACCGAGCACGTCGAAACCTGGCGTGGTCACTCGGATACAGAGACCTTACTGGCCTGCTTCGAGCGATGGGGCGTGGAGAAGACCCTTCAGGCGACGGTAGGGATGTTTGCCATTGCGTTATGGGACACGCAGGAGCGCCAGTTGATACTGGCCCGTGATCGATTGGGAGAGAAACCGCTCTATTGGGGCTGGCATAACGATGTTCTGCTGTTCGGATCGGAACTCAAGGCGCTCAAGGTACACCCGGCCTTTTCCGCCAATATTGATCGCGACGCCTTGGCGCTGTACCTGCGGCACAATTATGTGCCGGCGCCTTACAGTATTTATCAGGGTATTGAAAAGCTCCCGCCTGGACATTACGTAGCAATCTCGCTTGGACAAAAGCGAGCATCCGTCGATTTGATTCCATTCTGGTCTTTCAATGCTGCCGTGGAAGCTGGTCTCGATAATCCACTGCAATCCGATAGCAAGACTGTCGTGGACACGCTCGAAACCCAGCTTGACCAGAGTATTGGTATGCAAATGCTCGCCGATGTTCCATTAGGCGCTTTCTTGAGCGGCGGCGTCGATAGCAGCTTAATTGTCGCACTCATGCAGAAGCAAAGTCCGCGCCCGGTGAAGACCTTCACGATTGGTTTCAGCGAAGATGGTTTTAACGAAGCGGAGCATGCGCTCGCAGTTTCTCGCCATCTGCATACCGAACACAGCGAGATTTATATCCAGGCGAAGGATGCGCTGAATATTATTCCTGACCTGCCGCGCATCTATTGCGAGCCGTTTGCCGACAGTTCGCAAATACCTACCTATCTGGTCAGCCAAATGGCGCGTGAGCATGTCACCGTTACGTTGAGCGGTGACGCTGGTGATGAGCTGTTTGGCGGGTATAACCCTTATCAGTTTGCGCCGCGCTTATGGCGCAAGGTCAGCAAGGTGCCAGGCGGGATGCGGCAAGTGGCAGCAAGTTCGTTGAAAAAGCTACAGCTTAAAGGGAGGGCTGAAAAGCTGATTGATATTCTTGGGTGTCGTAATCGCGAGGATTTCTATCGCCAGCTTGTCAGCCATTGGAAAACGCCCTCGAACGCGGTAATCAGTGGCAACGAAGGTCCGACATTGCTCGAAACGCCAGAAAAGTGGCCGGCTGGGACGCGATTCGAAGAGTGGATGATGGCAATGGATGCTCAGACCTACATGGTCGACGATATCCTTGTAAAAGTAGATCGAGCTGCCATGGCCAACAGTCTGGAGACGCGCGTCCCGCTGCTCGATCATCGCGTTGTCGAGTTGGCGTGGCGTATACCTCTGGATATGAAAATTCGTGGAGGGGTTGGTAAGTGGGCGTTGAAAGAGGTTCTATACCGCCATGTTCCACGCGAGTTGATAGAACGACCAAAAAAAGGTTTTTCCATTCCGATTGCGGCCTGGCTGCGCGGTCCTCTCAGAGAGTGGTCTGAAATACTGCTGAATGAAAAACGTCTACAGCAAGAGGGTTTTTTTCATCCAACGGTGATCCGAAAGGTGTGGGAGCAGCATCTGAGCGGTCGAGCCGACCATTCGAGCAAGCTGTGGGGTGTATTGATGTTTCAAGCTTGGCTGGAGGAACAGGGACCTTGAAAGTAGCCCATGTCATCGTTGGTCTGCATATTGGTGGCGCGGAGTTGATGCTGCTGCGCCTGTGTGAGTCATTCAAGGCGCGTGGTGAGGATGAGCATCGCGTGATCTCCCTGACCGATCTGGGTGAAGTGGGGGAGCGGCTTCGAGCCAGCGGTATCGCCGTCGAAACCCTGCATATGCGCGGAAAGTGGGACTTGCTGGGCGTTATTATCAAGTTGGTCAGCGATCTTCGTCGGCAAAAGCCCGATATCGTGCAGACTTGGATGTACCATTCCGATCTCGTTGGAGGCATAGCAGCGCGTTTGGTCGGGGTGAAGCGTGTCATATGGGGCATCAGGACGACGGATGTAAGCAGTGGCGGCAGCAAGGCCACGATTATCATTCGAAAGCTGTGTGCATGGCTTTCCGGATCCATCCCGGATGTGATTGTCTGCGCTGCGCAAGCATCGCGAAAAACCCATGTTGAAGTCGGTTATGCTCCTGAGCGCATGACGGTCATACCTAATGGCTTTGATCTTGCGCGATTGGTAGCCAAACCTTCGGAGCGTGATGCTATTCGTGAGGCTCATGGCATTGGGCGTGATGAGCTGGTGATCGGCAGTCTCGGTCGTTTTAACCCGGTCAAGGATCACGCCAATTTTATCAAAGCCGCAGGCATGGTCGCTGGCCGGTTTGCGAACGTCAGGTTTCTGATGGTAGGGCGCGATGTTGATAAGAATAATGCCGCGCTGATGGCTGACATTGCTTCCACCGGGCATGCTGATCGGTTTGTTCTGCTTGGTGAGCGCAAGGACGTTGCTGCCTGTTTCAAAGCAATGGATGTTTTTTGCCTGCATTCATTAACCGAAGGCTTCCCAAACGTTCTAGGCGAAGCCATGAGCATGGCATTGCCTTGTGTCACCACGGATGTGGGCGATGCAGCATTCCTGTTGGGCGGATTGGGCTTGGTAGTGCCGGCACAGGATACCCTGCGGCTATCCGAAGCATTCGTCTCGGTACTTTCCGCAACAGCGTCTGAGCGCGCTGCATTGGGGCAGAGCGTTTATAAACGCATCGCAGAAAATTTCACAATGAAATGTACCGAATATCAATACAAAGCTCTATATCATCGCTTTCTTTCGAATCAGGATGCATAGTGATGTGTGGTTTGAGCGGTATTTTCGCCTCGGGTAACACCGAACTCGAGGCTGTTGTTCGGTTGATGAACACGTCGCTCATTCATCGAGGCCCGGACGACTCCGGTGTGTGGGTTGACGAGAATGCGGGAATCGCTTTGGGACATCGGCGTCTAGCAATTATTGATCTATCTGAAGCTGGACATCAACCGATGCGTTCCAGCTGCGGACGATTTGTCATAGTCTTCAATGGCGAGATCTATAACCATGGCGAACTAAGGCAAGCGTTGCACGACGATGGTCTTATCTCGATGGGGCTGAAAGGCCATTCGGACACCGAAGTGCTTCTGGTCGGACTTGCGAGCTGGGGTGTTGAAAAGACCTTGAAAGCATCTGTGGGGATGTTCGCGTTTGCGCTGTGGGACCGGCAAGAGCGGGTCTTGACGCTGGGCCGTGATCGTATAGGCGAGAAGCCGCTTTATTATGGCTGGCAGGATGACATCTTGCTCTTCGGCTCGGAGCTCAAAGCCATCAAGGCATTTCCGGAGTTTCGCGCGGAAATTGATCGCAATGCGTTGACACTGTTGCTTCGCCACAATTGCATCCCTGCGCCGTACAGCATTTACAAGGGCATCGCCAAGCTTCAGAGCGGTCATTATATTGTCCTGCCTCTGACTGATCTCTCTGCTGCGAAAGCTGCTATACCCCGGCCATATTGGCGCCTTAATGATGCGGTGGCCAAAGGTCTTGCTGATCTGTTCACCGGCAGCCCCGAGGCGGCGACTGATCTGCTCGAGGCTCAATTGCGGTCGAGTATTGGTCAGCAAATGTTGGCCGATGTACCGGTGGGCGCTTTCCTCAGCGGGGGCGTGGACAGCAGCACGGTTGTGGCCCTGATGCAAACCCAGAGTACCCAGCCGGTTCGCACGTTCACCATCGGCTTCGATGAAGGAGGGTTCGACGAGGCGGTACACGCCAAGGCCGTGTCCAAACACCTGGGCACCCAGCACACTGAACTTTATGTGCGTCCCCAGGACGCTGCAGCGGTAATCCCGCGTCTGTCTTCCATGTATTGCGAACCTTTCAGCGATAGTTCGCAGATTCCGACCTTCCTTGTCAGTCAACTGGCCAGTCAACAATTGAAGGTCGTACTCAGTGGGGATGGCGGTGACGAATTGTTCAGTGGCTACAACCGGTACCTGAGCGCAAAAAATATATGGTCGAAGATGCAGCATGTGCCGTCGTTCGCGCGACAGGCCAGCGCGGGCCTTTTACGATCGGTATCTCCCACCACGTGGGACAGTCTTTTCAACCTAGCAAAGCCGCTGCTTCCCAGCAGGTTTCATGTGAGCGGGCCTGGGGACAAGGCACACAAACTGGCCAACGTGTTGACGCTGGCGGACGGACATGAATTCTACCTCCAACTGAACAGCCATTGGAGCGATCCGGCGAGCGTTGTCATCGGCGGTGAAGAACCCCCGACAATGTTTACCGACGCGTCGCGCTGGCCGAAGACCGATTCTTTCGAGCACTGGATGATGGCGATGGATGCTCAGACCTATTTGTCGGATGACATCATGGTCAAGCTGGATCGGGCCTCCATGGCGGCGAGTATTGAAGGGCGTGTTCCCATGCTCGATCACCGAGTAGTCGAGCTGGCGTGGCGTATGCCGCTTGATCTGAAACTCCGTAATGGCCAGGGTAAATGGCTGTTGCGTCAGGTGCTTTATCGCCACGTCCCGAAAGAGCTGATCGAGCGTCCCAAGCAAGGATTCAGTATCCCGCTCGGTGAATGGTTGCGCGGTTCGTTGCGCGAATGGGCCGAATCCCTCCTTGATGAAGCTCGTCTGATCCGGGATGGTTACTTTCTGCCAGAGCCCATTAGAAAAATGTGGAGCGAGCATCTCCAGGGACGAGGCAACTGGCAGCCTCATCTGTGGACCATTCTTATGTTCCAGGCATGGTTGGATGAGCAGTGATGAGTAAGACGTTGTTGTTTATAGTCAATGATCCGGGATTCTTTCTGTCCCATCGTCTGCCTGTTGCCAAAGGCGCACAGGCGGCTGGCTACAAAGTTCATGTCGCCTGCATGCCAGGGGCTGCGGTTGCTGCAATCACGGCGCAGGGTTTTGAGTTTCATCCTGTGCCACTGTCGCGCAGTGGCCGCAATCCGTTGGCTGAACTGGGGCTGATGTTCACCATCTGGAAGTTGTTATGGCGCCTGAAGCCTGACGTGCTTCACTTGGTTACCATCAAACCGGTCCTTTATGGCGGCGTTGCTGCGCGCTTCGCTCCGGTTAAAGGCGTCGTCACGGCCATCTCCGGGTTGGGCTTCGTATTTCTTTCCAAGGGTATCAAGGCCGTGCTGATTCGGCGTCTGGTCAGTGCCTTTTATCGCCTAGCGTTGGGTAAGGGTAACCTGCGCTCGATTTTTCAGAACCCTGACGACCGAGACCTGTTGCTGGCGATGGGCGGGCTTACCGAAGCCAAGGTTGTAATGATTCGTGGTTCGGGTGTTGATCTGGCGCTTTATGCGCCCGTTCCAGAGCCGCAGGGGTTACCTGTAGTCTGTCTCGCTGCGCGGCTTTTGCGCGACAAAGGCGTGGTGGAGTATGTTGAGGCCGCAAGGGTATTGACCAAGCGCGGTGTACAAGCCCGCTTTCAATTGATTGGCGGTGTCGACCCTGGTAACCCTGCCACAGTAACCAAGGCTGAACTGGATACGTGGCGCCAGGAAGGTATTGTCGAGTTGCTGGGATATCGCGACGATATTGCGCAACTGTTTTCAGACGCCAATATAGTAACCTTGCCCTCCTACCGTGAAGGGTTGCCGAAGGTGCTGGTCGAAGCCGCCGCCTGTGGCCGAGCTGTGGTTACCACCGATGTTCCCGGCTGCCGTGACGCAATTGACGCAGGCGTCACGGGGCTTTTGGTGCCGGTACGGGATGCAAACGCGTTGGCCGATCAATTGCAACTGCTCATTGAAGATCCGGCGCTGCGGCGTCAGATGGGCGTTGCAGGTCGAGAACTGGCGGTACAGTCGTTTGCGATCGAAAAAATTGTGGAACAACATCTTGAGGTCTATCGTCAGTTGGAGCGCACGGCTTGAATCATCAACCCACATACTTCGTCACTGGTGCCAGCGGTTTCGTAGGTTCTGCAGTGGTAGAGCGATTGGCCTCGATGGCAGGTTGCACGGTGATGGCTCTGGTTCGTCGCGATGGTGTCGCATTGTCGGCAACGGTCTACCCGGTGAAAGCCGGTATGAATTATTTGGCTGGCGAACCGCTTCCTCTTTCCGGCGTTGACATTCTGGTGCACTGCGCTGCACGCGTTCACGTAATGTCCGATGCTTCCAGCGACCCGTTGACCGAATATCGAAAGATCAACGTTGCGGGTACCTTGAAGCTGGCTGAGCAAGCCGCGCAAGCGGGTGTGAAACGCTTTGTGTTCATCAGCTCGATAAAGGTCAATGGCGAGCGCACGCGTCTAGGACAGCCTTACACCGCAGACGATGTTCCGTCTCCAGGCGATCCTTACGGTGTTTCCAAGATGGAAGCCGAGCAGCAACTTCGGTTGCTGGCGCAGAGCACGGGCATGGAAGTCGTCGTCATTCGTCCGGTCCTCGTTTATGGACCAGGTGTCAAGGCCAATTTTCGCAGCATGATGAGTTGGCTGAACAAAGGTGTCGTACTGCCTCTGGGTGCCATTGGCAACAAGCGCAGCCTCGTCGCACTGGATAACCTAGTGGACCTTATCGTGACCTGCATGACGCATCCTGCAGCGGCTGGCCAGACGTTTCTGGCCAGTGATGGAGAAGACCTCTCGACCACCGAGTTGCTCAGATGCATGGGAGCCGCGCTGGGTAAACCGGCACGACTGCTGCCGGTGCCAGCCATGCTGCTGGAATGGGGGGCCGCATTGATTGGGCGCAAGTCGATCGGCCAGCGACTTTGCGGGTCTTTACAAGTCGATATTACAAAGGCACGTGATCTGCTGGGATGGGTGCCGCCAACGTCGGTTTCCGAAGCACTGAAAAAGACGGCGGCAAGTTTCAAGGAAGTCTGATTTAGAAGGATGGTCCGTTCCCCGGACTGCCAATTGGAGCTGTGGATGATTCACTTATTGTGGCTTGCGCCCGCTGCGGGAGCCCTCGCACTTCTGCTTACTTGGATCCTGCGACGCTATGCGTTGGCAAACAGCATGATCGATATACCCAATGCTCGTAGCTCCCACTCCATTCCCACGCCTCGCGGGGGCGGTGTGGCGATCGTGTTGAGCTTTTTGATCGCGCTGCCGATCCTGTATATGGGAGACGAGATTTCACGCTCGGTTACATGGGCCTTGATGGGGGCGGGCGCGGCCATTGCGATCCTTGGTTTTCTTGATGATCACGGGCATATCGCAGCAAGATGGCGTTTGCTTGGCCATTTCGGCGCGTCTATCTGGGCACTTTTCTGGCTGGGCGGACTCCCTCCGATCAGCTTGCCTGGCATGGTGGTTGACCTTGGGTGGTTGGGCCACATACTCGCTGCGTTTTATCTGGTGTGGTTGCTCAACCTGTACAATTTCATGGATGGCATTGACGGGCTCGCCAGTATCGAGACGCTGTGCGTCTGCCTTGGTGCCTGCCTGATCTACGCGTCGACGGGTAATCAAGCGCTCATCTGGGCTCCATTATTGTTGAGCATGGCAGTCCTGGGCTTCCTTTACTGGAACTTTCCGCCGGCGCGTATTTTCATGGGCGACGCTGGCAGTGGCTTTCTCGGCATCATCCTGGGGATATTCGCGCTGCAGGCTGCCTGGCAGGATGTGGCTTTTTTATGGGTGTGGCTGATACTGCTTGGTGTATTCGTTGTAGACGCCACCTTCACGCTTATCAGGCGTCTGCTGCGCGGCGACAAGGTTTATGAAGCCCATCGCAGTCATGCCTATCAATTCGCTTCACGCCAAGCTGGGCGACATTTGCCTGTCACCCTGGCAGTGCTCGCGATTAATTTATTGTGGTTGATACCTATCGCGCTTTCTGTGGCTTTATTGGGTCTCAATGGTTTGGTGGCTCTGGCTGTCGCCTATATACCGCTGGTGCTGCTAGCTATCAAATTCCGTGCAGGCCAGTTGGAAAAAACCATCTCACCTCCGGTGTAATTCGCGTGCGGAGCAATAAGGCCATTCAAGTGTTCAATGCTGGTCATGCAGAGCAGGTCAGGAGCGTTAGAGGTGTATAAAGGGTTATGAGTAAAGTTCGATCTTACCTGCTGGCGCTTCCTCGCAGGCGCAAACGCATTCTGCAGGTCATCACAGATATCCTGCTGGTCTGGTTCGCCCTGTGGATGGCGTTTGTCGTGCGCCTCGGGGTGGACGACATGATAAACCCGGCGGCTCTGCACCAATGGTTGTTCCTCTGCGCTCCGGTTGTCGCTATTCCACTGTTCGTGCGTTTTGGCATGTATCGCGCCGTCATGCGGTACTTCGGCAACGACGCCCTGATTGCGATTATCAAGGCAGTCAGTCTCTCCTCTTTGATTCTGGGTGTGGTGGTCTACTGGTACAGCAACCATCAGAACGTAGTGCCACGTTCCATCATCTTCAATTATTGGTGGCTTAGCCTGATCATGGTCGGCGGACTGCGTCTGGCCATGCGGCAATACTTTCTGGGCGACTGGTTCGCTGCGGCTCAGCATGTGCCGTTCACCAGCCGTGACGACGGCTTGCCGCGGGTCGCGATCTACGGTGCAGGCGCTGCGGGCAACCAATTGGTGGCTGCGTTGCGCATGGGCCGAGTCATGCGTCCTGTCGCCTTTATCGACGACGATAACAGCATCTCTGATCGTGTCATCTCCGGGCTGCAAGTGTATAAACCCCAGCACATTCAACGCATGATCGACGCGACGGGGGCGCAGGAAATCCTGCTGGCAATTCCATCTTCCAACCGTGGCAGGCGCCGTGAAATTCTCGGCTTTCTTGAAGGTTTCCCACTGCATGTGCGCAGCGTCCCCGGCTTTATGGATCTTGCAAGCGGCCGTGTAAAGGTTGACGACATTCAGGAAGTGGATATCGCCGACCTGCTGGGGCGCGACGCCGTGCCGGCCCAGGAGGAGCTGCTGGAACACTGCATCAAGGGGCAGTCCGTACTGGTCACCGGGGCGGGCGGCTCGATCGGTTCCGAACTCTGCCGACAGATCTTGTCACTGCATCCCACCACCTTGTTATTGTTCGAGCACAGTGAGTTCAACCTTTACAGTATTTTGTCGGAACTCGAACAACGGATCGTCCGGGAGTCATTGCCGGTTCGTGTACTGCCTATACTCGGGTCGATACGCAATGAGGCGAAGTTGCTCGACATCATGAAAACCTGGCACGTGGACACGGTTTATCACGCAGCGGCCTATAAGCACGTACCGATGGTCGAGCATAATATTGCCGAAGGCGTACTTAACAATGTGATCGGTACCTTGAACACTGCCCAGGCTGCTCTGCAGGCCGGCGTATTGAACTTCGTACTGATTTCCACCGATAAGGCGGTTCGCCCGACTAACGTGATGGGCAGTACTAAACGCTTGGCCGAGATGACACTGCAGGCCCTCAGTCGTGAGCTGGCGCCGGTGTTGTTTGGTGACATTGCAAATGTATCGCGCGTCAATAAGACCCGGTTCACCATGGTTCGCTTTGGTAATGTTCTGGGATCGTCGGGATCGGTGATTCCGTTGTTTCACAAGCAGATCAAATCCGGCGGGCCACTGACGGTCACTCACCCGAAGATCACGCGCTATTTCATGACTATTCCCGAGGCAGCCCAACTGGTGATCCAGGCTGGCTCCATGGGGCTTGGCGGAGATGTTTTCGTACTCGACATGGGGGGGCCGGTAAAAATTACCGAACTGGCGGAAAAGATGATCCATCTCTCCGGTCTCAGTGTTCGCTCCGAAAAAAATCCCCTTGGTGACATCGCGATTGAGTACACCGGATTGCGTCCTGGTGAAAAGCTTTACGAGGAGTTACTGATCGGTGACAACGTCGTTGCCACCCAGCACCCGATGATCATGAGCGCCAACGAAGATCATCTTTCCTGGGATCTGCTCAAGGGCATGTTGAAGCAACTGCTTGCCGCCGTGGATCAGCATGATTACACGCGCGTACGCCAGCTCCTGAGGGACACCGTAAGCGGCTATTCTCCGGAAGGTGAGATTGTCGATTGGATCTATCAGCAACGCCGCCTTGAACTCTGAGAAATACCTCGTTACTCAGCCATTTTTGACGTTCTCCAAAGATCTTCTAGTTTGAAAAAGCAGCTTCGGAAAGCTGCTTTCTCTTCTAGATGCCATGGAGTGTTACCAATGCAAAACGCATACCTTTGCGCCCTCGTCTTTACCGTGCTTAGCAGTTTCTCACTCGCGGGCACGGCTGCTCCTGCACCCTCCCTCAATGTTGATTCACCAATCCAGTCCTCTGCTCAGATAGACATTGCTGCGCAAAATGCCAAGGTCAATCTCAACGCTGCCGATGCACAAACGTTGCGACAAAACCTATTCGGTATTGGTGCGGCTAAAGCCAAAGCGATTGTGGCTTATCGAGAAAGCAATGGGCCTTTTACGGCTGTAGATGAACTGCTCGAGGTGAAGGGAATAGGCAAGGCGCTGATGGAGAAAAATCGCGAAAGATTGGAAATCAAATAACCCAATCAAGCAGGCCGGTCATTGGCCGGCCTGTTCCTGACTATAGTGGGGACTTGTTAAGTGACATTTCCCTACAGCCCGCAGCCGCAATCAGAAGCAGGAAAGCGGGTGCGATAACCAGGGGGCGCTGAACAATAGACAATATCAATAGCAGCGAAAAAGCCATGCCATTCATGTTCGAGAGCACCCTATGCCTCAGCGCAAAGCCCAATAGCGTCAGTACGAAGAATGCTGTGCCCAGAATGCCCGAGTGAAAGATGATTTTTTTGAAGCTGGCGGAGCCACTGTCGTCTTCTTTCTCGCTGCCGAATATGAGTGAGCGTGTGTCGGACGATTGCCACTCAGCAAATAGCTTGTTGAAGCCATCGGTATTGCGATTGTCTCCTGCCAGCCCCTCCGATTTATAGGCGAAGCGGTCATACATCACGGTCTTCAAATAATCATTTTGTGCAGACAGCATGACGAGTGCCACCATGACGCTCAACAGCACTATGTTGCGTTTGTTACCACGCACGGCTTTGATGGCAAAGTAAGCCAGGCTTAATATGAAAAAGGCCATGGACAAACTTAGAATCCCGGAAATAAATATGATGAGGTTGCTGCGTGACTTCAGATTGAACCTGTCTGCCGCCAGCAGCAGGGCGGCGAAGGTACCCAGCGCTCCAGGCTCATCGAAAAAGCCAAAAAACCGATAAAATGGATTGTCCAGCATATAATCCAAAACCACGGTAGTAGGGTAAACAAAATAGCCTACGCCATTTTGAGCTTTTAGTTGATCGGGGATTTTGTACTCAGGCAGGGGACCCAGTAAGAATAATTTATTGTCACCGCTTAGGTGATGTAAAAACCAGATGCATATACCAGGAAGCAGGAGAATGGCAATCAGCCGTTTTGATTTACGGAAAATACTCAAAACTTCGTTCTGGGGTATGCAATAAAAAATCAAATAGCCGGCCATGAAATATAAACAGCCTAAAATGCTCGCACCATAAAAGTAGTAAAACAGAAAAACCATTAACGAGAAAAGCAAGCCAAAAAAGTATTCGCGTAGCGCAATATTTTTCTTGAGGGAAAAAAGTACCAGGCACACACCCGCGATCAACGCTTGAAACTGAGGTGTGTACCCCCAGATATAAAAGGGGTTTAGTGCAATGACGATCCAGGTTGCCATCGCCCAGAGATAGGTTTGCTTTTGCAGTGAGGGATGCGTTTCTGAAATTTCAATCATCGATCAATCCGACATATAATCAGCGCCAATGCCAGTAATTTTTTGAAGCTCAAGTCTCCCAGAAGCGAGCGGATAATATATTTCAGGGCGCCGCTATAATCCTTTTTCACCTTGTGCAGGTGCCGGGCGTATGAGTAGTACAGGTTGCTTTTGCCTTTTTTTATAGCACTGTACAGTCCGGGGAAATAAAACTCGCACAGTGCCAGTGAAACTAGGCTGTCATCCAGGTAGCCCATATTTGACGCATGGCTCTCATGCACGCGGTATTGCGTCAGCGGTGTTTTTAATATGTAAATATCGCCTTTGCTGGCGATATGGTAGTAGAACAGGCTGTCTGATGCTTTAGGCAAGCGATAGTCGTAACCAGAGGCAGGAATTCGATCAGCTCTCACCATAAAGCCCGGCACGGGCACCAGGGAGTTATTGGAGGCGATCAATTCGTCGAGTTTGTAAACAGGGTTGCGTTTATTGAATTTATCTTTCTGTATTTTTACCGCACGTCCCTGTCCGTCAATAATTTGGACATAGGATCCGCAGATAGAAAACTCGGGATGCTGCTCCAGGAACTCGACCTGTTGGGTGATTCGCCCGGGCAGCATCAAATCATCGCCCGCAAACATGGCGACGTATTTACCTTTTGCAAGACGCAGCCCCGCATTGCAATTACCTGTGATTCCGTGGTTAACAGGCGCTAGGTTGAGTATTATTTTTTCAGGGTTGGCTGCGTGCATCTCCTGGAGGAGTGCGTCGGTACCATCTTTGGAAGCGTCATCACTGATGATGATTTCAATATTCGTATAATCTTGCGATAAAATTGATTGAATGCACTCTTTGATATAGTTCGATTGGTTGTAAACGATGACCACGACGCTGACGAGTGGTTGTGCAGGTGAGGGCGACATTACGCTTGACTTAAGGCTCAATTAATTTTCCGCCACACGAAGAAATACAAAAATATCCAGTAGGCTATGTAGTTTACGCAGTAGCCCATTGACGCCCCGATCAAACCGTAGGCGTTGGAGAATGCCACGACCAGTAGGCATAGCGTTATGGAGAAAATGATTTCAGAGATGATGAACTCTTTGATCATCGCTCGGCTAACCATCAAGTAGGACAAAATCCAGCTGCCTATTTTCATGGTGTCGCCAACCAGTTGCCACGTAAACAACGGGCGCATGGGTGCGAATTCCTTGGTAAACAATATCCAGATAATAAGATCGCGAAAAACAAAAACGCCCAGCGATAGCAGCGCGGCAGCAGGCAGAATTATTTTATAGCCGGACATCACTTCGTGTTTGATCTGGCTGGCTGAAGTCAGTTCCGACAGCTTGGGCAGGTAATACACGCTCAGTGTCATGGTGACCACCATCATGTACGCGCCGCTTAGCCGAGTCATCGCCTCCCAATAGCCTGCAGATTCGGCGCTCAAGGATTCATTCAGGTAAGTCCTGATAAACAGGGAACTCAACGGAACGCATATGGCAGAGCACAGCGCCATAAATGTAAAACCGGTGAGCTTCCTCAGCGCACTGCGATCAAACTCGAAGGCAAATATACCGAGTCTGAACCAACTGGTTTTCAAGCAAACGCCCAATGTGAACAAACAGGCAATTGACTGATAAGACACCAAAGCGATCAGTGCTCCAAGAAAGTCGAAGCAATAAGCCAGGACCGCAGTAAAGAGCAATGAGAACAGGCTGCCCAGAATATTTGCGATCACATAGCCCTTGATTTCCTTCTTGCCGTTGAGTATGGCCAGGAGCAGGGTGTTAACCACCATCGGCATCAGCCCGATGGCGAACACAATGAAAAGTTTGCTGTAGGACCTGTCCCCAAGAAAGAATTCTGCGAGCTCTTTATCAAACACAATAATAAATATCGCGCTGATGATACTGCCCGATAGCGCAATGCTGAAAGCCGTGCGCCAGACCTTTTCTTGCTTTAAAGGATCCTGTCCATACTCCGCCGTGTATTTGGTGACGCCGGTGCTGACTGCGCCACTTGCGAATGTTGAGAAAATCTGTACCGCATTTTGAAGTTGGCCTATGAGAGCGTAGCCCGACGGACCGGTATAGATCGCGAGCACCTTATTTATGCCGAGTAGCGTAAATATTTTTACCAGCGACGCTATACCACTCAATAGACTTGTTTTTATCAGCTTCATGACGATACGTAGGCGTTGCACACTTCTATGACGTGCGAAACTTCATCATCACTGATTGTGGGATTCAACGGCAAACTCACCACTGTGTCGTGTATGCTCTCGGTGATCGGGAAGCTTTCAGTCGTCATCCCGCGCAGCGCTACTTGTTTGTGCGGAGCGGTGGGGTAGTGGATTTGTGCTTGCACACCGTTATCGGAAAGGTGGGACATGAACCCTGTGCGGTCGTCGCATCGGATAACGAACAGGTGCCAGGCCTGGCTTTTGTCATCAGCGAGATGCGGCAGCGTGATCAATCGATTATCGATGTTAGCAACGTAGTTCGCTGCAATCGCTCGCCGGCGAGCGTTTTCATTATCGAGGTGCTTGAGCTTGACAGAGAGCATCGCGGCCTGCAGCTCGTCCAGTCGGCTATTAATCCCCGCATAACGATGTTGATATTTCGCCTCACTACCGTAGTTGCCCAAGGATCGAACAATGTCGGCAAACTCAGCATCATTGGTAGTGATGCCGCCGCCGTCGCCCAGCGCACCCAGGTTTTTTCCAGGATAGAAGCTAAAACCTGCGGCATCTCCAAAGGCTCCGGCCTTCTTCCCTAAAGCCTCTGCGCCATGCGCCTGCGCAGCATCTTCGAGAACCAGCAGATTATGAGCCTTGGCGATATCATTGATTTTGTCCATCTCGGCCAATTTACCGTACAGGTGGACAGGCAACAAAACCTTGGTTTTTTCGCTGATCTTCTGTTGAATTTGTCGAGGATCGATATTGTAGGTTTCGAGGCGTGGCTCCACGAGAACGGGCGTCAATCCACTTTCAATGATGGCCAGAATGCTCGCAATGTAGGTATTGGCTGGGACGATGACTTCATCGCCGTCGTTAATCCGACCTTGCTCTTTCCATGCGCGCAGGGAAAGGGTGAGTGCGTCCAGACCATTGCCCACACCGATGCAGTACTGGGTGCCACAGTACGCGGCAAATGCCTGTTCAAACTGTTCGAGTTCTTCGCCCTTGATATACCAGCCGGACTTTATCACGCGCTCGGCAGCTGCCAGGATGTCTGCCTGGTATTGATCGTTGACTTGCTTCAGCTCCAAAAACTTAATCATTCAATTCCAGCCTGTAAAAGTCATGCACGATAGCCCGGGCGCTGAAGCTCTCTTTTTGTGCGATTAGCCCGGTGTTCAAGTAAAGTCCGCCACGCTCCGTCGATATGCCAAAGCTGAAATACGCCTTGTCCAAGCGCTTGGCTTCATCAATGCAGCTTGCCAGGGTCAGATCGAGTGCCCCGGATTCCTTACCGACTTTGTTCGCCGCGATGTATTGAGTATGCAAGACCTGCTCATAAGCAAATAGCAGCACACCACATATCAACTCTCCCTCCTTGCGCACTACCCTTAGACGGATGTTTTCAGGAAAGCGCTCGTGGAGCAGAGCCATTTCATCGATCGAATGAGTCGGTGTGGCGCTGTGCCTCGATAGCACGCTTGAAAGCAGTGCGTGATAGGCCGACCAGTCCGTGGATTCCTCTACACATAGGCCGTTCTTCTTCGCCCTTGCAATCAGCCATTTTCGGCCTTTTGAAAACTTGGGCTCTCGCTCCATATCGATGACGCTGGATATGTCTCTGCGGAACAAGGTGGCGCCAGCGATAGTCAGCGCATACAGGTCTTCTTGAGCCGGGTGGGTGGTGAATATGTAGGGAATCGACTTGTATTCAAGGCGGCTAACAGTCTTTTCTTTCAGGAAGATTTTGAGCGTCTGCAGTATCTCAATGACCTTTTCGGCTTTGACCTTGTGCGAAAGTATCAGCCCGCCGAACGTCAAACCGCCATGTGAGTACACAACGTTGTCCACGATGTTGGCGGGCAACACGGCAAGAAGTTGATCTTCCTGTTTAAACAGAAGTGAGAAGTCGTTAAAACGATCGGCGTGGTAATCCATGAACGGGCGTTCGAAGATAAACAGCGGTGTCTTGCTCGTTCTGACAAACTCATTCCATTGGCTTTCGGCGTCTTGTTGATAAAGCTCGCAGATCACCATTGAACCAGCTCCATTAGGCCAATACCTTCAACGCCCATATGGTTGCCATTGTAAAAAGCATATACTTTATCCGCCGTGACACACAGGCGCGGATAGCACAGGTGCTGGTCGTCAAAGCCCGCGTGTTCGGATAGTGACATGCCTAATTCGGCGTCCTTGCGCGTCCAGTTGATACCGTCTTCGGAGTAGGCAACGCCTGGAAAATAATCCGTACCGGTAATTCCGCCTTTTGTATAAAACATCATATAGCCGCCGTTTAACTTGTAAACGGAGGGTCTGCCGATTCTATATTCATCACCTTCATTGTCGATGCAAAGATGATGGGGGCCCTGAAAGGAAATGCCGTCAGGCGACTCTGTGTACCAGATGTTATAACGAGGATATTGAACACCGTTTATATCACACCAGCCATCTCCCAATGCGTACCAAACTTTCCAGCGCCCCTCGTCATGGATCGCAGTATGTATTGCGCGGATCGTACGGCCTCGGTGCACGCGATCAAGTACGGGGGCTTCAGAAACCCGATCGAACCTAAGTCCGTCCTGACTGGTTGCCAGCCCAGTGAAAGCAAGGAACTTGGCTTTTTGGACGATCTGGAACCCAACGTAGTACATTCTGATCGTATCGCCATCGCGCACAACGTCACCCATGATGACGCCGTTATCGTCGAAACATCCGGGGCCACCCTCAGTCAATACGGGCTCTTTGCTCACTCCCAGCACCTTGCGTGGGTTTTGTGATGACACATCTACATAACCTATGCGGCTGACGCCGACCTTGTCTCGAAATCCGGCATAAATTCTGATGACATCCGGGTTCAATAAAAAAGGTGTTGGTGTAAGTGCTGAGTTCTCTGCCCACTCAGGAAGCTGGGTTCGAGCATCGAATATCTGGCCTATTTTTTTCCAAAGCATCTCAATACCCTACAATTTTACTTTAAGACTGCTTTTCTTCGGCAGCATCTGTGCAGGTGAGCCGTAATAAATTCGCTCTGGCTCGGGCAGATTTTTATTGACCAGGGTTCCGGAGGCAATCACGCAGTCTTTGGGGATGCTGATACGATCATTCAGTGTTGAGTTGACACCGAGAAAGCAAGACTCGCCAATATCGCAATAGCCTGACACCACGACATGCGAAGAGAGGAAGCAGTTGTCATTGATACGTGAACGGTGTCCGATATGGTTGCCGCTCCAGAGAATCACATTGTTCCCAATCGATACGAATGGTTGAACTGTATTGTTCTCGAAAATAAAGCAGTTTTCGCCGATTTGAGCGTTGTGCCACACGAACGCACGGGAGCTAATGTAGCTGGCGCACGTATAGCCCTTGGACTTGATCAAGCCATACAGACGAGTTCTCAGTCGGTTGAGTTGCGAGGCCGGTATCGCGATGAAGACTTTATAGTCGGCGGGTGGAAATTTAGTTTCGATTGATTCCAGCTCTACAATGGGGAGATCGTACAGCGTGGTATTTTCGAGGTATTCCTTCTCGATGGAAAAAGCGCAGACCTCAAAATCAGAGTCATGCGTAAAGTACTCATAAGCAATCATGGCGAACTCACCCGCCCCAACGATTATCAGTTTTTTAGACATGCTTGCTCC
This sequence comes from Pseudomonas sp. SJZ103, assembly GCF_007828335.1. Taxonomy (NCBI): domain Bacteria; kingdom Pseudomonadati; phylum Pseudomonadota; class Gammaproteobacteria; order Pseudomonadales; family Pseudomonadaceae; genus Pseudomonas; species Pseudomonas sp. SJZ103. Next base: position 1,104,896 of record NZ_VIUN01000001.1, read on the forward strand.
TCAAGAAAAGTCTCATAAGATCTTATGTAGTCGGATTCTTCGTAATGTTCACTTGCCAGCACCAGCAATACGCAGTCATGGCTGAAGTCATGCATTTCCCGCCATACCATACTTTCGATAACCAGCCCGCGGGTAGCGCTGTTCATAATGGTTTCTTGGCGAACAGTTCCATTGTCCAAGACCATCTTGCAGGTGCCGGATACGCAGATCGCAATTTGTTTTAAATTTCGATGGGCATGAAACCCCCTGCTGATGCCGGGGGCTGTAGCGTAGATGTAATAAACACGCTTTATCTCAAAAGGGATAATCTTGTCGATGCCAACTTCGATGGCGATCAACTCCCCTCGGTTATCGCCCAGTCGCTCAAAATCCAGCCATCTGATCAATTCCATTTCATCCACCATGTCTCATATTTACTCTGTTTACCCGCACTGATGAGCTATGATAGTGAGGTAAGTAAATTAAATTCCATACCCATACATGTCACTTTCATTACAAGCGATGAGCCATTCACCATTGCGGCACGCTCACAGTAGGCCGCACGCCACCTGTGTAGTTACAAAGAGTCAGGTCCGTCCGGCTTCAGCGTCTCTCGTCGAAAGGGTGCTCTCTGGTTCATCGTGCATCTGCGTGAATTGACAAAAAGTGGCTTTGGATGGAAACCCAGACTATAGCTTGAAAAAGGTCGATTATGTCACGGGGTATGATAAATACCCATACAAAAGCGGTTTCCGATCCCACTTTAAAACCTTCGGTCCTGATACTCCTCAGCACTGGCATGAATGATGATCATCTATTATGTAGAAAATTCCCCAGTCGAGGCGTCCATCATGTACAAAAATTACCCGCCCGCTTACCAAGTCAGCAAAGGCGCCGCGCTGCAGGTCGACACCGCCTTCTATGAGCGCATTCGCGATCACAAGAATCCGCGTACGTTAATCGAACGATTCGAAATCCCAATCCGCACGGGCAGGGCGTGGAAGGTACCGGCCGGGTATGTGTTTCGCGTCACCACACCGGTCGGTCCGCAGGTCGGCGATTTCAATGTGTGGAACGCGAATGATCCCCGCGAACGCCTATGGGCGGCGCGCACCCGCCAGCTGCAGGGTGCCCATGTGAGCACCCATGACCGGCTGTGGTCGAACCTGCCCTTTCTGCGTCCCCTTGTGACTATCACCGATGACAGCCTGGCCGGTTATGGCATCGATGAGCACGGTGGCCGTCTGCACGATTTGCTCGGTACGCGCTGCGATCCCTATGTGAACCGCATGCTCACGGGCGAGGATTTCCACCACCATTGCCACTCGAACCTGACCCGTGCGGTTTTGCCTCACGGTCTGACGGAATTCGATGTGCATGACGTGCTGAATATCTTCCAGTGCACGGGCCTCAATCACGACGATATGTACTTCATGAAAGCCTGCCCAGCGCAGAAGGGCGATTACCTGGAGTTTTTTGCCGAGATTGATTTGCTGTGCGCGCTGTCGACGTGCCCAGGCGGGGATTTGTCACTGCCGATGTGGGGGCCGGAAGCGCAGGACCCGCTGACGGTGTGCCGTCCGCTGGGGGTTGAGATCTACCGGTTGGAGGACGAGTTGCTGGTCGGCTGGAGCCAGCCGGAGCGTGCTGCCTATAAAGGGCAGCACGGTTTGCAGATTGCCAAGGCGGATTGGGAGTAAACGGTCCTAGCGGTCCTGCGCGTCCTTGGCGTCCGCCTGGGCATTGCGCTCGGCCACGCGTTTGCGTTGTTCGTCGGTGAGCTCCACCTTGTTGGCGCTGTCACGCAGCATCAGCAGCCCTCCGACGATCGACCCGATCGCAACTACCATAATCAACCACGCATACCACGGCATAAGGCTCTCCTTGAGGCAGATTGCCGTGGGAGAATTTTCCCACGGTAATAACTACTTTGAGTTACGGGCTTTCTGAGTAGTTCAGTGTAGGCCCGTTCTGCCTCGAAACCTTAGAGCCCGGTCAACATTGCATCTGCCGGTGCATCGGCACGGTCCTGCGCGGTCATCTGGAAGTAGATGAAACCCACGGCTATAAAGCCGAGGAAGATCAGCCCGATCAGCGTGTTGAACCACGCCATGGCCACCAGGCACACCACAGCCAGCACCAACGCAATGCCGGGCACAATCGGATAACCCGGCGCACGGAAGGTACGTTCCAGCAGCGGCTCGGTCTTACGCAGTTTGAACAGGCTGAGCATGCTCATGATGTACATCACGATGGCGCCGAATACCGCCATGGTGATCATCGCCGCAGTCAGGGTCATGCCGCCCAGGTTGATCAGGCCATCGCTGTAGATCGCGGCGATGCCGACCACGCCACCGGCAATGATTGCCCGGTGTGGTGTTTGAAAGCGCGACAATTTGGCGAGGAAAGATGGCAGGTAACCGGCGCGGGCCAGGGCGAAGAACTGGCGCGAGTAGCCCAGGATAATGCCGTGGAAGCTCGCCACCAGGCCGAACAGGCCGATCCACACCAGCATGTGCAACCAGCCGGAGCTGTCGCCCACCACGGTTTTCATCGCCTGCGGCAGTGGATCGTTGATGTTCGACAGGGTGCGCCAGTCGCCCACACCGCCAGCGAAGAACATCACGCCCATGGCCAGGATCACCAGGGTCAGGATGCCGCTGATGTAGGCCTTTGGAATGGTGCGCTTCGGATCTTTCGCTTCCTCGGCCGCCATGGCCGCGCCTTCGATGGCCAGGAAGAACCAGATGGCAAACGGGATCGCCGCAAACATCCCGGCAATCGCCGGGGCGCCGAAGGTGTCGGAGCCGGCCCAGCCATTCAAGGCAAAGTTGCTGAAGCTGAACGCGGGCGCGACCACACCCATGAACACCAGCAGTTCAGCGACGGCGAGCACGCATACCACCAGCTCGAAGGTCGCGGCGAGTTTCACGCCGAGAATATTCAGCCCCATGAACACGATGTAGGCACCAACGGCCGCGTGTTTGGGGTCCAGGGCCGGGAACTGCACATTCAGATAAGCGCCGATCGCCAAGGCGATGGCGGGCGGAGCGAAGACAAATTCGATCAGTGTGGCGAGGCCTGCGATCAAGCCGCCTTTCTCACCAAACGCGCGACGACTGTAGGCAAACGGCCCGCCTGCGTGAGGAATGGCGGTAGTCAGCTCGGTGAAACTGAAGATAAAGCAGGTGTACATCGCCGCGACCATCAACGAGGTCACCAGGAAGCCCAAGGTCCCGGCCACGCCCCAGCCATAGCTCCAGCCGAAGTATTCCCCGGAAATCACCAGCCCGACGGCAATGCCCCATAAATGCAGAGTGCCCAAGGTGGGTTTAAGTTGTGTGTTCATCGTGCTGCGCTCCCTGAACGGTTTGGAATGATTCAAGGTGTTGCAGCGGCCATGCCAGCCTGAGAATCATTGTCGTAAAGCGGCGCGACTGTCGTGTGGGGGATGGTTTGGCGTTTGAAATTTTCCCGTGTTGCACCAGATGGGTGCGGTGGCGACTGTGTCGGCGCTATCGGGAGCAAGCCCCCTCCCACATGTTGACCGTATTCCAGAGATGTATCCGGCCCAAGTGTGGGAGGGGGCTTGAACTGGCCTAATGATTTTGGACACTTCAATCGGGCGCTATGATAGCGCCCAAATCTGAGGTGTTTGGATATGCGTAAATCTTATTCGAGTGAGTTCAAGCTCAAGGCTGCCAGCATGGTGTTGGATGAAGGTCAGCCGGTTACCGAAGTCTGTGCCACCCTGGATATCGGCCCCACAGCACTGCGCCGCTGGGTCGATCAAGTGCAAAAAGAACGCTTGGGCTCGACCCCGGTAGGGGCCAAGGCGATTACTGCTGATCAACGAGAAATCCAGAGGCTCAAAGCTCTGCTAAGAGAGAAAGACCTGGATATCGAAATTCTAAAAAAGGCCAGTGCTCTCCTGCTTTTGGACGCCAAAGATCATTCACGTTGATCGATGAGCTGGATGAGCGGTACGGCGTTAAAAGGTGTTGCCGGGCGTTTGGGGTCAACCGCAGTAGCTTCTACGCCTGGCGCCAGCGCCAAGGCAGAGCAAATCCTGA